>NZ_RHOT01000028.1 GCF_003946675.1 Lapidilactobacillus gannanensis | reverse complement strand
GCACTTCTAGCCGGATATATGATTATCCTAACTGAAGTTCGGCAGTTTTTACATACGTGTGATATTTACTCGCTTACCGTAGTTGTTCGCAAATCGCTTTCACTTGTGCCTCAATGCCCAGCATTAAAAAAACACCTGATCAGCAATAATCGCCAGACCAGATGTTAGCCTTTATTGTTGGCTTGCCCTTAAATTAACGTTGCAAACCTTGACGGGCCATTTTGTATAGTTGTTGGACTTCGCTCCCATTCAAACGCCGAGTTTCACCTGGCTGCATACCGGTTAAATCAAGAAAGGCGTAACGCTCTCGTTTCAATTTTTGCACTGGGTGACCAACTTTGGCCAACATTAATTTCACTTGATGATTCATACCTTCATGAATGGTCAAATAAACCAGGGCCGTTTGCTTCACCTGATTAGAGCTTTTAAGAGAAGCCTTAGCTGGCGCTGTGGTTTTGCCATGGATGGTCACACCTTGACGTAGTTGCTTCAAGGCTGCTGCATCAGGAATCCCCTCAACTTTAGCCAAATATGTTTTATCAACGTTAAACTTAGGGTGCATTAATAGATTGGCTAATTCACCATCGTTAGTCACTAATAACAAACCTGAGGCATCATAGTCTAGCCGACCAATTGGATAAACACGTTCGGGCTTATCGGCGAAGAAATCACTAACTACTGGCCGCCCCTTGTCATCACTGACTGCAGAAATAACATCACGTGGTTTATAAAAAAGATAAGTCACGGCACGTTGTTTCATTAATGGTACTCCGCCAACCTCAACATGATCATGTGTGGTTACTTTCGTCCCTAATTCTCGGACGATTTCGCCATTTACGGTCACCTGACCTTGTTGAATTAAAACCTCTGCCTTACGCCGTGAAGTGACGCCGGCATCAGCAATTGCCTTTTGTAAGCGGACTTCATGCTCCTGTGGTTGTGTCATGCTGTGACTCCTTTTCTGTTTGCTCAGTGCGCGCTGCACTAGTTGTTTGGTTTTTATAAAATAAATCAAGATTGCCGGCTTGATCAAAAGCAGAATCCGTAAATTTACTGAGATCTGGTAATTCAGCTAACTTTTGTAAGTCGAAGTAATCAAGAAAATAGTTAGTCGTTCCATAGAGGATTGGTCGACCAGGAGTTTCTTTGCGCCCAGTTTCTTTGATCAACTGGCGAGCTAACAAGGTCTGAATGGCACCATTACTTTTCACGCCACGAATTTGATCAATTTCAATTCGAGTAACTGGTTGTTGGTAAGCCACAATCGCCATTGTTTCAAGAGCCGCTTGGCTTAAACTAGTCGGCTGATGCCCAGCAAAATATTGGTGTAATATTGGGGCATATTGTGCTTTAGTCACCAACTGATAATGGTCACCATGATTCATTAACGTCAACCCACCAGTACCTTGTTCGTAAGTCACCTGTAACTTAGCTAATAACTGCCGCAACCCGCTTGCTTGAATACCAATAATGGTTGCAAGATCATGAAGACTGATTCCTTGATCACCAACAGTATAGAGAATGCTTTCAATTTCACCTTGATACTGAATCACTACGCGGGCACTCCCTTACTAATTTGGATTGGTGCTTGGCGGCTTGGTTGCCGACAAATAATCGTCTTGGTTTTCATTAATTCAAGACACGCTAGAAACAAGGTGACTACCTGTTCACGATCAATTGGTAGCACAAACAAACTAGTAAAACTAACTGTCTGTTGCGGTGCCGCTGCCAAACGTGCCTGAATTAACGCTAAGGCCTCATCTAAAGAAAAGCTATCTCGACTAATCGTTTGTGCAGCAAACATGTCCTCCTGTCGCTGACGTTGTAATAGCTCAGTTAAAGCTGCACCTAACTCATCTAAGGAAACAATCCCCTTAGGTAATGGCGTTGGTGCTAAATGCTGAGGAATTGTTTCTTCCTTACTAAAGAAGCGGGCTCGCGTCTGTGCCTGTTGTTGCAAATAGTGGCTCACCTCTTGATAAGCCTGATAAGCCAATAATTGCTCAACTAAAGCTTGCCGTGGATCTTCTGGTTCTTCGTCAGGATGGTCCAGTTCATCTACTTTAGATTGTGGTAACAACAGGCGACTTTTAATGGCCATTAAAGTTGCTGCCATAATTAAATAGTCCCCTGCCACTTCTAAGGACAGTTCCTGCATTTGATGTAAATAATCCAAATACTGTTCTGTAATTTGGGCAATGGGGATATCATAAATATCAATTTCTTGTTTTTTGATTAGGTGCAGTAGTAAATCCAAGGGGCCTTCAAATTCGGTTAATTTTAATTGGAGTTCCATGGTGCCTAGTCCTGACTTGGTGTTTGCGGTTCAACTGGAGCACTATCATCTGAGCCAGTCGTCGTTTGACGTTCCCAAGCGGAAACAATTTCAGTTAAACTAACTGTCGCCATTAGCCGCTTATCATTAAACTTACCTTTTAAGGCATCAAGTACCTCAAAGGCGTTCTCTTTAGTCCGAAAATCAGGGGTAAAGGCTAAATGGCGTAACAAAATATAATTATCGGCAATTTCAAAACCGACAATTCCCACAAAATCACCATGAGCATCACGCCACAAATCTAACTCTAAGGTTGAATCACTCACATAGTTGGCTAATTCAGCAGATAAATGATTAAAATCCTTTAAGTCAGGGGTAAACGAAAGCAAACCCAAGGCGATTTTTTCATAATCCTGCTTATATTTTACTAACATCAAATTCCTCCAAGTAAGATCCTGTTGCTTTAATCACGGGGATGCGCGCGTTGATAAACATCAATCAAACGGCGTTGTGTAATATGGGTATAGATTTGGGTAGTTGAAATATCAGCATGTCCCAATAATTCCTGAACAACCCGTAAATCAGCCCCATTTTCCAAAAGATGGGTGGCAAAAGAATGCCGAAGTGTATGGGGTGTCACGTCTTTAGTGATCCCGACTTGTTGAATATACTTCTTGATTAATTTCCAAATTGCCTGTCGTGTCAGAGGCTGCCCGCGAAAATTCAAAAATAACGTCCCAACAAAATGATCCGACTTCAATAATTGTGGCCGACTGTTATTAAGATACCGCTTAACGTACTTAATTGCAACATTGCCAATGGGAATCAACCGTTCCTTGTTGCCCTTACCAATTGTATTAATCAGGCCCAATTCCAAATGCAAATCACTTAATTTAAGATGAACCAATTCGCTTACTCGCAAACCAGTTGCATACATGACTTCAAAAATTGCGCGATCACGTAACCCAAGTTTAGTCGCTGTATTGGGTGCTGCCAATAACTGATCGACTTCTTCAACAGTTAGTGCAACTGGCAAATGTTGCCCCCGTTTTGGCGAAGGAATTGTTTCCATTGGGTTGTGCTGAATTATTTCACGCTGACTAAGCCAACGATAGAAATGACGCAAGCTTGAAACAGCTCGCATGCGGCTACTTTGCGCCTTACCAGCAACTGCTAACTGCTGTAAATACAAACTCAGTTGTGTGGGATCTTCAGGAAATCGCGTTATTTTCTGATCGGCCAACCACTGACAAAATTGTTGTAAATCACGACGATAACTCGCAATAGAATTATCAGCCAGTCCCTGCTCAATTCTTAAAGATCGTAAATAATCATTAAGCAGATTATTCATGATACCCCTGACCCTTGGCGGTTAACGTTGTCCCGTTAAGATCAGTTGTAATATAACCTAGCTTTAGTAAACTGCCTAGTGCTCGCTTAAAGGCGCCCTTGCTAATACCAAAGTACTCTTTAATTGCACTCGGATCACTTTTATCCTGAAAATCAATATGAAATTCTGGTGCGCGTTGTAAAACTGCCATAATCATTTTAGCATCATCAGCTATTTCTTCATAAGCTAACGGCTTCAAACTAATTGATAACCGACCATCTTGCGTCAAGCCAATTACGCGACCACTAACGGCCTGACCAATATGAGGTTCATCTTGACGTTCAGTATAATGAACGAAAGCTAACCGCTGATCGTCAAGTTTCAAGAATGAGCCTACTTTTTTAGTCAAATAAATACGACCACTAACCGTCTCATTGCGCGTAAATTCACGGCTAAAACGGGCATGCTCCTTGAAGTACTCATCAGTAGCCAAATGAGCCCAAAGTCGTTGCTTCTTGTCATAACTTAAATTAACAGTTAATTGGTCACCAACTTGCGGCCATAAAGTATGCATCAATGGCAACTCATCAAGTGAAACAACAACATCTTTATCAACCAAACCAACATTGACAAACACGCCCAAATCACGGCGAATTTGAACAACTTCCCCAGTGCCATATGATTCTAAACCAGCTTCAGGAAGCTTAACTTGCAAGCACCACTGGCCTTGCTGATTTTCATAAACCATGCCAGTGATCTCTTGATCAGTGGCATATTTTTCTTCGCTAATAACTTGTAAGGTTTGACCATCAACTTGAGCAAAATCAGCTTGCTCGTTATGATCAATAATTTTTGCAGAAACAATTGTACCTGGATTTAACATTTTATCACCATCGACCTATCACTGAATTTAATAACGTTAACAAAACATATGTCATTCCTGAAGCAATCACTGGCCCGGCAGCAATTCCTTTGAAGAAAACAACACCAACAATTGTCCCAAAAACCAAGGCAATTGTTATTTCTGGACTTTGACTAAGTAATCCTACGCCACGTGCGGATAAAACTGCCACTAAGATACCGCAACCCACTGCAATGAAACCAGCCGGTGTTTTAAACGCGTTAACTAATTCCTGAAAACCAATTTTGCCAGTGGCAATCGGCACTAAAATAGCAATTGAAATAATGGTGACACCCCAATTGATGCCGTGACTCCCAACATAGTTTAAAACTTCATGGGACTGCGGTAACAATTTGAGCAACATGACCACGGCCACTGCAATAACTAATGATTGATTACGGCCTAGCAAGGCCACTGCTAAAATAACAATTAAGAAAAGCCAGCTTTCCACTGATCCACCTATTTTCTCTATACTTATCTCTATTGTACCAAAAATTAACGGAACTTGTCATGATACTCTTTGAAGCTAGTACGAAAAGGTTCTGCCTAAACATATAAATCATTTATGAACATGCTGATTCGGTCAACACCAGAAAACTTGTCAATCAAGCTATTAGTTCATCTCAATCTGCTTCTCTAATCAGTGGTAATCAGTTCCGTTAGTTTATACCGGTGGTGGCTGGGCAATTGGCGTCAGATGTGAAATTATTCTTAGCGATTTATCGCTTAGAATAAGCCTCGCATTTGAGATTTTCGCAAAAAAGCTCAAATCGACGGCCACGTCGTTCCACGACCTCTTAATCGCCTAGCCACCACCAACCCTAAATTGGGGAAGTCGTGACCCTATTTTAGTTTCAAGTTGCTGGGCCCTACTGTCAACTAACTAGGAAGTGGCTTAAGCCAAAATAATTCTATGTATAAAAAAAGCTTGGTCGCTAAACCAAGCTCTTTTTTTGAACTAATTAAAGTGAGTTTGAAGCGCCACGGTAGATAACACCACGATGTGAGTCAACAGTAATTAATTCGCCATCTTTAACGAGGCTAGTTGCATCAGCAGCGCCAACAACAACAGGAATACCCATAGCAATACCGACAACTGCAGCATGAGAAGTCAAGCCACCAGTTTCAACGACAATTGCGCTAGATTTTTCGATTGCTGGTAAGTAGTCTTTGTCAGTTGTCTTAACAACTAAGATACCACCATCAACGGCTTTAGCAATTGCATCTTTAGCATTATCAGCAACAACAGCTTTACCAACGACAGTTTCATCGCCGACGCCTTGGCCTTGTGCTAATTTAGAGCCAATTAATTGAACTTTCATAACATTAGTTGTACCACTTTCACCAACAGGCACACCGGCAACGATCAAGATCAAATCGCCTTCCTTAGCAAAGCCAAGGTCTTGTGCTTTTTGAGCGGCAACTTCAAACATTTCGTCAGTAGAGTTAGGACGATCAGCTAAGATAGGTGTAACACCCCAGTTAACTGTTAAACTACGTTCAGTTTTTTCGTCGAAAGTAACTGCTAAAATGTCAGCGTTAGGACGATACTTAGAAATCATCCGTGCAGTGTAACCTGAGTTAGTTGCACAAACAATTGCTTTAACTTTTAATTCTTCAGCAGTCCGAACAACGGATTCGCCAATAGATTCAGTGGCATTAGAACCCTTGTATTCTTCGAAACGTTGTAAAGCTAAAGTGTTACGCTTCTTCATTTCTTGTTCAGTACGTTTGTTGATCCGTGACATAGTTGCAACGGCTTCTACAGGGTAGTCACCATTAGCACTTTCACCAGATAACATTGTTGCATCAGTACCATCTAAGACAGAGTTAGCAACGTCGGTAACTTCGGCACGTGTAGGACGTGGGTTTTCTTGCATTGAATCAAGCATTTGAGTAGCAGTGATAACTGGCTTGCCCAAAGCATTGCACATCTTGATCAATGATTTTTGAACGAAAGGTACGTTTTCAAATGGAATTTCAACACCCATGTCACCACGAGCAACCATCAAACCATCAGAAACCTTCATGATTTCTTTGATGTTATCGATACCTTCTTGAGATTCGATCTTAGGGAAGATCTTAACATTTTCAGCATGTTTTTCTTCAAGAATTTCACGAATATCTAAAACGTCAGCTGCTTTACGAACAAAACTTGCAGAAATGAAGTTAATGTTGTTGTCACAGCCGAAACGAATATCGTCAGCGTCTTTTTCAGTGATCCCTGGGAGGCGGATTTCAACACCAGGAGCGTTAACACCCTTCCGAGAACCAATTTTACCTTCGTTTTGAACTTCAGTAACTAATTCTTTGTTGGCTTCATCTTTGGCAGTAATCTTTAAGTCGACCAAACCATCATCGATTAAAACATGACCACCAACGTGAGTATCATCATATAAGCCTTTGTAAGTAACAGCAATTTTATCTGGAGTCCCAGTTAAGCTGTCATCCATCGAAATACGGATAACATCACCAGTATGAGCAATAAAAGAACCGTTTTCTTGAACAGTAGTCCGAATTTCAGCACCCTTTGTATCAAGGACGATACCAACTAACTTGCCGGTAATCTTTTCAGCTTCGCGAACCATGTTCATTCGAGCAAGATGCTCTTCATGATCACCATGAGAGAAGTTGAAACGGAATACATTAGCACCGGATTCGATCAACTTAACAATGATGTCAGTTGTGTTACTTGCAGGTCCAAGCGTTGAAACAATCTTGGTCTTTTTCATGAAAAAAACGCTCCTTACATTTATTTTATTAGAACGGCATTAACGCCATTATAACCGAAAGTAATCATACCACAAAAAGCTTACTGATTGAACTTATTATTCATATCATAAAGATCTAAATCAGCATGATGTTTTTCATCAAATAGGTCTTCCATTGGGTGATGTGTAATCTTATTATCTTCAATCCCAATGGCTAAGCCACCCTTGCCTTGCAACAATAATTCAATGGCATAGTTACCCATCTTGCTAGCTAGCACGCGATCACGAGCAGTTGGCACACCACCGCGTTGCATATGACCAATTGTATTAGCCCGTGAATCAAAGTCACCGTGTTTATCTAATTCAGCTTTGAAATCTGCTGCAGTAGCAACACCTTCAGCCAAAACGATAATCGCGTTATCATGACCTTCTTCACGGAAGCGTTCCAAGCGTTTAGCAATCTTGTCCATGTCATAATCACGTTCAGGAACAATAATTGCTTCAGCGCCAGTAGCAACGCCAGCCCATAATGCCAAATCACCAGCGTTACGGCCCATGACTTCCACAACGAAGACCCGACGATGACTTGTTGCTGTATCGCGAATCTTATCAATCGCATCAACAGCAGTATTTAATGCTGTATCAAAACCAATTGTGAAGTCAGTGTAAGGAATATCGTTATCGATCGTGCCTGGTAAACCAACAGTGTTGTAGCCATGTTCAGTCAAACGAAGGGCACCATGATAAGAACCATCGCCACCAATAACGACTAAAGCATCAATTCCAAACTTTTTCAATTGCTCGATGCCCTTAAGTTGGCCTTCAACTTTGGCAAATTCTGGATAACGAGCTGAATATAGGAAAGTACCACCACGAGCAATCTTATCATTGAGGACTTCTTCATCCAATGGGAAAATGTCACCAGCAACCAAGCCAGCGAAACCATAATTGATCCCATAAACTTCCAAGCCTTCAGCATAAGCACGCCGAGCCACCGCACGAATTGCTGCATTCATGCCAGGTGCGTCGCCGCCACTCGTTAAAATACCGATTTTTTTCATTATTTCACCTCAAGGTCAATCTATTTTGCGTAGATGTTGTCCAGCCAATCCTGGACACCACAACCATAAGATAGTCTACCACCTTTAAAGAAAATTGTCTTGCAATTCCAGTTAATTATCATGAAATTACTGCAAACCAACCAAAAAACTTTGTGAATAATCTGAAAATTGCTCAAATTATTAGAAAAAAGCTTTCATTTGGTTTGCTCAAGTATGGGCGACTACGTTCTCACTGCCCAATAACTGGGCCAATTCACTAATAAGTTCACTTGAAACATTGACTTGAAAACGATCACTTAAACGCAAATTCTGTTTAGTCGCCTCAATATGGAGAATCACCGGCGCAAAACCATGGTGCTGCAAGAGAATTTGTTCCAATTGTTGACGACGTTCGGGTTGATCATGATCTGCAGTTAATTGCAGGAAAACAGTGGCCTGTTGTTGATCAGGTGCAGGTACTTGAACTTGATTAACAATGAATTGCTTTTGATCGGCATTATCAGACCGCTGATCTAATTTGCCACGCACTAGCAGAACTTGGCCGGCGACTAATGACGTTTGATATTGCCGATAAGCCTGTGGAAAAACAGTCATCTCCACATCGGCCGTTAAATCCTCAGCACTAACAAAGGCCATCTGCTCTCCTTTTTTCGTTCGAATGACCTTGATATGACGTAAGTATACCAGAATCGTACTGGCTTGTGGGGCTAAGTTTGCAACAGTTACTGCCCGATTTTTTTGAAAAGCTTGCTGATAATTCTCCAGTGGGTGTCCAGAAAGGTAAACACCAAGCAATTCCTTCTCAAAGGCTAACCGTTCCTGACTAGGATAATCTGCAACCTGCTCAACTTTGGGAGCTAACACATCAAATAGAGGCAAACTGGTGCCGGCTAATTGTAAGCTTTCACTTAAATTACGAATATTCTGGACCATTTGTTGACGATTCTGATCGAAACTATCGAAGCAACCAACTTGAGCCAAGGTTAGTAACGGTTCAACTTTCAGAAATTTTTCCGGTAAACGTTTCAGAAAATCAGCCAAACTTTGATAACGACCATTTTGCTGACGCTCAGAAATAATTGCTTTCACTAAATCATGACGTAGGCCCTTAATTGATTCAAACCCAAATTGAACACGATCATTAATTAAGGCAAACTGATAGCGACTAGTATTAATATCTGGGCCGGCTACCGTAATTTTTCGCGCCCGTAACTCTTGCAAGTAAGCAGCAGTTTTACGTTGATTATTTAAATTTGCGTTTAACAGCGCTAAGAAAAACTCAGCCGGAAAATGCACTTTCAAATAAGCTAACCAAAAAGCAATCATGCTGTAAGCCACCGCATGGGATTTATTAAACCCATAATTAGCAAAACGTTCAATATAATCATAAACGGTTTCGGCAACTGCCGCACTAAAGCCTTTTTTCAAGGCGCCATTAATAAACTGTTGTTTAGCGGCATCAAGATCGGCCTTTTTCTTTTTACTGACGGCCCGCCGTAAAGTATCAGCTTGCGCCATCGTGAAACCGCCCATTAATACTGCCACTTGCATCACTTGCTCTTGGTAAACTAGCACACCATAAGTATCTGCCAAAACCTCTGCTAAAGCAGGCGCTGGATAAGCGACCTTTTGGCGGCCATTCTTTCGGGCAACAAAAGTATCGATATTTTCCATTGGGCCAGGTCGATACAAAGCATTCGTCGCAACAATATCGTTAAAACTAGTGGGATGCAACTTGATTAAAACTTGCCGAATCCCACTTGATTCAAATTGAAAAACACCATCTGTATCTCCCTTTTGAAATAACTGTAGCGTTGGTTGATCATTCAATGGAATCTGATGCGGGTTAAATTGTTTTAGTTCCGGTCGTTGTTGAATATGAGCGACCGTTTGCGCCAGAATACTCAAATTTCGCAGACCCAGAAAGTCCATTTTCAATAAGCCTAATGCTTCCACATCATTCTTGGGGAACTGAGTTAGCCTAATCCCCTCACTCCCCATTTGTACAGGAACAGTATCAGTCAGCTTTAAGGCACTGAGGACAATGCCGGCCGCGTGTGTGGAAAAATGTCGTGGTAATCCTTCTAGCTTTAACGCCACTTTAAATAACAAGCGGTTGCGGTCGCTAGCGGCCACCAGATTCTTAAGACCATCAGACTGTTGATAAGCCGTCTGTAACGTCACATTAAGAAAACTTGGCACAGCACGCGACCATTCACCCATCTCAATTTGGGTTAAGCCAAATACCCGACCAACATCACGTAACGCTTGTTTAGCCGCCATTGTACCAAAAGTAATAATTTGGGCCATATGTTCATCACCATAATGTTGGTGCATATATTGAATTAACTCATCCCGGCGATCATCAGGTATATCTAAGTCAATATCAGGCATATTCACACGATCAGGATTTAGAAAACGTTCAAATAGTAGCTGATAAACTAAAGGATCAACGTCAGTTATTTGCAAACAATAGGCCACTAATGACCCAGCGGCAGAGCCTCGCCCAGGACCAGTCATAATTCCTACTTCATGTGCATGATGAATCACATCCCAGACAATTAAGAAATAGTCAGCAAACCCCATCTGATTAATAATACTTAATTCCTGGGTCAATCTTTCCTGATAAGCAGGCTTGATTTGATCACCTAAGCGACTTTTTAAGCCAGCGACTGCCAATTTTTTTAAATAGCTTTGCGCATTTTCAGCATCAGGTACGGGGAAGGCAGGTAATTGTGCACGCTTAAAATCAAGTTTAATCTCACAGGCAGCGGCTATTTTCACGGTGTTAGCTGCTGCAACTGCTAAATTAGCTTGCTGATAGCGCATCAAACTCTCCTCAGGTGCTGCTAAATAATAGGCCCCACGTTGTTGCGCTTGGAGAATTGGGCTTTCAATTTTAGTGCCATCAGCAATCGCCGTTAACACTTGATTAATAAAGGCATCCTCTGTTTGTAAATAGCGCACATCGTCAACAGCTACCAGCGGTAATTGTGCTAATTCAGCAAATTGCTGCAACTGCAACTGTTGTTCGGCAGTTAACCCCCGAGTTGTGATGCCTAAGTATAATTGTTCAGCAGTAAAATATTCAGCCTGCGTTTGGCGCCACAAATTTTGATCAGCAAGTGACGACCCTAGAATAGTTGCGACTTCACCAGTCACTGGTGGTACAATCACGATCAAATCACTCAAGTAAGGTTTCAATAAGGCCCAAGTGAAGTTTTCTCGTGTTTGCGTCATTTTAAGCGAAGAAAGTTTAAATAGTTGATGATAACCACGATTATTGCGGGCCAAAAAAATATATTGGTATTGTTCGCTAGTCCCTATCAAACCAGGCAAATCTAAAGTCAAGCCTAAGATTGGCTTAATGCCTGCAGCAACGGCAGCCCGATAGAAACTAACCGCGCCATACATCGTATTCAAGTCAGTGAGCGCAATCGCCGTTTGCCCCTGTTGCTGGGCCGTTGCGATTAGACTAGTAATCGTGGTTGAGCTTTGTAGTAAACTATAACAACTACGAACCTGTAAATTGACAAATGCTGCTGTCATTAACACTCACTCCTTTTTATTTATTATAACAAAAAAAACAACCCAATTGCTGCCTACGACCGCACTCTTGTTCGCTAATTTTTTAAGCCCATTTTAAATACTGATTAAGCCTACAGATAACACTATTCAGCCGTCAGTATGCCGCCGCTAAGAAACAGCGATTTAGCTACTAATAGCAATTTAATGTCTAAAGTTATTTTCAATAAAAAAAATGCTTTGGCAATTGCCAAAGCACCCTTTTTAGTTTGAAAACAATTATTTATCAGCTTTTTTCTCAACTGGCACCGTACTACGCATAATTTCTGGTACAAAATTTAAGAGTAAGCCAAAAATCAGAAAAGTGATCAAACTTAGCTTTAAATTAAAATCACTCTGATCGAGTTTGGCACCGATGAATCCAGCGACAATCCCGAGAATGATTGCCCAAATAACCACAACAACACGTTTCATGGTCAACCCTTCTTTCAAAAACATATCTTAGCATATTTTGTATTAAAACACCACGGTAATTCCTTACTTTTCTAACAACTGCGAATTAATGACTTTAAAGTTGTTTTCAGTGGTTGCTTTAATTACGGGGTGTTGCCGCAAATAATCAGCAATTAATTCGGTCATATCCGTCGTATCTTCACGAATAATTTTATCAGCGCTGAACATCTTGAAATTACCACCACCAACAGCTCGGTACTGATTCATCACGACTTCAAATTGTTGCGCTGGTTGTACAGCTTGACCCTGATATTGTAGCTTAACAATCCGTTGTCCGACTGGCTGTGCCACATCAATCACATAGTCAATTCCAGCATACATGTCGTAATTGTAATGTTGTGGCTTAGGCGTGACAAACTTTTGATTCACCGCAATTTGCTCATTTGTTGCTGGTACAAAATACGTGGCTGATTTCTCTAAGGCTGCCTTTAAGTCGGCCCCACTGATTCGTTCAACTGCCAAAGTATTAGGATAAATATAATTCGTTAAAATTGACCGGAAAGTAATCACCGGGCCAAAGCCACGGCCATCATTATTAAATAGGGCCGTTCCAGAAATATCAGCATGCAGAGCTGCTCGTTGCACATCTTGAACAAACTGAATATAAGGATGTGGCCGTAAGCGAACAGCCATCGGATCAGTAATTGTTAAATCACCTTCAGTTTTACCTAAGGCCTGGTCTAGCCAATCTTCAACTAATCGATTCGTTGCGGCTAATTGCTTAGTCATTGTTGCAGCCGGTGTAAAATCAGCCGTTTTTATGAGCGTCGCCTGTTGATCAGTCACTTGTCGTTGCTCGTTTAATGTCAACACAATTTTACCAACATGAGTGCCCTTAGAACCAGGCTGTGTAACAGGAACACCTTGGCTAATCGCAGCTAGTTCACGATGTTGGTGTCCGGTGACTAAAGCATCAATTCCTGGCACTTCCTGCAACATCTGCGCACCTTCGTTTTCACCAGTTAAAGCCTCTGTTGGTGCTTGCGTTTGTAAATCACGTTCAAACCCACCGTGATATGCAACCACGACTATGTCAGCTAGTTGATGTAACTTGGGCACCCAAATCCGCGCACAAGCAGTGGCTGACTGAAATACCAGCCCCTTAATTTTTTCCGGTGCTTCCCAGTGAGGAATGTATTGCGTGGTTAAACCTAATACAGCAACTTTCAGACCGTTGAAGTCAAAAACCTCGTAAGGTTGACCAAAAACCGGTTGACCAGCCTCATCAAGAATATTAGCACAGAGAAAATGGCGTTGACTTTGACTAATCGCCTTTTTTAAGTAGTCAGTACCATAATTAAATTCATGGTTACCCACAATGCCGACTTGGTAGTCAATCTGATTATAGGCCGTCGTTAGTGGTGTCAAATCACCACTAACTTTTGCCAAATAATAGGATAATGGCGATCCCTGCAGAAAATCACCATTTTCAATGACCAAAACTGGATCCGAACCAGCAGCGGCTTGCTCCTGCTTGATGACCGTTGCCGCCCGACTGAGACCATATGGTTTAACTTGATCGCGACTAGCATAATCTGTTGGTAATAAATAGCCATGAGTATCACTGGTTGATAAAATTGTTAATTTCATTTCTTACTAGCTCCTTTGATTGAAGCTGTGGTGACTTCTGCCTGTCGTTCTTCTAACTTAGCCAGCAGTTTCAAAACGACAATTCGTTGAACAACAGCACTACAACTTAATTTAACTAGATTGCTGGTCTCCACCACAACATCCTTTTGCGTCGCTTGAGTAATGACTACTTCTTGCTGGAAGTTACCAACGACATCATGGATTGCTTTGGTAAAAACGGTGACAAAGTAATCATAACTTTGGGCACCCTTATCTGGCTTAATCACTAATTTAAAACCATTGGCAATATCATTAATTGAGAAAACGCTCTTTAAAATGGCAATCAGAATCAAACGCGCAACTTGTTGTTGACTATATTTCTTCTTTTGCGGTGCATGAATCAAACCTGATTTAACATAATTATTAATCATTGCTGGTGTTAATTCATCAAAACTCAAAGGTTTTAACATTTGATTGATGAAACTAACAACTTGGTCCATATACAAATCAAATTGGGGTAACTCACTCCAACGAGGAATATTTAATAATTGAATTTGGCGCAGGTATTCAGTAAAATCTTGATTTTCCATTTTGCACACCTCACCAGCTTATTTTAACACATCGTCTTGAAAACTAGCTATTGCCGTTTAACATTTACTTAAAAAGTTTATTCAAGAACTGCCGCTGAAACTAGTGACGTTCCCGTCAAAATTTAAAAGCCTAAAAACTTGGCAAAAGTTTTGAAACAAAATGGCGTTTGACTCGGTTCCACGCCTACAAAATCACCCCGCAATCACCACTTCAACTGAGGAAGGCTTGATGAAAATCAGTCACTAAAATTCAACAGCATTTCAGGGTATAAAAAAAGCCCGCAATGCGGACTATTTGCTAGCTTCTTCAGCTTTTTTAATCACTTGTTCACCCTTGTAAAAACCCTTTGGTGAAACATGGTGATTCAAACGATATTCGCCATTTGTTGCATCAAATTGTAAATTTGGTGTTTGCAATTTGATATGGCCGCGACGTTGACGCTTTTTTTGTTTTGAAGTCCGACGTGCAGGTACTGCCATAATTAAAAACTCCTTTTCATACTAGCTATTTAAGCGATGATTAAAGCAACGTTAAAAAATGCTATTTGTCATTCACTTAACCATGATACTATCAAAGGCCGCTGATAGCAAGTCTAATTTTGTTCTGAAGTTGAAGAATGCTTTGGTTTGTCTCCAGACGTTGTAGTAACTGGCTTAGTTGCCGTGGCTGCTGTTAATTTTGCCTTTAGCTCTGAGATTTCTGTATCCTTTGCCACTAATTGCGCTGCGGCAGATTCCTGAGCCGCACTGACAGCTTCATCAATTGCCGCTTGCTGATTTTGCTTAAGTGCATTCAATTCTTGTTCAGACGCCTTTTTCTGTTTTTTAGCCGAAAAACTGCTGCTAGTTGATAGCAATAAGGCAATCAACGCACCCAAAATCAAGGTTAAGAGTAATACCACAATCAATGGTAATTTCACCT
This sequence comes from Lapidilactobacillus gannanensis, assembly GCF_003946675.1. GTDB lineage: Bacteria > Bacillota > Bacilli > Lactobacillales > Lactobacillaceae > Lapidilactobacillus > Lapidilactobacillus gannanensis. The sequence goes on along the minus strand of NZ_RHOT01000028.1, from coordinate 12,767 downwards.
TAGTAAAGCCAAAACTAATAATTGTCGGTGCCACATTCAACAGTGCAAAAATGACGACCACCAAGGCCAACACTAACACTAAAATAAAACGTGTTTGTTTTTTCATTTCATTCACCCTTCAAATTGACTTTTCAAATTTACTTTTGATTTCCTAAAGTACCTGCTAAGTAATCCCCCAGTTGTGGCACTAGTGGATATAACCGAGCGGCAACTTCCATAAACCAAGGCGCATTGATTTCCCGTACATTTCGACCAAAACTATTAACAATTCGTTGTGCCAAATGTTCTGCATCAAGTGATAACCAGGCAATCTTAGCCAAGTACTGATTACCCTGATCAGCGGTAGCAAAAAAGTCTGTTTTCACTGGTCCCGGGTTGACCGTCGTTACTTTAACGCCTAATGGTCGTAGTTCTAAGCGTAATGAGTTAGAGAAAGCAATAACTGCCGCCTTAGTTGCTGCATAAACGGCTGACTTCGGTGTTTGCAGTTTACCTGCCATTGAACCCAAACTAATAATATGGCCAGCTGGTGCAAACATTAGTGGCACTAACTCACGGGTAAGAATCATTAAGCCTAAAATATTCACGGCAAACATTTTCTGGATTTTGGCAACTGGAATATCAGTGAACAATTCAAAATCACCAAAACCGGCTGCATTCACTAACACATTAATTTGATCAGTGGCCTGCTTAATGGTGGCAACAGCAGCTTCCAAACTTGTTAAGTCGCTTAAATCAACCGCAATAACAGTCGCCTCAGTTAACGACAACCGCTCACACTGCACTTTAACTTCCTCAAGCAATTCCACCCGCCGAGCCAACAAAAACAGTCGTGCACCACGACTAGCTGCCTCTAAGGCAACTGCCCGGCCGATTCCTGATGAAGCACCGGTGACCACCACGACTTGATCACTTAAATCTTTTGTCTGCGCTACCATAACTAATCCTCCTAGAATCAAAAATTAGATACCAATATCAAGTTACGATCAAACTGACTGTGTTGGAAAAGGCACTGAAAAAACATCAAAATCATTGGCTACACGAGTTGCTGGGAAAATTTGGCGTGCCTCAGTTTGCAATTGATGGGCACCCTTACCCAGATAACGGGCTGAAATATGTGTCAAAATCAAGCGCTGACAATGACTTTTCACAGCAACTTGAGCCGCCTGTGTTGAAGTAGAGTGGTAATACTGATGTGCCAATTTACTTTCATGTTGACCAAAGGTACTTTCATGAACCAACACATCTGCATCAGCAGCCAACAAACTAATATTAGCTGTCTTCCGCGTATCGCCAATGATTGTAACAACTCGGCCGGGCTTAGCCGGTCCTAAATAATCATGACCATCTAGGACCCGCCCATCAGCTAATGTAATTGTCTGGCCAGCCTTTAACTTACCATAAATTGGACCAGACGGAACTTGTTCTTGCTGAAGTTTAGCGACTAATAATTCGCCAGGTAAAGCAGCTTCCTCAACTCGGTAGCCATAACAGTCGATTCGATGATCTAACGGGAGTTGACTGACTTTAATTTTTTTGTCTGTAAACACAACACCTGGTTTAGTAATCTCATGGAAGCGCAAACGATAACTTAAATGCGTGCCCGTTATATTCAGCGACGTTTGGACATACTCTTTAATCCCTACCGGCCCATAAATATCTAGTGGCGTATCGCCACCTTGATTAGAACGACTTGCGAGGAACCCAGGCAAGCCGTAAATATGATCACCATGTAAATGTGTAATAAAAATTTTATTGATTTTCCGAGGTTTTATCGTAGTTTGGAGAATTTGCTGCTGAGTGCCCTCACCACAGTCAAATAACCACACTTCATTTCGTTCGTCTAACATTTTCAAAGCAATACTAGTTACATTGCGACCCCGAGCAGGTACACCGGCGCCGGTACCAAGAAATTCCAATTCCATTACGCGACATCAACCTCAATCTCAAAACGTATTTACTTAGCTGCTAAGGTGTCTAAAATTTGCTTAGCAACGAAAGTATAGTAATACGGTGATCCACTTGGATTCGGATGAACATTGTCTCCGGAGAACCAGTCGGGATGACCTTTAGAATAATTATACCAATCAATAATGTGTAAATTTGCATGACGTTTGGCACCATTGACTAAATCACTATTAACTTGATTTTGCCAAGAACGTGTTGGCACGTGAACGTTAATCCAGAAGACTTGTCGGCTTGAGCCAAGCATCGTCATAATCTGATCTAAGTCACTATCCTGGAAAGAACCATTGGTCCCTAAGCCAATCACCACGGTTTGTGCCATTAAACCTTGATCAAGAATACTCTTGATTCGCGGCATAATTTGATAAACTTGTTCACTTACTGAAGCTGACAGATACATTTTTGGAAAAATCCGTTGGTAGCCTTCAGCACTTCCTAACATCACTGAATCACCAATGCCTGTAATCATTAAGTTCTGCGCAGCATGTAATTCGACTTGAGTTAGCCCATACTTCTCCAAATCCTGATTAACTGGATTTTTAGCCGCTTCAGCCTCAGCATTAGCGCTAGAAATACTTGACGACTTACTAATTGACTTGCTTAGTGAAGCATTGGAGGCAGCCTTCTTACTTTCTTCGCGCTGTGACCGCATTTCAGCAGCAATTCGTTTATTTTCTTTATCAGTCTTCTTAGCATTTTTCTTAATCGTTGTTGCTAATTGTGAGTGATTTGCAGCATCAGCATTAACCGTCGGCGCCTGGAAAATCCCCACTAGTCCTACTACCGTAACTAGTGTAAACAAAGCTGTTAACCCACGTTGCAAATTCATCCGTGAACCACTCTTGGCTTGAAATAATTGTTTAAACCAAGTGATTGTCTGATGATAATCGAAATGACCTAATGGCTTTTCAACAAACCGATAGAAGAACTCACTAATTGCCACAATAATCAGTACTTCTAGAACTGGATACAAAATCGGATGATCGGCAATGTTCCGGAATTTACTTTCAAAGAAGATCATCACAGGGAATTGATAGAGATAAAGGCCATAGCTACGGCTACCAATCCAATTAAAAACTGGATTAGTTAAAATTCGATCCCAATCAGACCCTGGATGTGCGACTACGGCCACAATCAAAACTGTGAACAAAGTGAAGAGCACCATGCCGCCACGATATAATAAATCTGCTTGGGCATTCAAACTGAACATCAACCAGATCATGCCAGCAAAACTCAGCAGTCCGATGCCATCCATAATGAAACGATCGCTTTTTAACACATTTTTCTTCAAATAGCTACTTGGCCAAATCACCGCCAGCATACAACCGAATAAAATTGAGAAGGCGCGTGTATCAGTCCCATAATAAACGCGACTAGGATCAACGCCGGGCTGATACAACAGGGCCATCAATACTGATGAAACAACAGCTAAAGCCAAGCTGGTCCAAAAAATAGTTATTTTACGTTTTTTCGTCAGCCGCCATAACAATAAAATAATTAACGGCCAAATTAAATAAAATTGACCCTCAATTGATAGCGTCCACAAATGCGTAAATGGTGACTCACTATTAGCAAACCGTTCAAAATATGACTGCCCGTTAGCGATTTGCCACCAATTATAAACATAAAAAAAATTACTAATAACAATTTTATGCAAATTGCCAAGTAGATTGCGCTGAAATAGCACAATATAGGCCGATGTTGTCAATAACATCGCCAATAAGGCTGGATAAAGCCGCTTGATCCGCCGCAACCAAAAATCTTTAAAACTAAAATGCCCCGTGGTACTCAGGCTTAGTAACATATGATCCGTAATCAAATAGCCTGACAGAACCATGAAAATGGGAACACCTAAATAGCCACCCTTAAAAACATCTGGATTTAAATGATATAAAATTACCGCAATCACGGCTAGCGCACGGAGCCCATCAAAGCCGTGAATGTAACGTTTCTTCATGCGAGAACTTCTTTGCATCTTTTTCCCCTCAGCTAACCCTTAAAACAACATGATGCTACTCAACAAAATCAAAAACGAAATCAGCAATTGCTACTGAATCACCATCTTTAGCGCCAGCTTGGCGCAAAGCATCTTCAATACCCCAATTATGCAAAATTCGGGCAAAGCGCATGATGCCATCTTGATGATCCAAATTCGTCATCTTAACAAAGCGCTCAATTTGAGCACCAGTAACTTCAAACTCATGATCATCAAGCTGGGTCACCTTAAATTCAGGCGCTTGTCGTTTCTGATCCTGATATTGATACAATTTCTCGTCAGTTGCTGGTTCATTTGTCAACAATTCTGGCGCCTGAGCTAAGACATCCGCAGTCTTTTGCAACAATGGTAAAACCCCTTGATGCTGTAAACTTGAAATTGGCAGAATTGCCTCTGGGGTCACTTGATGGGCCTTTAATGCAGCTTCAAATTCAGTCAATCGTGCTGCTGCACCTGGCACATCAATCTTAGTTGGCACAATAATCTCGGGTCGTTGTAATAGTTTAGGATCATATTCGCTTAATTCGTGACGAATTTGTTGATAATCAGTCCAAGGATCACGACCATTTTCTGGATCCATGTCAACTAAGTGCAAAATTACCCGCGTTCGTTCAATATGTCGCAGGAATTGAATCCCTAAACCAACACCTTGAGCAGCTCCTTCGATTAAACCAGGCAAATCAGCCATGACATAATCTCGCCCATCAGGCAACTGAACCATCCCTAAATTAGGCACTAATGTCGTAAAATGATAAGCGGCAATTTTAGGTTTGGCAGAAGTTGCGACTGACAAGAGTGTTGATTTACCAACTGATGGAAAACCGACCAAACCAACGTCCGCTAATACTTTTAATTCTAATTGTAAGTCGCGTTCTTCACCAGGCTCACCATTTTCAGCCACTTCTGGGGCACGATTTCGAGCACTGGCAAAATGAATATTGCCACGACCACCGCGACCGCCATGGGCCACCACTAATTCCTGACCTTGCTCGACAACATCCCCTAATTGCACACCAGTGGTCAAATCAGTCACAGTAGTTCCGGTAGGCACCTTAATATAGGTATCTTTAGAACTACGCCCATACATCGCCTTGATTTGACCATTCTCGCCTGCTAAAGCTTTAAAAATTCGGTGATAACGAAAGTCCATTAACGTACGCAAGCCCTCATCACCGACTAAAATAATCGAACCACCACGACCACCATCGCCACCGGAAGGGCCGCCATTAGGCACAAATTTCTCATGACGGAAAGCAACAGCACCATCGCCGCCTTTACCCGCCTTTACATTGATTTTTATTTGATCAACAAACATCTTTATAATGATTCCTCTCTGTAATTAACAACCGATTACATGCGCATAAAATTCACTCTCTATAATAACAAATAATTAGCTAAAAAACTAAAATTATGGCGTAACGGCCGAATTTTTCTTTCTTCTAGTATACCCTTTATTGCCGGCCAAAATGGTGAAATGTCATCCTTTTTTTATGTAAAAGCTTTCAACGGCACAATTTTAACTAACAACCTTGTGCTCATTTAGGACGTGTTTGCATTTTACTGTTTTTTAGACGATTGAACAAGTAAAATCTGAAAATCACGCGCAACTTGACCATCATCAAACAGATCACAATTATCAAAATAAAATAGTCTGCCTGATAGTCTCTGGATTTATCCAGAAAACTTATCAAGCAGACTCAAATTTTAACTGCAAACTGATTGTCTAATGATTGCTATTCAATTCAGATGCTGATTAAATTCACCGAAAAAGTTTTACCAAAGTAGTTATTTTTCAACCATCCGGAAATCACTCCAAGGCCGTAAGTAACTTAATAGGAAACTTTCATCTGGATCGATATGACCGACAACATTCACCCGACCATCATTTGGCATTGCCTGTAAAGCAATTTGCGTCTCACCTTTATACTGGCCGTAACCGACATTATCAATCAAAATATCACCGCGTTGAATTGGTACTGTGTGATGAGCCGGGAATGGGCGATCACGGTAAATTTCCCGAGTCGCTGACGAACGCAGAATATACTCTGAGCGATCACCACGATAGCTGTGTAAGGTCTCAAATAAGCATTTTCTTTCATCAGCAGTAATATCAGCTGCTGGAATAATTGTAATTGCTGGAAAATCATCATTGAAAGCAGCACTGACTTCTTTTAACTCTGCCTCAGATGCATAAGCATTAGCAATAATCAAATCATCAATCAAATCCATCATCAAATAATGCTTAACTTGGACAGCTAGATTTAACTGACGATGATCCTCTAAGGTACAAAGCCCATCCTGGGTTGGCCAAGGTCCAAAAGTAGCCGCTTGCGAATTAATAAAAGCAGCCGTATTTAAATTATATTTCGTAAATTTCTTCGTTGCCATGACAAAGAAATCATGACCTAAGCCCGAGAAACGATGGGGATAGAAGTTATGGGAACCTAATAAGTTTTCACGCTTTGGTGAAAAACTCATAATATTATCAATGTAATTAGTTCCTTGACTCATGTTCACTTCAATTTTGATGCCATAGGGATTACGAGTCATCTTTGCCTCTTCAGCACCAGTAAAGCCTAAATCGAGTCGCACACCCCACGCACCTAACTTATGGAAGAATGACAAATCATCATAAGTTACGCCTAATTGATTGAACAAACCAGGATTAATGTCGATCATAACCTCCATTCCTAGTTCATTGGCATGATCAATCACCTTTTTGAAGTTACCAACGACCTCATCCTGATTGCCTTTAATTTCCAGCAATGATGTAAAAACCCTTTTAAATCCGTATTGATGGGCTAAATCTAAATATGCGGCATCTTTTTCATAAGTTGATCGTTCTGGATAAATCGAAACACCTAATTTTCCCATTAGAAAACCTCCATGTCTGCGTCTAATTGTCATCGTCTAACCAAGTTGATTCTAGCATGTTTAATGCTAACATGAAAACGCATTTCTGGTGGTCTAACTAGCACTTAAAGTCATTGTTCAAGAACTAGAGCTTATTTAAATAAGATTGGTCTAGACAAATCTGCCAATTGTTTTAGTGGCTAAAACGTTCGGTCAATTACCAAAGATATCGCTTTCACGTTACTGATAACTCAACTGAATTCATTTTCGTCAGGTACTAATAAATGACAATCAGTCAAAAGCTGTCATGTTTTGCTAATTATTTGATTCTTTTTGAAAGATTATGACAGAAAAAAGGTTGCTTTTTGTTTTGAAAGCGGTTAGAATCATTCATGAGGTGAAGTTAATGCTAACCGAGCAACGTTATCAAATCATCTTGCATCGTTTAACGCAGCAGCCAATTTGTAAAATAAACGAGCTGGTTCATTTAACTGATGCATCAGAATCAACGATTCGCCGGGATTTAGATGAATTAGAAAAGCAAGGCCTACTTGAACGGATTCACGGTGGTGCCCGTCTCCTAGTTCACTTAACCGCCGATCGTAACCAAACAGAACGTGAGCAATTACATCGCTCTGATAAAGAACAAGTTGCCGCTTATGTTGCCCAACACTATCTGCATAACCAACAATTTCTTTATCTTGACGCTGGCACCACGGTTCAGGAGATTATTCCCTATTTAAAAGACTTTCACGATATTACCGTGGTCACCAACAGTATTGTGACGGCTGGTGCTGTTGCTGAAACAGGCATCGCCACTTACCTCACTGGTGGCAAACTGAAAGCTAACACCCAAGCGCTGGTCGGAATGACGTCCGTTCAGACCTTAAGTAAATATCACTTCGACCTGGCATTACTTGGTGTCAATGCGATTACCCCTGGCGGCGATTTATTAACACCGGATGTTGATGAAGCTGACGTGAAGCAACAAGCCCAACGGCAAGCCAAAAGTGCAATTGTTTTGACCGATGCTTCTAAATTTTCTGAAATTGCTTTTGCAACTTTTGGCAATTTACACGACTTTACTGCCGTGGTAACAACTGCTTTACCTGCTAATCTTCGTGAACAGTACCATCAAAAAAATATTAAGGAGTTGAGCAAATGATTTACACCATCACGGTTAATCCCTCGATCGATTATATTATGCGTAACGAAGAGCCGCTACAACTTGGGGCTGTCAATCGCCTTGATGAAACTGCCTTTCTTGCTGGTGGCAAAGGCGTCAATGTTTCCCAGATTTTAAATCAATTGGCTGTTCCCAATCAGTCCTGGGGGTTTCTCGGCGGCTTCACCGGCGCATTCGTTGCCAGTGAACTTAAGCGCAAGCAAATCAACCAGCACTTCACAGCAATTCAGGCCAATTCACGAATCAATGTGAAATTAAAGGCCGACTTAGAAACTGAGCTTAATGCTGCTGGTCCAACGGTCACGTCCAGTGAAATTGCTAGTTTTAAAGCACAGTTCAAACAATTAAAACCCGGTGATATTGTGGTAATGTCTGGTAGCTTGCTACCAAGTCTGCCCACGGATTTTTATCATCAGTTAATCAAGCTAACTCAGGAACAGCATGGCGAATTTGTTGTTGATACGACTGGCCAGGCCCTTTTAGACACGTTACCAGAACGACCACTTGTGATTAAACCTAATCATCATGAATTAGCAGCCCTTTTTAACACAACCTTCAAAGATGATGCGGATTTGATTGCCCATGGTCAGCAACTATTGCAACAAGGTGCCCAACATGTCTTAATTTCAATGGCTGGTGCTGGTGCCTACTTAATTACGCCTGAACACGTTTACCATTCAGCTGCGCCAAAGGGTCAGGTTGTTAATTCAGTTGGCGCCGGTGATTCAATGATTGCTGGTTTCGTTGGTGAGTTTAGTCAACATCACGACCCTGTACAAGCCTTTAATTATGGCCTAGCTTGTGGCAGTGCAACTGCCTTCACTGAAGACATTGCCACCCGCGAGCAAATCGAAGCTATTCGGCCCCAAATTAAAATTACAACGGTTATTTAATTCAATTTAGTATTGGGAGGTATTTAGATGAAAGTTCAAGATTTATTGGTCAAAGACGCCATGATCATGGATTTAAAAGCCACAACTAAAGAAGCGGCAATTAATGAAATGGTTGATCGTTATCATCAAGTTGGTATTGTCAGTGATCCAGATAAATATAAAGCAGCAATTTTAAAACGTGAAGCAGAGTCGACCACTGGGATTGGTGATGGTATTGCTATGCCCCATGCCAAAACTGATGCAGCTACGCGTGCTGCCGTTTTATTCGCCAAAAGTAATGCTGGCGTTGATTTCAACGCCCTAGATCAACAACCCGTTCATTTGTTCTTCATGATTGCCGCACCAGCTGGCGCTAACAATGCGCACTTACAAGCTCTTTCAACACTCTCGTCCTTATTAATTGATCCTGAATTAGTTGCAGCTTTAAAGCAGGCCCAAACCCCTGCTGACGTTCAGAAATTGTTTGGCGACGCCCAAGCAGCCAAAGATGCTAAGGATCAAGCCGATGAAGCTGCTGAAGCTGCCAAGGCCAAAGCCGCCAAAACTGCAACAGCAGCAAATAAGCCTTATGTGATTGCTGTCACTGCCTGCCCTACCGGAATTGCCCACACTTACATGGCCGAAGCTGCCTTGATTAAAGAAGCCGAAGCAATGGGTGTTGACATTAAAGTTGAAACTAACGGCTCCGAAGGCGTTAAGCATCAATTAACAGCTGACGACATTAAGCGAGCTACTGGCGTTATCATTGCTGCTGACAAAAAGGTTGAAATGGATCGCTTCGCTGGTAAACATTTGATCAATCGTCCCGTCATTGATGGGATCAAAAAGCCTCATGAACTAATCGAACAGACGCTTGAGGAAAAAGGTGCGATTTATCAAGCTAAGGGTGACGGTACTGCTAGTACCACACCTGATCAGGATAAAGAAAGTGCCGGTCATAAAGTTTACGGTCAACTAATGAATGGGATTTCTAACATGTTACCATTCGTCGTTGCCGGTGGGATTGTCATGGCAATTTCTTTCTTAATCGAACGCTTCACTGGTGATAAATCAATGTGGTATCTTTTTCCTAATCAGATTGGGAATGCCGCTTTTAGTTTCTTAATCCCGGTTTTAGCAGCTTATATTCCCCAAGCAATCGGTGATCGGCCTGCTCTAATGCCTGGTTTTGTTGGTGGTTACATGGCCAGCCAAGCTAGTATGAGTTTCATTACCTCCAAAAGTCCGGCTGGTTTCTTAGGTGGCTTGGCTGCCGGTTTTATTGCTGGTTACTTAGTTGTCGGTCTCAAGAAGCTTTTCCAAAACTTGCCTAAATCATTGGATGGTTTAAAACCAATCTTCATTTTCCCAATTCTCGGGTTACTGCTGACTGGGGCAATTATGTACTTCATTGTTGATCCGATTTTCGGCATTATTAACTTGGGAATTACTAACTTCTTAAATAACATGGGAACCGCTAATGCTGTTGTTCTCGGCGCCTTACTAGCCGGAATGATGGCAGTCGATATGGGTGGTCCTTTCAATAAAGCCGCTTATGTTTTCGCCATTGGTGCATTTGAAACAACTCAAAATGGTGCCTTAATGGCCGCAGTCATGGTTGGTGGGATGGTGCCACCACTGGCAATCGCGCTTGCAACAACTATTTGGCCAAACAAATGGACTAAAGACGAACGTAACTCTGGCTTGAGTAACTACATTTTAGGTATTTCCTTTATTACTGAAGGTGCAATTCCTTTTGCCGCAGCTGATCCCCTCCGCGTCATTACTTCGAGCGTCATCGGTGCTGTCATCGGCGGTGGCTTGTCACAAGCTTTAGGCGTCAATGTCCCTGCCCCTCACGGTGGTCTCTTCGTACTCCCCTTAGTTGATCACAAAATTGGCTATCTCGTTTCCGTAATTGTTGGCGCAGTCATTTCCGCAATTATTCTTGGTTTATGGAAAAAACCTTTACCAGCTGACCAAAATGGTTTGGCCGATAAAAAAGTTAAAGCAACCCATTAATTAACACCACTTCATTGAAAATTTTCTATCAAAAAAGCACCATTGACTTGAACGATATCAGTCAGTGGTGCTTTTTAAGTATCTGCCCAAATTTGGCGCAGTTGGCGATAACCCTTGATTTACAAAAACGCAATGATAACTTACTTGTATTTAAAAGCTAATTTTCAAAAAAATGGTCTGGCAACACCCGAGCAATTTACAAATTTGTCGTGTGGCTAAAACATCTTTTTTGAAAAATCAATCATTATGATTCCAACGCTAACTAAGTGATTCGTAAAACAGATTATCGGCCGGTTTTTACTTCAGATTGATGAATTAAGCATCAACTTGACCCAGTTTTTCAGGTTCACCAATCACAAAATGACCAATTAAAGCTAGCACCAAAAAGGCCACCGCAACCAGACAAACACCTAGCCAACCGGCATGACTCCAAGCTGTCGTTGCAGTTAAAGTGCCTAAGGAACCACCCAAGAAATAACTAAACATAAAGACTGAATTATTCCGACTACTTTCATGACGATTAAGCGATTGAACAATTGCCTGATTCGAGACCTGGCTAAATTGAGTCCCTAAATCCAGCAAAATAATCCCCACGATCAATCCAATTAACCACGCCCCTGCGAACCAGAATACCACAAAGGCGAGGCCAGAAAAAATCATTCCCAGACCTACCGTCAAACGCGGCGAACGTTGATCAACTAAATGACCGATCCACGGTGCCGCAATCACGCCAGCAATTCCCAGTAGGCCTAATAATCCCGCCACATTACTGCCCAGTTGATATTGATCTGCTAAATAAAAAGCTAATGTTGACCACAAAACATTCGACATCCCAAACATACAAAAGCCATTAATGGCCGAGCCACGTAGCGCTTTTTGTTGTCGAAAAAGTCGGGGCAAAGTTTTGATAACTGGCCAATAATGTAAATTCTGGTGGCCTCGAGCATCACGCGGTAAATAAAAATGGACAATCACTAGTAAGACTACGTCAATGATAGCAGCAATTAGGTATATCTCTTGCCAAGGCAGCACGCTACCTAATAAGCCGCTAAAAGAACGGGACAATAAAATACCAGTCAGCAGGCCACTAAGCACGATTCCTAAAACCTTCCCGCGCTGATGACTAGGTGCTAAATAACCCGCATAAGGAATAATAATTTGTGGGGCAACTGACGTGATCCCAATTAAGGTCGTTGCGACACTAAATACCACCACATTAGGTGCCCAAAAAGCTAATAATAACGAGCCAATCGACAAAATAATCATGACCTGAATTAAATGATAACGATCAAAGATATCGCCTAAAGGAACAATTAATAATAAGCCAACCGCGTAACCCAATTGCGTGACCATTGCTAAAGCACCAACAACTGATTTGGTTAAGCCAAAATCGACTGCAATTAAATTCTCAATTGGCTGAATAAAATTCAAATTGGCGACAATCACCCCAGTGACAATAGCCATTAATAAAATTGTTTTCCTTGACAAAGTTGCTGCTGCTTTCATGCTACCTACCCCGACTTCTAAAATCTTGTAAAGCTGCTTAATCAAAATAATTCTCTATTTACCTTAACGCTTTTCTTTTCCTAACGTCAAACTATTTTTAATCTTGCTGCAGTCCGGTCATGGCCATTAAGGTTGCCGCCACGCCTAATTCACTTAATTTTGGCCAAACTTCAATCAAGCATGAGCATTACTTAATTAGTTTCTGAGGAACGTAACAGATTATTCAAGAGCGTGTGCCAAAAGACGGTCAGTTGGTGAGTATTAACGCAAATACCGAGCAATTCTGCGAGAGAATGCAATAATCCCTTTATGGTTGTCAGATGAAATACAATAATTCATTTGATGATTACGGAGGGATTTTTGTATG
>NZ_RHOT01000027.1 GCF_003946675.1 Lapidilactobacillus gannanensis | reverse complement strand
TGCGTGTCTAAATATTAATGGTATAGAAAAAGAAGCTTCAAGACAAGATGTCTATCCACTTCAAATATTGTAGCGCCGCATTTTAGCGTTAAGCGAAGCCATTTACCTTTGCGAACACGTTTCAGTAGCCAAAAATCGACCTTGTTTTGTTTAAACGACTGATATTCCAAACTTATTTTTGTAGTTAAATTATTAACGATAAAAATATGATCAAGCTTAGAAAAAATCTAAGCATTCCTTATGAGGTGAGCCATGTCATTAGGTAGCACGATAAAATCGGCGCGACTTGAACAACAGAAATCGCAAAAACAAATAGCATTTGGCATTTGCTCACAATCGATGTTATCAGCAATTGAAAATGATCATTATCTCCCCAATGCTAAGTTAATGTTGGCTTTATGTCAGCGTCTAAAAATTGACCTGAATCAGCTTTGTTTGGCCGCTAATTTTGCGATTAGTGATCAGGACACGGTCAATACGACTATCAGTGATTTATGTAATCAGCATCAGTATCAAGTATTAAAGACTTTTTTGCAGCAGCCACAAACATTAGCAGCAATCGAAACTGATGCGCAAACGCAAGCTTATTACTATTATTTGGGAATTGCTGAATTTCAAACGGCTTCTTCTTTGATTAGTGCACACCAAAATTTGAAGCTGGCAGTTAACCTGATTCCGCCAATCCAGCAATTAAGTGCCTTGTCACGATTATGTTTGGTTTCGCTAGCCTTAATTCTTGTTCGGGACAATCAGCATCAATCGGTAACTGATTTGATCAGGCGTGCCTTGACAGGTATTAAAGAAGCGCCGTTTGAAGCGGACTTAAATGTTGTTTTCTACTTAGCGGCTTTAATTAATTTCGACTTAGGCAAATATCAAGTGGCGACTGATTATCTGGGAACAGGTATTAAATTTGCGACTGCCCATGATTCTCATTACATGCTGGCCAATGATTATTGTTTGTTAGCAGAAATAGCTGCGGTTCAAGGACAGCGTCACGAACAGTTAATGGATCTGGATTATCAGAAGTTTCTGGTTAGTCTGTTTCACGAAAAAGTAAACGAACATTTTTAAAATATTAGTATTCTGATTTTTCCTTAGGGTAGCAAGCAAGTATATTTAGGCTATCAATTAGGGAGGTCACAATAATGACAACAACACTTTTTACAAATATGGTTACCACCACAGCACCAATTAATCGGGTACAATCACTGCTGGTAGATTTAAGTAAACTAGCCGCATGGAACCAATCAATTAATGATGTGCAGGTAACTGATCAGGGTGCGAAGCTTAGTCGTACTGATGAAGCTATTAATCAACAAGAATTGCTACAGATAGCAGCAACAAGCCAACAAGTTATTTATCTTGGGCAGGGTCCTCGGTTGAGTTATCAATTGATTTTTAAACTAACAACTGATCAGGTCGGGACATTGATTCACGAAGAATTTATGGTGCTGCACGCGACACTGCCGAGACCATTTTTGACGTTATTAAAGCCAACTGCTAAAAAAGCCTTTTATCGTAATTTGACTAATCTGGTTCGATTAGCTGAATAATTAGTATTAGCTACCGCTTAGTTGATGGCCAAAAAGGCAACGGTAACAGCGGTGTAGGTTTGAGTCAATGTTAGCTTACCAGCTTGAATACTGTCTAAATTTAAGTGAGTTTAACTAATTCCAGACAGCGTAGCAAAATATTGATGGCAATTTGAACTATAGTGTGACAAATAGTCAGATTAGACAACTTGTTTTTTAACAGCGGTTGCTAATCTGACTATTTGATTATTACAATTACTGCCTTGAACTGTAACGAAAAACAAGTGCACCCACCTAACTCTAGACGGAATGGAGGAATCTCGTCATCGGCCAATGACTTTAATTTAGCGAGTAGCCGGGTCAGCCACGTTCCACGACTGGCAGTCTGAAATGCCGTTAGCAGCAATTCTGTTTTTGGTTTTGTCATTGCCGCAGGATTCTGACCACTTGCAAAGTTGACTGAAATAACGATTTAAACTTTTTTAAGAATGAAAACATAATTTGTGATTGGAAATTGCCGGGTGTTATAATAAACAAGATACAATTGTTCAACTGAGGGAGGATGCTGGACATTGAAAAAGTTTCGCTATTTAGATTGGTGGATTCTGGCACCTTACTTAGTTTTAATCGCTATTGGCGTGGTCATGGTTTATTCGGCAAGTTCCGGTATTTTATTAGCGAATAACCTACCAGCAAATGCCTATTTTAAGAAGCAATTAGGCTTTGCCCTGATTGGGGTATTTTTAGTTTTCTTCACTTATTTGCTGAGGGTGGAATTATTTTATTATCGAAAAATGGTTTTGCTGATTTTAGGAATTTCACTTGTTTTTATGATTTTTCTATTGATTCTCAAAATTGTGCGGCCTAGTGCAGCAGTCAATGGTGCGGTTGGTTGGATTAATATTTTTGGTATTACCGTTCAGCCAGTGGAGATATCCAAATTTGCTTTAATTATTTACTTGGCTTTTATCTTTGGTCGCAAAGAAACTGATTTACATTACCATGCCTACTTCAAAACAATTACTGCACCAGTGTTACTGGCAATGTTTTTTATGTTACTGGCAGCTTTACAGCCTGACATGGGTGGCGCTGGTATTCTATTATTGATTACGATGGTAATGGTTGCAGCAAGTGGCATTCCTTGGATTTTTTCAGTGGGGATCTTTGCTGTTTTAGGTTCTTTTCTAACTTTTGGTATTTATTTTTTAGGACATTTAGATACAAATTCGCCAATTTTGCGAACATTGAAAATCAGTGGTTATCAATTAGCACGGATTCAGGATTTATTTCATCCCTTTCAAGTGGCTCAACATGGTGGTCAACAATTAGTTAATTCCTACTATGCCATCAACAATGGTGGCTGGTTTGGGCGTGGCTTAGGTCGTAGTATTCAGAAGATGGGTTACTTACCAGAGCCGTATACTGATTTTATTTTATCAATTACAGCTGAAGAGTTGGGGATTATTGGGGTAGCCATTATTATTATTCTGTTAGGAATTTTAATTATACGTAGTATTTATATTGGTATCCGCGTACGGCGTAACACATATTTAGCGCTGATTTGCTATGGTATTGGCACGATGATGTTTATTCAAGTGCTGTTCAATATTGGTGGGGTATTGGGCGTGTTGCCTATTACCGGGGTGACCTTGCCTTTTATTAGTTATGGTGGTTCCAGCATGCTGATTTTGTCAGTTTGTATGGGTTTGCTAATGAATATTAGTGCCTATGACAAGCGCCAGCAAGCACATACGCAAGAAATTAAAAAAGAGGGTTAATCATGTTTACGATTAAAAAAAGACTGTCTTTGGCCGTCTGGGTTTATTCTTTAAAACAAGTCCGCCAACTGCGGCGTTACGGGATGATCACTTATATTTCAAAACGAATGAAATATGTGGTGATTTATATTGATTATGATCAAGCTGACCGGGTTATCAATGCGTTAAATAATTTGCGTTTTGTTCGTTTGGTTGAGGTTTCTCATCGCCATGAGGTCAATATGAGTTTTGGCAAGAAATTGGATCAAGCAGCAGCTTCGCAAAGTGATGGTGGTAACATTTGAGAGTGATTGCAGGCAAGTTTGGTGGTCGCCGCTTAACTGCGGTACCTGGTATGAAAACTCGGCCAACAACAGATAAAGTTAAAGAAGCGATGTTCAGCATGATTGGCCCTTATTTTGATGGGGGCCAAGTACTGGACTTATTTGCTGGCACTGGTGGTTTAGGTATTGAAGCTGTTTCGCGTGGGTGTGATCAGGCTTATTTGGTAGACAAACAACGACAGGCTCAGTTGACAATCACGACTAATATTGCCGTGACTAAAGCACCGGATCAGTTTACCTTGCAGCGGGGAACTGCTGAAGCAGCCTTAGCAACATTTGCAGCGGCCAAACAACAGTTTGACTTAATTTTTTTAGACCCACCTTATCGGTTCAAAATTATTGGTGATCTGTTAAGTAAGTTTAGCGAACTTGATTTGGTGAATGATCAGGCCGTGATCGTGGCGGAGACTGATCAAGCAGTTGATTTAACTACGATTCCAGCCGGATATGAATTTGTAAAGACTCACGATTATGGTTTAAGTCACGTTACAGTTTGGCGTTATCAGCGGGAGGTTGACTAATGACAAAAATTGCGTTGTTTGCTGGGAGTTTTGATCCCTTTACGTTAGGACATTTAGCGACCTTGCAACAGGCACTGAAAGTTTTTGATCAAGTGATTATTGCTGTCATGACTAATAATAGTAAACACTACACACTGTCAGTTACTGAACGAACTGAAATTATTGAAGATGCAACAAAAGATTTACAACAGGTGCGAGTCGTTGCCCGACCAGCAACCCTGACAACGAGTTTGGCGCAGGAGGTTGGTGCGGCTTTTTTGGTGCGAGGAATTCGTAATGCTGCCGATTTGACTTATGAATCAGGCGTTGCGGCGATGAATCGTAGCTTGGCACCAGAGATTGAGACGATCCTCTTACTAGCTGATCCTAAATTAGCATATGTTTCGTCAAGCATGATTAAAGAAGTTGTTCGATTTGGTGGCGATGTTTCGTCTTATTTAACACCGATGGCAAGTGCGTTACTACAAGAGAGTTTGCGGGGTTGATTATAATGAAACGTTGGCAAAAAGTTGTTGGTGGCTTATTGGCTTTTATTTTAGTCGCGGCCTTCTTCCTCTGGCCGTTACAGATTTATATTGAGCAGCCGGGCAGTGCTGAGCCTTTAAAACAGTTTGTCACTGTTGATCAGAAGCGCGACCAGAAAAAGGGTGCTTTTATGTTAGTGACTGTTGGCATTGCCCAAGCCACACCCTTACGCTGGCTAATTGCTCATTTCAATAGTTTCCAAGAAATTGTCAGTCGTGATGAATTGATGGGTGATCAAGATAGTGCCGCTTATGATCAAATGCAAAAATATTACATGTCGAGTTCAATCAACAATGCAATCGCGCAGGCTTATCATGCCGCTGGTAAATCCTATCAAATCAAGTTTCAAGGTATTTACGTGATGGACGTGTTACAACAGTCAAATTTGGCTGGCAAAGTTGCAATTGGTGATACTATTACGGCAGTAGATGGTCAGCATTTTCAGAGTAATCAAGGGTTTATTGATTATTTGAAAGATAAACGGCTGGGCAGCAAGGTGACCATTACTTATCAACACGCAGCACAAACTAAAACGACAACTGCGAAGATTATCAAACTGCCTGATTCTAAACGCCATGGCTTAGGTATTACGTTAACGGATCGAACCGCCGTCAAGACGAAAATTCCTGTTAAAATCGACGCTGGTGATATTGGTGGTCCCTCAGCAGGCATGATGTTTTCACTTCAAATTTATGAACAATTAACTGGTAATCGTTTGCGTCAAGGACGTAAGATTGCCGGAACTGGAACCATCGCTGGAGATGGCACGGTGGGGGCAATTGGCGGTATTGATAAAAAAGTTGTTGCTGCCGATGCTGCTGGGGCCACAATCTTTTTTGCACCCGATGATCCGGTGACTAAGGCCATCAAAAAAGTTGAACCAAATTATGTTAATAACTATCATTTGGCCAAGCAGGCAGCAGCTAAAATTAAAACTAAGATGAAAATTGTCCCAGTTAAAAAGTTCAGTGATGTAATCGACTACTTAGAAGCACATCCCAACTAAATTTAATTTATTAAAGTCGCAAATTATTGCGGCTTTTTTTCGTATTTAAATAATAGACAGAAGTAATCGTAGTCGTGAGGTGAAAACTATGGCCCTTAAAGAACGAATCGTGACGCTTTGGCGAGGTTGGCCGCGCTGGTTTCATTGGTTAGCTATTGCCGGGTTAACTGGTGTAATCAGCGGCTTGTTATATTTAAGCCGAACAATTCAAAAAACTAGTGCGGTTAGTCAGACCGAATTAGCGACCTCAGCGGTGGTCAAGGAATCGTCAACATCAGTGACATCAAGTACTAGTAGCAGTCAATCATCGCAAAAAACACTATTCTGGGTGGAAGTGAAAGGAGCTGTCCAGCATCCCGATGTTTACAAATTTACTGAGCCAGTTCGTGTTAAAGACTTGATTTTGCGTGCTGGTGGCTTGTTGGCCGTGGCAGATGATCGGCAACTTAACTTGGCGGCTAAATTACAAGACGGTCAAAGTATTTATGTCCCTCAAAAAGGTGAAGTAGTTGATGCTGCTGAAACTGGTACTGGGCCATCGTCAGAAGTCCCAACTACTGCAACATCGACGACCTCACAGGAGCAGCAAATTGATTTAAATCATGCTGATCTCACTCAGTTACAACAAATCAGTGGTATTGGCCCCAAGAAAGCGGCTGATATTTTGGCTTATCGGGAAGCTCATGGTGGCTTTAAAAATATTGATGAATTGACAGAAGTTAGTGGCATTGGTGAAAAGACTTTGGCAAAGATCCAGGACCAAGTTTGTGTGAACTGATGGCTGGATTTGATCGTGGCTATCAGGGAAAAATATTACTAGTGGCGTTAGCAATGGTTTTACTCAGCGGATTTTTCTGGTATCAAACAAACTGGCAACTAGGTTTGTTAATTTTAATCAGTATCTGGTTGTTAGGACGCCTGATCCAAATTAAATCTGCGCAACTGTGGTGTCTCTGCCTAGGCATGTTATTACTTTTTGGTAGCCGGCAGGTTTATTTTCAACGGCAACTGCGGCGTGTGCCCACAGTTATTACGCAAATTCGCATTCTGCCAGATCAAGGCCAACTACAAGGTGATTTATTAACTGGTCAGGGGCGTACTAAGGATGATATCTTGGTAAATTACGCCTTGCAAATCCGTCAGCAGGAATTAGCCCATCAGTTAGCACAAGCAACCCAACCGCAAATATTAACGGTTAGGACTACAGCTGTGACGCCAATTGACGGTCCAACTAATCTCGGCGAATTTAATTATCAGCAATGGCTGGCCCATCGCGGTTGTACTTATCAAGCGACGGGCACTTTAGTAGCAAGGACAGCTGTTGATGCGATTCACTGGTCGGAAAAAGTGGCCAGCAGTCGTAGCCAGCTATTACGTTATTTTGAAGGATATCCCAGATATTGTGCGTTTCATTTACGAACCTTAATTATTGGTGCTCAAAAAACCACTGATCAGCCATTGAAAACATTGCTTAGTGGGGTGGGTTTGATTCAAATTTTTTCGTTGTCCGGCTTACACCTTGATTTGCTAATTTATTTAGTTCGTAAATTAGGGGCACATCTGAGAATCCCTGATGAATGGGTTCGTGGCACTATCGGTATTTTGCTACCGGTTTATTTAGTTTTTGTTGGTGGACAAATTGGTGTTTTAAGATGTGCATTACTTTTTTATTTACGGCAACTGCAATTGATCGGTCATTGGCATTGGCCATCTCTGGATGTATACAGTTGGTCCTTGCTGATTTGTTTATGGTGGCGCCCAGGTTGTTTGTGGGAGTTAGGTCCCCAGTTAAGCTTTCTATTAACTTTAGCATGGCGTTGTTTACCACAAAATTTGCCTTGGTGGCGTCGCCAATTACGATTAAATTATTTGAGTCTGTTACTATTGCTTTTTCATACTTATAAGATTGAATTATGGGCGGGTCTTTGGGGCGGTCTTGGTGGAACGGTTTTAACGCTGATTATTTTACCTTTGACTTGGCTGACTTTAATTTTTCCACCACTTGCCACCCTAATTGAACCATTGTGGGTCGGCTTTTATCAGAGCTTGAATTGGGGGCAAACCTATTTATCCGGGCAGATTGTTTATGGTCAATTGCCCCTAATCGTTTTATTGATTTGTTTAGGATCATGGCTACTGGCCAGTACTTTGCCGAAAATAAAATCGCCAGTTTTACTCAGTCAGCTGTTATTATTGCTGGGACCATTTCTGTGGTGGCAAGTTCCTTGGCGTAATCAAGTAACGATGCTTGATGTTGGCCAAGGGGATAGCTTATTGATCCAAACCAGCTGGCCACGGCGAACGATGCTGATCGATACTGGTGGCCAGTTAGCCTTCGGGAAGAAAGCAGCTTGGCAACAACGTTCAGTCAAACCAAGAATTGAACGAATTACTTTGCCTTATTTAGCCAGTCAAGGCATTTCTCATTTGGATTATGTGTTAGTTACTCATCAGGATGCTGATCATTTAGGTGATTTAGGAGCGTTATTAGCACAAATTCCCGTCAAAAAACTGCTTTACCCAGCAGGGATGCGAGCGAATCCACAATTTCAACAACAATTAAGTCAAAATCGGTATCTGACTAAATATCAACCTTGTTTAGCAGGTGAGCAAATTAATGATCAGCACTTGCAAGCCATAGTTGTAGCGCCACATCAGCCAGGTAGCGGCACGAATGAAGATTCATTATGTCTGTGGTTTGCCTTGGATAATTGGCGATGGTTAACAACTGGTGACTTGGATCGGACTGGTGAACAAGAATTATTACGCCGCCGACCACAATTACAAGCTGATTATTTGAAGGCTGGGCATCATGGTAGTCGGACTTCCAGTGATCCAGATTTTATTAAACAGTTGCAGTTGTCGGCAGTTTTTATTTCCGCTGGTCGTAACAATCGTTATGGTCATCCTCATGAAGAAACACTCGCCACTTTGCAGCAACTTCAAGTCCCTTTTTTAAATACGGGGCAATATGGTATGATTGTATGGCAAGAATATCCTTGGCGACGTCTGCCGAACCAAGTGAGAATTCGGACTCAACAAACAGGAAGTGAAGCAGTGTGGCTAAAGTAGTTAGTCAAGGCATTAGTGTTGCTCAGTTAACCAAAATGGACTTAACACAATTGCCACCAGTCTGTCTGGTACTTGGTCAGGAGCCAGTATTATTAACACAAGTACAGCAGTATTTTGAACATTTATTACCTGAGGCTGAAGCGCAGATGAATTTTGGTCGCTATGACTTAACTGAAACTAATTTGGCCGCCGCATTGGATGATGCTGCCTCGGTGCCTTTCTTTGGTGACTGGCGGCTGGTTATTTTGACACAGCCGACGTTTCTGACGGCGGCAGCACCCAAAAACAAACTTGATCAACCAGTCGATTTATTGAGTGCCTATCTTAAACAGCCGCAGCCAACTACTAAATTGGTCATTTGGGCCGACTATGAGAAGCTTGATGAACGTAAGAAACTGACTAAATTGCTAAAAAAGACAGCACTAACCATTGATGTCAGCAAATTAACTGGCCCAGCAGTTAGTCGCACTTTAACGGCGAGTGCCAAACAAGCTCAAATCAAATTAGCACCAGATGCCCAAGAACTGCTTTTGCATCGCGTTCGGGATGACTATTCGCAGGCGTATCAACAGTTAGAACAATTGCAATTGTATGCCGGTCCCGGACAAACAATTACCAAAGCAATGGTTGCGGATTTAGTAGCGCAAATTATCGATGATAATATTTTTGATTTAGTTGCTGCGACGTTAAATCACCAACTTCAATCAGCTTTACAAATTTATCAAAAGTTGTTACTCAATGGGGCTGAGCCAATTGCTTTGCTGGCTTTGATTTTGACACAAGTTCGTTTATTGTTACAAACTAAGATTATGCAACAAGCAGGTTTTCAACAGGGGAGTATTACCCAACAATTGAAGGTTCATCCGTATCGTGTCAAATTAGCTCTGCAGCAAAATCGGCATTTTGAATTGGCACAATTAATGCAAATGTATCAAGAATTAGTCACCTTGGATTATCATATTAAGACTGGTCGCGCAGAAAAAGAGCAAGCGCTAGCTTTGGTGATCACAAAATTTGCTAGTCGATCTTAGAACGTATTATTTACGGGATAAGGTCAATATCGTTGCTCAAATTAAATCTGTATCAAAAAAAAGACGTTATCTAACAGCACCATTGTTCAATTAAGAGACAATGGATTGGTGTAGACAACGTCTTTTTTTGATTTACTGTTTATTGCTAAATCAGAGCATAAAAAAAGTCTGCAGTAAACACTACAGAACTTAATTAACAGCGAATTTAAATTAATTTGCTTGGTTTAAACGAGTCAAACGAGACTTATCACGAGCTGCTTTGTTGGCATGGATCAAGCCTTTGGAAGCGGCCATATCGATTGAACGAATTGCGCTCGTGTATAATGCATCAGCGTTTTCTGCTTTGGCAGCATGAGCTGTTTCGAATTTCTTAACAGCAGTACGCATAGCAGCTTTTTGGCCGGCATTAAGTTCATTAGCTTTATGATTTGTTTTTACACGTTTGATTGCAGATTTGATTTGTGGCATTGAGGTCACCTCCAACTACTACTTAGATTAAAACTAGCCAAAAAACATTATATCAAAACTGGCCGAATATGCAAGGTTAGCTAAGAATTTTCCCAATTTTTTCTGGATAATTGACTAAATCAGTTGCTTATGAGACAATAATTTGCGGAAAACCTTGCTTTTTAGCTGGTTTTTCGCTAAAGTAATTGTGTTATACCATTTACTCTGTTTGACGATCCACCGACGTCTTACTGAGTTCTTGGACTATTTTAATGAGGTGAAAGAAATGGCAATTTCTCAAGTTCAAAAGAACGAAATTATTGCAAAGTATGCTCGTCATGAAGGCGACACTGGCTCTGCAGAAGTACAAATCGCAGTATTAACTGCAGATATCAATGCTTTGAATGAACATTTACGTGTTCATAAAAAAGATCATCATTCATATGTTGGTTTGTTAAAGAAGATCGGCCATCGTCGTAATCTATTAGCTTACTTACGTAGCAAGGATGTTGTTCGTTATCGTGAACTTATTAAGAGCTTAGGCTTACGTCGTTAAGCTTACCCATGGCGAGGTCATTTCGATCTCGCTTTCTTTATACATAGAAATAAAATAATAGTAAAGGATCGAAAACAAATGACACATGAAAAAAAAGTTTTTCGGCGTCAGTGGAATGGCCAAAACCTCCAAGTCGAAGTTGGCCAATTAGCACAACAAGCAGACGGTGCAGTCTTAGTTCGATATGGCGAAACGGCAGTTCTAAGTGCAGTTGTTCATAAGCCGGCTAGTGGTTATCAAGACTTTTTCCCGCTAACCATTAATTATGATGAAAAAATGTTTGCGGCTGGTAAAATCCCCGGTGGTTTTAACAAGCGTGAAGGTAAACCCAGTACTCATGCCACGTTGACCGCGCGTTTAATTGATCGACCAATTCGACCTCTTTTTCCTGAGGGATATCACGATGATGTTCAAATTACGAATATTGTTTTTAGTGCTGATCCTGCAGCAGGGCCTGAGTTGTTGGCAATGCTGGGTTCATCTTTGGCTTTGGGCATCTCCAGTATTCCTTTTGCTGGACCAATTGCCGGCGTTAAAGTGGCGCGAGTCAATGGTGAACTGCAATTAAATCCTCAGAGCAATGAATTACCAGAATCAGATTTAGATTTAACTGTTGCTGGCACCGCCACTGCCGTTAATATGGTCGAGGCTGGTGGTCAAGAAATTGCTGAAGCAGATATGTTGGCAGCTTTAGAGTTTGGTTTGGCCAAAGTGAAAGAACTTTGTCAGTTTGAGCAAGAGATAATTGCGACGGTTGGTCAACCCAAAGCTGAATTTTCAGCACCAGAAATTCCGGCTGGCTTACGTGCCGAAGTTGATGATCATTATCAAGCAACGATGCAGGCGGCAATATTAACCAAAGATAAAGTTGCTCGTGAGGAAAACATCGCAGCCGTTAAATCATTAGCTCACGATCACTACGCGGCGATGGCCGACAGTAGTGATGAAACTAGTATTGTTGGTTTAGTAGATGAGCTATTAGCAGACTTAGAGCGACGTTTAGTCCGACAATTAATTTTATCTGACCAGCAACGCCCTGATGGCCGAAAATTAAATGAAATTCGGCCTTTATCTGCTGAAGTAGGGATTCTACCGCGAACTCATGGTTCAGGTTTATTTACTCGCGGTCAAACACAGGTATTAACAGCTCTGACGTTAGCACCATTAGGTGAGGCGCAGGTGATCGATGGTCTGCTGCCTGAATATCAAAAAACGTTTGTACATCACTACAATTTCCCACAATTTTCTGTTGGTGAAACTGGTCGTTACGGAGCGCCAGGCCGACGTGAAATCGGGCATGGCGCATTAGGTGAACGTGCTTTGCAGCCAGTAATTCCTGATACGACAGAATTCCCTTATGCTATTCGGTTAGTTTCTAATGTACTAGAATCAAATGGGTCTTCTTCACAAGCTAGTATTTGTGCGAGCACCTTGGCCTTACTGGATGGTGGGGTACCAATTAAAGCACCAGTTGCGGGAATTGCCATGGGCATGGTTAAAGAAGGTACTGAGTACGCTATTTTGACCGACATTCAAGGGATTGAGGATCATTTAGGCGACATGGATTTTAAGGTTGCGGGTACTGCTCAGGGAATTACCGCTTTACAGATGGATATCAAAGCTGAAGGGGTCACTAGCCAGATTCTGGGCCAAGCTTTGGCACAAGCAAAGCAAGCACGGCTGGAAATTTTGTCCACGATTCAAGCAACGATTCCTGAACATCGGGCAGCATTAAGTGCTTATGCACCAAAAATCGAACAATTAATGATTAAACCTGAACAGATTAAAGATGTCATTGGTCATGGCGGCGAAACAATCAACGAGATTATTGCCCAAACTGGTGTTAAAATTGACATTGAGCAGACTGGGCAAGTAACTATTAGTTCAAACGACCTAGCAACGATTGAACAGGCTAAACAAATTATTGCTGATCTGACGCGAGAAATTAAGGTCGGTGGTGTCTATCTGGGCACTGTTAATCGGATTGAAGCTTTCGGTGCTTTTGTTGAACTAGCTCGTGGTAAAAATGCTTTGGTCCATATCTCACAATTGACGATGGGCCATTTAGATAAAGTAGAAAATGCGGTTAACTTAGGAGATCAATTACTGGTGAAAGTCATTAGTATTGATGGCAAAGGGCGTATCAACGCTTCCCGGAAGGCTTTGC
This sequence comes from Lapidilactobacillus gannanensis, assembly GCF_003946675.1. Taxonomy (GTDB): domain Bacteria; phylum Bacillota; class Bacilli; order Lactobacillales; family Lactobacillaceae; genus Lapidilactobacillus; species Lapidilactobacillus gannanensis. The sequence continues at coordinate 16,667 of NZ_RHOT01000027.1, read as the reverse complement.
TAACTGATGAGCCGCAGACAGAAAAATAAGGAGTTAAAATGGTACAAAATTTAAAAGTTATTCCGCTTGGCGGCGTTCGCGAAAACGGAAAGAATATGTATGCTGTTGAAGTCGAAGATGAGATTTATATCTTTGATTGTGGGTTAATGTATCCCGAGAATGAACTGTTAGGAATTGACGTGGTCATTCCTGATTTTACTTATGTATACGAGAATATTGACAAGGTAGTTGGTATTTTCCTAACCCATGGTCATGCTGATGCCATTGGTGCATTACCATATTTCTTGGCAGAACATCGGGTGCCAGTTTTTGGTTCAGAATTATCAATCGCTTTGGCAAAAATTACTGTTAATGGTGAAAAGAAGACCCGCAACTTTAAAGATTTTCATGTAATCGATGAAACATCGGCAATTGATTTCAATCATGCTACAGTTAGCTTCTTCAAAACAACCCATTCAATTCCTGGCTCACTAGGCATTAATTTGAAAACCGATGCTGGCCAAATTGTTTACACTGGTGACTTTAAGTTTGATCAGGCAGCCAAGCCAATGTTTCAAACTGACTATGCCCGAATTGCTGAGGTTGGCCGCGGGAAGACACTGTTGCTATTAAGTGATTCCTCAAATGCTGAGTCACCATATGAAATCAGTAGTGGTCGTGATATTTTGAGTTATATTTTAGAGACTTTTAAATATCATAATGGCCGTATTATTGTTGCTTCAGTAGCAAGTAATATTGAACGAATGCAACAGATTTTTGATGCAGCCGCTAAGACAGGACGTAAAGTTATTTTAACTGGCCGTGACTTAGAGAGGATTGTTAAAACTGCTTTAAAACTTAACTATCTCACGTTGCCTGATCCTAATCTCTTAGCCTTATCCAAGGACTTAAAGACTTTAAAACCCGAAGAAACAATTGTTTTAGAAACTGGTCGGATGGGGGAGCCACTTAAGTCACTAGAACGGATGGCGACTAATCGCCATCGGCTCCTGCATATTAAAGCTGGCGATTTAGTCTTTATTGCGACTACACCGTCACACGCAATGGAAACAACGGTTGCTAAAATGCGTGATATGATTTATCGTGCTGGTGGAACGGTCAAGGCAATTGGTGATGATTTACATGCCTCTGGTCATGCCAACAAAACTGATTTGCAATTAATGATTAATTTGGTCCATCCACAGAATTTAATGCCAGTTCAAGGTGAATATCGTTTACTAGAAACCCATGCTGAAATAGCTGAAGAAACTGGTTTACAACCAGATCATATCTTCATTACTAAAGCTGGTGATGTACTGAAATATGATAAAGGACATTTCCATTTGGCAGCGGCAGTTACAGCTGGTGATACGATGATTGATGGTAAAGGCGTGGGCGATATTGGTAATATTGTGTTGCGCGATCGTCGGCTATTAGCAGATGATGGTATCTTTATTGCGGTAGTCACAATCGATCGCCGCAAAAAGAAGATTGTGGCTAAGCCTAAGCTCACTTCGCGTGGATTTGTCTATGTGAAAGCTAATCGCGATTTGATGTCGGAAAGTTCCGCAATTATTGTTAAAACAATCGATAATAATTTAACTCATAAAGAATTCGATTGGAATAACTTAAAGCAAGATGTTCGCGAAAATTTGAGTAAATATTTATATGATCAAACTAAGCGCCACCCTGTTATTTTGCCAGTCATCATGGAAGTTAATCAGAATCGGCACCGCTAAAAAGTGATTGCCTTGAGTTGGCGTATTTATGATTAATGACTTTTTAAGTCGGCATTAATTGTTATTGAGGAGAGGTTTAAAACATGTCCGAATTTTCTGTTTCAGTTGAAAACTTACTCGCGCTGGCCCAAGAACAAGCACAACAGCAGCAATATTCAAAAGCGCTTGATTATTTGCAGCAAGCCTATGATTTAGATCCAGCTGTCGGCGTTGCTTTACCATATCTACGGGTTGCTATTGCTGCAGATAAATTAGCTTTGGCTCAGGAATTATTGACGACGGCACCGGTAATTGCCGATTTTCAGCAAAAGCACGATTTGGCGGGCTATCAAGCGCTACTATGGCAAGCCCATGGCTATCTCTTGTTAGATCAAGCACCAGACTTGTTTCGTGATCAGGGCTACCAATTTTCTCCTGCAGAAAATGAGCAACTTTTACGATGGCAAAAAGAGTCGGCTCAGATTATACCGTCAGCTGATCAGTTACAGCAAGGACGTCGTTTATTGAACCAGGCTTTGCTAAAACCGTTGGCTGATCATCAGCAAAATTTAGCACCATTATTAAGTTTACCGCCAGCTGATTATCTTCAGTTAGTTACGCCAATTTTACAAAATCCGCTCTTAATGCCATTTTTACGGATGCAGATTTTGATTAATTTACAACGACTTAGCCAACCAGTTACGGTTAGTCTTTATTGGCGGGGACAATTGAAGGAGTTTTCTAGCAATCAGCTAGTAGCAGTTGATCAGCTGCCGGTTTACCAAGAAATGATGCAGTTTCTAACAGCACAACTAGATAGTGGTCAGTTACGCTATTCTGATTTAAGTTTTGCTCAAAGTAATTTAGTTACTTATTTGTTACTGACTTATCCATTCTGCGAAGAAGAATTGCGACCATTGACAAATTGGCAAACTTTTTTAATGACTGGTAAAGTGGGCAGCGATTTGCTACCAGGTGCCAAAGAACAAATTGCCTTTTGGCAAACCCAAGAACAGCAATTATTACAAGCTGCTAATCAATAAATAGTGGTCAAATGATGATTGATTGAGGTTTTTTGTTAAAAAAACGTTTTTTTGGTGGAAAAGGTATTTACAATTTCGCTAACTCTCCGTATAATCAGAAAGGAATATTTCCTTAGCGGAACATGGCTTTTCTGTGCGGGAAGTAGTATAATTAATCGTAGAGAATTTTCGGCGTCAACCATGCAAGCGTCGATTCTTCTTGCAATATTACAGGAGGTTCATTTTATAATGGCAGAAAAAGAGCATTACGAAAGAACTAAGCCCCATGTAAACATTGGGACTATCGGCCACGTCGATCATGGTAAAACTACCTTGACAGCCGCTATTACAAAAGTGTTATCTAAGAAGGGTCTCGCTAAAGCAGAAGATTACGATCAAATTGATAACGCTCCAGAAGAAAAAGAACGTGGTATCACAATCAACACTTCTCATATCGAATACGAAACTGAGAAGCGTCACTACGCTCATATCGATGCCCCAGGACATGCTGACTACGTTAAGAACATGATCACTGGTGCTGCACAAATGGATGGTGCTATCTTAGTTGTTGCTGCAACTGATGGCCCTATGCCACAAACTCGTGAACATATCTTGTTAGCTCGTCAGGTCGGCGTTAACTATCTTGTTGTCTTCTTAAACAAGATTGACTTAGTTGATGATGACGAATTAGTTGACTTGGTTGAAATGGAAGTTCGCGAATTGTTATCAGAATACGATTATCCTGGTGACGATATTCCTGTTATCCGTGGTTCAGCTTTGAAGGCTCTTGAAGGCGACCCTGAACAAGAAAAAGTTATCGAAGAATTGATGGATACAATCGACGAATATATCCCAACTCCAGTTCGTGACACTGACAAGCCATTCTTGATGCCTGTCGAAGATGTCTTCACAATCACTGGTCGTGGTACAGTTGCTTCTGGTCGTATCGACCGTGGTACTGTTAAGATTGGTGACGAAGTTGAAATCATCGGTTTGAAGCAAGAAATCTTGAAGTCAACTGTAACTGGTCTTGAAATGTTCCGTAAGACTTTGGATCTTGGTGAAGCCGGCGATAACGTTGGTGTACTTCTTCGTGGTGTTAACCGTGATCAAGTAGAACGTGGCCAAGTTTTAGCTAAGCCAGGTTCAATCCAAGTTCATAACAAGTTCAAAGGCGAAGTTTATATCTTGAGTAAAGATGAAGGTGGTCGTCATACACCATTCTTCTCAAACTATCGTCCTCAATTCTACTTCCATACTACTGACGTTACTGGTGTGATCGAATTACCAGAAGGCGTTGAGATGGTTATGCCTGGTGACAATGTCACTTTTGAAGTAGATTTAATTGCTCCAGTTGCTATTGAAAAAGGTACTAAGTTTACTGTCCGTGAAGGTGGACGTACTGTTGGTGCCGGTCAGGTAACTGAAATCTTAGACTAATCTATTAGTTGATGATTAAAAACTCGCTGCGGCGAGTTTTTTTGTTGTTCTAGAACGTTAGTATTCTTGATTAATTTGAGATTCAGTATTGAAAGTACGTGGATTTAATTTAACTTGCAGTCATTTATAAAGCTTATTCAGCAGTCGTTCAGATAAAACTGAAGGTTGCTGAATAGGCTTTTTTGTATCACCATTCAACTAGACTGGTCAATTCTGCATAGCTTGCCGTCTGAACATGTGAAGTGCGGTTTGACTTTTAATCATGACTATCTATAATTAACTGTTAATCGTTGCGTTATGCAAAGCAAAAGGAAGGTACTCATCATGTTTACATTTTGTCAGTTTGAGCTTAATCATCATTCAATTAAATTGGTTTATCCGGATGCAAAATATGCCACCGGGCTTTATGAACAGGTCGCAGCTAATCGTGCGACATTTAGTCAGTGGTTGCCGTGGGCGGTTCTGATGCATTCAACAATTGATGAGGCAAATTTCTTGGCCCAGGCACGAACAGAAATTGCCACTAACGAATTAATTTTAGTGGTCATTTTGGTTGATGAGCAACCAGCAGGCATGCTTGATTTGCATAATATTAGCCAGCTAAATCATCAAGGTGAGATCGGCTATTGGTTGGGTACTGATTTTCAAGGTCAAGGTATTATGACTACGGCTCTTGAAAAGTTCGCTGAAAAATTATTTGTGACAGGTCAATTTCATAAATTGCTCTTACTGGCTGATCAGGCAAACAAAAGCAGCCGTGCTGTTGCAACTCGAGTGGGCTTTCAACATGTTGGTACTTTAAAGGAACATTTATTTTTAAATGATCGATTTGATGATGCGGAACTATTTGAATTAATTGCCCCGACAATCTAAATTTAGTGCTGAGTAACTATTTAGTTCTGGTCAGCAGTCTATTTGCAGTCTGACCAAATTTTAGTAACAAATAGCGTATTTTTACTGAAATCTAACTAAAAACCCGCTATTTCGCTAACTTATAAGAAAGTTTCATTTACTTTTTTTGGCAAATAAGATACTATTAATAAGTATGAAAAACAGATAGACGTAATATATCGGAGGTAAATTTAATGACGGCCACATGGGAGAAAAAAGGCACCAATGATGGTGAACTCACTTTTGAAATTGATGTAAATAAAATTAGCGAAGGTTTAGACCAAGCTTTTAAACGCGTTAAGAAAAACTTGAACGTACCTGGTTTCCGTAAGGGTAAAGTGCCCCGTGAAGTCTTTAACCAAATGTATGGTGAAGCTTCATTGTATGAAGATGCTTTGAACATCTTATTACCAGATAGTTATGAACAAGCGATTGTTGATACTAAAATCGAACCTGTTGCACAACCTGAAATCAGTGTTGAAAAGATGGATCCTAAAGAACCTTGGGTAATCAAAGCCAAAGTTACTGTTAAACCTGAAGTTAAATTAGGTGATTATAAGGGCATCAAAGTCCCTAAGGAAGACACTGAAGTAACTGATGCTGATGTTGACGCTGAATTAGAAAAACGTCGCCAACAACAAGCTGAGCTCGTTTTGAAAGAAGACGGCGCTAGCGAAAAAGGCGATACAGTTGTCATTGATTATGTGGGAACTGTTGATGGCGAGAAATTTGATGGCGGTAGCGCTGAAAACTACTCACTTGAATTAGGCTCAAATAGCTTCATCCCTGGTTTTGAAGATCAATTAATTGGTCATAAATCTGGTGACGAAGTTGAAGTTAAAGTGACTTTCCCTGAAGATTACCAAGCTAAGGAATTAGCAGGTAAGGAAGCTATCTTTGCGACAACTGTTCATGAAGTTAAGACTAAAGAAGTGCCTGAATTAGATGATGATTTTGCTAAGGATATTGATGAAGAAGTTAGTACTTTAGTTGAATTGAAAGCTAAGATCAAAGATGAATTAGCTAAGAACAAGAAAGAACAAGCTGAATCTGCTAAGCAAGAAGCTGCCATTAATGGTGCAGTTGCTAATGCCGAGGTTGTTGACTTACCACAAGCAATGATCGAAACTGAAATTCATAACCAAATGGATCAGTACTTAGGCAATATGCAACGTCAAGGTGTTAACCCTGATATGTACTACAAGTTAACTGGTACTTCTGAAGATGATTTGCACAAGCAATTCGAACAAAATGCAGATCAGAATGTTAAGACAAACCTTGTTTTAGAGGCAATTGTTAAGGCTGAAGGAATTGAACCAAGTCAAGAAGAAATTGACAAGGAAATCAATGACTTAGCAGCTGAATATAATATGGAAGCTGACGCTGTACGCAAAGCTTTAACTGATGATATGTTGAAACACGATATTGGTATTAAAAAAGCTATCGATATTGTGACTGATTCAGCCGTCGAAGAAGATAAATAAGCGTTTCAAGTTTTTAATGGAGAAGGCTGAACGTAGGGTTCAGCCTTCTTTTATTCAGTTGTCCAGCCTAGCCAAACAAATAACTTTACAAGGTGAACAGAATCGTGTTAAGATTCAACACTAAATTAAGTGAATAAAGGTGGACAGATAATGTTTGATAATACGCAGACCACAGGCACCGTTAAGTGTTCTTTTTGTGGTAAGACTCAAGATCAAGTTAAGAAAATCATTGCTGGACCTGGTGTCTATATTTGTAATGAATGTATTGATCTCTGCAAAGATATTTTAGATGAAGAATTACAAGCAGATGCTGCGGAACAACAAGTCGAAGTACCACGTCCGCGAGAAATTCTCGACTTCTTAAATGAATATGTTATTGGTCAAGATGATGCTAAAAAAGCGCTCTCAGTTGCTGTTTATAACCATTATAAGCGAGTTAATCATATGTTAACTGCTGAAAAGGGCGAGACAGAACTCCAAAAAAGTAATATTGCCTTAATTGGACCAACTGGTTCAGGTAAAACTTTCTTAGCGCAAAGTTTAGCGCGGATTTTAAATGTGCCGTTTGCGATTGCTGACGCCACAACTTTAACTGAAGCTGGTTATGTTGGTGAAGACGTTGAGAATATCCTTTTGAAATTGTTGCAAAACGCTGATTACGATGTTGATCGGGCTCAAAAGGGCATTGTTTATATTGACGAAATTGATAAGATTGCCAAAAAGAGTGAGAATGTTTCAATTACCCGTGACGTTTCTGGTGAAGGGGTCCAACAGGCACTTTTGAAGATTCTTGAAGGCACGATTGCTAATGTACCACCTCAGGGCGGACGGAAGCATCCGCAACAAGAGTTTATCCAGATTGACACGACCAACATTCTTTTTATTGTTGGTGGCGCATTTGATGGCATCGAAAACATCATTCGTAATCGCTTAGGTGAACAAGTGATCGGTTTTGGTGCGCTTAATGAGCAAAAACAAAAAATTGCTGATTCGGCTCATATTATGCAACAAGTTATTCCGGAAGATTTGATGAAATTTGGGATTATTCCTGAATTTATTGGTCGAATTCCAATTATTACGGCTTTAAATAAGTTAAATGAAGATGATTTGGTTCAGATTTTAACAGCGCCAAAAAATGCTTTGGTTAAGCAATATCAGAAACTGATCGAGCTAGATGATGTGCAACTAGAGTTTACACCTACTGCTTTAAAAGCAATGGCACATGAGGCAATTGCGCGTGACACTGGTGCGCGTGGCTTACGGGCCATTATGGAAGAAGTTATGCAAGATACTATGTTTAACTTACCTGAGGAGCAAGATGTGGCGAAAGTAGTTGTGACGAAGGAAGCTGTTGAAGGTACTGGCAAACCTGAATTAGTTCGCCAGAGTGAGAAGGCTTCGTAATTAGTAAACGGCAATGACGTCAGTTCTTTAGTAAACATAAAACAAACGTTAGGTGCTGAATGTGTTCTCAAAAGGCCGTCAGTTCCGTTTAACGCCAGAAAAGCGAACAATTCAGACGAATTGTTCGCTTTTTTACGTTAATATTCACTGGTGAATCGCCTTTTATTATACGCTGCTGTTTCTAATGGCAGCAATGTTAAAATAAGAAGTATAAGTGAAAATAAAGGAGGGGCATGATGCAAGTTAATCAAATTGAGTTATTAATCAGTGCGGTCGCCCCAGCACAGTATCCTAAAAATCAGTTACCCGAAATAGCCATGGCTGGCCGCTCTAACGTGGGTAAATCCTCGGTTATTAATCGACTGGTGCAACGTAAGGGATTTGCCCGGACGTCGAGTCAACCTGGTAAAACGCAAACATTGAATTTTTATCAAATTAATCAAGATTTGAATTTAGTGGACGTACCTGGTTATGGCTATGCCAAAGTTTCGAAAAAGCAGCGTGAACAGTTTGGTAAGATTTGTGAGGCTTATTTCCAAGAACGAGCAACCTTGAAGGGTGTTATTTTATTAGTTGATGGTCGGCATGATCCTAGTGAAGACGATCAATTAATGTATGATTTTATTCGGTATTACGACCGACCGATTCTTGTGGTTGCAACTAAAATGGATAAGGTGACTCGTAATCACCAAGCCGGTAGTTTACAACGAATCCGTAAGGTTTTGCAAGTACCAAAGTCTGATCTTGTCTTACCTTCTAGTGCTTTGGCCAATACGGGATATGAGGATATCTGGCGCTGGACTGAACAGCGAATTGCTAAGTAGACTCAAGCTTTTTGTAAAAAATTCCAACTGGGGTTTTATGTGCTAAAGTTTTGGCAGTGACGTCAATTGAATAATCAGACTAAAATAACCTGTGTGATCTCTTTCCAGATAAAGAAAGGTGTCACACAGTCAGCATCGAGGTTATTTTCACAGCTAAACTATTTTAGTTTCTGAATAATAGGTAGCACGAAGTATTATTGGTTGTCAGCCGGACTGGATTTCTTGTCGGCCTTGGCTTGTTTGTCTTGGTCAGCTTTGATACTCTGTGCCATCACGCCGTCTTTCTTATCCTCAGGTAGCGTGGCAAATTTGTCGAAGAGACTGGTTAATTTATCGTCACGTTTTACAGTTATTGCCATTAAGGTCACCTACACTTTCTTACTGTTAGCATACCACGGTTTCTAGAAAAGTAAAAAAGATTTTTTCGTGAAATTCAAAAGGTATAAATATGCAATATTAACTTTTATTTTCGAACAATATTGCATATTTATAAATTTAATGCTATACTTTCTTCATTACTTACAGTGGGTGAGAACATGAAAACAATTTTAGCAACGCAACAATTAGAAAAAAAAATTGGCGACAACTTAGTTTTAAAAGGAATTGATTCTGAAGTTCAAGCGGGACAAGTAATTGTTGTCATTGGACCTTCAGGTAGTGGGAAGAGTACTTACTTACGCTGCCTGAATTTATTGGAGCAACCAACGTCAGGTGAGGTTTTATTCGAAGGCGAACACTTAAACCAGTTGTCAGAAACCGATTTAGATCAGGTTCGTGAGAAGATGGGGATGGTTTTCCAATCATTCAATTTGTTCGCGAATTATTCAGTTTTAGATAATGTTAATTTGGCACCACTAAATGTCCAGTCGTTAAGTAAAGCTGAAGCCAATAAACAAGCACTTGCTTTGTTGAATCAAGTTGGATTAGCTGATAAAGCTGAGGCGATGCCGAGTAGTTTATCAGGTGGCCAGCAACAACGGGTAGCCATCGCCCGCGCTTTGGCAATGCATCCTGATGTGATGCTATTTGATGAGCCCACTTCAGCATTAGATCCAGAAATGGTCGGCGAAGTGCTAAACGTGATGAAAGAATTGACGCAAACAGGTATGACCATGGTGATTGTCACTCATGAAATGGGTTTTGCGAAGAATGTTGCTGATGAGGTCTGGTTTATGGATGACGGTCAAATTATTGAAAAAGGAACCCCAACACAAGTTTTTGATCATCCTCAAGAACAGCGCACGCAAGATTTCTTATCGAAAGTTTTGCAAAGCTAGGCGCGTGTGACTAAAGGCGTTAAGTGGAGCCGGTTGCTTTTTGCGAACCCGGTTCAGCCACCAAAGTGCAACTTTGGGTTGTTTAACCGATTGATGGGCCCAGACTTATCAGATGAGTCTGACTAGAATCAACTATATTTTAAAAGCGAACATATTATCGTATAATAGTTAACAGGAAACTGTTAACTATTTTTTGCGTCAACAGCTGTTATTTTATTTTGGAGGTGAGCCAGTTGGCCTCAGAACACTTGGAACATAAACTTGCTTTGTTACCTGATTTACCTGGTTGTTATTTGATGAAAAATTTAAACGCACAGGTCATTTATGTTGGCAAGGCTAAGAATTTAAAAAATCGGGTTCGATCGTACTTTAAAAGTAGTCACACTGGCAAAACAGAACGATTAGTTGCAGAAATCGTTGACTTTGAAACGATTATTACTTCGACAAACAAAGAGGCTTTTTTACTTGAAATTACGTTAATTCAGAAATATAAGCCTTATTACAACATTCGTCTGAAACAGGGCGGCAACTATCCCTATATTAAAATCACAAATGAGCGCGACCCCATGATGCAAATCACTGGTGAAATTAAAAAAGATGGTGCTTATTATTTTGGACCTTATACCAACGTCTACGCGGCGGAAGAAACGATGCATTTTCTTCAGAAAGTTTATCCCTTACGCCGTTGTGCTGGACATTTAGGTCGTCCCTGTTTGTATTATCATATGGGGCAGTGTCTGGGTGCCTGCTTCCGGGAAGTCCCTGAGGCTGAGTATCAACAGCAAATCGAGCGGATCAAGCGTTTCTTAAATGGTCATGTTGATGTGATCAAGCGAAAGCTAACGCGCGAGATGCAAACGGCTTCCTCTGAATTGCACTTCGAACGAGCAGCAGAGTTACGCGATCAATTGCATTATATTACGGCAACTGTGGAAAAGCAGAAAATTATTTCTAATGACCATACTCCACGTGATATTTATGGTTTTTATGTTGATAAGGGGTGGCTGTCAGTTCAGATTTTCTTCTTACGTCAGGCGCGCTTGATGAAACGGGTTAAACGGTTGTTCCCATTGGTGACTGATGATCCCATGGAAGCGTTAGGCACATTTATTTTGCAATTTTATAGTCGCAAAGATAATGTTTTACCGCGGGAAATCTTAGTTCCAGCAGGTGTCGAAAAAGATGTTCTAGAAGAAATTCTTCAAATTCCAGTGCGAACGCCGGCTCGTGGCCAGAAAAAAGCATTGCTAGATTTGGCTAACAAAAATGCTAAATTAGTTTTAGATGAAAAATTTCGTCTGTTGGAACTAGACGAGCGACAAACCTTAGGTGCTCAGAATGAAATTCTTAGTGCTTTAGGATTACCAGATGGTCATGTTTTAGAGGCTTTTGATCACTCCCATATTCAAGGGAGCGAGCCAGTTTCTGCAATGGTCAGTTTTCTTGATGGCCGGCCAGATAAGCATAGTTATCGCAAATATAAGCTAAAGGGCGCAGTTGAGCACCAAAACGGGGCTGATGAAGCTGCCAATACCCGAGAAGTTATTCGGCGACGATATCTACGACTGCTCAAGGAACAAAAGCCCTTACCAGATTTAATTCTGATGGACGGTGGTATTATTGAAATGGCAGCTGCTGAAGATGTTTTGTGTAACGAACTAGATTTGCAAATTCCAGTTGCCGGCATGGTGAAGAATGATAAACATAAAACAGCGCAGTTGATTTATGGTCCTAATGCCCAACCGATTCATTTAGATCCCAAGTCGCAAGGCTTTTACTTACTCCAACGGATTCAAGATGAAGTGCACCGGTTTGCAATTACTTTTCATCGCCAAAGCCATAGCAAAAATGCCCTGTCTTCGCGGCTAGAAACGATCCAAGGAGTGGGGCCAAAAACGCGAACAAAATTACTCAAACATTTTGGCTCGTTAAAAAAAATTAAAAGTGCTTCACTAGAAGAAATTCAAGATCTAGGCATTTCTAAAACCGTCGCGCAAACAATTAAATTAGCAATTCAATAATTATAAAACCAGCTAACCATGCAGCATGATCAATTATCAGCTGCTGGTTAGCTGGTTTATTTTAATCCTTAAAAAAGAATCTGAGATTGCCTTACTGGAATGAAATCCGTTAGTTTCGGTTTGAGTGGTTCTTGGCTAATCAGGTTAGCTGCCACTGTTTTTTTGGATACAGTACTAAGGTAATCTTCGGCTGTCCTAGACCAAGTTTAGCGGGCTTTCAGAAGCGTATGAGCTAATTGTGAGAGACCAATAATGACCAAAATACCTAAAATCAGACTGAGCCATGAGTGACTACCAAATTTTATCCAAAGGACACAGGCAACTATTTCGAGGGTAAAAATCAAATATTTCAATTACAAGCAACTCCTTTTCCCCTGGAGACCCTTAGTTTAACGCAAGCGCGTACAAAACAGAAAAGTTATGCTTAGTGAGATGAATATATTAAATACGGTATTTGTTAATTAGGCTGGTATATTAAGGGCTTAGTGGAGAATATTCACGATTTTTATGAATAAAAAAACATTTTAAGAAAAAATAGTGCATATTTATTAATAATGCGGTATACTATTCCTATCATATTTGGAATAGGAAGATTTCGATGAAGCAAATTAAACGTAAAGTATGGGCTTTAATCGCCTTAGTGATGATTTTATTAGGAACGTTGGGGACGTTGCCAACACAAAATAGTCAGGCCGCTGTGACCGATCCTACCTTAACCGCCATTAAAAAACGCGGTTACATGGTTTTAGGGGTGTCGGCAGACTATCCGCCATATGAATTTCATAAAACAATTACTGGGCAGGATAAAATTGTCGGTTTCGATATTTCTTTGGCCCGGCAAGTAGCGAAGGACATTGGTGTTGAGTTACGAATCAAAGAAATGGGTTTTGATTCATTACTGGGCAGCTTAAAAACGGGTAAAGTCGATATGATCGTTTCCGCGATGACACCAACGCCTGAACGGGAAAAAGAAGTGGCTTTTTCGAAATCATATTTAACCGTTGCTCAAAAAGTTGTGGTGCGTAAGGGCGAAGAAAATAAATATCGTAGTGTGATGGATTTCAAGGGCCAGAAGGTTGGCGTCCAAAAACAGACGACACAGGAAACAACTGCGAAAGATGAAATGACAGATGCAACAGTTGTTTCGTTGGAAAAAGTAACTGATTTGATCCTTAACTTACAACAAAAGAAGCTAAGCGCTGTTGTAGTTGAGGCGCCAGTTGCGGATGCGTACGTGCAACAAAATCCAGCCTTGACCTTAGCAAATATTAAATTTACAAATTCGGACTATGATTGTGCCGTAGCTGTTTCTAAAGAAGCACCAGCTTATTTAGCTTCAGTCAACAAAACAATTACTAAGGTTCAGAAAAATGGTCAATTTAAAGAATGGCGTAAAGAAGCCAATGCCCAAATGTTTAGTAAGCAGAACTTCTTTCAGGCTTACGGCAGTTATTTTCTTAAAGGCACAGGCATCACAATTGTTTTAACTATTATTGGGGTATTCTTTGGTAGTTTATTAGGTACATTGCTGGCCTTGATGAAACGCGCTAAGAATAAAATTGTTAAAGGTATTGCGATTGTTTATATTCAGTACTTCCGGGGAACACCTTTGTTGGTCCAAGTATTTATGATTTACTTTGGGACGCAGTTGCTACACCTTAACGTTTCAGCATTTGTTTCAGCAGCGGTGGCCTTGTCTCTGAACTCAGGAGCCTATGTATCGGAAGTGATTCGTTCTGGGATTGAATCAGTTGCTAAAGGCCAAACTGAGGCAGCACGTTCATTAGGCCTGTCGCGAAAACAAGCCATGCGTTTAGTTGTTCTTCCGCAAGCTGTTAAAACAATTTTGCCGGCTTTAGGTAACGAGTTTATTTCTTTACTGAAGGAATCCGCGATTGTCAGTGTTATCGGGGTTGGCGAATTGATGTTCCAGACTAGTGTTGTTCAAGGGTCTAGCTTCAAGCCATTCTTACCTTTAGTTATCACTTCATTAATTTACTTCGTTTTAACATTACTGTTATCACTATTATTGAAGACTTTCGAGAAGAAATTGCATGCAAAAGATCCTTTGAAAAAAGCAGCAGAATAGATCAATCATAAAAACTTGCTTGATTAACTAAGGCAAGTTTTTTTGGTTCGCTTCAGTCATAAGCAATAATCGGAATTGAGCGTTTGTTGGTGATTTCCTGAAGACTGTGAGTACGTCAAATCGTTAGAAAAGCATGGTAAAATGGAAATTATTACTAAGTAGTTAGCTAACGGATATTAACTGAAATAAGGAGTGGCCGCATATGTCAGCACAAATTCATGAATTAGATCCCGAAAATCACGGTGCCAAGTTAAAACTTGATGAAACTAGTGCACCAGAAATTAGGCAGATGATGCAAGCCTTAGTTGATTTTCGGCGAAAAAAAGGGTGGGATGAAAGTAATTTGAAAGACTTGGCGATTGCCTTAACTGGGGAAACTAACGAGGTGCTGGATATTTTTAAGTGGCATCCAGAGACTGAGCCACTATCTGAACATGATCTAGCCCATCTAGAAGAGGAGCTGGCTGATGTGCAAATCTATGTTTATGATATCTGCCTTAGTTTAGGACTGGATCCTTTAAAACTAGTGCAAGCCAAACATAAAATTAATCAGGGTCGGACATGGTCAGAATAATTTTGTGCGATTGATTTGTAGGTTGCAACCCGGTTAGATTGCCGGTATAATGCGAATTAACGACCTTTTATGAAATGAGGATTATTAATTTGATTACTGTAAGTGATGTCAGTTTGCATTTTGCCGATCGCAAATTGTTCCAGGATGTCAATATTAAATTTGCGCCAGGTAACTGTTATGGCCTAATTGGCGCCAATGGTGCTGGTAAGTCGACTTTTCTTAAAGTTTTAGCTGGTGAGATTCAACCATCGACCGGCGCTGTCACGCTCGGGCCGAATGAGCGGCTCGCAACTTTGAAGCAGAACCATTTCGATTATGATGATTATACTGTTATGGAAACAGTGATTATGGGGCATACTACGTTATATGACATCATGCAGGCCAAGGATGCAATTTATAATAAGCCAGATTTTGATGAGGCTGATGGCATTCGAGCTGCTGAATTAGAAGCAGAATTTGGTGAAATGGGCGGCTGGGAAGCTGAGGGTGAGGCTTCGCAAATGTTGCAAGGCTTGAACATTCCTGAAAGTTTACACCAAGAAAAGATGGCCCATTTAACAGCCGTTCAGAAAGTCAAGGTGTTATTGGCGCAGGCTTTATTTGGCCAACCTGATGTGTTACTTTTGGACGAACCAACTAATGGTTTAGATGTTGCCTCAATTGATTGGCTGGAGGAGTTTTTGCTCAACTTTGAAAACACCGTCATTGTGGTTTCTCATGACCGTTATTTTCTGAATAAAGTTTGTACTTACATGGCTGATTTGGATTATGGTCAAATTAAGCTATATGCTGGTAACTATGATTTCTGGTTAGAGTCTTCGCAGTTAGCCCAAAAGTTGATGCAAGAGCAAAACACTAAAAAAGAAGAAAAAATTAAAGAGTTACAGGATTTCATTGCCCGTTTCTCGGCGAACGCTTCAAAATCAAAGCAAGCGACTTCTCGTAAAAAAATGCTTGATAAAATTACTTTAGATGACATTCAGCCTAGTTCCCGGCGTTATCCGTTTATTAAATTTGTTCCTAATCGGGAAATTGGTAATGATTTATTGCAAGTGGATAATCTGTCAGTGACCGTTGATGGCAAAAAGATTTTGGATCAAGTTAGTTTTACCTTGAATAAAGAGGATAAGGTTGCTTTTCTTGGTGAAAATGATATGGTCACCACGACTTTGTTTAAAGTAATCACTGGTGAATTAACACCTGATTCTGGAACGGTCACTTGGGGAGTGACCACTAGTCAAGCCTATTTGCCTAATGATTTTAATCACCTCTTTACTGAAGACACACCGATTCTAGATTGGTTGCGCCAATTTGCAGAACCTGGTGAAGATGATAATACTTTCTTACGAGGCTTTTTAGGGCGGATGTTATTCTCCGGTGACGACGTAATGAAGGCAGTCAATGTACTTTCTGGTGGTGAGAAAGTCCGAGTAATGTTAGCCAAGCTAATGTTATTGAAAGCAAATGTGCTTTTATTGGATGATCCTACCAATCATTTAGATTTGGAATCAATTACGGCTTTAAATGATGGCCTGATGGACTATCAAGGCGCAATTTTATTTGCTTCCCATGATCATCAATTTATTCAAACAATTGCTAATCGATTGATTTATTTAACGGCGCACGGGGTTGTTGATCGTGCTGAAACAACTTATGATGAATTTCGTAATAATCAGCAGGTTCAGCAGCGAATTATTGAATTATCTGGTGCTGGCGCGGAAATTTGATTTAATCGCGTCGTTGAGGTATTAAAAACAGCTTTAGCAAAAATAGTCTGGGACAGCAGTCATTTAAACAAAATAAGGCCGAACTGTAGTTGCCGGGATGTGTTTTCAAAAGGTGACCGGCTCCGCTTAACGCTAAAATACCGAGCAATTCTGCACTATGCCCTGTCAAGTTGACAGATGAAATAATATAAAATTGAATTTGTCTCTAAACGGCTTC
>NZ_RHOT01000026.1 GCF_003946675.1 Lapidilactobacillus gannanensis | reverse complement strand
GTCACATTGGTATTGCATTGCAGGGATAAGCTGGTTAAAGTTGAGATGGTGTGAAGCCTCGCTTTCGTGATGGTTTTTGTCGACTTAACCTTAGCATATAGGCGCACCCAATGGGTGAAACACCAAAGCAGCGCAGTCCCGTGTGAATCATGGGATTGCGCTGCTTTTTTGAAATTCTATGAATAATCCAGGATTACTTATGTCCGACCATCGAAATCAAGGACCTAGTTTACGCAAGCTTGACGCGGGTATTGATTTTTGCTTTGTTTAACAGAACCGAACTGGTCACCACTGAAAGTGAGCTGAAAGCCATCGCCA
Organism: Lapidilactobacillus gannanensis; assembly: GCF_003946675.1. GTDB lineage: Bacteria > Bacillota > Bacilli > Lactobacillales > Lactobacillaceae > Lapidilactobacillus > Lapidilactobacillus gannanensis. The sequence continues at coordinate 31,455 of NZ_RHOT01000026.1, read as the reverse complement.
ATCCTGCGAGTTCTGGACTGAGTGTCACCCCTAAAGCATAAAAGATTCCCGCCGCGACTGGAATGCCCAAGACGTTATAAATAAACGCCCAAAACAAGTTTAGCTTGATTCTTGAGAACGTCTTTTTGCTCAACGCTAAGGCACGATCTACATCGCTTAAGTCATTCTTCACTAAGACGATTCCACCGGCATCGATGGCAATATCAGTACCCGAGCCCATGGCAATGCCGACATCGGCGACTGTCAACGCCGGCGCGTCATTGATCCCATCACCGGCAAAAGCGACTTTTCCGTGCGCTTGTAAAGCTTTAACGTGATCAGCTTTATCTGATGGCAACACGTCAGCGATCACCTCATCAATCCCAACCTGTGCAGCAATTGCTTTGGCGACACGAATATTGTCGCCAGTAAGCATCACTGTCTTCAATCCTCGAGATTTCAATGCCGCAATCGCCGCTTTTGAGGTTGTCTTAGGCGCATCTTGAATCGCGATCAGACCAATAATGGCGTCTCCCATCCCGACGTAAACAACGGTCTTAGCTTGATCTTGCAAGGCTGTGACTTGACCCGCTAGTTCGCTTGGAAGCTGATGATCTTCAATCAATTTATCATTGCCAACGAAGGCAGCTTGGCCCGCAACGGTCGCGGCAACGCCTTTGCCTTCAATTGCTTTGAAATTCTCAGCTTTAGGCACGTCAAGCGCACGCTCTTTGGCTGCAACCATCACTGCACTAGCCAGAGGATGTTCAGAAGTTGCTTCAAGTGCAGAGGCAATGGTCAAAATTTGTTTCTCATCGCCAATGACATCGGTAACCACTGGCTTACCGTTGGTGATTGTACCGGTTTTATCAAACACTACAGTTTTGATCCCGTTGGCTGCCTCCAATACTTCACCATTCTTGATTAAGATACCCATTTTGGCGGCTCGTCCAGTACCAACCATCAAAGCAGTTGGTGTGGCCAGTCCCAATGCACAAGGGCAAGCAATAACGACGACGGAAACAGCAAAAATCAAGGACGTTGCCAATCCTGAACCCAGCAGTACAAACCATACCCAGAAAGTGAGAATCGCCAAAATCAAAACTACCGGCACGAAAATATCAGAAACCTTGTCCGTGAGTTTTTGAATCGGTGCATGTGAATTCTGGGCTTGTTTCACCATCTCAACGATTTGCGACAACATCGTGTCGCCGCCAACCTTGTCTGCCGTAAAAGTCAAAGTCCCGTTACTATTGATCGTAGCACCAATCACGCGATCGCCAGCACGTTTTTCAACTGGCATACTCTCGCCGGTGACCATTGATTCGTCAATCGTGGAATGGCCTTCTTCAATAACCCCATCAACTGCGATCTTTTCACCTGGTCGCACGCGGATATGATCGCCGACAACGATTTCAGATACCGGAATCCGTTGGGCCTTACCATTTCGGATCACTTCGGCATCTTTAGCTTGCAGATCCATCAGTTTCGCAACTGCATTGGACGCACTATCGCGCATGCGCTCCTCAAAGACTTGCCCCAACATGATGAATGCAACGACCACAGCAGCCGTTTCAAAGAACACCGATTGATGTGTAAACATCGCATAAATACTGTAGAAATAAGTCGTTGCCGTTCCGATGGCAACTAACGTATCCATATTCGAATGATGTTTAGTGAAACTTGCCCATGCACTTTGCCAAAACGGTACCGCAGTCACTGCCATGATGATGGTCGTTAAAATCAACGGGGTCCAGTCCCCACCAGGTAACACGAAACCGAAAAGTGGGTGGAAAATCATCTGCGCAATCATTGGCAAACTTAGAATTAGGGACGTCCAAAATCTTGTCTTTACTGACATTAAGCAATCACAACCTTCCCGTGCATCATGTCCATACCGCAGCTAAATTCGTACTCACCAGCACGCTGCGTATCGATTGCCACGGTTTGAGGCAGATTTAGTGGTAACTCGGTTTCAAAATGTAAATCCTTAGAGTGCACCACATCTAAGCATCCTTGATCAGAAGTACGCGTAAAGGTAATCGATGCAGGAACGCCTTGCTTCAAATTCACAACTGCAGGCGCATACCCACCAGCAACTTCGACTTCAATTCGTTGTACATTTTCAGACATCATATTCACTCCTATTATTTTTGATTCGGCTAAGTTATTTGAACGTGCATTACTGAATGACAAGTTGTCCGTGAAACATGTCCATTCCACAAGCCCAACTGAACTCGCCCGGCTTGGAAGTATCAATCCGAATGGCTTGGGTCTCGCCTTTAGGTAAGGCTTGATTGATCCCAAAATCTGAAAAAACCACATGATCCAAACAACTTGATGGATCAGTACGAGTAAAGTTAAGGACTGCAGGCACGCCAGCCTTTAACACGATCCGTTCTGGTGAATAGCCGCCTTTAACCAACACATCAATACTTTGTTCGTCGCCGGTCACCGTCGCCTCACCAGATGCGACCTCATGTTTACCAAAGAACCACCAAATGATGAATCCAATTAACAAGACCCCAACAATTGTAACGATAATTTGTGTCATTTACTTTGCTACCTCCATAGCACATTCACAGTCATCCATTAAGCAGTTGCATGCTACCATATCTGGCGCATTATCGTGTCTATCAGCAAGTACTGCCTGCATTGTTTCGATATCAGGCTTACTAAGATTTAGATTCTTCAACAAATCCACCAAGACTGACCCCTGTTTCATCTCACACATCCGATCAAAGAACTCATTGGCATTTTGTTGCATTGTTTCCTGTTCCTTGATCAACGGTGAATAATGAAATTGTCGTCCAACCTTAACAGTAGTCAAAGCTTGCTTACCGACCAAACGCCGTAACAGTGTTTTAGTCGTTGAATCGGACCAATTCTGCTTGGCTCGTAGCACTTCAATAATATCGTTGGTATCAGCGCCGCCTTCGGTCCAAATCACGCGCATTACTTCCCATTCAGCACGAGACATTTCTGGAATTTCCATATCGGTCTCCCTTCGTTTACAGTTGTAACTTACGAGAATGATTATATGATTTGTATTTACACTTGTCAACATTAGATTCAATTTTTTTCTTGTCGTTCAACCCAAATCAGAACAATGCAGTCACAGTCGGTCTCTATAGTGCCATTTTCTGTGGTATCAGCACTCGCTTAAACTTCCACTTGGATTTTCAACATATTGCTCGTGAATTACAAATACATTCCGAGCCAAAAACGATGGGTTGTATTATATTGGCGTTGGATCATATATACGCTAAATGGTGAAATAGCTCGATAAAACTAGTGTTCAGGGAACCACATGCCTCGAGTTAATCTTTCAACTCTTTCCTTTGACCCTTCGCTTCCCAGAAAAGGCGCAAGCTCACGCACATCACTTTGTTATCGAGCGTTTTCGCGCAACACAACGACAGGTTAACTTAACGCGCTTGATCCACACATCAAACCATTGGTCCCCGCAGCCAATGGTTTTTCTACAGCATTTTAAGTACAAGTGAAATTATTTAACAAATTCCTGAATCCCCTTTCATTTCATGTGCCGAAAGTTGTCTGTCTATATGTAACCACATTAGTTGATTTTAGGAGGCCATTCAAATGAGTAGTGAACAAGAAGTGTCGCGGATGTTTATCCGCTATGTGCAGCAAGCGCTCAAGAACGAACGAATCAATCGCCACAAAGTCAATCTTCGCCGAATCAAAGAGACACCACTCGAAGAATGGCTCATCGAAGAAATTGAAGATCCACACCATCTTGACGAACTCAAACTGACCGATGAGGAAATCGAACACTTGGAGGACTTCATCGAAAACGAGCGTCTTGCCACGGCGGTTGCTTCCCTTTCTCTACCTGATAAGATGGTGTTGTATCAATACTATTATGACGAGCTGAACGACGTGGAAATCGGTAGCCGTTCCGGCAAAACTAGCCAGGGGGTGAATTATCGCCGGCAACGGGCTTTGAATCGAATTCGGGCAGCATACACAAACATGTAATGGATGCGGAGGAGTATTCAATGCATTATTCAGAGATCGATAACCTAGTACCGGTTATTTTGGCGGTTCAGGAGGACAACGACGACGCTGTTTCCCTCATGCTTGAATTATTTGGCCGTGATATTGACTACGAGGCCAAGTACGGGCAACGGCACGTCGATCCAGATTTAAGACAAGAGCTTCAAATCAAACTGATCTACATTGCGAAGTGCTTCAACGTTGAGCAGCACCTTGCGCTACCCTCACAAAATCCCGGTCAGAAAAAAACATAAACAATTTTCACCAATCCCTTTCATTTCGACCCGCTTTCGTTGTCTGTATATAACGAAGCGGGTTTTTGATTACCGCCGATGTCCTTTGACAACTGAATACCATCATTTAGCAACGCAGGCCTCACAACGCCACAACCTCACACGAGCGAGCGATTACCCCAGTAGGCCGGATACTTGTACGTCACTGCCACGAAACGGGAGAAAGAGCGTCTCACAGCGAGGTTCTCAATAGCCGGTTGGAACCGGGCTGAATGATGACCGCCTGTCGTATTCGCATCAGTCTGTTCGTGACTGCCGGAAAGGAGGCATGTTTTATCGAAGCACCAGCATCCCAGTCCACACTCGATTTTCCAATGGATGACCGCAACGTGATCGCGATTCGCAACGCGCTAGCCACCTTGTTTCTCGATGAGGTCAACAAAGCGCGTAACGAACTCGCCACCAACAATCGGTATCTGTTGAAGATGGAACTGTGCGACTACTTAAAAATTTCTAACAACACCTTAGATAAGTGGATTGGCCTTGGCCTACCACGAATCAACGTCTGCGGTGTGGTTCGTTATGATCGCGATGCCGTCGATGCATGGCTTCGCAAACGTGTTGAAGGATGGTAATATGTCGATGTAGCTTTACGTCCTGTTCAAGCTCGTTGACAACCAACAGGAGGTAAATATCATGGCAATTACTAAAACTGATGCAGGCACTTATTTTGTGGAGGTGTTCTACCCCAAAGACATTCGCGACATCATCGGCGTAAAGACGCTGCGTTACCGCAAAACCGTCGCAACCAAGCTGGAAGCGAAGGCATTGCAGAAGAAAGTCGAAGACAAGATCAAAGAAGCACAGCGCAAGGCGTCGGCGGGTTCCATTCAAACTAACGGCGAGATCCTGTTCAAGGATTTCTACCGGGAAGTTTGGTGGCCACTGTACACTGCCGGTGGTAGTGGGCGCATCCGGGTCGTTCCTTCCGAGGAAACCCAGGTCAACACCCAAAACATTTTCCGGTTGCACTTGCTACCGCTGTTCGGTGATTATTCATTGAACTACTTGAACCTGAACAAGCAGTTCGTGGTTCAAGAACTTTCAATCTTGGCTGAGAAGTACGCGAACATTCGCACGGTCAAGGCTTACGTTCGCCAAGTCTTCGAGGTCGCCGAGATCATGGACTACATCGACGCCAACCGTATCGAAAAAGCCCTACGATTGGTCGGCAGCCCGAAGAAGGAGCGGCTCGCCACTCGGCGTAAAATGACCGGCTCGTCTCTATCTGCTGATGAAATGATTGCTTGGCTCGATGCTGCCAAAGAAGACTTCGAGAACCGGAAGCTGTCCTTCCAAGACTACTTGCTGTTGCTGATGACGTTGAACCTTGGTGATCGCAAAGGCGAATCATACGGGTTGCAATGGAAACACATTGACTTCAACACCGGTTACGTCCTGATTATTCAAGCCCTCAAAAAGAGCGGCAAAATCGGGCCAACCAAAGCCAACAAGGAAACTTCACACCAGATCCCGGCGTTTCTGATTCCACTTTTGAAAGAGTGGAAGGAACAACAAGCCAAGGAGCTTGCTGACGTGAATATCCAAGCTGGCCCAGATCAGTTCCTATTCACCTACACCAACTTTAGAGGAGGTATCAATCAACCGCTCCATGCGGACTACTTGAACTATCGACTGAATTCAATCTACAAGCGCCATGCAGAGGAGCTGGTGCGCGTGACGCCACACAAGCTGCGGCACACGTTCTCCACTCTAGCTCACCAAGGTGGTGCCAGCCTCGAACTGATCTCCGAAGCGCTGACGCACTCCGATATTAAGACCACGCGGATTTACGTAAACACCCCTGATGTGGTCGGTCTGGATGTGCATAATAAGTTCGCTGAACGGATCGCAGAGGCGCGCAAGAATTCACTCGCGCAGGAAATGAAACTCAACGAAACTCGTTAAAATTGACGCACAAAGCAACGTAAGGCTTGAGCTGACGCCCTAAAAGGTCGCGATGCAAATGACCCTCGACAGAGACACGCGCACAAAACGCGCACAAAAACGAGGGACAAAAAAAGTGGCTCGCCCTAATTGGGAGAACCACTTTCCTAAACGAGATACGTTTGAAACGTTGTCGTACCAACGTTTCCATCTCGGTAGCATAACGATATTAACGTTTGCTAAATTGAGATGCCTTACGCGCCTTCTTCAGACCGTACTTCTTACGTTCCTTCATACGAGGGTCACGAGTTAACATGCCAGCGGCTTTAAGAACACCACGGAAATCAGGATCGACTTGTAATAAAGCACGAGCGATACCGTGACGAACAGCACCTGTTTGACCTGAGAAGCCACCACCATGAACATTAACATTAATGTCATATGAGCCTTCTGTTTCAGTCAAAACTAGGGGTTGTTTCAAATCTTTGATAAGGTTAGCAAATGGAAGATAATCTTCTGCTGACTTTTTGTTGATCGTGATTTTACCTGTTCCAGGAACGAGGAAAACACGCGCAACTGAATCTTTACGACGGCCAGTGCCGTTATACATAGCTTGTTGTGCCATTTATAATTTCCTCCCTACTTCAAGTTTGTAAGATCTAAGACTTCTGGTTTTTGAGCTTGGTTAGCATGCTCTGCACCAGCGTATACATGTAACTTCATGAATTGTTGGTGACCCAACGTATTCTTAGGTAACATGCCCTTAACTGACAATTCCACAAGCCGAGTAGGATTGTTAGCTAACAAGTCGCCAGCTGTCCGTGTCTTCAAACCACCGGGATGATCACTGTGGTGCTGATATAATTTATCAGTTGCTTTCTTACCAGTTAATTTAAGTTTTGATGCGTTGATAACGATTACGTTATCACCAGTATCAACGTTAGGTGTAAATGTTGGTTTGTTCTTGCCGCGCAAGATTGATGCAACGACTGTTGAAACCCGACCTAATGAAATATCTGTGGCATCAATAATATACCATTTACGTTCAATTTCGCTTGGTTTTGCCAAAGGTGTTGTACGCACGATAAATTCCTCCATACATAATGTTTTGTCTGACACTCAATAAGTTTCCGGGGCCTATCGTGGGGCAAACAAATACCAACAACTAGTTTACCGAAAATAGGCCTTGAAGTCAATGAAAATTTGTGGTTACTGGGATTTTTTTAACAAGAAAAGGGGTTATTTATGATTGACGCCGCAAACCATGTGGATGTTTCGGCTGCAGTGGTTTCGTCAGTGGAATCTGACTGAGCGCAGCTAACTCGGCCTCATCCCCAGGATAGTATACTTTCTGCAAATAAAGGCCACTGGCTGGTGCAGTACCGCGAGCTTGCTGCCGATCTTTCACCGTGAACAATCGTAACAAGTCATGTTCATCCCGACGACCATTACCAATTTCCAATAAGGTCGCCACCAGAATACGCACCATATTATATAGGAAGCCATTGCCAATGAAAGTAAAAATCAATTCGTGTTGGCCTGGATCCGCGCTAACCTTAGCGCGATAAATTGTTCGAACTTTATTTTTAATGACCCCACCACTGGCCGCAAAACTTGTGAAGTCATGTTCACCTAACAAATCTTGCAAGGCCGTCTCAATCCGCTCTACATCAACTGGATAAGGATAATGCCCTGTATACAATCTTTTAAACGGATCAGTAAACCGACCTTGACTGACGCGATATTGGTAACATTTACCAAGTGTATCAAATTGGGCATGAAATTCTGGGTCGGCGATTTGACTGTCAGTAACTTCCATATCTAAAGGCAATAGGCTGTTCAACGCCATTAGCATGTTTCGCGCCGGAATTTTCTTAGGATAATCGAAATGGATCACCTGGCCATAAGCATGAACGCCAGCATCAGTCCGCCCAGAACCATGAACGCGAATCTGCTCACCCTTAGTCATCTTGATTAAAGCCTGTTCCAGCGTACCTTGAACTGTCCGCTGATTTTTCTGTACTTGGAAGCCGGCAAAGTTGGTGCCATCATAAGCAACGGTAATTCGATAACGTGGCACACAGCCACCTCCTACATCATTCTTTCTAGAACTAACATCCCGGTGCTGATCACCACGAAGGCGCCGAGCACCCAACTATCGCGCATTTGCCATTTCAAAATTCGGTAGCGGGTGCGACCTTCACCATCGCGATAACCACGCGAGATCATCGCCGTAGTCAAATCCGAGGCAATATCAATACTGCTCATCATCAAAGGAATCAACAGTGGTAACAAAGCCTTGGCGCGCTTCAGCAAACTACCATTATTGAAATCCACACCGCGTGCACGCTGGGCATTCATAATTTTCGTGGTCTCATCCATTAGCTTTGGTACAAACCGTAAGGCAATCGACAACATCAACGCCACTTCATTAACAGGAAACTTGATGACACGCAAGGGACTGATCAAATACTCCAAACCGTCAGCAATTTCCAACGGCTGAGTCGTCAAGGTCAACAGTGTCGACATGAAAATAATCAACAAGAACCGGGCGGCAATATAACCAGCGTTGATCAAGCCTTCGCGACTGAGACTAAGCCAGCCCCACTGCCAATAAACATGTTGACCACTGGTAAAGAATAGTTGCAAGCCAACTGTGAACAGAATCAGCCACAGCATCGGCCGCAAACCACGGAGAAAGAAGCTCAAATAAATTCCTGACGCCCAGACACTAACGACAACGACGGCACCTAGAATAACGTAACTAGGCCAATGTTGGGCAAAGAAAATCAAAACAATGAAAAGGATGTTTAAAATCAATTTTAAACGCGGGTCCAACCGATGGACAAAAGAATTTCCAGGATAATAACGGCCAAAAATCAATTTATTCATAAGTAACCACCTGCTTTAACTGCGGGGTTAGTTGCGCCAACAATTCTGGCACCGTCAACGGTACCTGGGAAAATTGGAAGCCTTGTTGCTGCAACTGCTGCACTAAGCGACCCGTGCTAGGCAACTCGAGGTTATGCTGATGGAGCCAAGGAATATCGGCGAAAATTTCTTGCGGTTGGCCTGTTTTCAAGACCCGACCTTGTTCCATGACCACCACTTGTTCAGCATAACGCACCACGTCGTCCATTTGATGAGTGACTAAAATCACGGTTAAATTGCGTTCACTTTGAATCTTAGCAAATAACGTCATCATTTCTTCACGACCAACGGGATCCAAACCAGCCGTGGGTTCATCAAGAACCAGAACTTCCGGTTCCATGGCTAACACACCAGCAATCGCTACCCGCCGCATTTGTCCACCTGATAAATCAAAAGGCATTTTATCCTCAAGCTCGGGAGCAATCCCGACTAACCGCAAAGCACGTCGGGCAATTTCATCAGCCTCTGCGACTGATTTGCCAAAATTCTTCGGTGCGAAGGCCACATCTTTTAAGACGGTTTCTTCAAACAATTGACTTTCAGGAAATTGGAAAACCAAACCGACTTTGCGGCGCAAATCATAAAGTTCTTTATTTTTTGTCTGCGGCGTCACCACTTGTTGACCAATCACCACTTCACCTTTTGTCGGAATCAGTAAGGCATTCAGATGCTGTAGCAACGTGCTTTTGCCACTACCAGTTTGACCAATGATGGCGTTATAAGTACCGCTTTTAAAATGTAAATTAATATCACGCAAGCCTAGCGTCGCCATTGGAGAGTCAGCTTGGTAAGTGTAATCTACTTGTTTGAATGTAATGTCCATAAATTCTTCACCAACTGCTCCTCATCTAAGTAATGATCAGCCACCTTCACGCCCGCCTGCAGTAATCCTTGGCGGACCTTCTCGCTTAATGGCACCGTTAAGCCATGCTGTTGTAACATCTCACCTTGGGCGAAAATCTCCGCTGGTGTCCCGGACGTGATCACTTTGCCATTATCCATTAAAATCACCTGATCAGCTAGGGCGGCTTCGTCAATATCGTGAGTAATCGAAATAATCGTAAACTGACCCGTCTTCCGTAATGACGTCATCAAACTCACCACATCATGACGCCCTTGGGGATCAAGCATACTGGTCGCTTCATCAAGAATGATCACTTGCGGCCGTTGCGCGAGCACCCCAGCCAAAGCCACCCGCTGTTTCTGACCACCGGATAAACGTGCTGGTTCATGATCAGCATAAGCCGTCATCCCCACTTGCGCCAAGGCAGCCTGCACCCGGGGAATCATTTCTGCCCGGGGCACGCCGTTATTTTCCATGCCAAAAGCGACATCATCAGCCACAGTAGCGCCAACGAATTGATTGTCAGGGCTCTGGAAAACAATCCCAATTTTGCGACGAATTGCCCAAACGGACTCCTCGGTTAACAACTCGCCGTCAATGTAGACCTCACCAGATTGTGGTGCAATTAAGCCATTGAGCATTTGCGCCAAGGTACTTTTGCCGCTACCATTATGGCCGACAATTGCAATCCACTGACCAGGTTCAATCGTCAAGGAAACATTCTGCAAAGCTGGTACTTTGCTATTCTGATAAGTATAAGTCAGATCCTTCACCTGAATAATTGGTACCATCAGCCAACCCGCCCCTAATTTTTATTCAATAGTCACATTTTACCATATTTCGGCTTTACTTTAAGTAACCAAGCTGTTAAAAATGATGACTGGATTTTTAGTTCAAATACAAATGGCGTTTTAAAGCAGAATGGCGTCTGACTTCATTGCGGGCTTGCTGGTTGTGGAACGCTGCCGGCATCGATTTGAACCAATTAAAGACCGAATTGTTTCAAATACGAGCCTTTGAAGCAACGACAAAAAGCATTTTCCAAAAATAAAACGAACTTTAACAGCTGAAACGTGTTCTCAAAAGGCAACCGGTTCCGCTTAACGCCAAAATATCGATCAATTCTAACGAATTGGTCGATATTTTACGTTAATGCTCACCGGCTAACCGCCTTTTGTCACACTCTGAAATTTGGCTGCTGACAACCACGCCCTCCATTCCGTCTGGAGTTGATTTTGTGCACTTTATACTTACTTGTTTTAAATTCTAATTTAGCAAAATTCGATTATCAATTGAAAATATGGTGATAAGTAAAAAAGACTGATTTTTAAAAAGTGAATGTAGATACAGGACAAATTTTTAAATATGTCGTGTGTCTAAACCGCCCTAATGTAAAAACAATCCTTTTGCTTTTGATTATTTGAAAGTAACATGTATGAAAAATACTATCTGGTTAAATAGCATCATATTTAGGCAAATTAGCCTAACTAAAACTGACATACTCCCAGAACAAAAAAGCCTCTTCGCAGTCGCAGGACTTTAACCAGCGATTTGCAAACAAGCTAATGAAGTGATGCTATTTTGAAATCAAATTTTCTCAGCATTGACGAATTTTTTTGATTAGCCAGCCGAGGAATTTGGCGAAGACTAACAAACCAATCCAACTGACTACGCCAAATAACAGTCGTTGATTTTCAGTCATGGTTGCCACTGGTGGATGTTGGTTTAGTGCGTTCAGCCAGATGATAATTGCCACAGTCCAAAGAATATTAATAAGTATTCCCCGCCAAGGTTGTTTCATATCAATACCCCATTGCCCAGGGTAATGCTGGTAATCGGCAGGAAATCACACAGTGCGGTAAAAACCAGCCAGATTGCTAAGGGCAAAACAAAATTGCGACTGAAACGATAAGCCAGAAATAGGCCCAACCACAGCGGCACAATAATTAGAAGTTGCCATAATACATGATCCAACGGCGCGCTAATGACGCAAATCAGAATTGGCACTAGGTACTGCCAGTCTTGGGCGGAGTCAGAAAAACTGGCCGGCACAACTAGCACTGCAATTACTGAAGCAAAAACATAAATAAAGTTGTAGCTCAAACCAGCTAATAGCCAACCAGCAGTTGCCGGCATTTGGAAACTATTGTAACTAGTCAGAGCTTTTGTTTCCAAAATAATTCTGGGAATCGTGTAGAGTAACACGGCAATTAACAGCGCGCCAAACAAGATTGCCGCAAGTGAACACCAGGACAACCGTTGTAGTTGGCTGCTAATTAATTGATGCTGTTCGATTAAGAGCAACGTCACGGTAATCAGCAGAAGACCAAATGATAACCAAAAACCTTTGGGAAATGGCAGCCATTGATTACCCGCTGCCAATGTTGCCACCAAATAAAAAATTAAATAACTGGCCAAGCCGACCATGGGATTTTTTAAACGTGTCATCAAGTACCGCTCCTTTTTTGAATTGCTCAACCTAATTAGCGTCAACTAATTCCCGCAAACTGACTTCCCGTTGCTGATGATCAATGATGACCACACAAAGCTTGTGCTGGGGATTTTCGAAGCTGCTAATTTTATTCTTAGTCTGATAGGTAATTTTGGCTTTTCTAGTTGGTGGCACCACCACTTCAATCTTCGGCTGATTTCGCACGGTAATTTTCTGTGTCGTCAGAATCGTCCCTTTGATTCCTAAGCCTAAAGCTATCAATCCCGCTAAAATGCACGACCATAGTTTTTTGACTAGCATCACTCCCAGCATCCATTTTCAAACATCTGCTCATTGTTAGTTGTCCCAATCTCAATCACGCTGCTGAACGACGACATAAGTTAAGGCCAACAATGCCACTTGGGCAAACAACGCATCAATTCGAAATTCCAAATTTCCAGCCAACAGTCCCACAACCAACATCAATAATGACACCACTAATAACCAGATTTGGGGCCGCAAAATCTGTATGAACATTGCCCGAGAGATTGTTAAGTTCTGACAAAAACGTTTAAAAATATCTTTTAGTACCAATGCAATCCGCAGACTAATTCCACAGTCAACCGTCGCCAATAAAATCGTTAATGAAAATAAGAACTGCATCACACTGTGGCGGAAGAAAATATCCGGATTTGCCAATGGAATATTAAGCCCTTTGATTGTCCCGCTAAGTAGCTGCCAATTACCTTTACCAAAATATTGATATTGCGCATAAACAAAAAAGCCCAGCATTGCAATCAACATCAAAGCAAGTGCCACAATACATAAATTCAGCAAAAACTTGATCAACCGCTCAAATTTGACTGACCGAACATCACCCATAGTTATCACTCCTAAAACATTTGCCTGATACTGCGCACTGCATCATCATGCCGTTATTTATGGTAATCACACCAAAAAACAGCGTGAAAACATTTAAATTCATGAGTCATCATAAGAATATTATTCACGTATTTCGACATTTTATAATCTATCTATTCTATAATTCTAACATATCGTTCTTAAATAAGCTCAACTCAGAACAAATTGTTTTCGCCCAATATGCTAAATACTGATTCATTTTTCTGTTTAACGTGAAAATATGATAGTCAGTAGCACGCGAATCACCACGCAGGCTGACCTAACCAAAATAAAAACAGTCGACTAAGTTGCGACTGTTTTAACCTATTCATTGATGAAATTCTTCATACAAGTCCTGCCCCAAAAGCAATTTATCAACCAACTGCTGTTCATCAATCACCTGAACATGCTGCCGCGATAAGAACATGACTAACCGTGGCAAATAGTCTGGCAGTGTGCCAGATAAATTCAGCGAAAATTGTTGGCCGTCTTTTAAGGTGACTTGCATGATGACTGGATCTGGCCAGAAGTCCCAGGGTGAGCGTTGCTGCCGCGGCTGATAACTGATTTTGACCTGCGCCATATCAGTATAAGCCAGTAATTGCTGGGGCGTTCGCCGCCATAACGCTGCCAGCCGTTGCCAACTTCGGCCTTGATAATGAGTGATGCGCAAACCAGTTCGATCAATTTGCCAGTAATCCTGAAAGACCACCGGTAAGACAAAAATCAAACCGACGACAAGCACAACCATAAAGAGCCACCAGGGCTGATAACCAAAGCCAGTTAAGAATAAACTGACCAGTAGCCAAATAACCGCGAAACTAATAAACTTCGGCCAAGCAATTGGACGACCGATAATTAACGGTCGTCTAAAATAAGGACCCGCCAAAATCAACTGATCTAAGGACAGATCATATAAATCGCTTAGCGCAACTAAATTATCAATACTTGGTAAAGTTTCACCAGTTTCCCAACGCGAAATTGCCTGAGGTGAAATATGCAGTTGCTCGGCTAATTGCTGTTGAGTATAACCAAATTTTTGTCGATATAATTGAAGAATTTCTGCTTCTGTCATCATTATGACCTCTTTTCACTTTGACCATAGCAAGCAGTTGTACTTTTGCCTAACAACTCATGGTTGTTGCGACTATTTAGCCAGCGTGATTTCACTTGAAGCGGCGTTATAACGGCCAATTACCGTGGACTAGCAAAATACGGAATGTGACCAAAGGCAGCCACTTGTGAGCACTAACGTAAAAAATCGAACAATTCATCAGAATTGCTCGATTTTTTGATATTAAGCGCAGCCGGTTATCTTTTGAGACCACGTTTCAGCTGTTAAATTCGTTTTATTTTTAAAAATAGATTTTTGCCAGAACTCGCCTAATTGATTAGGTAGGCTTAGGTCCGCCAGTAACCTTGTTCCTGCTCGACGGCCACTTGGGCCACCAGGTTCAAATAATTAAATGGCTCATCAAAATTCGGTGAGAACAGCATATCAATAAAGGCCAGCTGATCAATTGTGTTCTCATTTTGAATGATGACAGACAATGTATTTGCTGATTGCGAGACTTCGTGGGCACTCATCAACTGAGCGCCAAGAACTTTGCGGCTAGTCTGATCATAAACCAGTTCAATCGTTACTTCAGCAGTAGTTGGCATGAAGTCAGGCCGATAATTGCCCTGATAAAATGCACTACGGGCCTGATAATGGGCCGCTTTAGCACCTGCCAATGTTAATCCTGTAGAGGCAATGGTTTGGTCAAACAACAACATCCCAGTTGTCGCTTGGGTACCAATTGATTTCAAACGTTTATCAAAAACGTTGATTCCAGCTAAAGTGCCCTGACGAATGGCATGTGAAGCTAACGGAATATATGCAGCATGCAAAGTCGGGTTAAAATGAACCTCAGTCGCGTCTCCAGCTGCGAAAATGTCCGGATCAGAGGTCCCCATATAAGCATCAGTAATAATCGCGCCATTTTTGGCTAGTGTGAATTGACCCTTTAATAAGTCTGATTGGGGAATGACGCCGGGACAAATCACTGCAAGATCAACCAAATACGCTGCTTGTTTAGTTGTCACACATAATTTATTACTAGTGGTATCACTGAACTTGATTACTTCAGCATTCGTAATAACATGGACTTGTTGATCAGTCAGTAATTTTGTGACGCGTTCAGCCAAGACCGGGTCTAAGTATTCATCAAGTAACTGTGGTCCCCGTTGGAAAATAGTCACCTGATGGCCTGATTTAACATAGCCGCCACCAATAATTGCGACCTGTTCAGCCTGTTGCGCCGCCTTGTACAATTCATGTGCCTGATCACAAGTCTTGCAAAGCATCACCTTAGCATTTTCGACACCGGTAATTGCCGGAATGGCTGTAATCGACCCTGTCGCCATAATTAATTTATCATAGTGATCATGAACCAATTCCTTACTGAGCAAGTTCTGGGCCATGATTGTGTGTGCTTGGGCATCGATCCGAATCACATCAAATTGCAACCGCATCTTCACACCTTGCTTAGTAAACTCATTAGGATTCGCGTAAAAAACATCAGCTAAGTTCTTAACTGTACCACCAATATGTAAGTAAGTACCACAAGAAAGATAAGAGATATCAGCATGCCGTTCATAAACGGTAATTTCTGCCTCAGGATAATATTTTAAGATTTGGCGCATCGCTGCAATACCTGCATGGGTGCAACCAATAATGGCTACTTTCATTTCCAATCACAACTTTCACTAATTTTCCCAATTTTTTTCTAATCGTAATATCATAGTCCCCTGATTTTGAAGTATACATGTCTTGTGCAAGATGTAAATACACGCACATGAATCTTTCATAAAGGTGATTTAAATGACACAAACAACCTATCGTTACTTCGTGCAGCCGCAACTAGATGTGCGAACTAAAACCATTTATGGCTACGAGCTATTGATCAAAGAACTCACCCAGCAAGGTTGGCGAGTGCCCAGTGACTTTGCGAAAATAGATCCTAAAATCGTCGCTGATTTATTAGTCGCTACAACTAAAATTCTAGGTCTAAAAGTTCAATACTGTGCGGTTAACGTTAGTCGCGAACAATTACTAGATACAAAAATTGCTAAAGCAATCATTCTTAGTCAACGACAACTTTATCCCGCCAAGTTAGTGGTCGAGTTAACCGAAGAAGCTGGTCCCGGATGTTACCATAATACCGCAATTATTCCTCATTTACGCCATTTTATTGAACAAGGTATGCAAGTCTCACTTGATGATGTAGGCACCGGAATCAACGATTTTAAGAATATTCAAGAGCTCCTACCATTGACCTCAGAACTAAAGTTTGCCCTGCAAAATTTCTGTACTGGCATTGACGATCCTAAGATTCAACAACAATTACATTTCTGGCATGCCATTAGTCAGGAATATGGTTTACGGTTGGTTCTGGAGGGAATTGAAACTGCTGCCGACGACCAGTTAAGTAATCGTTTTGAAATTGACTTTCGACAAGGTTACTTTTACGGTAAACCACAATTACTACGACTATCTGGTGATCCAGTTAATTTTGGTTTATAAGCCCACAATCACTGAAATAAGCCCATCAAAAAAGCGTTCGCTATTCATTTATTTGAATAGCGAACGCTTTTGCATTAATGCGTGCTAGTCACCTAGCACCGTTGACACTCATGAGCTCAACAAAGATATGTACAATAATCATTCATAAATGGGGAAATTGTTAAACAATCTCCTAAGCTAGACTTGGTGGGTTCCCATCATCGTAACGCTCGCACTCACACCTATGAAATGAAAATTGGTCGAAACTTTTCGTGTTTTCGGTTTAATCCGGAATTAAACTAATTCGATGATAACCATTGGTGCACCATCGCCACGACGTTGAGTAGTCTTTAAAATTCGTGTATAACCACCATTACGGTCTTTATACCGAGGTGCAAGATCACTAAATACTTTTTGAAGTGCTGATTGAACAACAACTTCTTCGCCTTCTTCATGAATATCAGCGATTTCGTTGCGTAAGTATGCAGCAGCTTGACGGCGTGCGTGTAAATCACCACGTTTGCCTAAAGTAATCATTTTTTCTGCAGAACGGCGAATTTCCTTCGCACGAGTTTCAGTGGTTTCGATATGTTCATGAACTAATAAATCAGTTGTCAATGAACGTAACATAGCCTTACGTGGTGCAGATGCACGACCTAACTTGCGGTAACTCATAGTTTTACCTCCCTTTAGTTTAGATTAATCATCTGAGCGTAATGACAAACCAAGATCGATCAACTTAGCTTTAACCTCTTCAAGAGATTTACGGCCAAGGTTACGAACCTTCATCATATCTGCTTCAGTTTTATTGGTTAATTCTTGAACCGTGTTGATCCCGGCCCGTTTCAAGCAATTATAAGAACGAACTGACAAATCAAGTTCTTCGATTGTCATTTCAAGTTTCTTTTCTTTTTGCGTTTCTTCTTTTTCGACCATGACATCAGTATTCTTTGCCTCGTCGGAGAGGTCAATAAAGATATTTAAATGATCAGAAAGAATTTTCGCAGCTAGACTAATTGCTTCACGTGGTGAGACCGAACCATTAGTCCAAACATCCAAGGTTAATTTATCAAAGTCATTACGCTTACCAACACGGGTACTTTCGACCTGATAGTTCACGCGTTCAATTGGTGTGAAAATCGAATCAACAGCAATGACGCCAATTGGCATGTCACCAGACTTGTTTTGATCAGCTGGAATATAGCCACGCCCATTGCTAACAGTCATTTGCATGTGTAAATGACCACCCTCAGCAATCGAACAAATATACTGTTCTGGATTTAAAACTTCGATATCATCGTCAGCTTTAATATCAGCAGCAGTGACGGTTGCTGGGCCATCTACTTCGATTTCAATCACTTTAGCATCTTCAGAGTGATTTTTTAACGCCAATTTTTTAATATTAAGAATAATCTGGGTGACATCTTCCATGACCCCATCGATGGTTGAAAACTCATGTAACACGCCATCAATTTGAATGCTTGAGACAGCAGAGCCAGGTAAAGACGATAATAAAATCCGTCTCAATGAGTTGCCAAGCGTGGTACCGTAACCACGTTCTAGCGGTTCAATTACAAACTTACCATAGTTGGTACTTTCATCAACTTTTGTAATGTTTGGCTTTTCAAATTCGATCATTCAATCTTTACCCCTTTCGAAACGTGTGTGTTCAATGTAAACTCGTCGACAATTACTACGAATCAACGACACTAAACACGACGACGCTTTGGAGGACGAGATCCGTTATGAGGGACTGGTGTCACATCACGAATTGCGCTGATTTCAAGACCAGTTGCTTGTAAAGCACGGATTGCAGCTTCACGACCTGAACCAGGTCCTTTAACGGCTACTTCGACCGACTTCATACCATGTTCCATGGATTCTTTAGCAGCAGATTCTGCAGCCATTTGTGCAGCAAAAGGTGTTGACTTACGGCTACCTTTGAAACCCAAAGCACCAGCTGATGACCATGCAACAGCATTGCCTTGAGGGTCAGTAATCATTACTAAAGTATTATTGAATGTTGAATGGATGTGTGCCACACCGGCTTCAATATTCTTTCTAACACGACGCTTACGTGTTCCTTTACGAACTGCCATGAACTTACCTCCTTCTTAATTAGATTATTTCTTACGACCGGCGATGGAAACTTTAGGACCTTTACGAGTCCGTGCATTGTTCTTTGTGTTTTGACCACGAACTGGCAAACCACGACGATGACGGATACCACGATATGAGCCAATATCTTGCAAACGTTTGATATCACGAGTAACTTCACGACGTAAATCGCCTTCTACTCGAATGTTATCAACAGCAGCACGGATTTTGTCTTCTTGGTCTGGTGTTAAATCTTTAGAACGAACGTCTTCAGATACACCGGCTTCTTTTAAAACTTTTTGTGCAGTCGTATTGCCAATCCCATAAATATAGGTTAAAGCAATGACGATCCGCTTCTCACGAGGTAAATCAACACCTGCGATACGAGCCATTATTTACACCTCCTATTAGCCTTGACGTTGCTTATGTTTTGGATTTGCAGAGCAAATGACCATGACGCGGCCCTTGCGCTTGATAATTTTACAATGTTCGCACATTTTTTTAACTGATGGTCTTACTTTCATTTCTAAGCCTCCCGAAAATACGATATCTTAACGATAACGATAAGTAATACGGCCTTTGGTGAGATCGTATGGTGATAATTCGACAGTAACCTTATCTCCAGGAAGAATCCGAATGTAATGCATTCTGATCTTACCGGAAACATGTGCAAGCACTGAGTGACCATTTTCTAACTCAACTTTAAACATTGCGTTAGGAAGGGTATCAGTCACTGTTCCTTCGATTTCAATGACGTCATCTTTTGCCAAACAAAAATTCCTCCTAATTGGTTAAACAAGTGGATACAGAAAAATAGTGAGCCCTAAAGGTACTCACTTGACAGTAACAATGCTTGAGTATACCACAAACATTGGTTGTTGCCAAGCGTTCAATTTTGCTTTATACCACTGAACCAAGAGTTAATTTAATTTTGACAAAATTACTTTAATTTCATCAAAAACCCGATCGATATCTTGTTCACCATTGACGGTATAAAGCAAACCTTTACCGCGATAAAAATCAAGTAACGGTGTATTCATTTTGATATTAACGGCTAAACGGTTTTTAACCGTTTCTGGCTTATCGTCTTCACGTTGATAAAAATCATGTCCACCACAGCGATCACAAGTTCCAGCAACCTTTGGCGGATTATACAACTTATGATAAGTTGCGCCACAAGTCCGGCAAATGAAGCGCCCAGATAAACGATCAACTAAGACTTTAGGATCGACCTCAATATTGATAACTGCATCAACCGGTTTGTCCAGGTCAGCGGCAATCTTTTCAAGTGCCTCGGCCTGTTCAATCGTCCGCGGAAAACCATCCAACATATAACCAATGTTGGTATCTGGTTTTTGTAACCGTTCTTTGACGATGGCATTGGTGACATCATCAGGAACTAAATTACCGTTATCAATATATTTTTTAGCTTCAAGACCAATAGTCGTTTTCGCGGCCATGGCCTCACGAAACATATCGCCTGTAGAAATGTGGGCCAAATGATATTGGTCAACAATTTTTTCAGCCTGAGTACCTTTACCGGCACCAGGTAGTCCCATTAAAATCAAATTCAACTTAATCTAGCCTCCAGTTAACGAATAAATCCGATATAACGCCGCTTCATCATCAAACCTTCCAATTGCCGTGATGTTTCTAGCGCAACCCCAACAACGATCAGCAAACTTGTTCCGCCTAAACCAATTGATTGAGGCAGACCAAAGATGTTGGTTGCTAATTGAGGTAACAAGGCAATCAAACCTAAGAAAATCGAACCGACTGTTGATAAACGCATCAACAAGCCAGAGAAATATTTCTCAGTTTCTTTACCTGGCCAAACGCTAGGAATATAGGCACCTTGCTTTTGCAAGTTCTCTGCCAATTTCTCAGGGTTAACCTGAACAAAGGCATAGAAGAAAGTGAAGAGAACAATTAACAATGTATAAATAATTGCCCCAACTGTGGTCTGCATACTGAAGATGTTCGACAGTACTTGGTACCAACCTTCGTCACCATGATTGGCTTGGAAAATCATCAGAATTGTTGAAGGGGTGATAATAAACGAACTGGCAAAGATAACTGGGATAACGCCAGATACGTTAACTTTTAATGGTAGATAACTTTCGTTGCCGCCGCTCGTCGCACGCCGAGTATATTGAATCGGCACTTTACGATTTGCTTGCTGAACATAAGTTACCCAATAAACGATAAACAGAATAACAATGAGTAACAATACCAACCACAAGATATTAAGCGGACGCTCACTAGCTTTAGCGTTAATAATGTTATCTCTAACTAACTGATAAATACCATTAGGTAAGCGAGCAATGATCCCGGCGAAAATAATCATCGAGACACCATTACCGATACCCTTATCGGTGATTTGTTCACCTAACCAAGTTAATAACATCGTGCCACCTGTTAGAATAATCCCTAATAAGATGAAAGTTTGAACACTTGGATTTTTAACCAAGCCATAACCACTTAAGTAGTTAAAGCCGGCTGTGATCCCAATTGACTGTACAAAAGCGAGAACGATGGTTAGATAACGAGTTGCTTGGTTAAGTTTACGCCGGCCAACTTCACCTTGTTTACTCCACTCGACAAACTTAGGTACGATATCCATTTGCAATAATTGAATGACAATTTGAGCAGTGATAAATGGTGAAACACCCATTGAGAACAATGAGTAGTTCGTCAAACCACCACCGCTAACCGTATCAAGTAAAGGAATCAAGCCACTAGCACTGATTTTTGACAGCGATGAAGCGTCAACCCCAGGCATCGTGATTTGAGTACCTAATCGATAAATCAATAAGATGAATAAAGTAAAAAAGATCTTTTTACGGATTTCTTTGACTTTGAATGCGTTCCGCAATGTTGTCAGCATTAGATCACCTCGATGGAACCACCAGCAGCTTCAACAGCTTCTTTAGCAGCCGCTGAATATTTAGCAACCTTAACTGAAAGTTTCTTGGTTACTTCTCCACCTGCTAATAACTTAACACCAGCAAGTTGTTTTTTAATGATACCAGATTCAATTAACAATTCTGGCGTTACTTCAGTGCCTTCGTCAAAACGATCTAAATCGCTTAAATTGACAACAGCATATTCTTTACGGTTAATGTTTTTGAAGCCACGTTTTGGCATTCTCCGGAATAATGGCATTTGGCCACCTTCGAAACCTAAACGAGTCTTACCGCCTGAACGAGCCAATTGGCCTTTTTGGCCACGGCCTGCAGTCTTACCTTGACCTGATGAAGTTCCCCGGCCGACACGTTTACGGTTGCGGCGTGAACCTTCACTAGCTTTTAATTCATGCAAGTTCATGAAGTCTAGCACCTCCTTGTATATTTCTAGTCGTTTACTTCTTCAATTTCAACTAAATGTGAGATCTTAAAAATAGCTCCGCGTGTAGCAGCGTTATCTGGTTTAACCACACTACTGTTAACACGGCCTAAGCCTAACTCTTTAACGATTTTACGTTGAGCAGGTAAGCGATGAGCGGCACTATGTGTAAGCGTAATTTTAATCTTTGCCATCAACAAGGCCTCCTAATTTTGTAAGTCTTGAACAGAAACACCACGAAGACTAGCAATTTGCTCAGCAGTTTGGAGACGTGATAAGCCATCCATAGTTGCCCGAATTACGTTGATTGGTGTGTTGCTGCCTAAAGACTTCGATGTAACATCGTTAACACCGCCAAGTTCCATTAATGCACGAACGGCACCGCCGGCACTAACTCCAGAACCTTCAACGGCTGGCTTCAAAAGAACGCTACCTGAACCAAAGTGGCCAATAATTTCATGAGGAATTGTTGTCCCAACGATTGGTACTTCAATCAAAGCTTTCTTGGCATTCTCAGAAGCTTTCCGAATTGCTTCAGGAACTTCTTGAGCTTTACCAGTACCAAAGCCAACGTGACCTGCTTTATCACCAACAATAACAATTGCGGCGAAACGTAAGCGACGGCCACCTTTAACTACTTTAGTAACCCGGTTGATTGTAACAACGCGGTCTTCTAAATCTAAGTGAGATGGATCGATAAAAGTCATATGTGTGGTTTTCTCCTTTCGTTAGAATTTAAGTCCGTTTTCACGAGCTGCTTCAGCTAAAGCTTGAACACGGCCGTGATAGAGATAACCACCACGATCAAAGACAACATCTTCGATGCCCTTGTCTTTTGCACGTTTTGCGACTAATTCGCCAACTTGTTGTGCTTGTTCAACTTTTGTATCTGCTGCAGTTAACTCTTTATCAAGAGTTGAGGCACTTGCAAGCGTTACACCCGCTACGTCATCAATTAATTGCGCGTAGATGTTTTTGTTAGAACGAAAAACGTTCAAGCGTGGGCGCTCTGCAGTACCAGAGATTTTGCCACGGACACGCGTATGGCGTTTTTGCCGTGTCTTATTCTTGTCTGGTTTTGTAATCACAATGTTCACCTCATAAATTTTCTAGAAACTATTTACCTGTCTTACCTTCCTTACGACGGACAATTTCGTCAACATAACGAATACCTTTGCCCTTGTAAGGTTCTGGTGGACGGATCGCACGAATTTCAGCTGCGAACTGACCAACTTTTTGCTTGCTGATACCACTGATAGTGATTTCAGTATTTGAAGGAACCTCAATGCTAATGCCTTTTGGTGCTTCAAATTCAACAGTGTGTGAAAGTCCAACGTTCAAAACAAGCTTCTTACCTTGCAATTGTGTACGATAACCAACACCAACTAATTGAAGTTGTTTCTTGTAGCCTTCAGTAACACCGATGACCATGTTGTTTAAGTTAGCACGCATTGTTCCGTGTAAAGCTTTGTAGTTGTCATTAGGACGATCAAAAGAAATGACACCATTTTCTTCTTTCAATGTAATTGCTGGATCAAAAGTCCGAGTTAATTCACCCTTAGGCCCCTTAACTGTAACTTGATCGCCATCTTTAGTAACTGTAACGTCCTTAGGAAGTTCAATTACTTTATAGCCAATACGACTCATTTAATGAAACACCTCCTAACTTTTTAAAAGATTACCAAACGTATGCTAATACTTCGCCGCCGACATTCTTTGCCCGGGCTTCTTTATCAGTAATAACACCTTCGGATGTAGAAATGATTGCAATACCTAAACCATTTAAGACCTTAGGCACATCATCAGCTTTAACGTAGCTACGCAAACCTGGTTTAGAAATACGTTTCAAACCGGAAATGACACGTTGACGATTTTGACCATATTTCAAAGAAATACGGATGATTCCTTGTTTGCCATCTTCGATAACTTCATAATCGCGAATAAAACCTTCACGCTTCAAAATCTCAGAGATGTCTTTCTTAATCTTTGAGGCAGGAACTTCTAAGGATTCGTGACGTACCATGTTGGCGTTACGAATACGAGTTAGATAGTCTGCAATTGGATCAGTCATGACCATTGATTAATTTACCTCCTTTTCCTGTCTTTTGGTTTTACCAGCTTGCTTTTTTCATGCCAGGGATTTGACCTTCATGAGCTAATTGACGAAGGCAAACACGGCAAAGCTTGAATTTACGATAAACTGAATGTGGACGTCCACAACGTTCGCAACGTGTATATTCCTGAGTTGAGAACTTAGCTGGACGATGATTCTTGACAACTAATGACTTTTTAGCCAAATTGTGTTACCTCCTATTTAGCGAAAGGCATGCCGACTTGGGTTAAGAGTTCACGTGATTCTTCGTCAGTATTTGCAGTTGTGACGATCACGATATCCAAACCACGAACACGGGCAACCTTGTCGAATTCGATTTCAGGGAAAATTAATTGTTCTTTAATACCAAGTGTGTAGTTACCACGTCCATCAAATGAACGAGTACTAACACCATGGAAGTCACGAACACGTGGTAAGGAAACGTTGATTAACTTATCTAAGAAGTCATACATCCGTTCTCCACGTAAAGTAACTTTAGCACCGATTGACATACCTTCACGCAAACGGAAACCGGCAATAGATTTCTTAGCTTTTGTGATCAAAGGCTTTTGACCTGAGATAAGTGTCAATTCTTCAACGGCGTTATCAAGGTTTTTAGAGTTGGAAACAGCGTCACCAACACCCATGTTTAAAACGATTTTTTCAATCTTTGGCACTTGCATAACTGAAGAGTAGTTGAACTTCTCAACCAATGCAGGTGTAATTTCTTTAACGTAGCGTTCTTTTAAGCGACTAGTCATTTAAAAGTTTTCCTCCCTTCGTGTTTACTTGTCGATTTGGGCGCCAGACTTTTTGGCGATCCGAACCTTTTTACCATCAACAATTTTATGACCAACCCGAGTTGGTTCGTTAGTTGATGGATCGATTAACATAACGTTTGAAACATCAATTGGCGCTTCTTGATCTTTAATACCGCCTTGAGGGTCAGTATTACTTGGCTTGTTATGCTTCTTGACCATGTTTACGCCTTCAACGACAACGCGATTTTGCTTAGAGAGGATCTTGATAACTGAACCTTCCTTGCCTTTATCCTTGCCGCTAATCACTTTAACTTTATCACCAGTTTTTACGTGCATCGTTAGATGTGCACCTCCTCATGAAAATTCTCAGTATGGTGAAGATTACAATACTTCCGGTGCCAATGAGACGATCTTCATAAAGTCATTATCACGAAGTTCACGTGCAACCGGCCCAAAAATACGAGTACCACGTGGGCTCTTGTCTGCGTTAATAATAACCGCAGCATTTTCGTCGAAACGAATGTATGAACCATCAGCACGGCGAGCGCCTGAACGTGTCCGTACGATAACAGCTTTGACAACGTCACCTTTTTTGACAACGCCACCTGGTGTTGCTTGTTTGACAGTTGCAACGATTGTATCACCGATGTTAGCCGTTTTGCGGTTAGAACCACCAAGAACTTTGATCGTCAAGATTTCACGAGCGCCTGAATTATCAGCAACTTTAAGTCGACTTTCTTGTTGAATCACTTTAATGTCCTCCTCTCGTCATTCTTGACGTACTTTAAATAATAACAGCCTTTTCAACAACTTCTAATAAACGGAAGCGTTTTGAACGGGATAACGGACGAGTTTCCATGATCCGAACAATATCGCCGGCTTTTGCTTCGTTGTTTTCATCATGCACATAATACTTCTTTGAATACTTAACACGTTTACCATAAGTAGGATGCGTATGATAAGTTTCAACGACGACAGTGATGGTCTTATCCATTTTGTCGGATACAACACGTCCTTGGTAAACTTTACGATGATTACGAGTTTCTTCGCTCAAGTTTGATATCTCCCTTCCGATTATTTTTCAAGTTCTTGCTGACGAAGAACAGTCTTGATCCGTGCAATGTTCTGACGAACTTGCTTCAAGCGAGCAGTATTTTCTAGCTGACCAGTCGCTTGTTGGAAACGTAAATTGAACAATTCTTCTTTATATTGCTTTTCTTTATCAAGCATCTCAGCAGTGGTTAACTCTTTAATATCATTAGCCTTCATTAGCTTCGCCACCTACTTCCTCGCGCTTAACAAACTTAGTCTTGATTGGCAATTTATTTGATGCCAAACGAAGTGCCTCACGCGCAACTTCTTCAGGAACGCCACCGATTTCAAATAAAATCTTCTCGCGTTTAACTGGTGCAACCCAACCTGCTGGAGCACCTTTCCCGGAACCCATCCGGACACCTACACCTTTAGCAGTGTATGATTTATGAGGGAAGATCCGGATCCAAACTTTACCGCCACGCTTCATGTAACGAGTCATGGCAATACGAGCAGCTTCGATCTGACGGTTGCTAATCCAATGTGATTCTAAGGCACGTAAACCGTAATCGCCGAAGCTGATTTCTTTACCGCCTTTAGCAGCACCGCGCATCTTACCACGGAACTCACGGCGATGCTTAACACGCTTAGGTACTAACATTGATTATTTTCCTCCTTTCGCAGCTCTCTTATCACCACGTTGATCGCGACGATTATTTCTTCTGTTGTTACGTCTGTTCTTGTCATTTGCAGTTTCAGCATCACGAACGACTTTTTGACCTGGTAAGATTTCACCACGGTAAATCCAAGTTTTAACACCTAATTGACCGTAAGTAGTTGTTGCTTCTTCCCAAGAATAGTCAATGTCAGCACGTAAAGTATGCAATGGCACTGTACCTTCTGTATGCCATTCACGACGGGACATATCTGCACCGTTTAAACGACCAGAGATTTGTGTCTTGATACCCTTAGCACCAGCACGCATAGTCCGTTGTGTTGCTTGACGTTGAGCACGACGGAAAGCCACACGAGCTTCCAATTGACTAGCAATTGATTCGCCGACTAACTTAGCATCCAAATCAGGTTGTTTGATTTCAACAATGTTGATATGAACTTGTTTGCCGGTTAATTTGTTCAAGGCTTTGCGTAAGTTTTCAACTTCAACGCCACCCTTACCAATAACCATACCAGGCTTAGCAGTGTGAATTGAAACATTCACGCGCTTAGCTGAACGTTCAATCTCCACTTGGGAAACCGAGGCATCAGCAAGATTTTTTGCAATGTATTTCCGGATTCTTAAATCTTCATGTAGATAATCTGCATATTCTTTATCAGCATACCATTTAGCATCCCAATCGCGAATAACACCAACACGGAATCCAATAGGATTTACTTTTTGACCCACGTTTTTCCCTCCTACTCTTCGTTTTCTTTGACAACCACTGTAATGTGGCTTGTCCGTTTGTTAATTGGTGATGCTGAACCCTTTGCCCGTGGACGGAAACGTTTCAAAGTTGGTCCTTCGTTAACGTAAGCTTCACTAACAAATAAGTTTTGTGCATCTAAATCATAGTTATGTTCAGCATTTGCAATAGCTGATTTCAAAACCTTAGCAACGATTGGTGAAGCACCACGTTGTGTGAATTGTAAAATCGCTAAAGCCTCGGCAGCACTCTTGCCACGAATTAAATCGACTACAAGGCGAGCTTTGCGAGGCGCAATACGAACAGTTCTAGCTTCTGCTTTAGCTGTTGTAATTTGATCTGCCATCTGCTAAATCGCTCCTTTCCTTAACGTGCAGCCGTCTTCTTATCGTCGGTGCCATGACCGCGGAATGTTCTTGTTGGTACAAATTCGCCTAACTTATGGCCGACCATATCTTCTTGAATGAAGACTGGGACATGTTTCCGACCATCATATACGGCAATTGTGTAACCAATGAAACTTGGGAAAATCGTTGAACGACGTGACCAAGTTTTAATGACTGTTTTCTTTTCACTATCTGCTTGAGCGGCGATCTTCTTCAAAAGATGCTCGTCAGCAAAAGGTCCTTTTTTCAAGCTACGACCCATTATGTTACCTCCTTCGAGCGTGATGAGAAATGACTATTTATTTACCTTTACGGTGACGAATAATAAGTTTCTCAGAACGTGCTTTAGAACTACGAGTCTTATTACCCATGGTCTTCTTACCCCATGGTGACATAGGTGATGGACGACCGATTGGTGCTTTACCTTCACCACCACCATGAGGGTGATCGTTAGGGTTCATAACTGACCCACGAACGGTAGGACGGAAGCCCATCCAGCGTTTACGGCCAGCTTTACCAATACTAATCAATTCATGTTGTTCATTACCGACTTCACCGATAGTAGCGCGACCAGTAGTCAAAACTCGACGTACTTCACCAGAAGATAACCGGATTAAACTGTACTTGCCTTCATGACCCAAAATTTGAGCTGAAGTACCAGCAGAACGAGCTAATTGACCACCCTTACCAGGTTTTAATTCAATGTTATGAACTAAAGTACCAGCAGGAATGTTCTTAAGCACAAGTGCATTACCAACTTTGATATCAACGCTTTCGCCTGATTCAATTACTTGGCCGACTTGTAAGCCCTTAGGTGCTAAGATGTAAGACTTAACCCCATCTTCATAGTGTAATAAAGCAATATTTGCTGTCCGGTTAGGATCATATTCAATTGCTTTAACAATAGCTTTAACGTTATCTTTCGTACGTTTGAAATCGATGATACGGTATTGTTGCTTATGACCGCCGCCACGATGACGAACCGTAATATGTCCATGAGCGTTCCGACCAGCAGTGTGGCTTTGTGATTCAAGCAAAGTCTTTTCAGGCTTTGTCTTCGTAATTTCAGCGAAATCAGATCCGCTCATATTACGACGGCCGTTGGTGGTTGGTTTGTATTTAACAATCGCCATTAGTTTTCCTCCTGTTTTAGTTTATTAGTTATGACTAATCTTCAAAAATCTTAATTTTGTCAGAATCAGGTGTCAAAGTAACGATTGCTTTGCGACGTTTCTTTGTATAACCTTCGTAACGGCCATAACGTTTCTTTTTACCGCGAACATTCATAATGTTCACTTCTTTGACTGAAACGCCAAAGATTTCTTCAATTGCGTGACGAACAGCAACTTTGTTAGCATGAACAGCTACTTCAAACGTATATTTCTTGTCTTCCATAATGTTCATTGATTGTTCAGTCACGATTGGACGAATAATAATATCATGTGCTGCCATTAACCAAGTACCTCCTCGATTTTTGCAAGAGCGGCTTGGGTTAGGATCAATTTCTGGTTGTTAACAATATCTAAAACGTTAATACCGTCAGATTCTACAACTGTAACATTTGCTAAGTTACGTGCAGATAAAGCAGCCATATCATTGTCTGCTTCTAAGACAACTAATGCCTTAGTTGCAACATTCAAACCAGCTAAAACCTTTGCGAATTCTTGTGTCTTAGGTTGGTCGAAATTCAATCCATCAACAACAATCAAATCACCATCAATAACCTTTTGGGAAAGAACTGATTTGATTGCTAAACGCCGTACTTTTCTTGGTAGTTTATAAGCATATGAACGTGGAGTAGGTCCGAAGACAATACCACCGCCACGCCATTGTGGTGAACGAATTGAACCTTGACGAGCACGACCTGTACCCTTTTGACGCCATGGTTTACGACCACCACCACGAACTGCAGAGCGGTTCTTGACAGCATGTGTACCTTGACGTAAAGAAGCACGTTGCATAATAACTGCATCAAAGATGACGTTATCATTAGGTTCAATTCCGAAAATTGCATCATTTAAAGCAACTGTGCCGTTTTCAGTTCCATCTTGTTTATAAAGTGTGACATTTGCCATTTAAAAATCCTCCTTTCTCAAAATTTATTTAGTCAATTTGATTGCTGATTTAACAGTAACAAATGAGTTCTTAGCACCAGGGACATTACCCTTGATCAAAAGAACATTGCGATCAGTATCAACACGAACGACTTGTAAGTTTTGAATCGTTACTTTGTCGTTACCCATGCGACCTGGTAACATCTTACCCTTGAATACCCGGTTAATGATAGCACCCATTGAACCAGGAATACGATGGTAACGAGAACCGTGGGTCTCAGGACCACGTGATTGACCGAAGCGTTTGATGTTACCTTGGTAACCATGACCCTTCGTGATACCAGTTACGTCAACGATGTCACCATCTTTAAACGTGTCAACTTTAACTTCCGAGCCTAGCTCATAATCTCCAAGCTCAACATCACGAATTTCGCGAACGAAGCGCTTAGGAGTCGTATTTGCTTTAGCAGCATGACCTTTAGCTGGTTTGTTTGTCAAAACTTCACGGACATCTTGATAACCAAGTTGAACAGCTTCATAACCATCGGTATCCATTGTTTTAACTTGTAAAACAACGTTTGCGCTAGCTTCGATAACTGTAACTGGAATCAATTCGCCATTCTCAGTGAAGATTTGGGTCATTCCAACCTTTTTCCCTAAGATTCCTTTTCTAGCCATGACTACACCTCCATTTTCTCTATAAATTATAATTTGATTTCGATGTCAACGCCGCTTGGTAAATCAAGCTTCATCAAAGCATCGACAGTTTTTGCAGAAGGGTTAACAATATCAATTAACCGCTTGTGCGTACGGATTTCGAATTGTTCACGAGAATCCTTGTACTTATGTGGTGAACGAAGCACTGTATACAAGTTACGTTCAGTTGGTAGTGGAATTGGACCACTAATTGAAGCACCAGTACGTTTTGCTGTTTCCACGATCTTTTCCGCTGATTGGTCTAAGATACGATGTTCATAAGCCTTTAAACGGATCCGAATTTTTTGCTTTGCCATGGATATACCTCCTTTTCGTCACATTAATGGACAAGCTCAATGAGAATTACCAACATAACCGTCGTGGCAATGCGGCCGGGTGTGTCGCAACCTCTCATATCAACGCCCTTGTTGTCTTATCAAGGGATAGGGCGTACTACGCCCTTCTTCTCGACAAGCACTTTATCTATAGTAAAGGAAAAGCCCTGATAAATCAAGGTTTTTCTGAAATAAATTGTAAAAAAATTCAAAGTTTTTTTGTCCCGAATTGTCAAATCAAGTGCAACACTTCCGACCTATTCTTAGTTATTGGTCTGGTTAATCAAAGTCTGGCAGGACTGCGATTGCCGATTGATAGTTGAGAATCTTTCGTGGTCTTTGGTTCAGAGCGTTTTGGATTGCTTGAATCCCTGTTAAGGTCAATTGGCGCATTGAGCGGCCTT
>NZ_RHOT01000025.1 GCF_003946675.1 Lapidilactobacillus gannanensis | reverse complement strand
TACTTGATCACAACAACCGAAGTTGTCATGAGCCCTGCACATTTTCGAAACTTTGTTCAGTTTTCAAAGATCTACCAAATCGCTGTTGTTGTAACAGCAACTCAATTAGTATATCGCGCACAAATCTTAAAGTCAAGCACTTTTTTGATAACGACAAGTAATAAGTAAAAGTTTGTCGCTTCAAAAAGAATTTCCTAACCTCGCGTGCTTGACTAGTATAGCAACTATCTACATACGATTCAAGTAAAAAAACAAAAAAAGCTACCACAGGTAATAACATTGCATATAAATTCAATAAAGAATCAAGCTATCTTTTGTAAACATCGAGTCTGTAATAACTGACGCATAAAAAAGTTATTTTTACTTTTATCGATTTTTTTTATCAGCCTTGCAAATATGACCTGGATTCTTCAATAGCCAACATATAGAAAAAACTGTTTTACTAAGTATTTCTGAACAGAAGTTAGTGGCACAAACCAATGCAAATATGCTCAAAAAAATAGACCGAACTAAAATTCAATGCAAAAAAATAACGAGCAATTCTATTCGAATTGTCCGTTATATGATATTAATGCTCACTGGCTGAGCATCTTTGGTTACCGACTCTCTTGAAATACTTAGTGATTGCTAACATAGTTGACTTTAATATTTCGAGCACGACTTGGCCTAAGACCAATATAATAACAGTTCAAAACTCAAATTATTTCTCAGTGCGATTAGGTTGATAGAAACGCCGATTATCCAAACCGAATATTTTCTCGCTAAAGTCACCTGGTGCAGTCTTCTGTAATGCTTTCGTAATCATATTAATTGAGGCATCTAGTTCATCAATATGATGTAAAATTTCCGCTTCCAGTAATTTAGGACGTTCTGGTGACCCATACTCTAATAAACCATGATGGGCCAAAATCATATGCCGTAATAGCATCACGTCTTCATCAGCTGGATCAATCCCCAGACTTTGACAAGCTTCAACAATTTCTTCATCAATCAACACAATATGCCCAATTAAATTACCAGCTAAGGTATACTCAGTGCCCACTGGACCACTAAGTTCAATTGTTTTACCTAAGTCATGCAGTAACACCCCAGAAAGCAACAGTGCATAGTTGACCTGTTGGTACTGCTGACTAATTGCTTTCGCCAAGCGCATCATACTCAAAGTATGAAATGCTAACCCACCAGTAAAATCATGATGGTTACTTTTAGCTGCCGGATGTTGATAGAAGGTTGCTTGATGTTTTTGCAGGAGAAAACGCACAATTCGATTCCATTTGGCATTATCAATGTTAAAAACTTCTTGATTGATTATCGTTGCCATTTGTTCTGCAGTAAGTGGCGCTTGCTTAACAAACTGGCTAACTTGCAATCCCTCACTAGGATCAGCTAGCTTCAAACCACTAATTTTAACTTGAGCCTGACCATTATAGGTTTCTCGTTGTCCACTTAAGTGAACAATTTTACCCGTAGTAAACTGTTGAATATCAGCATCTTGAGCATCCCAAAACATTCCGGAAATCGTATCCGATTGGTCCTGAAATGATAAAGAGATAAACTTCTTGCCATTTTTAGCGACGCGTACCTCTGCGTGTTTGATCAACACGACTAAATTTAACGCCTCACCATTTTTGCTATCGGCTAATTGTGCAGACAAAATTAACCTCCTTAGAGTAAAAAACTAGTTATATTTCCTAATAAATCGATTGTTAGCTAGTGCAAGCGACTAGTCATGATATAAGTCAGTAATTGGCTTGGAAACGATCTGGTTCATCTCATCCATCAACTGATTCATGGCACGTTCACTATTCATTAGTTCAGTCATAACATCAATTTTCATCAGCTTATCACTTAAATCACGCATACTTTGAATATCATCATCGCCAATTTGAGTCCCGGCCATTTGCTTTTGCTCTAATTCACCTTGTAATTTTTGCATTTGTTGGAATAATCCATATGCAATCGGATCAGCTTTCATCTTAGTAAAAGCACCCTTTAAAGCATTGTATTGATCAGTTTGGCGTAATGCTGCTGCCATTTCGTTGGCGTTATCGTAAACGTTGACTGTCATTATTATTCTCCCTTATTGGCCAAACAGGCCTTTTACATTATTATACCATTGATCGATCGTATTTTTAGCATTACCGAATCCATCTTTTGCTTTTTCAACAGCATCATTTACACCGGAACCAATATCATCAAACCAATCGCCACTGCCTACACTAGATTCTGAATTCTGCTTAGCAATCGTTGCCGCATCATTCGTCCCAAAACTGGTATTCTTAGTGTATGGTAGCATATTTTCCATTTCCAATTTGAAAATTGGGGCCACACCTTGAACGCTAGTCCCCTGCAGGAAGTGATTCTGGTCTGTTTTATCAAATCCGACCCAAGTGGCAACAACCATATCTGGCGTATAACCAACAACCCACTGATCCTTAGTGCCATAACCGTAACTGCTGGGAACTTCAGTACTACCAGTCTTACCAGCAACAGCATAGCCATTTGGCTTAGCAGCTTGACCAGTACCTTCGTTAAAGACACCTAATAACATACTGGTCATTACCTTGGCATTTTTTTGACTAAGCACTGTGTGTTCTTTGGTTTTAGTGTTATCTACAATCACTGCCCCCGTTGCATCAACAATCTTAGTAATAAAATGTGTCGTGGTCATTTTACCTTGATTAGCAAAAGCGGTATAAGCTTGGGCCATTTGCAAGGGTGAGACCCCAGTTTCCAGACCACCTAAGGCCAACGCTAAGTTACGATCATTTTCTGGCACCTTAATCCCAAAGTTCTCGACTGAAGCAACACCCTTGTTAACGCCAATTTGATCTAACAACCAGACAGCTGGTAAATTAATACTTTGAGCCAACGCTTGATACATTGGCACCTTGCCTAAATACTGATTATTCGCATTGGTCGGATGATAATTATTCTTGCCAAAAGTCATATCTTCGTCTTTCAATACCGAATCATAATGATAGCCATTAGCTAGTGCTGGCGCATAAACTGCTAGCGGTTTAATGGTTGAACCAGGCTGGCGTTTAATCATCGTCGCATAATTATAGCTACGAAATGAATGCTCTCCTCGTCGACCAACAACAGCTAACACACCGCCAGTTTGAGGATCAACCGCCACTGAGCCCGATTGCGCCATCGTACCATCACTGGCGTTAGCCGGAAACACCCAATCTTGATTGTAAGCAGCCTGCATTTGGGTCTGGTATTTCTGGTTCAGACTAGTATAAATTTTGTAACCCTTATTGAGTACATCACTTTCAGATAGATGGTAATCGTTGATTGCTTCATTGATGACCGCGTCGAAATAATAAGGATAGCGATAACTGCTGCTTTGCTGATAAGTGTTAGTCACTGTTAAGTTATCCTGTTTAGCGGCCTTCGCCTGATCCGCGCTTAACGCACCTGTTTGTGTTTCTAAGTCCAAGACCAAATTACGGCGACTGACAACGTTAGCCCTTTGCTTGATGGGATCATAGAAAGTAGGATTACGCAACATTGCTGCTAAAGTCGCACCTTGCGCCGCAGTCACTTGACTGGCATCACAACCGAAATAACGTTGGGAGGCATCCTGAACGCCCCAAATACCATTGCCAAAATAAGCATTATTCAAATACATCGTTAAAATATCGGCTTTACTATAAACACGGTTAATTTCCACCGCCAAATAAAGCTCAGAAATTTTCCGACTTAATGCCTGACGCTGACTTAATAACATATTCTTAGCTAGCTGTTGGGTGATTGTGCTCCCACCACCAGTAATTTGACCATGATGAATCACATAGCCAACCGCCGAACGCAAAATCCCCTTCACACTAAAGCCGGAATTCTTATAGAAGCTCCGATCTTCAGTTGAAATCACCGCATTTTGAATGTGTTTAGAAATACCGGTTAATTCCACAAAAGTACCTTTTTGCGCGTACAAATTACCGGCACTGGCACCATCACCGTCAATGACCGTCGTTGAAGTTTTTAAGGTTGCCTTTAAATTATCAACATCAGCTGTTTTGGCTTTAACAATAAAGAAAGTTGACATAGCTAAGAATAACGTTAATAATACCGCAATAAGCCAGCGCATTAACTCCCAACGGCGCCACCAAGCTTTAAAATTGCGCCAAAATCGATTAGAATGTTGCTTAGATTGTCGCTCTTGCTGCGAATGATGCTCGCGGTTAGTCCGCTGCCCTTGTTCACGTTTCATTTTATCTACCACCATGGCCATATTTTACCATGAAATTAGCGAATACCATCAGGCCAGCGACGAATTTAATTATTTTTTATGCTTCTAAGTTCATCAAAATCTTATCCAGTCAGTTAGGAAGGCCTCTTTTTGAAAACAAAATTTAGTATCATCTTACCTGAAAATTTTCCTAGTAAGACAGTGCGCCAACTACTACAAGATTGGCTAGTTCCTAAAAAATGGCAGCATTTCTTACGGATCAATCAGCAAATATTGATCAATCACCACTACCGTTCTTTTCATCGCTTGGTCACAGCCGGTGATCTGGTCACATTGGATTTTTCATTTTTAGAAGCAACAAACCAGCACTATCTTCCCAGTCCAGGTCGATTGCCACTTCTTTATCAGGATGACAATTTGATTGTCATCAATAAACCTGCTGGTATTAAAAGCCACCCTAATTTAGCCAATGAACGGGGGACGGTTTTTAACATTCTGACACAGCAATTAGCCGATCCGCCGTTAATGGTGCATCGAATTGATGAACAAACTAGTGGTGCCTTACTAGTGGCAAAATCAG
This sequence comes from Lapidilactobacillus gannanensis, assembly GCF_003946675.1. Lineage (GTDB taxonomy): Bacteria > Bacillota > Bacilli > Lactobacillales > Lactobacillaceae > Lapidilactobacillus > Lapidilactobacillus gannanensis. Next base: position 31,605 of record NZ_RHOT01000025.1, on the reverse strand, counting down.
CGGCAGTTGTCCCGATTCTTGATCGTGAATTAAGTCAAAAAATCATGGGACGTGACTATCTTGCATGGGTCGCACCCGCACGCACAACCTCATTGCCTGATCATGGCGAAATTGATTTACCAATTGGTCGTGATCCCCAAGATCAACGCAAGCGCCAAATTGATTGGACTACTGGTCAGCCAGCGCAGACTCAGTATCAAGTCTTAAACCGTGATTCTGAACGTATTTTACTTAAATTGCATTTACTAACTGGTCGAACTCATCAAATTCGAGTGCACTTAGCCGCATTAGGTTTACCAATCCTTGGTGATACTTTATATAACCCTAACGTCAAACCGGCCGAGCATATGCTACTTCATGGCTATCAGCTTTACTTTAAGCAGCCATTTACCGAGCAACCGGTGACCGTCCAAGCCCCGCTGCCTGACTATTTCCCCGATGCAGTCAGCATCAATTCGCAACTAAATAAGGGCACATTCTAGTAATCATCCTCAACTAATGGTCTTAAGTACCCACTATCAAAAATCAACTTGAAATAAATTATAAAGGCCACATCATGGTCACCGCCAGCAATTACCTATCAGCTTCATTTTCTGACAATCATAGTTTCAAGATTTCAACAGACATTCTCTCAGCAAAACAAAAAACGAATTCTGGCAGCTGAAACGTGTTCTCACAAGACAACCGGTTTTTGCTTAACGTATAAAAAAATAACGCGCATTCTTGCGAATGTTCGTTATTTTTTTACGTTAGTGTTCAGCAGACAGCCATCTTGAATCACGCATTAATAACTTAAAATGATCTGATTACACTTATTATGAGATTTACTAACTACTTCGATTTAATATAATTTGTCCCGTCAGCCTTAGGTGCAACTGCTTTGCCTAAGAATAAGACTAGTACCACAATCGTTAAAATATAAGGTGCTACTTGCAGATAAACAGACGGAATTGAGGAAATCCCTGGCAATTGCGCGCCAATAATACTAAGACTTTGAGCAAAGCCAAAGAACAAGGCCGCTCCCATTGCCCCAATTGGATTCCACTTACCAAAAATCATTGCCGCCATTGAAATATAACCTTGACCAACGATTGTCCCAACTGAGAAGTTACCAGCAATCGACTGAGCGAAAATTGCCCCACCGATCCCGCCAAGAAAACCTGACAGAAGAACGCCAGCATAACGATAACGATAAACATTAATGCCTAATGTATCTGCAGCCTGTGGATTTTCACCCACTGACCGAAGTCTTAACCCAAATTTGGTTTTAAACATCACCCAGTAAGCAATCAAAGCAACCACAATCGCAATATAGGCCATTAAAGAAGTATCTTTAAAGAAAATCGGTCCTAAAACTGGAATCTTTGCTAACCCAGGAAAAGTAAAGTAGCCAAAGTTCTGGGCAATATTATCTGTTTGCCCCTTGGCATAAATTGCTTTAACTAAGAAGACGCTTAGCGCGGGTGCTAATAAGTTGATCACAGTACCACTAATAATATGATCAGCCCGAAAATTAATCGTAGCAACCGCATGAATGCAAGAGAACACCACACCAACGACCCCAGCAACCAGAGCAGCTAACCAAGGTGTCGCGGCGCCAAAAGTATCAGCAAAAGTTAAGTTGAAAATAACGGAACTAAAGGCACCCATAACCATAATACCTTCCAAACCAACGTTAACAATCCCGCCGCGTTCGGAGAAAGTGCCGCCTAAAGCCGTAAAAATCAACGGTGTAGAATAAACTAAGGTGGCAGAAACAATTAAAGCCAGCATACTAACCCAGTTCATTATAAACGACCCCCTTCTTGTTCATCCTGCTTAACCTCGGCTGTTTCAACAGCAACAGGTGTTTCAGGAATCGCCTTATTAGCCTTCTTTTGTTTGAACAACAAGCCAATAACATAGTCAATTGCCACGAAGAAAATAATACTGGCAATCACAATATTAACGATTTCAAATGGCACCCCGGCACCAGTTTGCATACCTAAACCACCAATTTTAAGAACACTGAACAACAAGGCTGACAATAGGATACCTAACGAACCGCCACTCCCTAATAGGGAAACGGCCATCCCATCGAAACCAATGGATAATGACGCCGTCTGGATAAAGAAGTTTTGGTAAGTTCCTAAACCTTCCATGACCCCACCTAAACCAGCTAAGGTACCTGAAAGGACCATTGACATAATAATTGTCTTTTTACTACTCATTCCAGCATATTCCGAACCATAAGGATTTAAACCGACAGAACGAATTTCAAAACCCAATGTTGTCTTCTTCATAATCAGCCAAACAACAACCAAGGCAATCAGCGCTAAAAATAAACCAAAATGAACTCGCGAACCGCCAAACATATTACTTAACCAATTAACGTGCAAACTGGCATGGAAAGTAATGGTTTTAGTGGCATCCTGACTGACCCGAAAACTCTTAGGCATCACATTCTGCATCAAATAAGTACTTGAATAGAGCATGACATAATTCAACATAATGGTGACAATAACTTCACTAGTGCCAAAGAAAGCCCGCAAGAAACCAGGAATGGCTCCCATTAATGCACCAGCAGCGGCACCAACAATAATAGCAAGTGGTAACAGAATAAATGTTGGTAAATTAGGAAAAGCTAAGGCAACCCAAACACTGCCCACCCAACCAGCTAATGCTTGACCAGAAAGACCAATATTGAAGAAGCCGGCTGAATTAGCTATTGAGAACCCTAAAGCTGTAAAAATCAATGGCGTCGCTTGCCGCAAAGTTTCGCCAATACTCGCCATAGTGCCTAACGAACCTTTGATCATTGAACCGTATGCTTGTAATGGTGAATAGCTAAAAATCAACATCACAATCGCACCAATTAAGAAACCAGCTAAGATTGAAATTAATGGTACTAAAATTTGACGCGTTCTTTGACTAACTTTTAGCATTTAATTTCCCTCCGTTTCACTGGCTGCCTTGGCATGAGAACCAGCCATCAATAGACCTAACTCTTGTTCGCTAGTTGTTTCGGGACGAACTTCACCGGCAATTTTACCATCATGTAAAACAATAATACGATCAGATAAATTCATAATTTCATCTAATTCAAAACTGACCAATAAAACTGCTTTACCAGCATCGCGCTGATTAATTAATTGGCGGTGAATATATTCAATCGCACCAACATCCAAACCACGCGTTGGCTGTGAAACAATAATTAAATCAGCATCCCGATCTAATTCCCGCGCAATAATTGCCTTTTGTTGGTTACCACCTGATAATTCACCAGCTGGTAACTGCTCATTAGTCGTCCGAATATCATATTCCTTAATTAATCGCCGTGCATGTTCACGCATTTTGGCGTAATCAAGAAAACCGTGGTTACTCAGTGGTGCTTTGTAGTAAGTTTGTAAAGCCAGATTTTCTGAAAGAGTCAGTTGTAAAACTAGACCATACTTCTGACGATCTTCTGGCACATGCGCCACACCTGTTTCCGTGATTTTACGAACTGGTGCATTAGTCAAATCGTGATTCTTGATTTGAATATCACCACTAACAACTTTTCGCAATCCGGTCAAAGCTTCAATTAACTCAGACTGACCGTTACCATCAATCCCGGCCACCCCAAGAATTTCACCTGCATGAACTTCAAAATCAACACCCTTAACTGCAGGAATCCCACGATTTTCATTCACGTGTAAATCCTTAACACTGAGAATTGGGGCGCCAATTTTAGCAGGTGCTTTGGGAATATTGAAGACCACGCTATGACCAACCATCATTTCTGCCAATTCTTCACTAGTGGTGCCAGCGACGTCAACTGTATCAATACTCTTACCCCGGCGAATAACCGTACACCGATCCGCAGCATGACGAATTTCATCCAATTTGTGGGTGATCAAAATAATTGATTTACCTTCTGCAACTAACCCCTTCATGATCACAATCAACTCATCAATTTCTTGTGGTGTTAAAACGGCTGTTGGCTCATCAAAAATTAGAATATTGGCCCCCCGATAAAGGGTCTTGAGAATTTCTACCCGTTGTTGCATCCCCACCGAAATATCATTTATTCTGGCAGTAGGATCAACATCCAATTGATAGCGATCAGAAAGCTCTTGAATTTCTTTTTGCGCTTGTTGCAGGTTAATAATGCCACCACGATTAGGCTCACTACCGAGAATAATATTCTCAGTCACGGTGAAAGCATCAACCAACATAAAATGCTGGTGAACCATCCCAATACCCAAACGGTTCGCTGTATTAGGACTGTCAATTTGCACTGGTTGACCATTAAGATAAATTTGACCAGAGGTTGGTTCTAATAGTCCGGACAAGACATTCATCAAAGTTGATTTGCCGGCACCATTTTCGCCAAGTAACGCATGAATCTCACCTTTGCGAACCTTTAAATCAACTTGATCATTTGCTTTAAAATTACCAAAAGCTTTGGTAATTTTTCGCATTTCAATGACATATTCTTCTGGATTAGTCATTGCTACCCCACTTTCTCTCTCAATCGCTTTAAGAAAAATGCTCCTTGCCCAGCAATCTGAGCAAGGAGCAAATTGTCATCATCAATTGATCGCTGTTATTTTGCTGGATGTTCTGAAACTTTAACTTTACCATCAATAATATCTTGCTTAGCGGCATCAACTGCTTTTTGCGCCTTGCTTGAAAGTTGACCCTTGGTTAAACCAACACCATCATCTTTCAAACCATAGATCATGTGTTTGCCACCAGGGAATTTATCCTTCATGGCTAAGTTAGCTAAGTCTTCAGTAACTGCACCGACACCTTTAAGTGTTGAAGTCAAAGTAAAGTTAGCTGATTTGCCGTCTTTAGTTTTGTACTTACCTTCAGTTGTTTGGTCACGGTCAACCCCGATAACCCAAACTTGTTTTGTTCCGGCTTGGTTAATTGATTTAGCTTCTTGGAAAACACCATTACCAGTTGCACCAGAAGCGTGGAAAATAATATCAGCGCCTTGTTGATACATCCCTTGGGCAATTGACTTACCTTTATCAGGGGCACTGAAATCACCAGCATATTGGTTAATAATCTTAATTGATTTACCTAATTCTTTGGCACCAGCTTTAACACCTTCAGTGTAACCAGCATCAAAACGGTCAATCACGTCACCCTTGACCCCGCCAATAAACCCAACAGTGTTCGTCTTAGTCGTATAAGCGGCTGCAACACCAGCTAAATAAGAAGATTCGTTATCTTTAAACGTTGCGGAAACAACGTTCTTGATGCCATCAATACTGTCATCAATAATAACAAAGTTTGTCTTTGGATCTTTCTTAGCGGATTGCTTAATGGCATCCTTCAGCTTGTAACCAATCCCAAAGATTGTCTTGAAACCAGCTTGCATTGCCTGATCAATATTTGGGATATATGATGACTCATTATCCGATTGGAAATATTGGAAACCGGAATTGCCACGTTTGAGGTCATGTTCTTTACCCCACTTTTGCAATCCTTCCCATGCTGATTGGTTGAACGAACGGTCATCAACACCACCAGTATCCGTAATCAAGGCTACCGTATTCTTGGTTGTCTTACTTGAACCAGAGTTACTAGTTCCGGATTTCTTACCTGCACAAGCTGACAGCGATAAAACGACTGCTGCCGCTAAAATACCCATGGTGAAAATTTTTGCCTTCTTCATTGCCTAAAGCCCTCCTAAAAAAGTTTGTCTAAATAACCGCTAATGATTATTGAAACCGAATTAATAAAGTGAGTTACGTTAGGAGATATAACTCAGGTGCGGAGCCGAAAATCAAGCTCAAGGAAAGTACACGACTAAGATCAGCAATGTACGAACAATCTTCATAAAAAGTATCAGAAATGTTAGTTTTTGTCAAACAGAAATAAATCTTTTCTGGCAACAGGTACAACTTTATTTGTTGTGGTCAAATCAAAAATAATTTCTAAAACTCTTTTTGACTGCATAATGACACTTATTTCTAATTCTAACATTCAACTTATTTAAAGATAGTCTAAAACTGTGGCACAATAAAAGCTATTAGTAACTAGTATACACGAATTTTTTAGAATTTCAGAGTCTTTTTTTTACAATTAAATGACAAATTTAAACAGAATCCTCAAAATGAGTAACCGCTTTAGCATTTGCGAAGTGAAATCTAGGAATTGTGAATGTTGAGTGATATCTGTAACATTATGATAGCGCTTTCTATTCCCAAGGTCAACCACTTTGTTTTAAAATTCGAACATTTTTTCAAGTAATACGTCCCAATTTACAAAATGGTGAGCAACGTTTCCATTAACCGATTTGAACCCTTGATAAATCAAGACCTCTCATGTGCAGTTCGTGTGCTCTGGCCGCTATTTTAATAAAGTTGCTAATTCCTGACGAACATATTGCCGAACTGCAGTTGCTTTAGCTAAATGATAGGTAAAGCCTTGTTCTTCAGCAAAAAGTTGCGCCTGCTGATCAAAGGTGGCATTCATTTGTACTAATCCCCGGGCAAGTGCATGCTCTGAAGATAAATCTAAGCATACTTGAATTTGTTTTTGCAACGTTGGCGCTAACCGGGCCCACAAATATTTATCACTTTTGCCTAGATTTAGGTGAAAGCCTGCTGTGGCAGCTACCCGCCAATCTAATAAACACCGCAACTCATGGAAGCAATTCTGGTAGGCATGATCAGTTGCATAAAATAACTCATGGCGCTGTAATCCCTTGACCACATATGGTGTCACCCACCAGAACTCGTTGCAACAATTACGAAATTCTTTCGCAGTTGGCGCAGACGTCCAGTAAATCTGATCAGAATGTTCTAAATTTTGGGGTAATAAATGATGCGGGTCACTTAAAATTTTTGCAACTGGATCATTGGCCGCCCAATCACTTATCCCACTTAAGGGGCACAGACCTAAGTCAAGGCGATTACCATCAGTGAAGAGGATCATCAGATTATATTTATGCTGATAATCTGGCTGCTCATCAAAATCACCAGGTGCCTGCATCACAATTTGCGGACCAAACTGCTGTAACCAACTACGATCGGTCAGCAAAGGCAGCATTTGGCCATCTGGAACGAAATAAACAATATCAAAATCTTGAAATTGATCCGGTACCACTTGCGGATTTGCCCGCGAACCATTCAGCGCGATTGCTTGAACAACGCCTAAGTTTTGGGCAACTTGTTGAATCAATGTCCACATTTCATTGTCACTTCGCTTCTGCACACTTAAGACCCCCTAAACATCTAAAACTATTCTACCGTTTTTAGGGCTACTTGTGTTGGTTAACGCTTACTTTGATTGTGGTTTTCTAATCATCTGGATAACCAGTTGGTGCCTAGAAAAGCAGCGCAAGTTCCAGCAATCTAGCAGAATGGCACCATCATTAATTCGTTGGCTAATGTCGAAATTTCCGAAAGTGACTGCAATTCAACTATTTAGCAGTTGTCTGGCCAAGCAGCGTTAAAATCTGAAGAACCAATTTCAGCCCAATTAATCACCTTCGCGTGTGACAAAGGGCATTAGCAGAGATCATGAGCGCAAAAAAGAGTCTAGGATAGCCGTCGTTTAGACAAAATAAAGCCGAACTTTGGCTGCTGAAAATTGTTCTCAGCAGCCAGCGTCCGGCCTACTTACGGATATTTATTGTTTTAAATGTTGCCGATGGCGGCGCCACAAGACGATTCCTAACCAAATGGTCGCGCCAACAAATAATAGTTCAGCTACCGGAATGGTATAAAATCCTGGCTCATGAACCACACCTTGCTGATCCACATAAGTCCAAGAAGTCCCCCACCATGGTAAAAGAATTGCCACTAAGTATAAGCCAATTGGCCCCCAAAATTTCTTCATGATTGCGCCCGCTTTCTTTTAGATCAAGCTTAGCAATTTCTAAACCACTTTACCATCGTTTTAACGAACAACTTTGTCATGATTCTAGCCAGTGCTTAATATTATCCCAAGAAGCTTGATTGACGACATAGCGCGGTAAAGCAGCCAAGTCAGTATCAGCCTTAACCAGGCCCCCATCAAGTGTAAAAATTGCCTGAATGCCGTCATTGATCATATAGTCTGATAAGAGCCGATTCGTTTTGCCATAGGGATACGCAAAATATCGCGCCGGTTCAGCCAAAATTTTTTTAGTAATCAACTGCTGACTTTTACGGTAATCTTTTTTAAAAGTCGTTATCTTAGTGAGATCAGCCAAAATCGGTTTGCCGCCAACTTGATAGTGTTGGTCATGGGTATGCAGCCCAATCGTAGCACCCAGTGTGGCTGCCACGTCAGCAATTTGATTCCACGAGGCCATTTGCGAACCATCAATATAATGTGCCGTCATCCCAGTAATCACAAAAGCAGTAAAAGGAAAGCGATACTTTTTCAAAGTTGGGACCGCATTATCTAGCAAACTACGATCAATATCATCAAACGTGATTACCACATATTTACCTTGAATTGGCCCTTGTTTCATTAAAGTTAACATTTCAGCAATTGAAATCACCTTGATTTGCTGTTGCTTTAAATAACGCATTTGCGCCGCAAACTGATCCAACGGCACATTAAACATGTGCAATTGTTCATCCCCGCTTAAATAACGGCTTAACTTAACGGTTTTGGTATTATTCAGGATGCGATGATAACACAACACTGCAATCCCCGACGACTTATTTTGGCGCAAATTATCATAAGTATAGGCTGGCTTGGCTATTTGATCGGCGCGAATAGTTTGTGCCGTTCGCCGAATTTCAAAAAAGCCTAATAAACCGATCAACACTAGTAAGGTTAAATAAATACTGCGCCGCTTCATTGAACCACCCGCAGGCGCAGAACCCCAGCCAATGTTAAACCAGCGAAGGCCGCTAGTAATTTCTTACCTAAGCGGGCCAGATAAAAGCCATCAAAATTAAACAATACATAAAGCGTTACTAAACCGTCAGTATATAACTTGGCGATGGCAGCTAAAACCACCGCCAAAAGTCCCAACAACACCACCACAAGAAAAATATTGAACAGTTGATAAAGAATTGTCGTTGGTATTTTCTTACGAATAATAAGTTCATCTGGCATCACTCATTTCCCCCGATCTGAAGCCTGCCAACGCCCCTGGTTAGTTTGACCAAAAACAATGACAAACTCTGAGGCCAAAGCTGTAATTAAGTTGAGCACCCAATAAAAGAAAAAATAATAAGGTAATAGCAAACTATCACTAAAACTAAATTTAAAAGTTGCCCGAGCAGTCATTTTCCCGATAAAGAAGGTTAATAAACCAGTTAATAAATAAATTAAGATAATTTGGCCATTTAATTTGACCCAAGACTCTCCGAACCAACCCATCACCAAATACTGCAATGTCGAAATAACAAAACACCATGCCCAAAGATGACTAAGCAACATTTCTCCTAGCATTAGCTGCTCTACCCAGCTAAATCGACGAAAATGACGAAGATTAACCTGCATCACTTCTAGCCCGCCAACCGCCCAACGTAAACGTTGCCGATATAATCCGCGGACACTTTCTGGCACTAGGATATAAGTATAGGCATCGGCCTGATAGCCAACCCGCCAAGCCCGCCGGTATAAATGCCAAGTCGCATCAATATCTTCAGTCATGACTCGTTCATTCCAGCCGCCTAATGTTTGTAATGCTTTTTTTCGATAAACGACCATCACTCCGAAAACGGTGGTGATCCGGCCTAACCAGAAATCTTGACTACGCTTGATATTATTAATAATTCCCATATATTCAAGCGTTTGTAACCGAGCCAATTGCGTACTACGATTTCGAACAATTGGATTGCCAGTTACCGCACCAAGTTTAGGCTCACTAATCAATCGCCGCATTAAATTCGTTAAAGAATCAGGAAAAGGTAAAGAATCCGCATCAATCACGTAATAATAATCGTAATTGGCAATCGCTCTGGCCTGATTCAAGGCATGAGCTTTACCTTGATTTTGATGCAGTAAAATCGCACGAATAACCAACTGACCACGATATTGCTCGCGTAACTGCTCAATTAACGCTGGCGTTCCGTCATCGCTACAATCATCAACTAAAATCAACTCATAACGTTGATAATCAAAGTTGGCAATGGCGGCAACTGTCTCAGCCAGAGTTGCGAACTCATCATGGGCTGCCACAATAACACTAACACCAGGAAAATCAGTAATTGCTGCTAAGTCTGGTTGTCGCTTCGTTGTCTGAAAATAATAAAACAGGCTCCCAACAATCCAAAATAGTGACATGACAACTGGATAAAAAGTTTCGAATAAATTAAAACTCAGATCAATTAAATCAGTCATTAACTACCTCCCCATTGAAATTCATTCAAGCTAATGTGACCAAAGCTTATGTAAGAAACGTCGCATGATCGAAAAGAATTGCGTCATGAGCCAAGCTAAGCTAACAGTGGCCCCAAACACACTGATCACTAAAATCGGAAAATAATATAATTCTTGATTGACTTGGGGCACCAGTCTTTTTAAAACTGGATAAAAAATTTGATCAAAAACAAATGACAATAAGTAAATCGCCAAGGCGTACTGGGCAATGAAGTGACTCACCCGAATCAACCATGGTGGCAACTGGCAACGTAATAACGCCATAAAAACTAGAATACCTAAAAAATATTGCTGGTAACTAAAGTAATCATTAAAGTCGGCCCATTTAAAAATTTGACCATAACTATGATTCAAATTTACTAACCAATTGATGACTAACACGGCAGTCATGGGCCAAGCAACCGGTAATTCTCGCAAGTCAGCCTGATATTCAGCCAGATAAGCACCAGCAAAGTAGTAAGCCAAAGGATAAAGTCCCTGCCAGAAGTCTGGCAATAGTTTATTAAATGAATTAAATAAAGTCGGTAAAATACAAAGTAACGCCAAAGTAGCTGTGATTAATTGTCGCTGAAATTTCTGATCATAAAATTGCCAAATCGCATTTAAAAATGGTATTAGCAAAAATAATCCGAAATACATTTCCACATACCAAGCATATGGTGCCAATGAATAGTCCAGCATACCTAGCAAGCCATCCTGCAACGTTAATTTTTCTGCCAAATAATACTTTCGAAATAAAAAAATAACAACTGAAACTTGCAAATAAGTAAAAACTGTTGGTAATACTTTCAAATAGTACTGATCCGACCAAGTCTTACCACGCATTAGATAACCAGTCAGCAACATGAATAAAGGCACACAGATCATTAACGCCGTCCTTAAACCAGTCATCAGCACCATTTGCCAGGAATCTATTAGTGCATCATAAAATTTTGAATTCAAAAAGAAATGCACACCAATCACCGCTAACACTGCCACAGTTCTAATTAAATCCAAATTAGGATTATATTTTGTTCGCCCCAAATAACCATCCTCCCTTCATTATGACAATCGTACTATCACCAATTTGTCAAATTTTCATGTCGCATTCATTGTACAAGCTCAGTATTGTCAAGGTGAATCGCTAGCGGTGAAATCGACATTTCTAGCGGTGAAATTAAGTTTAGTAGCTAAAAATGAATCGAAGCGCAGCGTATAGCGCTAGTATGGCACAAAGAAACGGGTCTACACTTTCTGGTATTGGTGAATAACCAATGCCAGTTTTTTTATCTCTTTTCGGAAAAAATAAAGGACATCTGTCCTCTTTATGTTACGATTTAAGCGCCTAAACCAAATCGAAAAGAGGTATACAGATGTCCCAATTAAATTCTATCCTAAGTTTGTTCGAAATTACAGACCCAAATATATTTATTACCGGTATTTCCCAATCTACTGATCAAAATGGCCTTCATATCCATAGGATTCATGCAACACTCATTAACACACCAATCTGTTGCCCTCACTGTAATTCGGAGACCCTCATTAAAAATGGTAAGCACTTGAGTCATATTCGTTTAGGAACCTTAAATGGTGGTCGCTATGAATTAGAGCTGAGTCGTCAAAGGTATCTTTGTCATAATTGTCAAAAAACTTGTGGTGCCAAAACAACCATCGTTCAAATGAATCATACCTTCTCTAATAATATCAACCATCAAGTAATTCAACTCGCACGAAAAAGTATCACTGCTAAAACAATTGCTGAAATACTTGCTATTTCTTGCTCCAGTGTTCAAAGGATTATTAATAACGAGGTTCATCAATCCTACCGGATTAAAATATTACCTGAACACCTTTGTTTTGATGAGTTTCGTTCCTGCCAAAAATTAATGTCTTTCAATTGCTGTGACTCAGTTACGCATGAGCGCGTCGTTTTACTGAAAGATCGTCTCAGTAAAAGTATTATTGACTATTTTGAAAGTCATTTTTCATGAGTCGAACGCGGTAATGTTTTGTCGGTAGTCGTTAATATGAATGCTGCCTATGCCAGCTTCATTCATCGGTTATTCCCAAACGCCAAAGTCATTATTGATCGTTTTCATATTGTCCAGTTAGCCGGTAAAGCTTTAGATAAAGAACGTGTTAACTTAGTTCAAACAGTACCTGATACGCATTCAAGAATCCATCGGATTCTTAAATCACAATGGAAACTTTTTCATTTACAGGCAACAGAGATTGACGCTACTAGAGTTAGATATCTGCTTGGCGTCAATGAATATATGACCCAGCAGAATGCCATTGATTTAGGTCTTGATCAGTCGCCTCAATTCAAAGTTGTTTATCAAATATATCAAGATCTTTTACAGGCTATTCGTACAGGTGACTCTAAAAGAATGACTACATTACTTAATCATTATCGTGTAACACACACAGAAATGGATACGGTTATAGCAACTCTTAGAAAAAATAAAATTGCCGTCATTAATAGCTGTCTTTTCCAATATTCCAATGGCCCCTTAGAAGGTATCAACCGCAAAATAAAAGTCTTAAAACGTAATTGTTATGGATTTCGAAATAGAGAAAACTTCTTTACCCGCATTGCTTTAATTTATAAATAAAAAACACATTTACCGAAGTAAATGTGTTCCATATTATCTTCACCAATACGATTTGACAAAGACCCGTAATTTTATCAAGTGTTTTATAAAGTACTTGCATTTTTAACACCATAGTGTAAAATGAAGACATAGTAAATAACCTAATTCACAGGCTTCTTGATGGTCATTACTCGGCAAAGTTTCCACCGTCAAAAGGTTTATTAAGTTATTGCTTAACTACTTGATGAATTAACTATAATACCAAGTTGTAAAATAGTCAATATCTATTTACAACATATTATAAAATTAATTCATCAATAAACGAGGGATGCTGATATGACGCTTGTTGATAGAATTAAAAAAGTTGCAAAAGAAAAGTACGGTTGGAGTTTACAGACGGTTTCCGAAAAATCTGGGCTTGGAATCAACACCATATATACGTGGAAGACCAAAGTTCCCACCACAGAAAAGCTACAAAAAGTTGCAGATGCGCTTGACGTATCCATTGATTATCTTTTGGGTAATACTGAAGACCCGAATCCTAAGGATACTAAGTACGTCGATTTATCGGGAACCAATATTTTCACGTATCAAGGTTTGCCCATTCCTGAGGATGATTGGGACATTATCAAACAGTTATTAGATCGTGCTGTTAATCGCGGTAAAAATGATGACTCTGGAGATAAATAGTATATGGATGATTTGCTAAACAAACTTTTAAATTATGCGATGGAGCATGGTATCGGCTATTGTATCGAATCATTTAGCCCAGAAATACCGCCGTTAGTTGATACGGAGCGACATCTAATAATACTTAATAGTAACTGGCAAAATCAAAAAGAGCTATCTATGCAGGTAGCTCATGAGATTGGTCATGTAATTAATGGTGACGTCGGAACGTTGCACTACTCACCTTGCTCTGATTCTAGCGCCGAAGCTGATGCTAATCGTTATGCGATTAAGTTGCTAGTATTTATGTATTTTGAGGACATTGATCAAGAAGACACTAATGAGGAACAATTTATGGACGACTTAGCGATTCCGGCATGGCTAAAAGATGAATCACACAAAGAAATTCTAAAATTCTATGAATAAAAAAACCCACCCTGTCATCAGCAAGGTGAGTCTCATGGTAAATATGTGAACAAATATATTTTATCATATTGGAGGAGTAAGTAAATGGTAAAGAAAAAAGAAACACAAGGGGCAACACCGGGTAAAAACAAAAAACCACTTCTAAAGCGATGGTGGTTTTGGCTAATCGTTATCATTTTGGTTATAGCTGGTTTAAGTAGTCTTGGAGGAAACAACACCAAAGACTCAGCAACCGCAAAATCTGAAAAAGTAAGTTCAAGCTCTGAAGATGATGACTACGATTATGATTATGAAGAAGACGAGGAAGAGTCAGATACAAGTGATGAAGCTGATTCCGCAGATGATTCAGAAAATGCAACTGTGGAAGTTCCAACCGGATATTTTGGTAATTCAGATGTAGAAGATATTACTGTCAATGGTTCTGGCAATAACGTCTCAAATAAATTTACTCTTAAGGCTGGATTTGCGATTATTACACAAAAAAATACTGGGTCTTCAAACTTTATTGTAGATATGAAAAATGGTGATGGAACCGATTTTAAATCACTAGCCAATGAAATAGGCACATTTACTGGCACAACCTATATAGACGTTCCAACCGACGGCGAATACTTATTCAACGTTCAATCAGATGGAAATTGGTCATTTTCGATAAGCCAACGAGTTGCAGAAACAAGTGTTAATAATACGTTGCAGGCTTCAGGATCTGGGCAACAAGTTGTTTTTATGGGAATTCCCGAAGATGGAAGTTATAAGTTGACTGCAACTAACACTGGTGATAGTAATTTTATTGTTTCAAACGGAGAAAGTAAAACTTTAATAAATGAGATAGGCAATTATTCGGGTTCTCAAGTTCAAGCTATTGATGAAGGAACCTATGCAATCAGTGTGATCTCTAACGGAAATTGGACCTTAAAATTCGAAAAAATGTAAATCAAGATAGGGGGATCTAAAGTGGGAATGTTTACCAAAAATCAGCAGACATCTGCTCAATCGATTTACAACGGATATGTGCGCCCCTTCTTAAAAGAAAAAGATGGTTTCACACACGTATTTATGATCAATAGTTTTAGTAAATGGATAAATCAGAATTTTGGACTCGAAGATAAGTATACGACACAGATAGATGAAATTGTCGTAGATTTACAAAAAGATGGTTACGAGCTTGTGGATATCAAACTTGGTGTTATCCAAGACCAAGGTATATCCAAGTCATCTGAAGGCTTCTACACTCTTATTATGTATAAATAGCATAAAAAAGACGCATCCCCCACCGACCAAAGTTTGGGATACGTCAACCTAGGAAAAAACTGTACATAGAGTACGGGCTCTTTCTGTACTCAATTTTACCATAAATGGAGGATATTAGCATGAGTGTTTACAAACGCAGAGATAGAAAAAAGAAACCGTGGATATTTGAATATAAGGTAGAAAAAGACGGAAGACCCTTGGCCCGAAAAAAATCTTTTGCCACTCAAAAAGAAGCAAAATTTGCTGCGGCAAATTTTATAGTTGAACATGGCGGCACTGTCATCTTGGATGATGATATTACTTTTGTCGATTATTTTGAAACTTGGGTGGAAACCTATAAGCTACCAAATATTTCAGACAATACTTTGACCAAATATGCTACCTCAAGAAATACGATCAAGAAATATTTTAAAAGCACCAAGGTAAAAGACATTACACGGACGACTTACCAGCAATTTATCAATTGGTACATTGATGACAAAAAAGGCCACCAACACTCAAAACAATCAGTCGAGAAGCTGCACTCCCACGCCTCGCAATGTTTGGAATCAGCCGTCATTGATAAACTGCTCACTGAAAACCCTCTAGTCAAAGTTACGCTTGGCGACACAGACGGAAAAACGGAGGAAGAAAAGTTTTTGGAAACAGATGAATTCGAGAAGTTACGTGATTACTGCAACCAAAATGCAAATTATAATCGGCTATCTTTAGCAATGGTACAATTCGCAATTTACACTGGTTGCCGTGTGAGCGAAATTATGGCCATTACTTGGGACGATATTGACGAGAAGAAGAACACAGTCCACATCAATAAATCTTTTAACTACCACACGTGGAAGCCTGAAAGAGACGAAGAAAATAATATTATTTGGGCGGATAAAGAAACAGTATTCTTGCCGACAAAAAATCATGAGATCAGAACTCTTGATGTTTCCCCTGTTTTGATTGCAAGCGTACACGAATTAATCCAACACCAAAAAATTAATGCAATCAACAACCCTTATCATTTAGTCTTTTGCCAGCCACAAGACACACCACCCACAGATAATGCCGTCAATGGAGCACTAAAGCGCGCCATGGATAATACTGGAATTGTTCGCCCAGGTTTTACTTTCCACGGCTTGCGACACAGCCACGGCTCTTATTTAATCAGCAAGGGAATCGACATGAAATACGTCTCTAAGCGACTTGGGCACAAGAGCCTTGCAATTACCCTAAAGATATATACACACGTCTTAGACAGCCTAAAAAAACAGGAAGCGGAGAAAGCAGTCAATGTATTATAATAAAGTATTTTTATACCATAACGCCGTTACACGAAAAGCGAAAGTGGAGAGTAAAGCTATTTTCTACCAGCAACCACTCAAGACCACAAAAAAGAGAAACACTGATTTAACAAGGTTTCTCTCTATGAGCAACTAACCAAGACTACTTGAATTACCACAATAATACCGGTGATCGGGGTCGAACCGATACGCCCTCAACGGGCACTGGATTTTGAGTCCAGCGCGTCTGCCTATTCCGCCACACCGGCAAAAAGTTAATTCTTTATTGTGGCTGTTGCCAAAAGGCGGTAACCGGATTTGAACCGGTGGTGAAGGTTTTGCAGACCTCTGCCTTACCACTTGGCTATACCGCCACAATATCAAAAACTAAACAGCTAATATCCAAATAATTGGAATTGGGTTAGCTGGATTCGAACCAGCGCATAATGGAGTCAAAGTCCATTGCCTTACCGCTTGGCTATAACCCAATAAAAAGGGCGGTATGTGGGGATCGAACCCACGTATGCCGGTGCCACAAACCGGTGTGTTAACCGCTTCACCAATACCGCCATATCGGTAAAACAGGGATAGTAGGAATTGAACCCACACTGATGGTTTTGGAGACCATAGTTCTACCTTTAAACTATATCCCTATTAATGGAGGAGAGTGGATTCGAACCACCGAACCCGAAGGAGCGGATTTACAGTCCGCCGCGTTTAGCCACTTCGCTACTCCTCCAATGGCGCGGGACGGAATCGAACCGCCGACACATGGAGCTTCAATCCATTGCTCTACCAACTGAGCTACCGAGCCATTTAAGCTAACGGTTCCAACGAGACTCGAACTCGTGATCTCCTGCGTGACAGGCAGGCGTCCTAACCAACTAGACCATGGAACCAATTGCGGGAGCAAGATTTGAACTTGCGACCTTCGGGTTATGAGCCCGACGAGCTACCAGACTGCTCCATCCCGCGATAATAAAAATAAAAGGAGGATGTGGGATTCGAACCCACGCGCGGTTTGACCCGCCTGACGGTTTTCAAGACCGTTCCCTTCAGCCGGACTTGGGTAATCCTCCATGCTGAAAAATTATAAAAATATAAAACTTGTAGCAATGACCCCTACGGGATTTGAACCCATGTTACCGCCGTGAAAGGGCGGTGTCTTAACCACTTGACCAAGGGGCCATACTATTGCAACATCGCTTTAAAAGTAAGTAATAACACCAGACGACTTAAACAATGATAATGGAAAACGAACAATTTGTCAACGCTATTTTCAACTTTTTTAAAAGTTGAATTCAATTATTTATTAACTAACTATTATTAAATAATTAGACTATTGGCAAATCCTCAAAAAACCACATTGCTTTAACACAACGTCATCTATCATACCAAAAACTGACGGCGACGGCAATAATAAATTTTAAGAAATATCGAATTTAGGCAACAACTACTCGCATTCCTGTAATCGCATGCTGATATAGCCACTGGGCATCGGCCACAGAAAGGCGAATGCAACCATGAGAATTCGCCGTCTCGCCTAATTGCTCTGCTTCTGAAACAATGTAATTACCAGCATGATCAATGGGCACACTATGAAATAAATAAATACCATGATCTTTCCACGAAACCCAATAACGAGCACCCTCGCCAGACTGCTGGTTGAAGAATTGGTCGCCACGCTCACTTTGAATTGCAAAGTTACCAGCCGGCGTTGCCCGATCGCCACCAGAACCAGTTGAACAGCGCATTGTGTAAAGCACGGTATGATCACGCATTAAGTACGTGCGCTGCTTCTGCAAAGAAACCTTGATCCAATCAGTTTCTCGCAGAGTCGGGTATGGTTTCTTCTCCGAGGACCCTTGCCAATCAATCGCCTTCACTTTTTTAGTGGGTTTTGCTGATTTCGACCTTTTTTTCGCCTTTTTTACTTGATTACTTGAATCAATCACAACCGACTTTTTCACTGTCAACTTGGACGCTGCTTGCTTTGAAGACCGTTGACTTTGTGTCTCGGCCAAAACAAAATTCTGTGGTGTTCGTGGGTGCAGTCCGCGATAAGTTAAAAAGGCCAACAATAAACCGCCAAACAGAATGGTCAGTAAAACATAATTTCGAGTTGGTTTCTCCATAAAGTTACTTCTCCCTAAAAATCAAACCCGTTTGCTCATTAAATCAATAGTAAGCCTAATAACGAACCAGAAATAAGCAATAAATACTGCTGCCATTTATGGTGCATGAGTTGTAAATAATAAATAACCAAATATGCGCCCAACAACCAAAGGCCAGCCGCAAACAAACCTTGGCGATACCAAATGAGTCCTAAAATTATTAGAAAAAGCATTAATAACAAACTGAGCACTGTTTTCGCATAACGCTGACAATTAAGCCGATAGACACTGATTACCAGCATTAAGCCTAAAGCGATTCCCACAATTTTTGTCATTAATTCCACCCACGATCGGATTGTTTTTAACGCTAGCCAGACAATAATAGCGTAACATTACAAGTTCAGTGTACCGCAAGAGTTAGCGTGCTGAATAGACCTGTTGGCGTCTTTTTTGACTTGTTATCGGAATGAAATCTGTTCGTTATCTGCTTGTGATATTACGTGTAAATCAAGTCAAAAAAACAGTGTGTGACAAAAAGCGGTTGCCTTTTGAGAACAGGTTTTAACAAACAAGGTTCGGCTTTATTTTGGCTAAAGCGACTTATGTCACAGCCTCAAACTTTTCATTCAAATATTAACTGGCAATTTTAAGTGACTAACCACCAACTTCACAGCGGCCAAAATATTGCAATCAAAACCATTTTTCAAAGCTGGCAATACTGATTGAAACAACTGCCGATTGCCTTTTTTATTTGGACAAACTTAAAATATATAGAATTCCCAATGTCAGCGGGATCAAAAAATCGGGCATAATAATGGTGACGTTACCAGAATTAAAATTCTTATCGCGCATCATTTCTTTGATATGTAGCACCCCAGCACCAATCAAAAACACTGCCACTGGAATTAAAGTGGCTAACCAAAAACCATCTCTGAACCAGTAACTAAGAATGCCGCAGATGCCGATACCGAGTGACACAATTCCTAGCTCAATTTGAAAGCCATTGGTTACCCAACCGATCGACTGAGCCACTTTCTTTCGCAGCAAGACATGGCCAATAAAATTGAAAAATCCAAAGAAACTAATATTGCCCACTAATTGTATTAAAAATAAGTTGTAGTACCACGATTGGCCATTTCCTCGATTAAAATAAGCGTAAATAACCGATAGTACGCCCAAAACCAAATAACTTATTAGATAGATCATTTGCCTCAACCTCCAATTATATTTTTACATTTTACACTCACTTCCTAGCGCTGTATTCTCTGTTTATCGTCGTTTTTTTAGAAAAATCGCTGAATAATTATCTGCTGATACGCTTAGCTCAAAAAAAAGTATCTTTGACTAAACGTCGATAAACACTGCAGAGCAAAAGATTCTGGGACATCAGTCTATTCTCCAAAAATAATCCAAACTTTCGTTGCTGAACCGTGTTCTCAAACGGCAACCGGTTCCGCTTAACGCAAAAATGCCGAGCAATTCTAACGAATTGTTCGGCATCTTACGGTTAATGCGCACTGGCTGACCGCTTTTTGTCATATTCTCTTTTAAGACAGTAACTAACATTAAAACTGCTACTATCCGACGGACCCTTCCATCTCGTAACTAATCAGCCGATTCAATTCAACCGCATATTCCATTGGTAGTTGTTTGGTAAATGGTTCAACGAAGCCCATAATAATCATTTCTGTTGCTTTGGCCTCGGAAATACCACGACTCATGAGGTAATATAGTTGCTCCTCAGAAATTTTAGAAACCTTAGCCTCATGTTCCATGGCAACATTGCCGTTAAGGATTTCATTATAAGGCACTGTATCCGAACTAGATTCTTCATCCATCAAGATGGTATCACATTCAACATGGGCAAAAGAATTATCACTTTCACGACCAAAGCGCACGGTGCCGCGATAATTAACGGCACCACCGTCTTTAGAAATTGATTTAGAAACAATCGAACTCGAGGTGTTTGGTGCTGCATGAATCATACGCGCACCATTATCCTGAATCACGCCCTCACCTGCCACAGCAATTGACAACATGGTGCCGCGAGCGCCACGACCATCCAAATAAACACTAGGGTATTTCATCGTGATTTTCGAGCCTAGATTACCATCGACCCATTCCATTGTTGCATCATCCAGTGCTTGGGCTCGCTTGGTTTCCAAACTATAAACATTCTTCGACCAATTTTGAATCGTCGTATAACGACAATAACCCCGCGGCTTAACAAAAACTTCAACCACGGCCGCATGGAGGCTATCTGAGGAATAATTAGGGGCCGTACAGCCTTCAACATAGTTCACGCTGGCATCCTCATCCACGACAATTAAAGTCCGCTCAAACTGGCCAGAATTCTCTGCGTTGATTCGAAAATACGCTTGAATCGGAATCTCGGTTTTGACCCCCTTAGGCACATAAATAAAGGTACCGCCTGACCAGACAGCGGTATTCAGTGCAGCAAATTTATTATCATTCATATGAACCAGAGTACCAAAATAGTCTTTAACCATCTCAGGATACTCTTTCAAAGCCGAATCCATATCCATAAAGACAATTCCTAATTTTTCAAATTCCTGGCGCATATTATGATAAACCACTTCAGACTCATATTGAGCTGAAGAACCAGCTAAGTATTTCCGTTCTGCTTCAGGGACACCTAAGCGTTCAAAAGTATCCTTAATTTTATCAGGCACTTCATCCCAATCTCGATACTGACGATCAGTCGCCTTCTGATAATACAGCATATTATCTAAATCTAGGCCTGACAAATCAGGACCAAAATCAGGCATGGGCATTTTTAAATAGGTTTTATAAGCACGTAAGCGAATTTGCAACATCCAATCTGGTTCCTGCTTGGCTGCAGAAATCTCGCGAACTGTCGCTTCGGTTAAGCCACGACCAGTACTATAGATAGGCTGAACATCATCACTGAAGCCATAATCGTAGTCAACAAAGGCTGGCACACTGGCGAGCATGTCTTCATTGTTCTTAGTATTCTTAGTTTCCGCCATGATCTTCCTCCTGTGTAATTGCTTGTTCCAGCGCTTTCCAGGCTAAGGTAGCACATTTGATCCGAGCTGGAAATTTAACAACTGCTGCCAAAACTGCAGCATCACCTAACGTCTCGCTGGGCTCGTCCGGATTATTCATCAACATCTCCAAAAAAACCGCAATTTCTTGCTTAGCTTGCGCCGTTGACTGACCCTTGACCAAGTCACACATCATACTAGCTGATGCTTGCGAAATAGAACAGCCATCACCACTAAAGGCAATTTCCTTAATGTATTCATTTTCAAAAATAACTTGCAAATCAATGACATCACCACACGTCGGATTATTCAGATTAATCTGTTGATCAGCCTGAGCTAGCTCACCATGATGATGCGGATGTTGGGCGTGGTCGATAATTAATTGACGATACAAATCATTTAATTGCGAAATATTCATGCTTGAAAGAACTCCTTCGCCATTTTAACGGCGGTAATTAGCCGTTCAACATCTTGATCATTGTTGTAAAACGCAAAACTGGCCCGCGCGGTTGCGCTAACTTGCAAAGCTGTCATTAGCGGTTGCGCACAGTGATGACCTGCGCGAATCGCCACGCCCTGACTATCCAGCACTGTTGCCAAGTCATGGGGATGAACACCAGCCAAATTAAACGACAAAACCGCTGAATGAGCCGTAGTTAAGGCTGGCCCATATAAGGTAACTCCAGGAATTGCCTGTAACTGTGACCCTGCCAGCTGCAACAGATGCTGTTCTTGCGTCATAATTTGTGACCAGCCAAGACTTGTCAGATAGTCCAACGCTGCGCCCAAGCCAATCACCTGGGCAATTGGCATAGTCCCAGCCTCAAACTTTGCCGGTGCCGGCTTAAAATCAGTCGTCTGTCTAGTTACCAAATTTATCATTTCGCCACCATACTCAACCGGTGGCATTTGTGCTAATAACGCTGCTTTACCATAGAGTACCCCAATACCTGTCGGGCCATAAACTTTATGACCAGAAAAAGCATAAAAATCACAGTCCAAGTCTTGAACATCTACTGGCAAATGACCAACTGCCTGAGCACCATCAACAACAACATAGGCGCCAACCCGATGAGCCCAAGTTGTGATTTGTTTGATTGGATTGATGGTTCCTAAAACATTGGACACATGAGTCAAGGCGACGATTTTAGTCCGTGACGTCAGACTCGCCTGTAGCTGCTTCAAGTCCAGGTGACCCGCATCATCTAATTCGACATAACGCAACCGAGCACCTAGTTTCTGGGCAACAATCTGCCAAGGTACTAAATTACTATGGTGCTCCATAATCGTAATGAGAATTTCATCATCTGGTTGGATCACTGTCGGAGCAAAACTTTGCGCGACCCAATTTAAACTAGTCGTTGTCCCGCGCGTAAAAACAATTTCGGTCGGTTGGGCATTGAGAAAATCGGCTACCTGTTGCCGAACCTGTTCGTACTTAGTTGTAGTTGCTTGTGCTAAGGCATAGACACCGCGCTGAACATTAACATTTTCGGTTTGATAGTACTTAATCAATCGATCGATAACGGGCTGTGGCTTTTGCGTCGTAGCTGCATTATCCAAGTATGTGATTGGTGCTTGATTCATTGTCGTTGCTAATAGTGGAAAATCATTGCGCGCGGTCGCGATGTCTTTGACCATCGATAAGCTTCCTTTCAATCGTGTCTGTCAAAATCTGCCGCGCTTCAGCTGCCGGAATCTCACTCAGGACTGACCCTAAGAAACCACGAATAACTAAACGCTCTGCTAAATCTTTTGACAAGCCCCGACTCATTAAATAATACATTTGTTCTTGATTAACGCGACCAACAGACGCTGCATGGCCAGCACGAACATCATTTTCATCAATTAATAAAATCGGATTAGCATCACCACGAGCTGTTCTGGATAACATTAAAACCCGATTTTCCTGCTGAGAATCACTACCACGAGCACCTTTAACAATATGACCAATCCCGTTAAAAATCAGCGTTGCATCGCTTAAGATAACCCCATGTTGAAGAATATTAGCCTTAGTGTGCTGCCCGTAATTAGTAATTCGCGTCGTGATTCCTTGATTTTGGCGACCAGTAGAAATTGCAACAGCTTTGACTTCACTTTGACTGCCCTGACCATTTAAATCAGTATTAAAATCAGCCAGCACATCGCCATCGTTCATAATCCCTAATGCCCAGTCTAACCTCGCATTCGTTGCCAGCCGGGCATAACGGGCCAAGTAGGTCGGTAAGGACAACTGATCAATCGCAGCAAAGCGCACTTTAGCGCCGGCTAATAACACTAATTCTTCTACAATGCTGGCGCTTGGTTGGTCGCTGCCTAAAGTTCGCCGATTTTCTAGAATTGAGAATTCACTATCAGCGCCAGCAATTAATAAAACATGCTGACTATTTAATTGGCGACCAGTACCATTTTGATAAAAGTCCCAAGTTAGTGGCGCTTGAAGTTTGGTATTTGCTGGTACACGAATAACAACGCCACTATTTACCGTTGCGTAATGAGTTGCCGCAAGTTGTTGGCTGGTCCAGGGCATAACCTGACCAAAATATTGCTGCATCAAATCAGGCCATTGTTGCCACGCCGCAACAAGATCTAAGACCTCAACGCCAGCTGTCTGGGCCTCAGTTGAAAGCCGGACTTGTACTGGCTGACCAGCAACTTGTGCGATTTGTGCCGTGCTGGCTGGCAATGGGACTGCTTGACTAGCCACCGTTAATTGGCCTTGCAAGTTTGCCCAAGGACGATAATTAATTTTAGCAAAGCTGGGGTTTGGTGCAGTCATCGTTGCTTGCCAAGCTTGCTGCCGCATTTGCCAAGCTACAGCGGGCTCTTGCAATTGTTGACTATAATGCTGGAGGTCACTTAGTTCGCAAAATGTTTTTGTTTTACTCATATTGACCTCCTAGTTCTCGTCAGTTAATTTAATATCCAAGCCTAACTCATCACGTAATCCCGTATAACCTTCAGCCTCTAGCTTCTTAGCTAACTGAGCATCACCTGATTTGACAATCCGACCGCCCATCATAACATGAACCACGTCAGGTTCAATGTAATCTAGCAACCGTTGGTAATGGGTAATGATCAAAGAGCCAAAATTATCACCACGCATGGAATTCACACCTTTGGCAACAACTTTCATCGCATCAATATCCAACCCGGAATCAATTTCATCAAGAATTGCAAAAGCTGGTTTGATCATCAATAATTGCAAAATTTCGTTACGCTTTTTCTCACCACCAGAAAATCCTTGATTAAGATAGCGTTCTGCCATTGCTTCATTCATATCTAATAACGCTAAATTCTGATCTAATTCTTTAATAAAGTCTCGGACAGAAATAGGATCATCATCTGGCCGGCGAGCGTTAATAGCTGCGCGCATAAACTCGGCATTCGTCACACCCATAATTTCGGCTGGATATTGCATGGCCAGAAACAAACCTGCGCGTGCCCGTGCATCAACTGGTTGGTCTAATAGGCTTTGACCATCAAGCAAAATATCGCCAGAAGTCACCTGATATCTTGGATTACCCATAATGGTTTCAGAAAGAGTAGACTTACCAGTACCATTTGGACCCATAATGGCATGAATCTCACCAGTTTTCATGGTTAGATTAACGCCCTTTAAAATTTCCTTATGACCACTTTCATCGTCAATTCGGACATGCAAATCGTTAATTACTAAAGTTGTCATTGTCGTCTCCCTATTTCTTTAAGGTTACCACCCAATTTTTTTGACTATCAGGGCTGCTCAGTAATTCAGGTTGGTCTTTTAACGCTTGATGTACTGTGACAACCTCACCGGTGATTGGTGTTGGTAAATCTTGAACCATTTTTTCTGCTTCAACTTCAATCAACATTTCACCAGCTTTAACTGTTTGATTAACTTGCGGTAAATCAACATAACGAATTTCACCGAGTAATTCGCGACCAGCTTCATTTAAACCTAACTGGATTGAACCGTCAGCCAACTCACTTTGCCAGAAATAATTTTCTGTTGCCATAAGAATACCTCCATTTTTTGGACATTTAACAATTATTTTCGTGTTTTTCTAGTTGAATTATAACACATTCACTAGTGGTGTTATATTTTTTACTTATTAAAAGTACAAAAAAAACTGGACGATTTAAAAAATCGTCACAGTTTTCTTAATTGTTAATCATGATTTAGATTTGTGAATTCTGAAAGTCCTGATCCTCACGATTGGTAAACATATAACTCTTGTAATGATAACGCATCGACATCACCAGACCGATTCCAATCATATTTCCAAGTAAAGCCGAACCACCTTGGGAAATAAACGGTAACGGAATCCCAGTCAATGGTAACAAACCAATACTCATCCCAATATTTTCAAAAACATGGAATAAGATCATCATGATAACCCCAGTCGAGACATAAGCATAAAACTCATTTTTTGTATCAAAAGTCACTTTGATCATTTGATAAATTAGCAAGAAATAGAGTAACACTAAGGCACAACTACCTAAAAAACCAAAGTTCTCGCCAATAACCGAGAAAATCATATCTGACTCCCGCACTGGCACATACACTTTAATTTGATTGAAGCCACGACCTGTCATTTGACCGGAACCAATTGCCTTCATACTTTGCCACAGTTGCATCCCACTGTTACTGGTATCTTGAGAAGGATTCAGCCAGTTCAACACACGCTGGAACTGATAAGTCTTAAACCCAAAATGTCCGAGGATTTGTTGTCCCCAATCTTGGGTGACCATGTAAATTGCGCCACCACCAACTAAGACAACTGCCAGAAAAGCCGGAACAATAATTTTCCAAGAAACACCGGAAACCAGAACCATCCCAGCAAAAATCGCCAAGAAAACCAACATGGTCCCAAAGTCATTTTGTAATTTTAACAAGACGGCCACTGGTACTGTCCAAAGTAACATCCGACCTAAAAGAACAAAATCAGTTTTAACACTATGCACCGGATATTTTACATTATGCTGGGTAACTACGCGCCCCAACATAATAATAAACGCCGGCTTCATTACCTCAGATGGCTGAAACGTAAATGAATGAAAACTAAACCAACTTTTAGCCCCAGTATTAATAAATTGTTGCTTATCATATAGAACTAGCACTGCCATTAATAGAAAGATTCCTGCACCATAGGCGTACGGCGCAATCTTCCATAATTGTTCCACATCAAATTGCATAATGACCACAACCGCAACTGCACCAATCGTGTACCACACAACTTGCATAATGACTGCCCGGATAGGACTTGAGGTGGCACTACTGTCATGACTAGTAGCGACATAGACAGCCACAATGCTGAACAATGCCAGCATTAAGACTGAAAATAAAATCCCATAATCAATCCGATTGGACCCTTTTTCCTCTGAATGTTGCTCAACTGGCATAACTAACCACCTTTATTGTTTCAAAATTGATTTAATGTTGATGAAGATTATACTGCAACAATAAATCTTGGGTCGCTTCATCAAGATCGCGATGCCGACTAGCTTGATTATCAAGCCCAAAATAGCTTAAGTAACGTTTACCATCTTTAACAATTCGGCCGATTAAGCGTCCTTGATCAGTTTCTAATTGCCAGTGAGTTTCGTCTTGATCAACAAGTTTAACTTCAACTGGTCGTATTTGTTTTGCCATAACTACTCCTTTTTACTAATTCTATCAGGGTGAAACTTTGCTGCAATGATCTCATCTTCAAACAACTCTGGATGAGGATGACGCCGCAAAGTAAACCAATCCGGGACCGGATCAAAACCTCCGCGGACAAAGGGATTACACCGTAGAATCCGCGCAATTCCCATTATCATTCCCAAAAAAGCGCCATGTTGTTCAATGGCGCCTAACATATAGCTGGAACAAGTCGGATAATAACGACAGTGCGGACGCGACAAAGGCGAGATATAACGCTGATAACCATGAATCAACCCAATTAAAATCCGTCGCATCTAAATCACCTCGTCACTAACGCAAAAAATCAAGAATATGCTGCCAAGTATGCGGTGAAAATACCGAAAAGGGACTTCCTTTACCTGACATACCATAACCAATCAGTGCCCCAATGACAAAGGCAACAACGATTGCCAGTAAGACCCATGCTAGAAATTTTAACACTGAATAAACATGACCCTGATCAACTTTAAATTTCAAATACCATCACTCCGCTTTAATACTGTTGATGATGCGCAATATTTTCTAGCAACATCCCAGTTCCTAAGGCTACAGAATCTAAAGGATTCTCAGCCAAGACAACGGGAACTTTTAATTGGTCAGAGAATAAGCGGTCGATGCCTTGTAACAAAGCACCACCACCTGTAAGCATAATGCCACGATCGATAATGTCAGCTGATAGTTCCGGTGGGGTCTGTTCCAAGACTTCCTTGGCTGCTGCCACGATATTCATCAAACTTTCATGTAAGGCTTGTTCAACCTCACTGGCATTAATCGTGATTTCTTTTGGTAAGCCATCAACTAAATCACGACCACGAACTTCGATTTCTTTATCTTGATCAGGCTCATAAGCCGTCCCAATTTCCTTTTTAATTGTTTCTGCCGTTCGCTCACCAATCAAAAGATTATGCTTCTGCTTCACATAATTGACGATTGAAGCGTCCATCTTGTCGCCGGCCAAGCGTAATGACCGACTAGTAACAACCTCACCCATTGATAAGACAGCGATATCACTAGTACCACCACCAATATCAATGACCATATTACCTTGAGGTTTGAAAATATCCATGCCAGCACCAACAGCCGCTACTTTAGGCTCTAACTCAAGGTAAACCTTATGACCACCAGCTGCTTGAGCTGCTTGGACAATTGCCTTTTGTTCAACTGAAGTAATATTTGTTGGGCAACATATTAAAATGTTTAATTTTGACATAAATGATTTTGCATTCAATTTATTAATGAAATGGGTTAACATCGCTTCAGTAATATCAAAATCAGCGATTACCCCGTCCTT
This sequence comes from Lapidilactobacillus gannanensis, assembly GCF_003946675.1. Lineage (GTDB taxonomy): Bacteria > Bacillota > Bacilli > Lactobacillales > Lactobacillaceae > Lapidilactobacillus > Lapidilactobacillus gannanensis. The sequence continues at coordinate 3,011 of NZ_RHOT01000025.1, read as the reverse complement.
CAAAGGACGAATTGCCCGAATGTTGCCGGGAGTCCGACCAACCATTCGATAGGCGTCTTCACCAACGGCCACTACTTTGCCGTTAGTCGTATCGATTGCGACCACTGATGGTTCATTAAGAACGATACCTTTCCCTCGTACATTAATTAACACATTAGCAGTTCCTAAATCGATCCCGATATCTTTTGCCATGCCTGTTACTCCTCTCGCTATTCACTGAAAAATTATAGCACACTTCAATAGAACCGCCAATGCGCCTTTAGATTAGCTTAATAATAAGTAGTCGTGAAAAGCGATATTTTTTGACGTAGGCTAACTCAATTATTTATTCAAACCGGCAACCCAGATTGAAGGAATAATTAAACTAGCCAAAATTATTGGTGCTTTGAATTCTCATATTTGCATTTTTTATCATTGAACTAACTTAATGCCACACTGGACCACCCTAAAATGAGATGCAGCTGCTACACCAGTAACCACATCTCATCATTATTTAATAGGCAGTCAAAACTGGACGCTCGGCCCCATCTTCGAAGACCTCGCTACGGCGAATATTAGCACCTAATTGACTTAATTTCTGATGTAATAAATAATAGCCGCGATCCAAATATTGTAAATGAGTCACCCGAGTTTCACCATCGGCAACTAAACCGGCTAACACTAAAGCTGCTGCAGCCCGTAAATCCGTCGCATCTACCTGGGCTCCTTTTAATTGGGCAGGACCATGTAGGAAGAGAGTATTACCCTCAATTTCAAAATCAGCATTCATTCGTCGTAACTCATTCATGTGCATAAACCGATTTTCAAAAACGGTCTCATTCATCACGCTAACACCAGTTGCTAATAATTGGGCAATTGTCATTTGTGGCTGTAAATCTGTTGGAAATCCTGGATGGGGCATGGTTTTTATATTAGCAGCCTGCAGTTCAGCAGGTCCTTTAACCAAAACACCAGCATCATTTTCCACAATGGTCACGCCCATTTCCACTAGCTTAGAAATCAGTGGCCGATTATGTGCTGCAATTGCGTCCTTAATTAATACTTCCCCATGAGTAATCGCTGCAGCAATCATAAAGGTGCCTGCCTCAATGCGATCCTGGACCACTTGATGATTAACACCGTGTAAATGTTGAACCCCAACAATTTTAATCGTTTCAGTCCCGGCGCCAGAAACATTTGCACCCATTTTATCCAACATAATGGCCAAATCAACAATTTCCGGTTCTCGAGCTGCATTTTCGATAAAGGTCGTTCCCTCAGCCAAAACTGCAGCTAACATAATATTTTCAGTTGCCCCGACACTTGGAAAATCCAAATAAATATCGGCGCCAATCAATTTTGTTGCTTCCGCTTCAATATAACCACTATTTTGAGTGATTTTTGCGCCTAGTTGTCGTAAACCTTTTAAATGTAAATCAATTGGCCGTGAACCAATTGCACAACCACCTGGCATGGCTACTTTTGCATGCCCCAAGCGAGCTAGTAAGGGACCTAGGACAACGATCGAGGCACGCATTTTTGATACTAATTCGAATGGTGCTTCCACCGCTAAATGTTGACTCGCATCAATTTGTAATTGCTGACGTTGCTGGTCAAAAGTTACTTCAGCGTTTAGTGCAGATAAGACAGACTTCATCGTAAATACATCAGCTAAAATTGGTACCGCATCAATTTCTGTCGTGCCAGTTTCAGCAAGTAAGGCCGCCGCCATAATTGGCAAAATCGCATTCTTAGCGCCATCGATTTGGACTGTACCGTGTAATTGTTGACCACCTTGAATGATAATTTCTTCCATATTAATCCCTCACTAATAACCAAAAATAACGTTTTGTAAATTCATAATAATTGAAATTAAGAAAGAACTGACTGTGTAACCAATGCAAATTGCCAAAAGTAATTTGAGAATCCGTGCTTTAGCTTCTTGATGATCATGCAAAAAAACATCGAAGCGAATAACGGACAGTACTTGGTAACTTAAATAAATAAAAGCTAATGCGCTTAAGATTGAAAATAATGCCTGTAAATTAACCGAATTCATCACTGATCCTCCCAAATAGATTTACTCTTTAGTCTATCATATTTCCTAGAAAACTAGGGTATTTATTTATCTTTTGCCAGTTATTTCCAGTTATTGGCACCACTACTCGCGAAAATGATGTTTCAGTGAGGGGACGACTAGCTGGTCCGCCCAACCAATAATCCAGCCTTGACTAAAGATAGCCAAGAGCGTCCCAATACCGACCGCAACTAAATGACCAGTCGTCAAATAACAAATCAACATCACCAAAAATGGTGGCAAATAACTGATCAACTGACCCCATCCTGCGGAACTATGCAAATACTTAAATCTTAACAAGTAAGCCAGTTCATCATTAGGATGCTGTACCAAATTACAGCGTTGATAAATCGAAATACCAATCGCAATCCCGATTAGTCCAGTAATATCACAGATTAAACGAAGCGGAAAATTCAACTGCGAAATATGCAGCGGTTGCAATAAATAAACAAAAAAATCCACTAAATAACTGAACGGTAAAGCGAAAATTAAATTAGAAATAAAAATATGACCATCGAAATGTCGTAATAGCAATTGATTCGCAATCGTCACTAAAATCGCATAACCAAATAAAGTCGTCCCATTAGAAATTTTTAGTAATTGTGCTAAATTGACTGCTGATGCTGTCCAGACAGCACTCCCCAAATTACTCTGGATCATCAGGGCATTGGCGGCAGCATCTAAAGCAATTGCAAAAATTAAATAACCCAAACGTCGCTTAAAATCGCGGTTTTTCATCAAAATTACTCCCATACTAATTTCCTGACCTCTAACTGTATCAGGCCGCTTACTGCCTACTATCTTACGCTAGTTAGTCTAAAAAAACTATTCACCAGTTTAAAGTTAGTTAACTATTTTTTTATAAAATAATCGGCGCCGGATTTAAAATTGAAGTGCAACACCTAAATGACTAGACCAAAAAGGCCATGAAGACCTATTCTTATAGTTACCACAC
>NZ_RHOT01000024.1 GCF_003946675.1 Lapidilactobacillus gannanensis | reverse complement strand
TCAAGACGAAAACCTCTCTCATTGTTTAGTGTTGGAACTTCAATGATACCTGATTTTTCGTCTTGGTGTCTTTTTTTGACCATTTTTTGATCAATCAACATGGGTGGCTAACTTGATTATAAAATTCGCGATACTCAGGGTTTTGAAAATATCTTTGATGTCCTGCAAACCATGATTGCGGTTTTGCTGAATGCAATCATGATTATTCGCTATCATTACAGTCTCTTGATTTTAGTGCTGTTATTGGCAGTCTTGATGATTCTGGCTCCGAAAATTTTACAGCGCAAGTTAGAGCGGAGTTCTGATGAGTACAGTCAAGCTAATGAGCATCTGACCGAGCAGGTTACTGATGTCTTTGCTGGATACAATGCTTTGTATATTCTCAGGCTTAAAAATTTGATCCGGCGCAAAGTTAAACAATCCTCGGAAAATTTTGGTCAAAAGAAAGTCGCCTTTATGACCGTTAAAGGTGAGAATAGTGGCGTGATCAATGAAGTGAGTTTGATCAGTCAAACCGCGGTTGTGGTGCTGGCTGGTTGGCTCGCTTTGCGGGGATATATGAAAGTCGGGAGCATCATTACTTGCTCGTCTTTAGCTGGAATCATTTTTGGCAATTTGACGGCAATGAGCTTTGATTTAGTCGGGGTGCGGTCCACTAAACCGATTTTGAAAAAGTATCAGGATTTAGTAATCAGCGACGACAGCCCGGCCAAACAACAGTTGTCGACCTTCAATCAACAAATTCAGTTAAAAAATATTTCCTATCAATATCGTGGGGCGTCTCAGCCGGTACTCACGAATTTCAATTTAAATTTCGTAAAAAACAAAAATATGCCATTATTGCACCCTCGGGTAGTGGTAAAACCACCTTATTAAATATTATTTTTGACATGCTAGTTGATTATCAGGGTCAGTTATTGGTCGATGGCCAGGATTATCATCAACTTAGTGAAAGTGCAATTCAAGCGCGGATGCTTTATGTTGATCAGCATCCTTATATTTTTTCAGCGACGCTGCGCGAGAATATTCTGATGGGACGCCCAGCCAGTGCCGCCCAACTTCAAGAAATTTGTGATATTTGTGGGGTGAATGAGTTTTTACCACAGCTGGATAATGGATTGGACACTATGCTGAGACACGGTGGTGATAATCTATCTGGCGGCCAGATGCAACGTATTGCCATGGCCCGGATGTTGCTCAGTGATCGGCCAATTTTACTGCTAGACGAAATTACTTCGGCGCTTGATGCGAAAACAGCGCTAAGAATTGAACAAAAAATATTAAGTCAAACAGATAAAACAATTATTATGGTTACCCATAATCTTCATGATGAAATTCGACCATTAGTTGATCAGACGGTTGATTTTGCCGCCATTTAAAAATTGACATAGACAGTACTTCGGATTAAATAGGCACAGTTAAAGCTTAGGTGTGAGGTGATTTAGATGAAGAAAACTGGGTTCCTTGTTCTTGGCAGCTTGATTTTTATGCTTGGTGGGATCAGTGGTGCTTTGCTTCAAAGCAGTTTTGATGTCAAGTGGTCAGCACCAAAGACCGGCGCTGTTAGTCAGTAAAAGACGAGTGCAACAACTAAAACCAGCCAGAAAAATCAGACCAGTCAAGCCACGACAACCAATACCACTGTTCAAGGTGTTAATCGCTTAGTTAGTCAAGCTCGCGGTCGCACCAGCGGCTACGCGAATACAGTTGCCGATTTTAAGAATACGCAATGGTGTGTGGTCCAACTTGATGATCAGAATCCCATAGATAGCCAACGTCAGGAGACTTTTTGCTTTCGACTAGGATTTCTGACTATATCTGGCGCCAATCGTGAGCCAAGTCTGTTTCAAGTGCGGTCAATTGAGAAGTTCCAAAAAGCTAGTGACCAGGGCGCGATTAATTACTTTATTTTGCAGCTACGTGCTCCTCAGCAGGAAACAACGCACCAGGTGACTTTGACTGATGTATTTCATCACGAAGTTGCTATTGAAGACCCGGATAATTTACTGCAATTGACCACACCAAGCAACCATCTTTTCTTTGAAACAAAATTAAAGTCAGCGGGCAATCCGGTGGTCGATTAATTCGGCTCACTAGTCCCAACCACCCTCGAATCGAGCGATGAAAATGAAAAAATATCTGCGCAACCATCCTCAGGCAACACTGCTGAATATTTTGTGGTTGATCGTCAATACGTTGCTGAACACAGTAACAGCAGTGTTATTTACTTTTTCAACCAATGCTATTTTTGAAAAAAATCTGTCCAAATTATTTTTCTGGTTAGGCATCAATTTGCTGACCTGGTTGGTGGTCATGGTCAGTGAATATTTTCAGGACGTTTCGCAAGAAAAATTGATTCAACGGCTGTTAGTCGATTTACGAGCGGATGTTTCGACGCAAATCGCCCAATCAGACATTAATCAATTTCATCAGAAAAACGTTGGTCAATATATTTCGCATTATATTAACGACGCCGAAATTATTGAGAATCATTCTTTTCATAATTTTTTCGGATTGGTCGGTGATGTGGCTGCCGTTGTTTTTGCGGCCATCACTTTAGCAATGTACCATTATCTGTTATTACTGACAGCCGTAGTTTTGGCAGTGGTGATGTTGGTGCTACCAAAACAATTCCGGAAGCGATTAAGCGTGGCAACGGCTAATCTATCCCAAGCCAATGGCGCGTTCTCAAATCAAATCACGAATTTACTCAATGGCTTTAACGTCTTCTTCAATGCTAACAAATTACGATTATTACCACAAAGAGTGGGCCTCGCCGCAGAATCATATGGCGCCAATAAAGTCGCGTACACCCGAGTTGAAGATCAAGTGGATACGGGCATAAATTTAATCAGTTTGATTTGCCAAATGTTGGTGGACGTGGTGACGAGTGTGCTGGCGATTCTGGGCCAGATTCCTTTAGGGGCGATTAGTTCGACTGGCAGCATTGCCGCAAGTATTTTCAATGGGCTGAAACACTTAAGTAAAGAACAAGTTCAGTTGCGGGCAACGGAACCACTGATTCAAGAATTACAACCGGCGCCTAAATATGCTGAAACTTCAGCGACTAGTTTCAGTTTTCAAGATAAAATTGCTGCCAGTCATTTAAGCTATCAGCTGGCAGGACAACAGATTATCACGAATTTAAATTTTGTCATTAAAAAATCTGAAAAAGTCGCAATTGTCGGTCATAGTGGCTCGGGCAAAAGTACCTTGCTGAAGATTCTTAACGGGCAACTTAAAGACTATCAAGGTAGTGTTCAAATCGATGGCCATGAGTTGAACAGTTTAAGCAGTCAGCAAATCAGTCAAATTTCCCAATATGTTGATCAAGATAACTACTTGTTCAATGATAGCATTACCAATAATGTGACAATTTGGGAGGCAGAGCCAAATCGGGATCAAGTCGCACAATCACTAAGCTTTGCTGGGGTTGATTTCGTTGATAATTGTGACATGGTTATTTCTGAGAATGGACGTAACTTCTCTGGCGGCCAACAACAACGCTTGGCGCTGGCCCGCAGTTTCTTTGGGCCGCGAGCAATCGCCTGTTTAGACGAAGTAACATCCGCTTTAGATGTCAAAACGGCTCAAGCCATTGATCAACGCTTACTAGCGGACTCAGAGTTAACCGTGGTTGAGGTTACTCATCATTTAAATCCAGCCTTAGCGGATCAGTATTCGCAAGTAATTTCATTAGATAAAGAAAAAATTTAAATCTTTGTGAGAAGGAAAGTAGGTGAAGCAGATGTGGCATGTAAACTCACTTAAGCACATTTAAATAGTAAGTGAGGTTTGATTTTGAGAGAAAAACGATTTTGGTTAATTGGTGCGATTTTGTTTTCTGAGTTAGGCAGTAGCATCTTTTCATTTGTCTTGTCACTGGCAGTGCTTGACAAAACAAATCGTGCGGCGTCATATAGCACAATTTTAGTAGTGAGTTCGGTGACGTCAATTTTAGCGACCCCATTAATTGGTAATGTAGTTGATAAATTTCCTAAACGACGACTACTTGTTGTTTCTCAAGGAATGAGTGTGATTTCGCTAATTATTTTTGCGCTCTTTTTACGAGTCGGGGGCGCGGTTTCAGTTTGGTCGGTATCAGTACTGACGATTTTTCTTGATTTAAGCGACATTATTATGGTACGACTTTGATGACCTCGGCAGTTTACATGGTAACTGATGAGAATGAATTGGTGACCTTCAACGGCCTCCAACAATCAGTCAGTTCTTTGTGCGGCTTATTGGGTCCTTTGCTGGCTGGCGCTGTCTATAGTTGGGTCAAGCTACCAGCGTTTCTATTTTTTGAAGTTTTTTGTGAGCTGCTGGCGATTGGCTGCTTCTTTAAACTTCCTTACCACCAACAATCCGTTTTACCAGTTAATAGTGAAGCAACTGTTACTACAGCCACCATCCAGCAGCAACATTCCTTCAAACAGGCAGTACGCTATTTATGGCAGACTAAGGTTGTGCTGCTATTGACAATCGGGATGTTTGTAATTAACTTTTTCATGGTAAGCTTGTCAGTTTGACTCCCATTTGTTATTTTCAAAAAGCTAGCCGGTAATAGTTTTGCCATTGGTGCAATTGAAGTGACAATGCCTATCGGAATGATTCTAGCTTCGCTACTCATGCCCCTCTTGCGAGCCTACCAGCATGAACTTCGCTATATTGTTGGTAGCTGGGCAATTTGTGGTTTGATGATTACGGGCATTGCACTTACCTTAAAGACACTTAAACAATCATCAAGCTTATTTATCGTGGTTACTTTTTTAATTAGTTTAGTGATCGGGATAGTTTTGGCGACCGGTAAAATCCCATTAGTAACCTATATGCAAAAACGAATTGTTCCCCAGCAACAAGGTAAAATATTCTCGATATTGGATACATTAGTTCAAGTCGCAATTCCCATTGGCACCGCGCTTTATGGCTTAATGTTTGATTATTATTCAGCGGTGATAATTTTTGCTGGCTCTGGTCTAACCATTCTGCTTTTTGTATTTAGTTTGATTCCCCAGTTTAAAACAGAGTCGACTAAAAAATTTTGATAAATAACTGTACTAAAAAAGGACAACTCATTGCTGGAATGGCTATACTCCTACTTAAGTAGACAAGCAAATAATCAAAGCTTGTACACTTAGGAAGGAGTTTTTTATGGGAAGAAAAGGTTCCCGCTATACATTGAAGGAAAAACTGGCGTGTATTAGCTTAGTGGAGCAGGGAATTACTCCTAACGCAGTTGGCACTCAGTACAATATTAAAGGTGAACAGATCCAGCAATGGGTCCAACGTTATCACAAAGATGGCGAAGCGGGATTAAAGCGAGCTTGGCCGCACCGTTATCCAACCGAGCTAAAGCTGGAAATCGTTCAAAAATATCTAACAAGACACACGTCATATCCACAATTGGCCAGAGAATATCAAATTCCTAACGTGGCAGTTATATATCAGTGGGTAACCCGGTATACTAGTGGTAAATCATTAGAAACTACTAGGGAGAAAAACGATATGAGAGATGGTCGTAAAACAACTCAACTTGAACGAATTGAGATCGCACAATGGGTGATTGCCAATGATCTAGACTACGTCGGTGCTATAAAGAAATTTAACGTCTCATATGGACAAGCCTATACCTGGGTTAGAAAGTTCAAACGAGATGGTTCGATGGGCCTAGAGGATCGTCGTGGTAAGGCGAAAGAAGATCATGGTCAATTAACTGAGAACGAGAAATTAATGCTTGAAAACAAACGGCTTCAGGCCCGCGTAATGCGGCTCTCAACGGAGCTAGCCGTGCGGGAAAAAATCCAAGAATTAGAGAGAAGGAATGTCCTCAAACAGAAAAATATCAAGTTATTAAAGAACTCACACAAGAAGTGAATTCAGATAACGATCAACCTTATAATATCGGCTATTTGTGTACCTATACGGGAATTTCACGATCAAGTTACTATAAGTGGTTAAATCACGGTCTAAGTCAGCGTCAGATCGACGATCAAGCTGTTGTAAAGTATATGATCGAGCTAGAGGAACAACACAACTATATCTACGGTGTTGAGAGTCTAACAATGTATGTTAATAAGAATACCAAGTATCATGTTGGACACAATAAAGTGCGACGATTAATGGCCGAAAATGAAATCAAAGCATCTATCAGGGTTAAGAAACATGATCGACATGAGGAACATAAAGAGCAACTCTCGGCTAACCTTCTGTATGATGCAGATAAGGGTCATAATTTTCATCCAGATGAGGCTAACCATATTTGGGTAACTGATTGTAGCGAATTAAGATATGGTCTTAGAAATCAGTATCGGCTTCGCCTAAGCGCCATTAAGGATCTATATGATCATAGTATTATTGCTTGGCAGGTAGCCGAAACTGAGACATCGGTGTTAGTTACCGATACGATCAGGTTGGCTTTAGAGAACACAAATGCAATTAAACCAGCCATTTTACACAGCGATCAGGGTTCTAGCTACACCTCTGGTGAATACAACACTTTCCTAGCAGGTCATGACATCAATCATAGTATGTCACGAGCGGGTACCCCTGGCGATAACAGTCCTATAGAATCCTTTTGGAGTCACATGAAGGACGAATTTTTTGCGTTCAGAACGGCGCAATCAAAGAGTGAATTACTTGCTCAGATCAATGAGTTTATTCGCTGGTATAACTTTGAGCGGCTTCAAGTAACATTAAACGGCATGACGCCGATAGAATATCGAAATCATGCCGTTCAAGAATGTGCATAAACACTTTAATTATTTGATTGTCCTCTTGACAGGAGCCGAGCCAATTGTCCTTTTTAGTGTGCTTGTAAATAATGATCAGTGGTTTTGAATTAGCGACGGTAACTTACCCGAAAACAGTAATAAGTTATTACGGAGAAAGGTTAGGTTAGTCTCTATTTGAGCTTCTAGCGGCGTTAAATGAAGATTAATCTTATCGATAAAAAAAGAGGCCGCAGCCTCAAAAAGTTACTGATTAAGTTTGTCCTTAACGTCATCAACTGCATCTTTTACAGCGTCTTTGGCATCTGCTAATTTATCCTTAGCCTTACCCATTACATTTTCGGCTTTACCTTGGGTCTCACGAACCTTATCGCCAGTAGCTTTACCTTCCAATTCTTTAGCCTTGCCAGATACTTTATCTTTGGCATTGTCTAATTTATTCATGAAATTGCCTCCTTTAATGTTTAAGAACTAATTTAAGTATCTAACACTTATGACAGTAATTCAAATTTAATGCTTATTGAAATCATTAGGTAAAATGAATTTATTTGCCTTTCAAAATTAAAAAAACGAATATTCAATTTTAATTTAAAGTTTGAGAAAAAGGGAGTTATCATTGATTGGGCAGACCGCGTGTAAAAAATAGCGCACAAAAAAAGAACCCTTGTCGACCAAGGATTCTATCATTAAGCGGGTGACGGGAATCGGACCCGCGACTCCAGCTTGGGAAGCTAGTGTGTCTGTAAGTGGGTATGACAAGCCTTGTTATACCAATAAATACAAGCCAAGAGATTAAGATTGACCGAGATTTTGTCAGAGATAATGGGGAAGCATATATGAAAGAATTTAAATGGTTGACTGCTTAGTGCCAGCCCTTGAATTTTCCTGAATTATTGTCAGACGTGATTAACGTGTTGGTTGAGCTGTTTGATACTAATTTTGTAGGAAAATGATTACTGGAATTAGTAAAAATGAGTATTAAGGATTGACGAGAACGTAACACCAAACAAACGGCACAAGTAAAATTAAATCAATAGTAAACATTATTAATGCACTTTTAATTGGAATAGTTTTACCAGTATTAAATTCAGAGAAATCTCCTTGAATAAGACTTCTACTCTTTTGATAGTTATAAACAATTGTAGAAGCAACAACACTGTGTAGAACCAAAACTGTCATCATTAACCAATATGAAATATTATAAAGATTTTTACTTATGACAATAAGTGTCAAGGCAATGAGAAAAGAATAGAATAGTGTCCAACCTACTAGATTCATTAGTTTTTGCAGACGTCTAGGTATTTTTTCAGTATAATTCATTTGTTGCTGTTTTTGTTGTGTCCGAAACTCTTCTAGGGTCCACGAATACTTGTTCATCATGAATCTTCTTTGTTTTTTAAATTGCCGCCGAGCTAAGCATATTAATATTGGCCAAATGATCAAAAAGTATAGATAAGGTAAAAAACTAGATTTGAGATGTCCATGTTGCCCATCCTGTATTCTATAATTTGTTTGTTATATATAGAATATCGTCTACTTTCGTTTTAAAAAGGTAGTGAACTAGCCTTTATAGAAAGATTCAGGTCCCGGATTTAAGTCCGGACTTTTCAATAAACTCTTTTAATTGTACGATACCTGCATTGCTAGATAACACCACTGGTATTAGTAATTATCAAGGTTTCCTTGAAGTTTAGCTTTTTCGCCTGTAAACTCATAAGTGAGAAATCCTTTTCTTCATGTATCGTTCGGTTGGTAACTTCACGATAACATGGTGGAGTTTTTTACACCCATTCGGTGTAAATTAAAAAGTGCGTGATGCCAAGTCAGTCAATGGATTTTAGCACCACGCACTTTTTTTATGAATAAATCAGGTTATAGTTTCTGTCTTTGCAATCAATTTTGAATACGAATTAAGATAAATAAAAGTAGTGAAATTAAATTGATAATTGTGGGGACCAGAGCAATAAATAAAGGCGCTCTTTTATTAGTATCAAGTTCTGGATATTCACCTCGATAGGTGGCTCTTTTTTTCCCGATGTAAAAAAAGCGGACCAATAAAAGGAATGCCTAGTCCCAAAACAATAATCATAATTGCATACGGACTAGAATAATTCGGAAAGTTTATAAATAATTGGCTCAAACTAACTATGAAAGCAATAATTGTGGCCAAAATCCAAGCAAGTAGCAGCGCTGTAGTAAAGAAAGGAACTCTGTTCATTGCAGTGGTTCGTTGCAACTTATCTTGCCTAATAAATTCACTTTTTGTCCAGTTATACTTTTTCATCATATATTGCTGAAGGTTCCGCGTGTTATGTTTAGATATTAAAATGACGATTAACCAGAGGACGATAAGAGTGAGATAGGGACTGCTTAAATAAATTAATAAATTCAATTTGTTCACCTCATTAATTAATATTAATACTAGCACAATGTTCAACACCAATCAATTCGGAAAATGAATTGACTTTAGCTGCATTCCACTAGTCGTTGCTCTTTTCGTAATTGATTGTAGCGTCTGTTGTTTCCGATTATTAGAATATGCCAGAGGTAATCATGCCTAACTGTATTTGCGGAACCATGCGGCCGTTTTAGAAATAATAAAACTGTGTTGGAAATTCCGTCGAGAATAGGCAGAATCCTAGCATAATTGATGATTGTGATTGCCCAGCGAGGAAAATTTGTTTTTTGGAATAACTCGGGGAATCTAGTTCTTCAGAATCATTTTTAGTGGCAAAAAGCTTACTAGACTTTTACATGAGTCTAGTAAGCTTTTTAAACTAGCTCTCCATGGTCAACTAGGAAAGCGAATTAAGACAAATAAGAATAATGAAATTAAATTGATAATTGTGGGGACCAAAGCAGCATATAAGGGCGTTCTTTTTTTATTATTAAATTCAGCAAATTTGCTCCTGTAGGTGGATCTCTTTTTCTCCGCGTAAAAAAAAGATGGTCCAATAAAAAGAAGGTCTAGTCCTAAAATAATAATCATGGTTAAACACGCACTGGAATAATTCGAAAAACTTAGTAGTAACAGACTCCAACTAACTATGAAAGCAATGATTGTGGCCAAAATCAAAGCCAGCGGCAGTATTTGAGCAAGGAAGGGGACTCTGTTTATTGCGGCGGTTCGTTGTACTTTTTCTTTGCTAGCAAATTCACTTTTGGACCAGTTATACTTCTTCATCATATACCGCTGAAAGTTTCGTGTGTTACGTTTAGATATTAGGACAACAATTAGCCAGAGTATGATAAAAATGAGATAAGGACTGCTTACATAAATTAATGAATTCAATTTGTTCACCTCATTTAAATAATATTAATACTAGCACAATATTCAATGACAATCAATTTGGCAAAAATAAGGCTGAGTAACATATGTATAACTGCCAATATACAGCTGTAAAATCTGAATTTTTGAATATTAAAAAGTAATTTTACCTCGTTATTAAGGCATATGAGACTATATTAGTTTAGTTATTGAATAGATTAAAAGTGGCCACATATTCCGCGTGAAAAAGGAATATGCAGCCATTCTTAATCTATACTCCGGCCTCATTTATTAATTTGATGGCCTAATTTCTATAGTGCTGGGGAAAAATTCATTAGTCGTACTACTAGTTTAAGTACACCATCAATGGCAGTCGCTACTGCTACAGTAACTGCTGCAACTGGTAAATAGATCACTGCCAAGAATACCGCCGTGATACCTAAACAAATGCCAAGGGTCGTAACCGGCAATTCAAAAGGTTGTTTCGTAGATACTGGATTATATAAATTATCATAATCGGTTACAGGTAGGTTAGGAATATTACGATGAACGTATGTTTCCATTGTCAGCGTGTATTTAGACTCAAGTGAAGCAGACGAGTTTTCCACTTTGGTTGAGCCTTCAATACTTACTTTAATACCGACAGCGCCGTTCCTAATAGCTAGTCCAGCTTTAATGGCACCATTACCAATCATTGGGGCTAGCTCATTAAAGGTCCCCAGATAATCTCCAGATTCAATGCCAGAAAGAGCCGTATTGAAGTCTTCGGCAGTATCGTTGATTGCATCCATGACTTGACCATCTTTGATATTCAAGACTCCGGTTTGGTCATCGACTGCAATACCAGACCATTCATTGGTTAATGTCATGTAATAATCCGCCGCAACTGTCGTGATATGCTGTTCAGGTGTTGCAACTGTCCAGTTAACGTCTGCAAATAAGTCATTAAATGCGGGGAATTTTTTCATCAGTTGATGGGCCATGAAAATCTGTGGATTTTCTTGTTGCTCAGTAGAAATTTTGGATACACCAGCATCACGTCCTGATGCAGCTGACTGATCAATGTCGATGCCATAGGCTGTATATTCGACAAATTGATCAAATGCCCAGTTTTCTGGCATTCTGAATCCTAAGTTACCACTCCACCCATATGACATGTCCGCGACATAACTATTCTTATAACCGAGTGAATCTTGTGCGTGGAGGCAAACATTACGGGTGCCATAAACACCTGGACGATACCAACTGCCACTTAGTTGACTTGCAACAGCTTTTAGGTATGGCAAGATAGTTCCAGCAATATCACCGTCTTGGACATCCACATCCACGGCGAAGTAGATTGTTGTCCCATATGGTAACCCTAAGTTTGCTGCAGCAACAGCAGCTAATTGTGCATCTTTAGTACCTTGCGCCGCGGTAAAATATCCTTCATAGTAGCCGCCATCTTCATAAATCGGGAAGAACTTCATACCATTATCCAGAATTGCCTTAACTTCTGTTGAAGTTAAATTCTTTGCACGTTCGGATGAACCGGTGCCAACTGTACCCGTTAAATAGCGACCAACAATGTCAAAGCCAATATTATGCATGTTTTTAACATCACTAGCGGTTAGCTGTGTGGCACAATCCATGGCGTTACTATTTCGGTTTGTATCACCATTGCTAGTTACCAAACCTTTAATAACAGTATAACCGGCTGTATTACTAACATTGTCATATTTCATAAATTCACTAAACTTCTGTACGGCTGCTCCTACAGCTGATGTGTAGGCCGTTGAAATCGTCCCACCATAAAAGCCATTTAGATACAAACCATATTGCACGATTCTAGCAATTTCGCTATTTGAACCTACACTCAATACCACGTTCTTTAGAGCAGAATCTGTACCAGGTCCGAAATTACCATTTGCGGTAGTAGCCGCCATACCTAGCGCACGCTGCAGTGCATAGATCAAAGCCACATTTGTGTCACGTTGATAAATTCCATCGCAGGGAAGAATACCAGTGTAATTACTGTACATACTATTCAGCCATTGCTGCAGGGCCCGAACTTTTTCTTTACCACTTGGAACAAGGACAAAGGCGGACATATCGAACAACGCTGCCATCAGATTGACAGTCACTACACCATTCGCCGTTAACCCAGCATCTGATTGTAATTCCTCGAAAGCTGCTTGAGTTGCCGCACTGTAAACATCGCTAAAGTCACTGGGTGTAATCCCTTTGCACCAGAACGCCCCTTTGATCAGTTTGGTAATGTTCTTATTAGCATAGCCTGGCTTCAATTGACTAACTATCTTAGCCACAGCGGCACGAGTTGCTTCACCGAAACCTTGACCAACACCCTCAGCGTGAGTCTCGATTTGTAGCCCTTCACGCAGGGAGTAAATCGTCGACCAACCGGTTTGACCATCCTCCGGTGCTTGATCATAACCAGCTTTACCTGCATAAGTTGTGTTTAACCATTTTTGTACTTCTAATACCATTTCATCTGCCATAATTGACAAGACCTCATTTCTCAGTGTGTTGTTGAACAATCTGAAGCAAGTTTGAAACTGTTTGTCGTAAGAAACCGACATTGACGTATTTGCTTGATTTGGAAATGATCCAAAGCATTTCTTCAAAGATAATGATCAACCCGAAGAAAGTTGCCACACTCCAATTCCAACTAATATTCAGGTAGGGTAACAGTTGATCGATGATGGCACACATGCCCATCAAGCAACAATTGATGACCTCGGTCAGTAGGAAATTCAGTAACGTCTTACCGAACTTCTTACTGCCATAATCTGCTGAAATAAAAATGACGCGAATCAGCAGCACCCCTAAATAGAAAGGCATCAGCGACCAAGCACCGCCAAAGATAATATTGCCAAGGTGATCGAGCATTGTTTTGCTCCTAACTGTGTCAGTGCACAAATTTGTTCTCGAGAACAAGACCATTGTGACACGAAGAAGCGGCGAAATGTAAAACACCGGAAGGATCCTTCCGCAAAAAAAGCAATTTACACATAATTTCGTTCTAAAATTAGCTAAGTGCTAGTTTAGGAGTGGATATTATGGATAAAGCTGCAATCGGTGATGGTTTAAGGATACTAAGAATAGATAAAAAATTAACTCAGTCAGAAGTTGCGTATAACATAATGACGGTGCGCCATTATCGAGACATTGAGAATGGCCGCTCCTCAATTACAGATAAAGATTTTTTAGATATTCTTGCCGCCATGAACGCAACAATGGATGACTTTACCAGTGTCATGCCGCGATTGAAACAGAAGAATATCTTTGAAATACAGCATCAGGTAAACAATATTAGTCAGTATTTATTAGAGGTTAATGAGTTTTATGACTATGAAGTTGATTTATTTAAACAAGTGCTTCCAGGTGCAACCGTTAAGACAATAGTGAGGGTACTCCCGCAAATCTTACAGAGAAATATGGATTTTAATCTTTCAAGACAGCAATTATCAACTGCTCTAGAAACCTCAATCCATGCCATCACAAGACTTCTCATTTTGCACGACAATCATGATGCTGCTAAATTCATTAATCGGCTTGATCCGCTATCTGACGATTTTTCAGAATTACTGTCAGTTCAGTCATTCTTTGAGTATGAGCTCATCCATGCAGTAATAAGACCGAAGGGTAAAATGAGCCCAGAAATGATAATTTATGTTACATCATTATTAGACGGCTTAGAGTCGACAACAACAGTATTCTTGAAGGGGATATTGTCGGAAATCGCCATTGTGACGTAGCTAGATTTAATGATGAGCCAATTAATTGCCGTTATAAATTAAATAATAATTGGTTTGATTCTTAACAATGAAATTATTTCTAATATTATTTAAAAAGCCATAGACTTTGCTTGTGATGTGGAATATAATTAATCGTGAAATCGGTTTCAAAAAATGAGAGGAACTACAAATATGAAAAAATCATTGATTATTTTTGCTGCACTTGTTGGAATTTCCTTAGCTTCAGTTTCTACGAGTAATGTTGGAGCCGCAACTCAGGCGACTGATTCCACACAGTCTGCGATGGCAAAGGTGGCCCAAATGCCATATAAAACTAATGTATGGTTACTACGTGCAAACGAAAACTCACCTTGGTTTGTCGTGAGTGAAGATGCAATTTCATATACAACCGTTTCGTATGTAAAATCGTTTAAAACAGAATATACGGTTTCCAATGTTAGTGAATCTGGACCCAGTGATACACAGCAAACGCCAAAAGTTCAGCGGTTTGAAACGCGTACTTATTACTATACGCCAATTAATAATTGAGTTGGGAGGCAGACAGATTGAGAAAATTAAGTTTAAGAGCAATTTGTAGTGTTGGTGTCTTATTATTTTCGCTTGTAGCATTACCAACTGTGAATGTCAGCGCGGCAACTCTTAACCTAAATTCAACCCAAGGAATTTTGGCCAAGGTCGTGACGTTACCAAGTTATCTCTATATTGAAGAAAAGTGGGAAGGAGGCCAATGGGTAGTTACTTATTCGAAAACGTATAAAACCGAAACAATTAATTATCCACATGGTTTCACAGTGTACAGAAATCCATACGATGAAACCGTCTATTATAATACAGATGGTACTTATTCCCGACGCACGTATTATGAGACAAGAACGTTTCAGGTTTATTGACAATTCTTAATTTTTTAGACTTGGAGTGAATGTGTTGCGTAAGAAAACTATCTTGGCTGTCGTCGTTACGCTTTTTATCACTTTATTGGTGGCTGGCGGTCTCATCTCCCGATTTGACCGCTCCGCCAGACCTAGCCAGTCGGCTAATACTTCTAAAAAATCAGTCAGCAATGTTAGCAGCAGTAAATTCATTAATAATCCTGATGGCAATCACTTTATCGACTTGTATAACCAAATTTATACTTCCGGCAAAAAGGAACAGGTTAATTCAAAAAAGGATTTTACCGAGGCACGCTGGCAAGCGATTGATTTAACGTCAATTGAGACGATGTCACAATCAGAGGCGGCAGTTTTCTTCTATGATTCTTGGTTGATAATTTGGCCTCCTAATCAGACAGAAACAGCAGGTTTCGATATTCTGAAGATTAAGCCTATCAAGAATAAATCTGGTATTTCTGGTTATGAGCTTGAGATTCAACCAATGCCTGAGCCTGGCGGTGATTTCTTTACCACCTATCGAATTGAATTCATTGATGACGCCTACCATGCGGTCAAGTTAGTTGATCCAGATAACATTTTAAAACTAGGTCAGGTCACTTTACTTTACGAAACGAAGCTCAAAAGTTCCAGCAGTGATTTCGCAACTGGTAAAAGTTAATCTTAAAGATGAATTGGTAGCAGAGACAGGTCCTCAGCCAATCCTTCTTCGAAGATTGAAACGCGTGCTTTATATTGTTTGTGAAGTGGTTGCATGATTGATTTCATTATTGAGTAAACGAAAAATAACTGTATGCTCTCATTTTACAAATGGAGTATGCAGTTATTTTTCGTTTTTCTTAAGCCTCCACAGAAATTTAATACCCGATTTTTATAGCACCGAGAAAATTCATCAGAAGTTCTATGAGTTTTAGACATACCATTAAGTGCTGTCATCGTTGCTACAGCGATTGTTGTTATAAAGAATATTCTCGCATTCTTTGGTGTCTTAACTTTTGCACCAGAATTTAGATTTCAATTTTTTCCTCTTACCACTCCTCATTCATTCCCCAATCATAATCGCCGTATATCTCATCAAATTCACCCAACTTAGTATCAAGCATTTTTTCTTGGCGCCTTTTCATCTTTGCTTCACTGATAATCTTCTCAAATAAGTTATCTCCCGTTCTCGCTTGATAAGCTGCAAGCATTGATAGTGTCGGTCCATACTGTTTAGTAAGAGCTGTGACCGAATGATCGAAGTTGTTTTCTTTAGGCTTAGCTTTCAACTGTACTTCATCGGCGTCCTCAATAAGTTGTCGCCACGGTTCGTATCGATCCTCGGCGCCAGCAGACGCAGTAGGGTCGTAATAACAAATATAATAGTCGATTATACCTAGTGTAAGGCTTTGAAAACTATGGTCGAATTTACAATAGTTAAGAACTGCGTCTTCAGCATAATCGTCCATGAGGCGAATCTCATAACGGTTTTTGATTGGGACATAGTTCTCATGAGAGACTTCCGTTTTTTCAAAAGTTTCGAGATCTTTCTGATAAAAGACAATTCGCAGATTTGACTTTGGCGCTCCGAAGTAAATACTTGAGCCACTGTCGCGCATGATAGTCTCACCATCGTAATTGACTATTTCCATTCCTCCCTGAAATTGGACCTTTTTAAATCTCGTTCCAATTTCGCCACGTTTGGTTTTTTCAATTAAATCTGGAATATCAACAATGCCATAGTAGTCATTAATGGCAATATCGATTCGTTTGAAGTAACATTTGAAATCTTGTTGAGCAGTCACGAGGAATGTGTTCCAGTCGAATTTTTTATAACTGAGCAACACCTCGTATTCACGGCAACCTTGTCCAGTCATTTCAACTAGAACGCCTTTAGAATTTCCTTCAACACGATTGTGATCATACAGGACTTTAATGTGTCCACGGCTCAAGCAGGAGTCATAGTGCAATAACCCGTGTCCCTCATCATCAAATGTTTTAGGGTTAAGATTGAGCAGCTTAGTAATAACCTCATCAACCGTGGCGTCCATGATTCTCACACGAACATAATCAAAAACGCATTCTAGCGGATTACCATCGTTGACTAACCATGGCATGTACGTATTGATTTCTTCCATTGTCTTCTTGTCAGGGCGCCGTTTTCCTGATTCGTAACGACTAACAGCTGACTTTGACACCTTTAGGATGTCAGCCATTTCTTTAAGCGTTAAATGACGATGTGTCCGATAATCTTTAATTGCTTCAGCAATACTTAAATTTCGTAGTTTTTCCATGTTATTCGCTCCGATCTTGTTGAAATAGATAAGTGGCAACTTTTATTTTATCTAAAGTTTCTTTGAAAACTCTGTTGTATCAACCTCTATCACTGTTTCTTGACTTGTTTTATCTGTTTCACCCTCCGTGTTACATGCGGAGGGTGAAACTCGGTGGCGCAAGCGCCACCGAGCGTGCTTGTCGCTCGCCCAATTTCCAATTGGGTTCCCTAGTGCCGCACCGCCGGTCTCTCACGGCCCGGCTTTCCGCAGTTCCACTGCTACATTTGCACTCCGCACGTCTTTGTAGGGGTATCTGTTTAATGGATTCTTGTTAGACTTCTTTGATGCTGGGTAAGCCATTCATAAATAGCTTTCTTGGTATAGTAAACACTGCCTGTTTCTAACCGTATTTCTGGACATCCAAGGCTAACCCAGCATTTAAGCGTGTTAACACTGATATTGAAAAAAGCCGCGCATTGCTTCTGATTGAGAAAATCGGAATAATCATTTTTTTGCAACTCTTGGTTGATTAGTTTCCTCAATAGAAGAGCCAATGTATTTTCCATATTTTTACTGATGAGTTGATTGTTTTCTGTCATATGCACTTCCCCCGAACAAATGTTTTATAGCTTTAGTATAGGGGATAATCGACTATAAATCAAGCAAATTTGCTTTTTAATAGTATCAATAGCAAATATATGTATAATAATGATTAATAAGCGTAATAAAATATAATTAAGTTGACTACATTTGCTGTTTGCTGTATTCTAAATTCGAGGTGATTAAATGAACACGTTTAAAAATGTTTTACGTAAAGTGCGTAAAAGTCGCAAGGTCACTCAAGCGCAATTGGCAAAAGAAATTGGCGTTTCAACACAAACTGTCAATAATTATGAAAATGGTCGGACAATTCCTGACAATACAATGGTTCAGAAAATTGCACTTGCATTGGGAACGACGACTTCTATTTTCTATAGTGTCGAAACTGGTGTTGCAATCGATTATGCCAAGACAACTCAGATGGTAATGGATGACTATACTGAATTTTTGGATCGTATGTATCGCTTGGCGAATGATGAGACAAAGCAGCGTGCCTTTTTATTGGAGCAACTTAATAGCCTGCCTACCAGAGAATTAGCTGAAATCGTTGAGCGCAACAAATATGAACCTATTCTGGATATCACGCGCCGCGGTTGTGAACAAACAATCGCTGAACGTTTCAAGGATCCAACCTATATGGATCGTCGTGGCACCGAAGGGTATTTAAAATTTAGGTAGTGAGTAATTATTGTTATTAATCTTCTTTCATATGTGCTTCCCCGAGTATAAGAGGAGAGATTAATAATGGCAGTATTTTCAACGTATATGAATAAACGCGACAATCAAAAATATTGGCAGGTAAGTGCGTATCTTGGAATGGATCGTCTGACTGGCAAAGAAGTGAAAGTACGAAAGAAAGGTTTTTTAAGGAAAAATGCTGCAAAAGCATATTTGAACGAACAAGCAACAATTTTTGAAACGAACGGTACATTGAGACGGACAAAATATACATTTGAAGAAGTTTATCAAATGTGGCTGAAAACGTATAAATTTACCGTTAAGGAATCAAGTTATGTAAAATTATTAGGAAAATTTAGAGTTCATATTTTACCAATATTTGGTGATAAATTAATTCAAAGAATAACAACGGCAGAAATTCAAGATTTTACGAATGAATTATCGAAGGAATTGTTTTCATTTAAAGAATACACCTATAATATTTCTCGCATTTTGGACTTTGCAGTTAAGCGGGAATTCATTAGTAAAAACCCGGCAGTCAATATTATTATGCCACGAGGTCAGCAAAAGCAGACTCATCGAAAAAATAAGTTTTATACTAAGAAGCAACAACAGGCTTTGCTTAAGGATGCTCAGAAAAATGAACCACTACTAATCTATGCATTTTTTCAATTAATGGCTACAACTGGGTGTCGAGAGGGAGAACTGTTAGGGTTATTCTGGGAAGATATTGATTTTGACCGTTCCATTATTCGTATTCGGCGAACGTTAACGAGAGGTGAGCAACGGCGGCTTTACCTGGGAGAGCCCAAGACTAAGAATTCTTGGCGAGTAGTTGAATTAACTAGCAAAACGGCGACGATTTTAAAATCATGGCAAAAACAACAAGTTGACTTTTTTGATTCTGGGATAACGGTTAAGAAAAGTGAGCAACTGATTTTTAGCAATTCCAAAAATGAGTTTACGGAATTAACACATCCACGGTTGTGGTTGATGAGAATCAATAAACGAGCTGGATTACCAGAATTAAGCCCGCATGCTTTACGACATACCTTTGCCTCTATTCTTGTCAATAATGGAGTTGATCCGCACACAATCTCTAAGATGTTGGGACACGCATCTGTTTCTACAACGCTTGATATTTATTCAGATATTTTTCAAGAGACGCAGATGGAAGCCTCACGAATTGTTGAGGAGAATCTGGGATAGCAGGATAATGGACAAGACTTATTAAAAGTGTCCGAGTTAGAGCTTTTCAGCTGAATGAACTACTGGTCTTACAGCATTAAACTAACCGAAACTTGTCCGGAGTGTTGTCCGAAAGTTTTGATATTCACTGATATTTTCTGCTATTTGTTGACAACTAACACTTTTTTTAAACGAAGACACAAAAAAAGAACCCTTATCAATCAAGGGTTCTCACATGAAGCGGGTGACGAGAATCGGACTCGCGACTCCAGCTTGGGAAGCTAGTGTTTTACCACTAAACTACACCCGCAAGGATTAAATTGTAATTATTTAACCACAAGAGCTATTCTATCGAATTTCGCCGTTAGTTTCAATAGCTTTTTCGAATTTAATCAGTTGGATCACTAATTTTTACGTTTAAGAAAATTTGGGCAAAGCGGGCGGCCTGTTCCTGATCTAGCTTGACGCCATATAAATCGCCCATTTGCACACCAAGATTTTTGAAAATACTTTCGCTTAAATCTAGATTTTTTAAACTGGTACCTAGAAAACTGGCTTGTTCCAAACGACTACCAGAAAAAGTAGTTTTAGTTAATTTAGCCTCACTAAAGTCGGCATCGCTTAAATCACAGTCAGTAAAGGCTGTTTGTTTAGCCGTTAATTGGTGCCAATTAGTCAAACTCAATTGGCAATGTTCAAAAGTGACATCGCCTAAATAAGCTTGGTCAAAAGTCGCGCCAATTAATTTACAATTAACAAAATGAACTTGATAAAAGGTGGCTTCTTCAAAATGGCAGTTGGAGAAGTCACAATTTTTGATTTCAACTTGATTGAGGTCAAATTTCTCTAAATCACAGTTGGTCAAATCTAATTGAGTCAGCCGCGCCTGTTCAATAATGGCATGATAAATTTCTAATTGGTCAACTTGTTGTTGATTAATTTCAACTTGGCTAAGGTAAGCATCTTCGACTTTAAGGAGGTCAGTGAACTGAGCCGGTTGTAAGTTTGGTAGGATAAAAGTAGTTGTCATCAGTAAATTCCTTTGTTTGAGATACTTCTAATATACTTACGAACGAATGTTTGGTCAAGGTCGTCTTGAAGAATTAATCAATTTCAGTTTTATTTCTGAAAGATCCAACAAACAATTTCATAAAAGCGCTAGCAAACATCGAGATTTTTCGCTAGAATAGGGTCATTGTATCTTTGATTAAGGGGATTGTTGCTGAATGTTTTCACTGTTATTAGGAATTATTTATGTCGCATTTATTAGTTTAGGGTTGCCAGATTCACTGATTGGTGCTGGTTGGCCGGTGATGCACACGCAATTAAATGTGCCGGTTTCGTACGCTGGCATGGTGACGATGATTATTGCTGGTGATACGATTATTTCAAGTTTATTTTCCGACCGCATGACTCGAAAGTTGGGTGCTGGCATGGTGACGGCGTTAAGCGTCTTAACTACAGCGGTCGCTTTGTTTGGCTTTTCAATTTCGACTCAATTTTGGCAGCTTTGTTTGTGGGCAATTCCTTATGGGCTGGGTGCTGGTGCTGTTGACGCGGCCTTGAATAACTTCGTGGCCTTGCATTTTAATTCGCGGCAAATGAATTGGCTCCATTGTTTCTGGGGTGTGGGTGCAGCCATTAGTCCTTATATTATGAGTTATGCCTTGACTCATGAACTTGGTTGGCATGCTGGTTATTGGATTGTAGGTATTTTACAAGTTATTTTGACGATTGTTTTGTTCGTGAGCTTGCCATTATGGAGAATTTCGACGGGCAGTCAAGCCGAGACTAACGCCACCAGTAAAAAAGCGCTGCATTTACCCGAAATTTTAAGAATTCCAGGATTGAAAATTGCGTTGTTAACTTTTATTAGTTACTGCTCCTTGGAGGCTATCGCCGGTTTATGGGCCAGTAGTTTCCTAGTACAAGCGCGGCAGGTCTTACCTGCAACGGCGGCCAAATTTGCCTCACTTTTTTATATTGGGATAACAATTGGTCGCTTTCTATCAGGGTTGGTGGCCGACAAGCTCGGTGATCGTAATTTGATTGTCCTCGGCAGTCTTGGTGTGTTGATCGGGGTTATTTGTATTGTGTTACCACTTCAGCAAGACTATTTTGCATTGTTTGGTTTAGTGATTGTTGGCCTAGGCTGTGCGCCAATTTATCCTTCGATTATTCACGCGACGCCATTTAATTTTGGTGCTGAAACTTCCCAAGCCGTGATCGGGGTGCAAATGGCCTCGGCATATATTGGTAGTACCTTTGCGCCGCCATTATTTGGATTGGTCGCTAACTGGATTGGATTAAGTATTTATCCTTGGGCGTTGTTGCTGTTTGTTATTTTATTGTTAGGCGCTAACTTTAAGTTAAATCAGACCATTGATCAACAACATGCTTTGGGAAAATAGGAACTAGTTATTATAAGATATTAATCAGCTGATATAGGTAAATTGTCCGTTATGATTGCAAACAAAAAGCGTTAATCCATTGAAGGATTAGCGCTTTTTTACTTAGTGCCGCTGGCAGGAGTCGAACCTGTACACCCGTGAGGATACAGCGACCTGAACGCTGCGCGTCTGCCAATTCCGCCACAGCGGCAACAACAAGTATTATTTTAACAGATATCTTGGAAAAAGAAAGGTATTGATGAATTTTATTTTTAAAATCGCGTTAATTTTTCCTAAACCGACGCTAAATTATTCAGAATGTTTGTCAATTGTTGCTAAATAGCTTATGCTTATTAAGTCGTATTAGTTGTTGCTATTGCGCGGATTGAAATGTAAATACAGTGTAGTGTTTTTTAAAAGAGCAGCTGACATATATTGTCAGCTGCCTTTTTAGAAGCAAGCAAATGTGGTTACTGGTCGATTTAATGCTAGACCGTATTCCGGACGATAACTTTGGTAAGCTGAATACAACAAACGGCATTATCGGTCGCTCACCTCTCGTCGCTCCTTATATAGGAGCGTGAATTGAAATGTGCTAAGAATGCTGATTTGGTCCAAATGGCTGGTCGCTCCTTATATAGGAGCGTGAATTGAAATACAGTTCTGCCAACGGCTATTACGAACTCGCAAAGTCGCTCCTTATATAGGAGCGTGAATTGAAATTTCTACGGCAGTGGCTCCCAACCGTACCGCCAAGCGTCGCTTCTTATATAAAAACATGAATTAACGCGTTAGAATTCTCTATGACAGCTTCATAATCGAACCTAGTATGGAATGAGGCAGACCCACGCATTGAATCAATGTGTTGTTGTCACCAGAAACAAGGGGGAGGAGTTATTTTGTTCCCGCTGTAGTAAGCAATCCTTTTTTTGCAGGAGTGGGTAATTTCGAGATAGTTAGTTAAGCACAAAGCACTAATTATGTTCTAGAGCCCGTTCTGCTTTGCGACTTTCTATGTTAGAATCAGAGTTATGTAGTTAATCAAGGAGTGTGCTATTATGGCAGATAAAATCGCGCTTATTTATGCGAGTAAGTCGGGACGTAATGAGAAAGTTGCTCAATATCTTGGTAAACAATTTCAACAGCTTGATCAGCCAGTTGAAATAGCTGAAATGATGACTTTTCCAGTAGAAAAATTGGCTGATTTTGCGGGAGTTGTGGTGGTTAGTTATACTTACTATGAAGGCCAACTACCAGATGAAGCAGTTGCCTTCTTTGATGATTTAGAGACAACTGATTTGCGCGGTAAGTACTATGCTTTGGCAGGGTCCAGCTCAATCCAACATCGCTATTTCGGACGGGCTTTAGATTTGTTTGACCAGAAGCTAGCTTATTTGGGCGCACAACGAGCAACGGCAGTTTTAAAAATCAATTTAGACAGTGATCGCGCGGATTTAGCGCGACTTGATGCTTTCTGTCAGCAAGTTGTTGATTTTGCGCACAATAAAGACTAATTTTTTACAAGGAAAAGTAGGTAATTTTTTTGGCAGCAGCAGAAGAGACGATGCGGGTTCGCTTAGCGGTCCGCGATTATTATAATCAGTTTAGTCAAGGACTAAACTTTGATGAATTAACTGGTCAATTACGGCGCTTGAAACGTTCTGTTGAGTACAGTAAACGCCGGCAACATGTGGCACCAATCGCCAGTGGTGATTTAAAAACGTTAAAGCAAACACTAGCAAGTTTGGAGCAGCGAATTTATAATTCTGATAACAATGCTTTAGTTAGTGATGAAGAACTGGATCAGTTACTAAGCAATATTGGTATCTTGGATGCCTCGTTGCGTGATGAGAAAATCTTATTAATTTTTAATGGTTTAGTTGGACGCCAAGCGTTTACTTCAGCTCAGATTTGGCCAACTCTCGCTTATTTGATTCAAGATGACGTGTTGTTCAGCCATATTTTAGAGCCAGAAAATGATGCCGCCTTTGGTCGTGCGGTGGCAGTAATTTTAATTTCGTTTTTACTAGTAGCGGATCGGTTATATGGCAATGTGATTTCGGATAATCAATATTGGCAAGTCATCCAAAAACTGACATTGTATGCGATTTTGGAAAATGATGCCCGTGGCTATGTGCCTGAAAAGGGTTGGGTCCATGCTTATGCACGTTTGGGCAATATTCTTGAGGAAGTCGCCGAGAGTCGGTTAAATCGTGCTCAGAAATTGTATTTCTTGACGGCTGTGATGGCGGCATATCAGGAAATTAAAGTACCCTTTGCTTTTGGTGAGGACCAGCGAATAGCTAAGGCGGTTGTGAATTTAGCCAATAAGGAGAAATTCTACAATGATTATTTGTTAAGCATTCTTGGCGATTGGTTGCATCGCGCGCCATCAATTCAGCCTAGTGTTGGTTATGATTTTTGGTCACAGCGATATAACCGCGAACATTTCTTTACCAATGTGATGCTAATGCCTGAAGTACCCCATGATCTCATTAAGTTTATTAAAAAAATACCAGAATTATTCGGATAAGGGTGTCGGTTTGATTAAAGCAGTGATTTTTGATATGGATGGGGTTTTGATTGATAGTGAGCCCTATTATTTACAGCGACGGCTAGATTTTTTTGCTTCGGTTAAGATTACAGTCGCAAAAAGTCAGCTTCAGCAAGTTGTTGGTGGCAATATGAAAGTGGTCTTACCATTATTATTGCCAGGCAAGTCTTCAGCAGAATATGCGCAGTTATTGCAAGCTTATCGCGCCTATAAGGCTAGTCATCCGCTTAATTTTGCCGCGGCTTTACAGCCAGGCGCGGCGGATGCTTTAGAATCACTGAAGAATGAGGGGTATCAATTGGCCTTGGCATCTTCCAGTGACCGGCAATTTATTCAGGAAATGCTAATGAAGACAGAATTGACGGGTGTTTTTTCAGTGGTTCTTAGTGGTCAAGATTTTGCTAAAAGTAAACCTGATCCCAGTATTTATTTAACGGCATTGCAGCAATTACAAGTCGCTGCCACTGAAGCACTCGCAATTGAAGATTCGCAAATGGGGATTGCCAGTGCCAAAGCTGCTGGTATTTATACATTGGCATTTGCCGTGACCAATCCTTTAGTGGCGACTGATCAAAGTGCTGCCGATGCGCATATTGCCAAGTTTGACCAATTATTTTCGTATTTAAAAAGATAAAATGATTCCAA
Organism: Lapidilactobacillus gannanensis; assembly: GCF_003946675.1. GTDB lineage: Bacteria > Bacillota > Bacilli > Lactobacillales > Lactobacillaceae > Lapidilactobacillus > Lapidilactobacillus gannanensis. The sequence continues at coordinate 13,911 of NZ_RHOT01000024.1, read as the reverse complement.
AAAACAAGCGCGTGTGACAAAGGCGGTCAGCTGGTACGCACTAACATAAATACCGAACAATTCTGCAAACGAATTGCTCGGTATTTTAGCGTTAAGCGAAGCCGGGTGTCTTTTGAGAACAGGTTTCAGTAATCAAGTTTGGCCTTATTTTGTTTAAATGCCTGCTGTCCCAGACTCAGTTTTTAAGTTGTTAATTTGCAGGGCTAATAATCTGTCATCTTTGACCATCGCTTTAAGATGATGGGGAGCTTGGTGAATTAGATTGAGGGGAGAATGAAAAGTTGGTTAATAATCCATCGGAGCTCAGTTTTTGAAAACATCAAAAAAGCATCGACATGATTCTGCCGATGCTTAAAAGTGAAAACTATTTATCAGCCTTTAACGCCGGCTTATTGTCTAAATCTGTCCGTACTACCAGAACATCACAAGTAGCATTTCGAGTGACAAATTCGGTTACAGAACCTAGTAACAGGCGTTCAACAGCGTTTAAGCCAGTTGCGCCGATCATAATCAAGTCAACTTTTTCACGATTAGGGAACTCGCGACCAAGAATTGACTTAGGTGAACCATACTCAATAAAATAGTCAACCTTTTCCAGACCATCATCTTTGGCGGTCTTGACATATTCAGCCATTGTTTTCTTAGAGGTTTCCGAAACTTCTTCAACCATAGCTGAGTCAAAACTTGACACATTTTGGAAAGCGCGAGTATCAATAACATGAACTAGGAGCAGTTCCGCATTATTGCGCTTACTGACAGCCACGGCCTTTTTAAAGGCTAATTCTGATTCGGATGAACCATCAATGGCAACTTGAATTCGATGATATTGTTGTAACATCTGCAACGCTCCTCTCGTATACAATTTCATTTTACAGCATTTGACCTGAAAAAAGAATTAATTAGTCATTACCGTTCGTTAAAATTAAGGCGAAACCAGCCGCAACAATGCTACCAGCAATTAAAGTAATTAAATTGGCTTTAGCTGGGGCTAACCAAAGAATCAATAGACCACCAATTGCAACAATAAAAAGCAACACGCTGGTGACCAGCATCATTTGACGGATACGGGGCGTACTTTCGGGCTTGAAAATCAGGAAATCCTTTGATAGATGAGTCAATAAATAGATTGCTAAAATAAGTAAAAGAATAATAAAAATAATCATAGCCACGGTAATTAATGTTTGCATAATAAACTCCTTAGGGAAAAATTGATCAGTCTGAATAAGTAATACATTACCTTGAAACTTAAGGAAATGCAAAAAAATTTTGCGTTGATGATACTGTGCAACTGTAAAAACCAATACCCGTTTTTTAGGTTGAAGTCAGTCACGCGCTAGAAAAATTGGCTAAAGACACAAAAAAGGACCAGACAAGCTGGTCCTACAAAGTTTTAATAACTTTGGGAATATCTAGTGGTGCCGGAGCGTGATCCATTTTGTTGAACCCGCTAATAATTAAAGCAGGATCACGACATCACTGTCAGCGTAGTTAATCAGCGAATGATCGACGTGCATAACAGGTATTTGCCGATTAATGTCATATTACTTGATCGGTCAACATAATGATGAATCAATCGAACACCTTAGAACTTCCATAAATAAGAGTACCATGATTTTAGAAAAAATGCAATTAGCAAGCGCTTGCTTACCTATTGTGACCGCGTTTTGTCTGATTGGTACTTGCAGGCACTTCAGCCGTTTAATGTTGCGTAGCAGTTCCCTGGTGATTAGTTTTTAAGCCAGCCTGTTGCGCTTGGCGTAACCGATAGTACTGTTGGCCTAAAGCAGTTTCAATTTTGCCATTATTTTTAGGTTGATAGTACTGTTTACCAGCTAATGTGTCTGGGAGGTATTGTTGGGCTAGCCAATCATTGGGTGCATCATGAGGGTATTGATAGCCAACACCATGACCTAATTTTGCGGCTCCTTGATAATGAGTGTCTTGTAAATGTGTCGGAATTCGTCCGGCATGACCTTCTCGGATATCGGCTAAGGCCGCGTCGATTGCCATGATGCCTGAATTTGATTTTGGTGAGACACAAAGCTCAATGACCGCATCAGCAAGCGGAATTCGTGCTTCAGGAAAACCGAGTCGTTCAGCAGCCTGACAAGCTGTAATTGTCCGGGCTGCAGCTGCCGGATTCGCTAAACCAATGTCCTCATAGGCAATGACCATTAAGCGGCGAATAATGATGGGCAAGTCGCCAGCCGTTACCAGCCGCGCTAAATAATGTAGTGCCGCGTCAGTGTCACTCCCACGAATTGATTTTTGTAGGGCAGAAATCACATCATAGTGGGCATCGCCATCTTTGTCATGGGAGAAACTCTTTTTTTGAATGGAGTCTTCTAAATCCTGTAAACTTAATTTGATCACGCCTGTTTTTTTATCGGCGGGCGTTGATTTTGCTGCTAGCTCTAGTCCATTCAGTGCAGAACGTAAGTCACCATTGGTTCGCTCAGCGACAAAGCTCAGGGTTTTCTCAGCAATTTTGATTGGCAGCATACCTAAACCACGTTCGCGGTCGTGGAGAGCCCGCTTTAAGGCAATTTTAATGTCAGCAGGTGTTAGCGGGTGGACTTCAAAAATCTGAGTTCGACTCCGAATTGCTGGATTAATGGATAAATAAGGATTTTCCGTAGTAGCGCCAATTAGAACAATGCGGCCACTTTCTAATTCAGGGAGCAAGAAGTCTTGCTTCGCCTTGTCAAGACGATGAATTTCATCCAACAACAAAATAACCGTGCCGCTCATTTTTCCTTCTGCGGCGACGGCCTGAAGATCCTTCTTAGAATCAGTGGCAGCATTCAATTTACGAAAGGCATATTTAGTGCTACCGGCGATGGCACTGGCAATACTAGTTTTACCAGTGCCTGGGGGACCATAGAGAATCATAGAACTTAACTGCTTACTAACAACCATGCGATTAATAATCTTACCAGGGCCCACTAGATGTTGCTGACCAACAACTTCATCAAGGGTCCGTGGTCGCATGCGCCAAGCCAGGGGCTGTTGTGCCATTAAAACATAACTCCTTTAAAAATGGATTTGTTACAATAAATGATGAAAGAAGCCTTTTTTTTCAGGTTTCTCTTTTTTAGGTAAGTCTTTTTTTACTGCTAAGGGATGTAATTGTAATAAATTAACAGTTTCGTGATTTACGGCTGCCTCGTTCACAATTAAAATCGCGGGGCTCTTCGGTTCAGTTGGGGTCTCAGGTTTATTAACTAAAGTGAAGGGAAAATTCTGTTGAGCTAATATTTTTAAATAAGGACCAATTAAATCGTGGTTGATTTTGCCATTGATCAATGCACTTTGTTTAGTGTCACGATAATCATCTAAATGTTGCTGGAATAAATCAAGCGCGCGCGGGTTATTTAAATCTTGTACGTCAAGCTCCAGTAGAACGCGTTCTCTTAGGGAACCGAGAAATTGACGTCGTTGATCTGGTAGGGTTTGGGGCGTCCCATACATGGCATTATTTAGCCGATTATTGACATCTGTTTCTTGAGTCATGATTGACCACCTCGACGAATTTTTTTATGATATGATTAAGCGTTAATGCCAATCAAATGCATATAATCAGTATAACATGTTTGATAAAGTTAAGCTGAGCCCAGTCATTTAATGGTCGGCGTTCACAGCTGCTGCATTGCATTGATCAAGGGGGAGTTATTTCATGTTAAGTCGTCAAAGTTTTGCGGTTTTTGAAGCGCCGAGTTTAACTGAGCGTTTAGGTCGAATTCAACAGGAAGTTGATCCTGATTTTGAGGTTTTGGGTCAGGAGCTACTGACTCAAATTGAGCCTGAACTGTCACAACCACTTTATTTACATATTGCCAAACATTTACGCCGTCATAAAAATCCGCCGGTGGATACTTGGTTAGCTCTGAGCACCTATCAGCGCGGCTATAAAATGTTACCTCATTTTGAGGTTGGGCTTTGGCCAGATCGATTATTTATTACTTTAAGTTTGTTGGCTGATTTAGATCAACGTACATCTGTAGCTGATTGGCTAGCCCAGCAACAAGCACAGCTCATTAAATTACCAATTAGTGAAATTAATTTTGATCATACGAATCAAGCAGCATTGCCATTTAATGCGCCCAATTTGGCAAGAGGAATCCAACGTTATCAAAGTGTGAAAAAGGCTGAATTAACTTTTGGTCGTTGGCTATTGGCCGCTGACCCTTTGTTTAATGATCCTAAACAAGTTGATCAAGCTATTAAACAACAAATAAGTGCAATGGTGCCGTTTTACCGTGATTTGTTAGCGGTCGTTGCTAATTAAGCCGTAATTTTGGGATATTGTTTGCCGAGAATATCTAGGTCGCGTAACTGATCATCCAATAAGGCAACTTCTGGTAGGTGGCCCCACTGTTGAAAGCCATGGTGCAAGAAGAGTTTTTGACTAGGGATGTTGTGATGAAAAATAAAAGCAACCAATGTATCCAGCTGCAGGCGATTCAACTGACTTTCAACGAAATCTAAAGCTTGGCTGCCATAACCATGATGAGCCGCTGTGGTCGCTAAATAAATACTGATTTCTGCTGTGTGTTGATAGGCCGGTCGACCATAGAAGTTCTCAAGGCCGACCCAACCGATTGTTTGCGCCAGTTCGTCCTGGATCAGCCATAAGGGACGCTGATTAGGTGTGTAAGCCTCAAACCAAGCTTGCTTGGCGGCAACTGAAACTGGTTCTAAATCGGCAGTAGCGAGCCGACCGGGAATAGCTTGATTGTAAATCTCAACGATTTTTGGTAAATCTTTTTGTTGGGCAAGGGTGAATTTTGTCATAGCAATCCAGCTTTCTAATTGTTTAATCTTCTGTTAATTATCTGACTCTCTGTCTGCCGGTTCGTCTCCAAAACGGTAATTTTTAAATTTCTGGGCTAATTCTGGTGTTTGGTAAGCATTAAAATCAAACCATTGGCTAGCACCACTGGCCTTGATCATCACGGGGATTTGTTGCCCATCATAATAGCGATAACGCAGATAAAAATCGCTACCAGCACCAGCTGTTTGTTGGGCGCCTTTAACGTTGAGCCATTGTGGCTGAGCGGTTTCATAGTAATTTAAGGCCAAGCCTGAAGTTGACTTTAACGTATATTGCTGGATTTTTGCGTCCGTATCATCGTACCAATACCAGGTGCCCTGATAAGCTGTTGGAAACTGTTGCGGTTTTTTGGTCAGACTAGTTGCCACATCTTGATTAAGTTCAGCATCACTTCTTGGATTTGCTGATTCGCCGGTCACAATTTTGCTAAAACCGGCTTGGAGGGCACTATTCTGCGTGTCGTAGAAATAAACTTGACCACCATTAGTTGTTGTCGTTGTTAGGACAACCGGCCGATGATGGTGCAGACAGAAAAGATAAGTACGTGGCCACACCTGCTTGTCGGCACCACCAGAAGCGGCCGCTAGCACGTCAATATTAGTACTGTTGCCCTGAGTTAGGCCCCAAGAAAAATGAACTGACTCACCTAGCCAGAAGGCCATTTGATTAAGTGAGCCATCAGTAATTGCTTCAGGAAATTTAACCCCTAAATGATCAGGTATTTGCTGGTCATAAGTACCTTGATAACTTTGGCCCATCTCTGCTTGCCATTGATGCATGAACTTAGCCAGTTGGGCTTCTTTACTTTTATTCCAACTGACTTTGTGCGGCGTGATTTTACTTTTGGAAGTTGCTGCTTGCTGTCGCTTAGCTATTGTCGACGAGTTGCTTGATTTACTACTGGAAACAGTGGTGCTTTTTGTTGTTGATTTTGTTTGCCCACAAGCAATAAGTAACAAGCTTAAAAGCGTGATTGGAACCACGAGTCGCCACTTACTCCTGATTCTCCTAAATGATGTCATTATTATTCCTCCTAAAAAGATAAGTATACTATAGTCCCGGCAGAAAATAGCAGACAATAAAAAACAGCACTAATCTCAAACTGAGACCAGTGCTGTCAGTCAAACATGATAGCTGGCGACTTCGACAGTTAGCCTTGGTAGCTATTGATTAATGATCAGTCTGACTGGCGCTAATCTTACCTGACTGTTCACTGGAAAATTGACTTTTGTTAGGCGCCGTTTTTGATTCAGCTTTAAAGGTAAGCAATTCTTCGTTAGTGTCGATAAAACTAGTTACAAAGACTATTAGCACCAAGTTTTCTTCCCGTAGTTGGGTTGATTTAGGTGTTATTTCTTGCTGATAGATGCCACTCTCTCTAGAATTTTGGTAACGCCTCTTTAAAATAGTTCGCTTAGATTCAATCAACTTAACTAAATTCAACACTTCTGACTGTTCATAAAAAGGGCGGTAATGCTCAAAAATAATATCATGAATATTGGTGTTGGTACTATCAAGGTTGATTAACGATAAGGCCAATTTCTCTAAGGTATAATTATCGTGCTCATTATCAAAAGTGTGTGGGATAAACCTGCAACCACGATCACGAGGAACATTAATATCTAACCAGCCAAAATGGGTCCACAATTGCCGCGGGTAAAAACCATTGCGGTAATTTTTTTTGCTTTGGGGACGATGAAAGGATTCGTAGCCGAGAAACATGGTCAGTTCATCTTGAAGCAGCATATTTGTCATTTTCTCAAGCTGTTTACGAAAACTCTCATTGATGACGACATTGTTACTAAGTGCTGTAATCGTTGCTTTTGCCGAAGCTGTCAATGAATGATCCCTCCCCAAAAAATAATCAATAATATTTTTATTTACGATATGTAAGACCAGTGAAGCGCAAACTTCAGAATGGTAGCTTGACCAGAAGCACGTCTGCAAGCTCTTGACTCAAGTGATTGCAGATTGAAGTGTGAAACGATGTTTTATCTTCATGATTGCCTGAACACGTTGGTAGCTGCTATCGGGCCAATTTAAGCATTACGAAACAGGCAGCCATTAATGCCATCATTAACGACTTAATGATAATATTTACGCATTTATAAGTCTAACGATTTGAACTGTAATTTTTCCAAAAGCGAAGTTGGCGTAAAATGACGACAAGATATCTGCAATAACTATCTGCTCATGAACGAATGGTATCTAAATCGTAGCGTAAGTTTATCCTTGAATAATGCGAGGTACAAAAAAACAACGCCAATCCCAAGTAGGGACCAGCGCTGTATACCAAAAATTATAGTTTTTGATTGTAGAATTCAACGACTAATGATTCGTCGATTTCTGGTTCAAGTTCTTCACGTTCTGGTAAACGAACTAAGCTACCAGTTAAAGTGTTGTCGTCGAAGCTAACAAAAGCAGGGCGGCTAACAGCATTTTCCAATGCACTCTTAACAATAACTAAGTTACGTGAACGTTCACGTAATGAAATTTCTTGACCAACTTCAACTTCGTATGAAGGAATGTCAACACGTTTGCCATCAACAGTGATGTGGCCATGAGCAACTAATTGACGAGCTTGTGCCCGCGTAGTAGCTAAGCCTAAACGATAAACTAAGTTATCCAAACGACGTTCCAATAAGATCATGAAGTTAACACCATGCTTACCTTCTTTAATCTTACCAGCGCGAACGAATAAGTTACGGAATTGACGTTCGTTCAAACCATACATCATACGTAATTTTTGCTTTTCACGCATTTGAGTACCATATTCTGATAATTTACGGCGGTTGTTAGGACCATGTTCGCCAGGTGCATAAGGGCGACGAGCTAATTCCTTACCTGTACCAGATAATGAGATACCTAAACGACGTGAAACTTTCCATTTTGGACCAGTATAACGAGACATAAAAAAATCCTCCAAATATTTTTTTGGAGTAAAATATACGATCAAGGTTTAGCATTCGTGCATTTACCATTGCAATCTTCACCACGTGCAGCTGCGGGTTACGCAATTGAACTGTTAAAAACGTTGGTAAATGTTGACGAGCTTGCCGCCTTGTGCTGCATATTTTACACACTCCGTATATTATAATGATTCAACTAGCTGATGTCAAAACTATTTTGGTAATTTAGTTCTTTAAGTTGCTCCTTGGCTAGTAACGGGGCAGGGGCCGAGCGATTGAACGGGCGTGGAACGCTATGGCCGTCGATTTGAACCAATTACAAACCAAATTGTTTTAAATGCGAGGCTTATTCTAAGCGATAAATCGCTAAGAATAATTTCACAGCTGACGCCAATCGCTCGGCCCCTCCCTGAATAAACTAACAGAACTCAACACCACTATTTAGAAAAACAGATTGCAGAAATTAGGCCGGTTTGACAAATTTTCTAGATTAAATTAGAAACAATCAAACCGACTTATTTTTGTATTCTATTCAGTTATCTTTACATTCTAAATCAAGTTAATTTGCCTCACAATAATTGCCTTAACATTTAAACGATGATGAAATGCACTACCTCAACTTCAGACACAATGGCGGGATCTTGTCGTCAGCCAATGGCCTTTATTTGCGTTCGAGCCTGCGAGTAGCAGCCAAATTCTCGTAGGTGCTTTAGCACTTACGAGAAGACCTGTATTGGAGTCAAAGCCAGTCTATTTCTAACATCTATATTTGTAATTTAATCAGCAAGTAACTTAACTAACGCCTGTCCGAGTGCAACTAATTCAGTGGCATCGTCATCTTGAAAGCGGTTCTTAATGGGTGAATCAATATCGAGGACCCCAATTTTTTGACCTGTTTCGTCAGTCAGGGGAATGACAATTTCTGAATTTGTGGCACTATCACAAGCAATATGTCCAGCAAATTGATGCACATCTGGCACGATTTGAACTTTTTGTTGGTGAAAGGCCGTCCCGCAAACACCACTGCCGCTGGCAATCGTTGAGCAGGCAATTTTACCTTGGAAAGGGCCGACTTCTAGTTGCTGCCGATCTGATTGCCATAAATAAAAACCAACCCAGTTAATATCAGTTAACATTTCTTTTAGAAAAGCACTGGTATTGGCTAAAATTGCAGTTTGACTTGCTGATTGGTATTCTGGATCAGCAAAAAGACTTTGATATTGTGCTACTAATAATGACATTAAGCGCCAACTCCTCAGCATAAATTTAATTTAGCAGCGGTAAAATTAAGTCGTTTTTTTAAATTATCTTTAAATAATTAGACTTTTCTCAAGCTTGCCGGTTGGACTGGCAGTTAAATCTGCTATAATTTAATAAGATTGTAGCGAATTTGAAAAACGGATGCAAGCCGATTCGTTGGTAGGGGTGTAACTATCGTGCAAAGTTGGATTTTTATTGTCTTAGGAATTATTATTTTAATTTTGGTGCTCGTCTTACTCGCCGCTATTAAGCGTGGCCGTAATGAAAAGCGCTTAGTTCAGCTGAACGCATCATTTGAAAAATTAACAAATCAACCTATTTATAAGACCATCGATCAGCTAGATGCAATGAACCTAGCTGGTGGTAGTCAAGAAATTCTCGAAAAACGGCGTCAGGAATATTATCATTTGTTAAATGATACTTTTGCCACGCTTTATCAGACGATGTATGATGCAGAAGCTGCTAATCAGAAGTTTTCACTAGTTGTTGCCAATCATTTGATCCATGATGCGGAGGAACAACTGACTGGGGCGACGACTGATGCTGAGCAAATTACAGCCGCTTTGGAAAACTTAAGGGCGACCAATGAACACAATCAAGCTGAATCCAAAGCTTTGCTGCATCAATACCAGCAAATGCGTAAGTTGATTCTGACAAAGTCCTTTACATTTGGTCCAGCTGTTGATGAACTTGAAAATCGGCTTGCCGCAATTGATGATCAATTCGATCAGGCTAAGAAATTAACTAGCAAAGGTGATCATTTAGAAGCGAAGAAGATTTTGGCCAATATCAAGGAGAAAATGGCAGCTTTAACTGATTTGACCAAGCGGATACCACCACGTTATCAAGAATTAGTTACTGAATTTCCGGATCAATTACTGGAAATTGATAAAGTTTATCGACAAATGTTAGACCAGCACTATCATTTTACCGATCCTGACATTGGCCAAAGCGTGATCCTACTGAAAAATAAAATCCAAATTATTGATGAACGTTTAGGTCATTTAGAGATTGATTTTGTTGAACAAAATAATCAAACTTTAGGGCAGTCAATTGATGAACTGTACCAACGCTTGCAGGATGAAATGGATGCACGCAAACAATTACCACCACTCCAAAAGACGACCTTTGAATTCTTGAATCATGCGACGGTTCAGACTCAAAAATTAATTGAAGCTTTGGATCATTTGAATCAGAGCTATGTTTTGACGCATCATGAGTTAGATGATGCTCAGGAAATGCAACGCGATATTGCCGACATGCAGCGACAATATGATGTCCAAGTTCAGGCGGTAGCTGACCAGACAGTAATTGCAACTGAGGCAGTTAACTTATTTAATAAAATCAATGAACGGCTGACCACAACTGAGCAGCGTCAGTACAAAATTAGCAATGATGTGGCGAATCTTTTCGAGGGTGAGAAGGTTGCTAAGCAAGGCGTTCAACAATTTGTTTTGGATCTTAAGGAGATTCAGCGCGACGTGGAACGCTTACGTTTGCCAGGGTTGCCAAAAGATTATCTTGATTATTTCAATATGGTTAAGGATGAAATCGTTAAGCTTGAACAGAATTTAAATCAAGTTCAAATCAATATTGAAGATATTACCAAACAGTTGATCGTGACCCAAGAAGATTTGAATAATTTAAGTCAGAAGTCAAAGGATCTACACGATGCCGCGGTTTTGACGGAGCAAGCGTTGCAATATGCCAATCGCTACACCTACGCTAATGCCGAAATTGCTGCGGCCGCTGATGAAGCTAAGGAATTGTATACGAAGACTTATGATTATCCGACGGCTTTAGACACGATTGCGACGGCATTGGAACAAATTGAACCTGGTTCCTTTAAACGAATTGAAGATTCTTATTACCATGCAGCTGATCAAAAGTAGCAAGTAATTCGCAGCGTTAGTCAACCGTGACCATCGACAAAAAAGTTCCTGCCAGCAAGTAGTTTGCCGACGATCGTTAATGTAAAATGCCGAACAATTCGCAAGAATTGCTCGGCATTTTAGCGTTAGGCGGTGCCAGTTATCTTTTAAGAACACGTTTCAGTAACCAGAAATCGGTACTCTTTTGTCTAATTGACTTATGTCGCAGACTTTTTTTTCAAAATAGCAGATATTTGCCTGAGGGCATTTTTTTGGATGTTTATGGGTAATTATTGTAAATAATCATTGCCAAGAATTGACTAGGCGTTCATTATAGAAACAGACAGTTTTAACTGCTAGGAAAATACTGCTTAATAGGTTACAATAAGTAAGCTGCTAGTGAGTTTTAATTTAATTTACTTAGATAACTGGGTTGAGTTATCTGTTTTGAGGGAGTTTTGAGTTTGATTTATTTTGATAATAGTGCCACTACTAAAATTGATCCGCAAGTTCTGCAAACATATCAAACTGTGGCGAATCAATTTTGGGGTAATCCGTCCAGTCTGCACCATTTAGGTGATCAAGCATTGCAAATGCTGCAGTCAGCACGGCAACAAATTGCTGACTTAATGCATTGCCAGGCTGACGAAATTTTCTTCACCAGTGGTGGGACTGAAGGCGACAACTGGGTCTTGAAGGGAACAGCTATGGCTAAACGTGAATTTGGCCGGCACTTGATTGTTTCCAGTATTGAACACCCAGCGGTCCTAAATTCGGCCAAACAATTAGAGAAATTGGGCTGGGATGTGACTTATTTGCCGGTTGACAGTCATGGTTACGTCCATGCTGCCGATGTTAAAAAAGCTTTGCGGAAAGATACTGTTTTAGTTTCTGTAATGGGCGTTAATAATGAGATTGGGACTGTGCAACCGATTCAAGAAATTGCTGAAGTTCTGCAGGATCGGCCGACCATTCATTTTCATGTTGATGCAGTTCAAACTGTTGGTAAGAATCTTTTCGACCAAGTGCTGCCAGAGCGGGTTGATTTTGCCACTTTTTCTGGGCACAAATTTCATGGTCCTCGTGGTGTTGGCTTCGTCTATATTAAGAAGGGTCGTAAATTAGCGACCTTAATTACTGGTGGGGGTCAAGAACGCAACTGGCGTAATGGCACCGAAAATGTGCCAGCCATTGCAGCTATGAGCAAGGCTTTTCGATTAGTTTTAACAGATGAAACCCAAAAAGCTGCCCAGCAAATGGCCATGCGCCAAAAATTGTTGACAGCCTTACAAGCAATGCCTGATATCACGATTTTTTCACCAACTACTGGTCCGGCGGCGCCTCATATTCTTTGCTTTGCCTTGTCTGGCGTGCGAGGAGAAACGATGGTGCATGCGTTAGAAGAGCATGATATTTATTTATCCACAACTAGTGCTTGTTCTTCGCGAACCGGCGACGAATCCGGTACCTTGAAGGCAATGCAAGTGCCAGAAAAATTAGCCACTAGTGCGGTTCGAATCAGCCTTGATGATCAGAATACGATGGCTGAGGTGGATCAATTTTTAAAAGTTTTCCCACAGGTATACCAACGTTTTCAACATATGAATGGCCGCGTCGATTAACTTAGATGCGATGAAAAAAGGAGTTATTATGCAATATACAGAAATTACAGTTCGTTATGGTGAACTTTCAACTAAGGGAAAAAATCGCCGCGAGTTCATTGGCCGCTTAAATGGCAATGTAACCAAGGCTTTGCGTGAATTTCCAGATTTGCGAATTTATCCTAAGCGTGATCGGATGCATATCGCTTTAAATGGCACTAATTCTGATCAAGTAATGGCAAAATTACGCCAGGTTTTCGGCATTCAGAATTTTTCGCCAAGTATTTGTATTCGAAAAGATCTTGCTACTTTGAAGGAAACCGCGGTGGCGATGATGGCAGAATTAGCGCCAAAAATTAAAACTTTTAAGGTTAATACGCGCCGGTCTGATCACAACTTTGAATTGGATACAAATCAATTAAACTTGCTGTTAGGTGATTTAATTCTTGATCATTTTCCTGATTTAGAAGCTAAAATGAAGTTTCCTGATGCCACTTTACGTGTTGAAGTCCGTCAAGATGGCATTTACTTATCATCAGAAACAATTTTAGGCGCAGGTGGTTTGCCGGTTGGTACTGCTGGCAAGGCGATGTTGATGTTATCTGGTGGGATTGACTCACCAGTGGCTGGCTATTTAGCAATGAAGCGCGGTGTCGAAATTGAAATGGTGCATTTCTTTAGCCCGCCATATACTTCCGAGCGAGCTTTAGCAAAGGCTAAAGCATTGACTGCAAAATTAGCGCCATATGTAGGTACAATCAAGTTTATCGAAGTACCTTTTACTGAAATTCAAGAAGAAGTAAAGCGGCGTGTACCGGAAGGTTACTTGATGACGGTTCAAAGACGGTTCATGCTTCGCTTAGCGGCTGCCTTAGCTGAAAAACGTCAGGCCTTAGCTATTTTCAATGGTGAGTCTGTTGGACAAGTTGCTTCCCAAACATTGGAGAGCATGGTCGCCATCAATGATGTAACGACTTTACCAGTTATTCGGCCAGTAGCCACTATGGATAAGAACGAAATCATTAAAATTGCTGAAAATATTGATACCTTTGATCTGTCCATTTTGCCATTCGAGGACTGCTGTACGATTTTTGCACCACCACGCCCAAAGACCAAACCACGTTTAGACAAGGCGCGCTTTTACGAAGCCCAACTTGACGGTGAAGCTTTAATGGCCCGGGCCCTGGCTGGGGTTAAAATTACCGAGGTTCACAGTGCCGATGATTTCTTAAATACAGATGAAAGTACGATTCAAAGTGTTCTATAGTGCCACTGGACGGTACTAAAAAGTAGTCGGCCGGTGAGTGTTAACATAAAATAACGAGTAATTCTATTGCAGAATTGCTCGTTATTTTTGCGTTCTTATGTAGAAATGCAACCACAAGTTTTACTTGTGGGGGTCAGAGAAGCTTTAGCGAAAAAAACATCCTTTCAGT
>NZ_RHOT01000023.1 GCF_003946675.1 Lapidilactobacillus gannanensis | reverse complement strand
AAGATAAAGACATACCCGTCAGTTTTCGAAAAAATACGAAAACTGACGGGATTTTTATGAACTATGAATAATTCAGGTTTATATAAGAATTGATTAATCAAATATGAATAACAAACAATATGATACGCTCATTTCTTCGTTTAAGCAAAATTTAAAATGTCTATTCAATAATTATTATAATCTAAACCTGACTTTTGGCAGGGCAGCCAACCAGATGATCATCAATCATACCAACGGCTTGTAGGAATGAGTAACAAATTGTTGGTCCCACAAATTTAAAACCAAGTTTTTTTAAGTCGGCTGAAATTTGTTGTGACAGTCGTGATTGTGCCGGTACTTCTTGGCTAGTTTGTGGATAGTTAATTTGCGGTTTTCCATCAACATAGTGCCATAAATATTGGTTAAAATCGCTGAATTCCGTTTTAGTCGGTAATGCCAAAATCACTTGCGCATTATTAACTGTAGCCATTAATTTCTGGCGATTGCGAATAATCGTCGTATCTGTTAGCAACTGTTCAATATCTGTTGTCGTCATCGCCGCCACTTTTGCCAATGAAAAATCAGCAAAATCTCGCCGAAAAGCTGCACGTTTATTCAGCACGGTCTGCCAACTCAAGCCGGCTTGATAAGTTTCTAAAGATAAGAGTTCAAACAGCTTCTGTGAATCATGTTCAGGATGGCCCCATTCCTGATCGTGATACGTCTTCATTTCTGGGGATGTCAGTGCCCAAGGACAAATGCCCATATTAGTGCCTCCATCTATTCATTATGCTCGAATTTTTTGATACTTTTTTAGCCAAAATAAAAGGTTCTGTAAAAGTAAAACATCCCCTTACAGAACCCAATCACTATTAATAGTCATGATAGCAAACTTACTTTTTCTTCTTACCTTGGAATTTATTGTCTAAATCCGTCCGGACAATCAAAACATCACATGGTGCATGACGATTAACATATTCAGTTACCGAACCAACCAATACTCGTTCAACCGCATTAAGGCCAGTTGCACCAATCATAATCATGTCATTATGATGATCTCGTGGGAAATCACGGGCAATGACAACTTTAGGATTACCAAAACGAATATGAATGTCAATATCTTTTAAACCACTTTTTTCAATTGCAGCTGCTTTAAGATTCTCTAAATAATTCTGCGCATCTTCAGAGATTTGATAAATGGCATCCCCGGTTAAGCTGCCACCATAATTACCAACAAACTGCTTTGTATCCAAAACTGTTAACAGGTCTAAATGAGCCCCGTTAGTTTGTGCAATTCGCTTAGCTTTATCAAAGGCCAATTCAGCCTCTGGTGAACCATCAACAGGAACTAAAATATTATGATATTCTTGTTCAGCCATTACTAGCACCTACTTTCTCTTCTATATACAAATGATAAACTCTGAGCGCTATTATTTCAAGTTATGGGCTGTTTCAATCGGATTTACCAATTTCTCAGTCCTTAAATCAGCACTAATCAGTTAAATTATCCGAGGTACTAATAACTTCATCATTTCCTGACTGGTATTCTCCAAGCTAAGAATCAAATCAGCCACTTCTGGTTTGATTTCAGCATGATCTTGATTATTCTGCCAATTTGCATTAGGCGCTAGCAGCATCGTGCTGACAGCAGGCAAATTAAGCTCACTAACTGGTAAATCACGCTGCAACGTTAATAAACCAGTAGGCAGATGCGCCTCGTTGCAGAGGAGCGCTAAATGGCCAAGATATGAATTCAGAAAATCCTGATGAATACCAGCAGTTGTTAAAATAGTCGCATCAAAATCCTCTAAAAAGTGCGCAAGTTTCATTTTATCAAACAGCCAAGCAAAGGGATCAGCAACTAACTCACCATTCAAACAAACTAAGGCTCCGGCAATGCCACCACCAGCACCAGTTCCAGCCATTTGACTCAGGTCATAACCAATTGCATTACGCATCATACGATTGAAACTGCCTGCGCGAACATCAAGCCGAACTACCTGCTCCTTAGTTAAACCTAACTGTTCCCCGCTTTTAACAATCGAACTCTGGTGACCACTGAAGACTGTTGGATCAGCAGTTAAAATTGTAAATTTGACCTTAGCCAATAAATCTGTGGCTTTAGCCAAATCAATCTGACCAAAATTAATCAATGGGTTCTCACCAACTGGAATTGAGTCACCACTTTCATCGGCAACAACAGCACCCAATGCTTGTAGCAAGCCCAGGCCGCCATCAACCATGCCCGTTGCCCCTTGTAATAAAACAATTTCCTGAGCTTCATTAGTAACAGCGTCCAAAATAAGTTGACCTAAGCCATAACTGGAAGCATGAAATAAATCATGATTATCATAGTGCTGACTCAATTCAGGATTACTAAAAGCACTCGCGTCAATTACCGCTGTTTTTTGATAATCCAAGTTCGTCATTAAATAATCATCTTGGCGTGTTTCCCAAGCAGGGCCATAATAATTGAACTTGACCAAATCGCCGCCATTCCAGCTATGTAGTGCCTGAACAATCTGACTTAGTTTACCATCAAAAGGTAAATTAATGATTTCCGCTTCACCGTAGTTGGCCTGAATTACATTGGCGATTGTCGTACCGGACTGAGCAGCCGTCACTTGACCTGTCAAATCCTGATTTGCTAAAAGAATTCTCATCTGATTGCACCTACGATTTCTTTAAAATAATCTTTTAAACGAGCTATCTGCGCATAATTGCTTCATCGGTTTACCTTAATTAAGGCAAATAAAAAGAACTAACCTAATTGTACCAGTTATCACTGATTTTGACGTCAAAATTACTATTAACAAATAGTAATCCTTAACCAGTTCCCGAAAACAACAATATTTTCATTAAGTTGATCCACAAAAAAACAGATTCACCTTAGCTAATTCAGCGAAAAACCTACTTCGGCTTAATATTTCCTGTTATGATTAAGAAGATTATTAATTTAGGTAATTACAGAAAGGAATCTTAATATGACATCACGTCTACTTAATATTAAAAATGGTCATAATTTCCGCGAACTTGGTGGTTATCAAACACAAACTGGTCAGCACATCAAATATCACAAGATTGTTCGCTCTGGTCATCTGTGTGATCTATCAGTTGCTGATCAAACTTACTTAAATGACTACGGCGTTTTTCAAGACATCGATTTCCGTTCAACTGATGAAGTCAAGAACGGTCCTGACAAAGTTCCGAGCCAAGCAGAATATATTTTTGATCCCGTTTTCTCTGAAGACGAAACCCACAGTACTGAAGATGCCGAGAAAATAGCCACTGAATTAAACGAAAAACCAAATATCGGCTATCAAAAAATGGTTGAAGCCTATCACAACCTCGTCACTGATCCTCATGCCATCAAAGCGTATCAACGTTTTTTTGAGCTTCTACTAGCCAATGATCAGGATAACCAAGCCATTCTATTTCACTGCACAGGTGGTAAAGATCGGACTGGGATGGGCGCTTATTTCCTATTAAATGCGTTAGGCGTTGACCAAGCGACAATTCGGCAAGATTATTTAATGACTAATGACGTCACTCAAGATTTTCTCAAAGAATTTTTGCAAGATTTAAAGAAAAAAGGTCACAATTCCGTCTCAATTGAAAACTCGCGGGCATTTTGGATTGTAGATCCTGGATATTTAGCTCAAGCAGAGGCTGATATTAAGGCAATGTCAGGAAATGTTCACAATTACTTAAAATATGAATTAAATGTGAACGAAAATGACCTTGCGGATTTGCGGAAAATTTATTTGACTGATTAATTCGTGCCAAACTTCTTTTTTTAGAAAGATTTTTATCATAGATGCTTCATAGCCGTCAGTTATTATAATAACCGTAGTCAAGTAAATGACTTCTCCCCCAATAATTTTGAAGCACAAATTTTCTTTTTCATCTCCCCCCAATACTTGAAAAAGATATCATTCTAATGAATGCAGAAAAGCAGACCTTAGGCGTCTGCTTTTTTTGTGCGCTCAAAACAGGGCACTACTTGTTAGTACCTTGTGTTCAGAACGATTTAAAACTAAAGCGGGTTGTGGAACTGTGCTTAATGCCAAGTCTTCCCCAATTTGAGAAGGTGGTTGCTGGGCGATTTTATCTAAAGTTGGTTTGGGGCGAAACAGTGGACAACTCCGTTGCGGCCGGCGGGTTGTGGAACGCAGCCCGCAATGCAGTCAGAACCAATTCCGTTTCAAAAACTTCACCAGATTTTAGTGTTTTTGAACTTGGGTTTGTAATTGGCTTCAATCAATGCCGGCAGCGTTCCACGACAAGCAGCCCGCAATGCAGTCAGAACCAATTCTGTTTTAATAACTTTACCGGGTTTTAGTACTTTGAACTTGGGTCTGTAATTGGCTTCAATCAGCCGGCCGTATTCCACGACAGGCAGTCCGCAATGCAGTCAGAACTAATTCTGTTTTATCAACCTTACCAGATCTAAAACTTCAGCTGCTAATATCATTCAAAATAGTCATTCGCAATTATCCTAACTTCATTTAATGACACAAAAAAATAGCAACCATCTTAATTGACGGTTGCTATTACTTAGGATTTTCTAAATGTGAAGAAAGTGTGAAGATTTTGTGACGAAACTATGAACATCAATTATTTGATGTTGCAATGCGTGATTCCTATAGCTCTATCCTAACAAACTAGTGTATACTTTTCAAGGAAAGTTCTTAAAAAAAATCTTTCCTTAAATCTTGACCTAAATTGGTTCAGAAAATCGTTTTCTAATTGTTGGTGGTAGTAACTACGGAACTTGATTCAGCTTGCCGTTAGGACCACTTTTATTCTATATTAGGCGCACAGATTTTTGGAAAGAATTATTTAATTTTACATTATTATAAAACACTAAATGAGGTACCTTGCAATGAGAACACAATCAGTGCGCTGGATTACTTTTATCGCTTTAATGGGCGCGTTGGGTGTAGGCTTAAATTACTTAACTGCCGCGTTACCAAATTTCTCGATGATTTTGGCTTTTTTCTTATTAATTTTAAGCTATGCCGGTGGCGTTGCGGGTAGTTTAACAATGTTAATAACTGTTCTGGCTGCCAATATTCGAACTGGCGGTGTTGGTCCTTGGACGCTTTTTCAAATAATAGCTTATTTAATTATCTTCATGATTTGGCAACTGCTTAGTAAAACTTTTGTACTAAAAAAATGGCGTCTAAGTCGAGCAGTTATTGCCGCTCTATTAGCGTTTAGCTTCGGCTTTTGGAATGCCCTGTTTAACGTGCCATTTTATCATTTGCCAAATTTTCTAGCCTATTACTTGCAAGGGTTACCCTTTGACACAGCCTACTGCTTGGCAACTGGGATTACCTATTATTTCATGGATCGTTATTTATTTCCGCTACTACAACGACGAGTCCCTGAATTATCACGGAAGGAGCATCATTAATTGGTTAACGATCAACTTAAACAAGCGATTATTGCGGCCAGTCAGGAAATTGGAATTGATAAAATTGGTTTCACTACGGCTGCAGATTTCGAACATTTGCGGCCTAGTTTAGTTGCCCAAAAGGCTGCTGGCCATACGACCGGTTTTGAACATCAAAACTTAGATGAACGCTTAGATCCAGATTTAATTTTTGACCAGCCACAGTCGATTATTGCGATTGCTTTGGCCTACCCAACTCGCATGAAGCAGCGGCCGCCGCGGACTGACTATCACCGTGGCCAATTTGCGCGTGCTTCCTGGGGCGACGATTACCATCAAATTCTGCGCAACAAAATGACTGCTTTAATTGCCCAAATCAAGGAACTGGCTGATCAAGCAACAGAGATCACTTTTAAGCCCATGGTTGACACTGGTGAGCTGATTGATGTTGCTGTGGCGCAACGTGCTGGGTTAGGCTTCATCGGCCGCAATGGGCTATTAATAACGCCTGAATTTGGTTCCTACGTTTACCTTGGCGAAATTATTACCAATCTATCTTTGACACCTGATCAACCAATGGCTAATCAATGTGGTACTTGCCGGCGTTGCATTGAAGCTTGTCCGCCTCAAGCGTTAATGGGCGATGGCCGTTTAAATGGGCAACGCTGTCTGTCCTACCAAACGCAAACCAAGGGGTTAATGCCTGCAGAATTTCGGCCACTCATTCGTAATGTAATTTATGGTTGTGATATTTGCCAAATCGTCTGTCCTTTTAATAAGGGGAAAGATTATCACTATCATGAAGATATGGAGCCTGATCCAGAGGCGGTCATGCCCGAATTAGTACCACTCTTAAGTATTAGTAACCATGATTTTAAATTAAAATTTGGTCCCATGGCCGGGTCGTGGCGCGGAAAAAAACCGCTCCAACGTAATGCCATTATTGCATTGGTCAATCTTCATGATCATAGTGCCCTGCCAAATTTACTGGCCGTCATTGACACAGATCCACGGCCAGTTATCCGGGCAACCGCAGCTTGGGCCGTCGGTGAATTAGCTGAACAGGCTAATCCGGTATTAAATGATTTTCTCAAGCAAGCCCTTGCTAAGGAAGACCCCACTAATCAGGAAATTATTCAGGAATATCAACAGGCCTTAGCAAAACTAGCAGCACTTGAACAACAATAGGTGTAACCAACATAATACTGCTCAGTCTGCCAGTTGTTATTTGCATAAAACATGACGATCGCTTTTTACTACAAAACAAATGAACTTCAGTGGTTAAAGTGTTGTCCCAAGGCAACTGCTATCGCTTTACGCAAAAATAACGAACAATTCTTATCGCAGAATTGTTCGTTATTTTACGTTAATGCTCAACGGCTGATCGTCTTAAATAAAATTGGTTATTCTTTGAAAAAAAGCTTTCATCAGAAAATTTGTTTTCCTTTTAATTCCTGATATCTCAATTTCTTGCGGCCAGTATTAGTAGCTAAATTCCTAATCTACCAAGTTTATTTGTCGCC
Source organism: Lapidilactobacillus gannanensis (assembly GCF_003946675.1). Classification (GTDB taxonomy): domain Bacteria; phylum Bacillota; class Bacilli; order Lactobacillales; family Lactobacillaceae; genus Lapidilactobacillus; species Lapidilactobacillus gannanensis. The sequence goes on along the minus strand of NZ_RHOT01000023.1, from coordinate 32,165 downwards.
TATTAATACAACTCATTATTCAGGAATCTGATTCTTCACATAGGTAGTCACAATTCCCTTGCTAGAGGTAGTCAATTGACTGATCCCGTTATCACGCGTGAAGCTAGTTGTATAGGCCTTACCAGTAGCCGGCGTATATTTGATTTCAAGCTTCTTATTATCGCTATGATTACTAATAACCATGAACTTACCAGTTTCAACCTGCTTGCTTACACTACTGTAGCGTTCATAAGTGCCATCAGGATTATAGTTGGTCGTCAGCGCATCTGTGGCACTCTCATCAGTATTCATCCAAGTACCGACTAATTCTTCACGGAAGGTATTCGGCGTGCCTGAGAATGCTTTAGGCAACAATAAATCGGTTGTCAACTGACTTGCTTCACCAGTTAGTGTAAAGCGACCGAAGCCAACAATCATTAACTTCTTCTTAGTTGTATCAAAACGGACACCTAAATAATTACCAATGCCACCAATATCCTGATCCAAACCGTGTAGTTTTACTAAAACATCACGGCCAGTTGCACCAGCAATTTGGAAAGTTCCGTCAGTCTTAGCACCATTACTAGTCTCATAAATCCACTTACCGTCAGGATTAAAAGTAAATTTCACCCCAGCACTTGTTGTCCAAGTGCCAATTAACGGCACCGTCGTTAATTTGACTTTCTTGTTGCTAGTTGTTTTGCTTGAAGTACTGGTTTGCTTACTGCTGGAGGAAGTACGGCCACTATTCTTGGTGGTTGTTTGACTTTGACAAGCAGTCAGTAGAAAAATCAATGGTAATAGTAGTAACAGAAATTTTCTGAATTGTTTCATAGTGGTCCTTTCTTGCGAAACAGAACTAATCAAGGAGAATTTGATCCAATTGATGCAATGGTAGTTGCCCTGGTGCTGAGCCAGTCGCCGTTAAAGCACCGAAACTCACTTGGGAACCAAATAGTGGCCCAATTATGCGCGAACTTTGACCGCTAGCACCCATGGCCATGGTGATCAAAGGCTGTGAAAGCTCATGATATGCCTGCCACGTCGCCGTTAGCAGCGCTAATGTATCGGCGTTATTACGACTAACCACCGCTAACTTCAAATAATCAGTTGGTGCAGCGGTTGTCGCCATTTTACGCAAAATAGTTAAATTTTGCAAATAAGATTTTGCTACTAAACCATGGCAACTCCAAATAAAACGTTGTCGGTTACCAGCTAGTTGTCGTAATTGTTGCGAAAACTCAGTCATCGTTGGTAACCACTGCACATCCCAATAAGCTGCCGATAACTGCGGCAGCCACTGTAAAAGCCGTTCTTGATAGGCAGTAGTAGTCAAATTCAACTGACCACCAGCAACTTTAGTACGCAATGTTATGATCAATTGCTGCGGCAGGATCTGCTGTCGCAGTAGTTGATAGCCGCGTAATAAGTTAGACCAGTTTTGCCAATAATCTAATCGCCACTCTACCAGTAATGGGTGTCGCAACTGGGCTTGAGCCAGTTTGGCTAACTGCTGACTCAACTCACTGCTGTTAGTGGCAGTGAGCGAGACAGCAATTTTAGACGGATTTCTCATTTTGGCGCTCGCCCTACTTACCGGTTACGCGATGCCACCAAGATTGTTTCTTAGTTTTGTTATCATCAGGTAATTGCATGTCCGCCAAACTATGCGGATGATCATATACCTGTTCTTGGTCGTTAGTGCCCTTTTCGTCGTCAAAAGTCAAATGGTGAGTCGCACTTTCGGCAGCGGCAGGATCATCGCTGGGTAACGGTTCGGTGAATTTTAAGCCACTATCAGTCGTTGACTCTGCGGCCGTTTCGGGTTCTGGATCAACTGGATCCTCTTTAGAAACTGTTTGTGTGGTCGCCGCGTTCTTGGCAACAGTCTGTTCGATCAAGGCAGCATCAGCCGCGGCACCAGTGGGATCGGCAGCCAAGTTAGCTTCTGGATTAGGGGCCACTGGTTGTGTACCAGCCAAAGTTGGTCGTGCCTCTAATTGAGCGATTCTTTCTTCAAGCTTGATCAAACGTTGTCTCGTTGTTAAGACCTCACCCTTCAGACGCTGGCAAAGTTCCCATAGTTGTGCCTGATCATCACGGTTATTTAGTTGCGCCGCTGAAGTAATAATCTGTTGTTGATTGCCCTTAGCAAAAATCTGTTGTGCTGCTGATTGCAAAGTCATATCCCGCTGCTTACTCAGCGCCACTAATTTTTGTAAATCAATCAGATTCTTCTCAGTATACGAGCGAACATTCTGTTGATTTCTTGTAAAGTAATTGGAATTATTAGTTACCTTCTCGACTAATAACGAATACTTACGTAAAGTTGGCACACTAATATGAAGTAGTTTTGCCAAGTCAGCTGGCATATATTGTTGATTTGTTTCTGTTGCCAATTGTTTCACCCCTGTAATTTCAACTAATTTCATTATAGCGTCCGTTATAACGCCGTGCAACCGTTAGCCTATCAAGATTCGGCGAATTATTTGGCTCAGTCCCCTCACTTGACCGATTTAGCAAGCAGCAATCGGTTAGGAACCGGCATCTTTACGTTAAAGTCCTACTAGAATGCGCAGCTAAGCCGTCACATAAAATAGCCAGGCTGTCACCAAATTGGCCCCTGATTGTTGCTTGTCAACTAGCAGCCACTTGATAAAACTAAACCAATGCCTTAAAACATGTTAGAATAGGTAGGAACAGTGATGATTGTCGCGTTCGACACATCACTTGTCACTGGCAAATCGTCAGTAATCTATTATAAATAATGGGGCTTTCTTCTGTGAGTGCAAATACCATCTCGACTAATTTACTTATTATTGTTATTACGTTTATTGCGGCAACTTTCTTTGTTGCTGCTGAATTTGCGTTAGTTCAAACCCGGAGTAGTCAAATCGAGGAACTACTCGACAAAAACAACGGTAATCAGCGGAAGTTGAAGCGGGCACTGAAAATGGTGCAGAGCTTAAACGAATATTTATCAACTACCCAAGTCGGCACAAGTTTAACTGGGATTATCCTAGGTTGGATTGGTGAGACGACTATCGAACAGTTATTAGTTGATTTCTTCGGTTGGGCACACTTTGCTTCTGGTAATTCTTTAAGTGCGCTGGGCGCTGTCGTTGGTGTCATCCTCTTAACCTATTTGGAAGTGGTTATTACCGAAATCGTGCCGAAGAATATCAGTATCGATATGCCATTAAAAGTACTGATGGCTGTCGTAACGCCACTATTCTGGTTCCATAAAATTTTCTATCCTTTTGTCTGGCTGCTGAACGTTTCAGCTTCTGGAATTGTGCGGATGTTGGGCATGCAAGTCGCTAATGAGGAAAATGAAGTCTTCTCGCAATCCGAGATTTTGAACTTATCCAAAGTAGCCGTTTCTGGTGGTAGTTTGGATAAAAATGACTTACTTTACATGGAACGAGCTTTCGAGTTAAACGACCGAATTGCTAAAGACATTATGACTGACCGTACCCAACTGACCGTAATCGATGTTTCACAGACTGTTCACGAGGCGTTAGGCGTTTACCTGTCAGAAGGTTACAGCCGTATTCCTGTGACACGAGATAACGACAAGGATAATTTAATCGGTTATATTTATTCTCATGATATTGTGCAACAGAATCAAGTTAATGGCAGTTTAGGTGTTAGTCGTATTTTACGAGCCTTGATTACTGTGCCAGAAAGTATGCCGATCGATGAAATTCTACAGTTGATGCTGAAGAAACAAACACCAATCGTTGTCGTTGTCGATGAATATGGTGGGACTAGTGGCGTGGTAACTGATAAGGATATTTATGAAGAATTATTTGGCGCCGTTCATGATGAAATTGACGATGTTTCCGATGACTATATTATTAAGCAAGACGATGGCAGCGTGAAGGTCAGTGGCAAGGCCACCTTGTATGACTTTGAACGCTACTTCCATACGAAATTACCAGCCTTTCAAGAGTCCGATATTATTACAGTTGGTGGCTTCTTCATGGAGAATTATCCTAATTTAAAAGTCAGCGAAACAGAAAACATTGGGCAGTTTACATTCAAACTCACTGAAATCGAGCACGGTTTCATGAACTGGTTCACGGTTAGCGTAACACCAGTACCAGCTGAACCAGAATTAGCTGCAACATCTGCTGAGAAAGACTAGTCAAAGTACTAAATTTGCGGTAAAATAAAACACGTATTGGGTCCTTAGCTCAGTTGGGAGAGCGCTTGCTTCGCATGTAAGAGGTCAGCGGTTCGAATCCGCCAGGATCCATTGACGTGAAAAAAGCGACAATTATGGGGAATATCTCCAGATTGTCGTTTTTTATTAGGTAGCAAAAAAACAATTTCTATTTTAATTACGAATTAGCAAGTTTATTAATTGTTCTCACGCCAGTCGTGCCATGAACCTAATATATTTTTTAGAAAAACGACGAAAGTAAGTGTCCTCATGAAAGAAAACTTATTTATTAAACGGTTACTCCAAAATAAACTGATTCAACAATTTGTTAAGTTTGGCCTAGTTGGTGGTCTGAACACAATTCTGACCATGATTATCTACTACTTGACCTATCAGTATATCGGCCCTTCATTGGCTAATGGCTTAGGCTTTTTCTTGACCTCGATTCTCGGAATTTACTTAAACTTCAAATACGTATTCAAGAGTGACCATTTCACAGCTTGGACTTTAGTCAAATATTACACTACTTATGGTATTGCCATGCTGATCAGCATGTACATCCCCCATCTATGGGTCAATGTTTGGGGCCTATCTGCTAAAATTGCTCCTTGGATTTCCCTGATCATCACGATTCCGTTTAATTTCGTACTAATGCGCATTTGGGTTTTTCGCAAGAAAAAAACAAGTACCCCATCCGAAAAACCTGAAATTGAGCACCATATCTAATAATACTTAAAAACGTTATGACATCAACACTCACCCAATAATGAGATGCTGGTTATCATAACGTTTTTTGATAACTTGCCAATTTATTGACAGTCATTTCCTTAACTGATAATCAAAGCCACTACACTGATTTCAACTCAATTACTGCCATCATTATTTGTTCGCAAATAACCGCTAATTCCGAACCACCAACTAAGTAATAACAAGCCCAAAAGACTAATCAACCACGAAAAGTTAAAGACATGACTGCTAACAAATATGGTTAGCTGCTCAAAATTCGTCTGAACTACTGATAATTGTGTCTCATTGGTTAAATTATTAGTATCAACACTTAACCCAATCTTGCTTAACCTCTGTGTAATTGGTCGTTGAGCAACTAACCGTCCCACCACAACCCGGCGCCAGGGCGTTTGCGCGCCACCCTCGCAGCGAATTAAAGTCAGTTGAGCAGTAGTTTGAACATTATCCAAGACAGATACCTGTGACTGTGCCACAACCTGATTTTGTTGAACTTGGTAATCATAAATTTTACTCTGATTGGTAATAAACAGATGATCACCGCGTTGTAGCTGATTAATTCGTTGTAGTAAAACATCAGCACCATCAAAATTATGGGCAATCAGTACTTGATTCCCACTGGCATCAAGAGCCCGTTGTGGAAAATAGCGAGCCACGCCGGCACTCAATGTTGCCATCGTGGGCGTGCTAAATATTGGTAGCTTGATTGCCACTTTTGGAATTGACAATTCGCCAATTCCTTGCGTCGCTACCAATTGTTGAAACTGAGTTCGTGCCGACAACAGATCTCGGGTGTTGGCATCAGTAATTAACTGAGCTTGTTTAAGCTGTCCAGAATTTGACACAGAGGTCTGTTTTAAGTGATGCTTAATCTGTTTCTTAGTTAATTGATACTGTGTTTGATCCTGCCCGGTTAATAAACGTTGATAACTCCAGTAATAGATTCCAGTAACTAGCAGCGTCAACAACAACGGTAGCGTTAGCCATTTTAAAAGATTATTCATCTTGCCCACGATCTTTTCTACGATTACGCCACCACAGCCAGAGAATAACGATAATTGCTAACAACGGAATAATACTAAGCAAGGCCATAATATTCTCAGGTGTCCACTGAGAACGTATTTGAACCGGGGTGTGATGTGCTTGTTTCAATTTAGTTCGGCGAGCATAAACCACTAAACGGCGATTATTGATGTACCGAGGTGTGCAAGTCATTAAGGCAATCTGGTCTTGATTTTTTTTGGCATATGAAGTGCGAATACTACTGGGCTGATTGGGATCGAGGACAAGCCGTCGAGTTACTTTATAAGCGAATTCTTGATTAACCACCGTCACATAAATCAGATCCCCTTTCTTAAGATAACGAATGTTATCAAAAAAAACCTGACTCATTCCTGTATGACTGGTAATTTCGGCTAATGTCCCCCGTCGACCGTTAGGAATACTCGTCCACGGTAATAAGCCAGCACCATGAGTTAGTGCCCAATCATCATCACCATAATAAAAAGGCATACTTGACATTTTAATTGCTGGCACTGTGACAAACCCCAGAGGATGTCGTAATTCTGGTTGAAACTTCCTAACTAAAGCTAAGCGGTCTCGACTGGCATTAGTACCACCAATTTGGTTCATCTGTTGCTGCTGAACCACTAACTGATTGTACTGATTAATTGCTTGATTGATTGATTCTTGCCGATCATTCTTTTTTGGAGTGACGCTTCTTTCAACCGTCAGTGCAGCTTTTTGATTGGCCGCCATTTGCTGAGTTGTTCGCAGGTACGGATAAAGTAATAAACATGCTGCCGCTAATAGTAGCACCACACTCATCACTAACAGCCACGGTGAGCGCTTTTGCTTATCTGAGTTCTTCATCTTCATCGAAACACACGCCCTCCTTATTTTCAATAAATGAAATCAGACGCTACCATACCAGGTAACGTCTGATTTTATTTAAGAATTTTTCTGCCGTGCTGGTTTAAAAACTACGCCACCAATGGCTAATAAAAAAGTTCCGCCGAATACTAAAATCAACCAACTTGGCAATACGTGCCCACTAGACTGCATGATTTTAGCATTAGGTCCAAGTTCATTAGCACTATTGCCTGTTGCTGGACTGGAAGTTATTGTTGCTGGTGATTTAGCTGCTGATGTTAACCCAGACTTAGGCACATAATCAAACTCATCATTAGCCGCACCAGCTAAACCATGGTCAGCAAAATAAATCAAAACTGGTGTTGCTGGCTTAGGAACACTCGTGGAAACCTGTTCACTTAACAGGTAATACCCAGCTGATAACGAATCATTCCGATAAATTGCGTGACCAGCTTGATCCGTAATCAGTGTTACCGTGAATAACCGACTACCAATTGAAATTCGATAAGACTGTGGATCAGACACTTGGGGCTGACGTTGCGAATTAGTTGGTGTCACTGCCTGTAGCTGATAATGGACTCCTGCCAGTGGTGCTGTTTGTTGCGTGACTGTTTGATTCGAGGTCTTAATAGTAATCAACTTATCAATCTTCACTATTGCTGCCTGAGCGGCTTGCGTCGGTTGATAACAGCAGAGTCCTACCAGTAAAAGGCTACTAATAAGTAACCAATTTCTAATTATTTTCCAATCTTGTTCTAAATCATGACTACCTCGAAAAAACATTGGCTCACCTCCACTTTCCGGTTGATACTTGACAACCAACAGTGGCATTAACGAGCAGAACGATGATCACCATGACGCCGCCGACTATTGTAAACAACAATCAATGCCCCCGCAATAACAACGAGTAGTGCAGCCACAATTATCAGATAAAGATTCATCTTAGAACCGGATAACGGAAAATTAGGTAAAAATGATTTACTATCAACAAACGTGGCATCTAGAACTGTATCTGCTGAAGCAGTTACTTCACGAATACCACTATCGCGGTCATAACCAGATGGTGCGTTAGTCTGAACTAAATAATACTTCTGTTCTTTTGTAGTAGAATCAACCTGTAAGCCGGTTAATGAGACATTACCATCAGCATCGGAGGTTAAAATAACAGGTTCAGTGATGCCATAATTTGTATCATCGTCCTTAAGTTTGGAGAGTTGTAGCCATTTCCCAGCTTTAGCATCTGCCAAGGAAGCGGCTACATGAAAGGTTGCACCTGACAGTGGACTTTGATTATTATCAACCACTTTCGCATTTACGTTACCGAAGTAGACATTCACTGAAGACTGCGGGCGCTCAGTCGTAGTAATCCCAACCGAATTTTTGTAAGTGACTGTAAAATTATTTGGCGCTACAGTTGTCGCTGGTACACTGCTTGTAGCAGCAAGTGCTCTTACCGTAGTATTAATTAATACAAAAATTTTTTTTGAACCTTTCACCTTATCCATACCAGAGGAGCTTATCGTAATCGGCAAACCTACACTATGATTTTCGGCGTCTATATCACTGGAATTCAATCGTGCTACTGTACCATCAGAAGTTTGGTAAAATACACGAATATCAGCATCAGGACCGGAGATATCCATATTATTTTTCTTAACTTGGTCTGGAAATTCTTCTATAGAATCACTAACAAACTTTAGCACTGAAGTATACTAGTAATATCTGTTGGCGTATCAATAGTATATTTATAAATCACATGACCTTGGGACATGGTCGAGGTCATCTGCGTATCCGGATTATCAGTAGTACCAAGCGGATTATCAAGGGTACTGTGAAAAGCAATCGTTGGATTTAACGTCGTACTAACAACTTCATTTTTAGGATAAACATTGACATCATAATTCACTGAATTATTAGTTCCTGAAGTCGCGTCTGCATTTACTTGCGGCACACTCACGATAAATGCTGGCGTTGGTGTTGCAATTGAAAGTGACGCTAACTCAGTGACCAAGTATAAGCCATCAACATCCGTTCCAGTACCTAAATTTTGCTTGTAAGTACCATCTGCATTAGTTGAACCCTTGAAAGGATCACCAGACATTTGATAAGTATCTGGATTGCTTGCTACAATACTATCTGAAGTTTCACCAGTTTTTGGTACTACTTTTTGAATAGTAAATTGAACATTGGCAAGTGGTGTGGAAGTACTCGCAGGTGCATCAGTAGTGGTCCCGGTGGCACTCTCATTTTTACCGGTTGCCTGTGCAGCTGTACCAGCATATTTGTGGATTGTGATACTCCGAGTACTGGAATCATCAATTGTTGCATCAACTGTATCTGCAAAAACAGTCGCTTGCTTAACACTAGTAGTCAAACCAACTGTAGCTAACAATAATAGGCTCATAAATAAAGCCCTAATCATAAATTTACGTTTCATTAATAAAACCCCCAATTATTTACAGCATCAATTCTTCATTACGACTTCTAAGCTAGTTCTAGTTCATCGATAAACTTCGTCATTAACAAATAAAAAAATATTAGAACCACGTCATCCTCCAAGAACAATTGGATAAACGATAAATCACTGACTTTTTCAATAAAAAAAGCCATGCCAGCAAACGAGTTTGCAAGATGACTAGCACTGATAAATTTGAAATTTGATAGTTAATCGAGAATTTAGTAATTACTATTCAAAACCTTGACTCCCATCAAGATTGCTCAAAAGTTATTGCCACAATAATCATTCATTAATTGTCATAAATCCAGATTTAAAATTATTTAATCGCTCATTAATACCATGATTTCATTAAACGAGCTGGTCTCATAACAGCGTTAGTCCCCATACAAACGTTAGCTTTATCATACTATTAAGATATCGTAATCATAAGACCATTGCCACAATATTTACTTTGCATTTTTATACTATAATAAGCTTTTTATTTAAGCAAGCATCATTATAAAAGCACTTTGAAACTCTCGTTATTTCAATTTCACTAATGACACTGATCATGACACAATCATTATTCAAAAATATTTAATCACGGCCGGCCTAAATGGAATCTATCAAAACATACTAATTCTATTGCTGAGGAATCTGATGACACTTAACTAGTCATTACATCTCAATCTTAAGTGGCGTATAATTTAAGTAATCTTAAATAAATCATTTATCACCTGATAAAGGAAGTTTTCAGTATGGCAAATCGACATATGGTCATTATTTCATTAGATTCTCTGGGCTTTCGCGATTTACGCGAGCACCAAGATGAATTACCAACCTTAAAAAAGCTGATTCACACCGGTGCTTGGGCCAAATCAGTCACGGGTATTTATCCCACGCTAACTTATCCTTCGCACACCACCATCATCACTGGTCAATACCCAAGCGCCCATGGGATCGTCAACAATACCAAAATTCAACCAGAGCGGCGTTCACCTGATTGGTATTGGTATCAAAAAGATGTCAAAGTACCAACACTTTATGACTTAGCTCGTGAGCAGGGCTTGAAAACTGCTGCCTTTTTGTGGCCCGTTACCGCTGGTAGTAAAATCACTTATAATCTGGCCGAAATTTTTCCTAATCGTATTTGGACTAATCAAGTGCTGGTCTCATTGAAAGCAAGCTCACCCCTATTTATTCTTGAGTTAAATCATAAATATGGTCAGCTCCGTGATGGCATCCATCAGCCACAATTAGACGCGTTCATTACGGCGTGCGCCGTTGATACATTGAAGAATAAGCGGCCTGACCTGACCATGATTCATTTAGTTGCTATGGATAGCATGCGCCACCGTTATGGCGTTCGTTCTGCTGAAGCAATGACTGCTTTACACACATTAGACCAACAAGTTGCTGAAATGATTCAAGCAACGAAAGATGGTGGCTTTTATGAGGACACCAATTTTGTGATCCTAGGCGACCACTACCAAATCAATGTCGATAAAATGATTCACTTAAATACATTATTTGCCCAGAAAGGTTGGCTCAAACCTGCTGCCGATCAAACTTTTAAGGAATGGTCAGTTATGGCAAAAACCTGTGACGGTAGCACCTATATCTACACCAAAAACTTCACGAAACTGGCTGAGTTACGCCAAGCTATCAGTCAAGTCGAGGGCGTCGAAAAAATTTATAGTCGCAAAGCTGCCAGTCAGCGTGGTGCTGATCCTGAATGCACCTTGATGGTTGAGGCCAACGAAGGCTACTACTTTACTGATGAAAGTGATCGTCCTGAGATTGTCGAGCAAGTCGACCCGGGTAGTCTAGGCACTCCCGACCGTTACCACGGCGTTCACGGTTACGATCCAGATAAGCCCGACTATCAGACCACGATTCTGTTCAATGGCCCCGCTGTTAAAGCTGGCGTTGAAATCGAACAGGCTAATTTAGTCGATGAAGCACCAACCTTTGCCCAGCTACTCGGTCTCGAATTTCCAGAGCCACTACCTGGTCATGCCTTAAGCGAGATTTTTAAGTAGGAGGACATATGAAAAACAAATTTAGCAAACAACAATGGAGTTGGATCTTTTACGATTGGGCCAACTCCGGTTACGGCATTATTATTACAACGGCCGTATTACCGGTTTACTTCAAGGCTGTCGCTCAAAGCAGTGGTGTCAGCGCCGCCAATTCGACAGCTTACTGGGGTTATGCCAATAGTTTCGGCACTTTGATTGTTTCGTTATTAGCACCAGTTTTAGGCGCGTTAGCTGATTATCGCGGCTTTAAGAAAAAGATGCTTAACTTCTTTACCTGGGTTGGTATCTTGACTACTTTGGGGCTCAGTTTTATTCCCACTTCCCAATGGCGCTGGCTTTTAGCCGTCTACATCCTCTCCATCATCGGCTATTCAGCGGCCAATCTTTTTTACGATAGTTTTTTGACTGACGTTGCGCCTAATAACGATATGGATTCACTGTCCTCCTATGGTTACGGCTTTGGTTACTTGGGTGGCGTTATGGCGTTCATTCTGTTCTTAATTCTGCAACTTACCAAGGGCTTTGGCCAATTATCAAGTTTTGGCGTTGCTCGCTGGAGTTTCGCCTTAGCCGCGGTTTGGTGGCTGATTTTCTATGCCCCACTATTGAAAAACGTCCAACAAGTTTATGCGATTGAACCGGATCGCCATCCCGTTCGTGACAGTTTCAAACGCGTTTGGCAAACTTTAAAGCACATTCGTCAGTACAAAGAAGTGGCTTGGTTCTTAATTGCCTACTTCTTCTACATTGACGGTGTTGACACCATCTTCACCATGGCGACTTCAATTGGGATGGATATTGGCATCACTACCACCACTTTGATGATTGTGCTGCTGGTTGTCCAACTGATTGCCTTTCCGTTTTCACTGCTCTATAGTTGGTTGGCGAATAAAACATCAACCCGCGTTGGCATCCTAACTGGGATTATTATTTATCTGTTTATTTGCCTCTATGCTTTGAAATTAAATACAACCGCTGATTTCTGGTTCTTAGCCGTGCTAATCGGAACCAGTCAAGGCGGGATTCAAGCGCTAAGCCGCTCTTACTTCGGTAAACTCATCCCCAAAGAATCCGGTAGTGAATTCTTCGGTTTCTACAATATCCTTGGTAAATTCTCAGCCGTTTTAGGCCCCGTCATTGTCAGTGTTGTCACCCAGATTACTGGGCGCTCAACAATTGGTGCAGCTTCATTAAGTATCCTTTTCGTGATTGGCCTAGTCATTTTCTTATATTTACCAAAATTAATTCGCCAGAAAAACTAACTGCTATTTTAAATAATATTGCTGAATTAAAAAGTTGTTGCCAAAACTCACTCGAGTTGGGCAACAACTTTTTTTCTCGGAAATAAAATAAAAGTTTCACTTGTTTTTAATAGTGTACTAGGTATAATAGTACACGTAAAGGAGTTGATTACTGATGGCACCGAATTTTTCAGGTCAGGCCTACTATGAACGCCTTGCTTTTAAGATTAAAACGGAAATTCTGCAAGGAATTTGGCAACCCGGTGACAAGCTACCATCTGTGCGCGACATGGCCGTTCAAGAAAATTTAAATCCTAATACTGTTGCAAAAACTTATCGTTTGCTCGAAAGCCAACAGCAAATTTATACCGAACCAGGTCGCGGGTCATTTATTAGTCAGCCAGCCGAACAAGTTAATCAGCAACAAGTCGCCAAATTACATCATCAATTCCAACAGTTTGTCGTTGAAGCACGCGCTCAGGGTTTGACCCAAAACCAACTACAAGCTTGGTTAACCGAACAATTTCAGGAGGAGTAACTGTGAAATTAACCGTTAAAGAACTTTCTAAACAAATTCAACATCATCAAATTCTTCAACAAATTACTTTCAGCTGGTCAGCTGGAGAAATTGTCGGGCTTGTTGGTCGCAATGGTGCAGGTAAAACCACACTGATGCGCTGTCTAACGGGACAATATCGAATTGATCAAGGCGAGATTGCCCTTGACCAGCAATCCTTCACAACCGCACCAGCAGGCCGCCAAGAACTCATTATGGTTGATCCACAACAGAATTTCTTCAAAGGCTATGCCTTGAAAACAGTCGCCACTTTTTACGCTGAGCTTTACCCTAACTTCGACCAGAAACGATTCAGTGAATTGATGGCCCACCAAAAACTAGCGCCAGAGAAACGATTTCGCGATCTCTCTAAGGGCCAACAAGCGTATGTAGCTATTGCCCTAGCAATCACCAGTGGCGCTAAGTTTATCCTACTTGATGAGCCATTTGATGGATTGGATTTGTTGGTTCGCGAAGACATCATTAAATTAATCATTAAGGCCAATACTGATCACCAACAGGGTTTTCTGATTGCTTCCCATAACCTAACTGAATTGGATGGCCTATCAGATCGCGTGTTATTCCTGAAGCACGAACAATTGGTAGCTGATATCAGTTTGGAAACCTTTCGTACCCAAAGCAAAAAGTTACAGCTGGTCTTTCGACAGAATCAAGTACCTAAATTATTAAGTGACCAAGGTCAGATCTTATCTATTCACGGTCGAGTAATTGAAGTTTTCTTTAAAGCCTACACGCCGGAAATTGATCGGAACTTAAAGGGACTAGCCCCAGTCTTGATGGAGAGCTTGCCACTAAGCTTAAGTGATCTCTTTAAAGTTGAATACGCCTATGGAAAGGATGATCTTTAATGCCAACTGCTTTGAAAAAAATCATTCGTCTTCGCCAACGACCAATTCTGATAGTCACCGCAATCATGACCGCTCTATTAATTCTGATGAGATTAACAATGATGCCAAGTTATCACCAAAGTATAATCCTTAAACAACTCGCCCAACCAAAGCAAACGGGACCGTGGTACTTTAATGTTTATGTTAATTTCCCTGCTCAAGCTTATGGGTTCTTCTTTTTGAGCATGTTTTGGGGCTGGTTAAATGGTGTCCGTGACAACAATGGACGCTTTTACAGCTTTCTCATAACAAATGGCTACAATCGCAAACAAATTTTCAGAACCCTTTGGTGGGAGCGGGCTTGGCCAATTTTAACGTTAGGCTTGATCTATTGGGGTAGTCTCACTTTGATTTGGACACTAACCTTATCTTGGTCTGGATTGAAAGTAAGCCTAAGCCAGCTACTATTAATCATTCTAACCAATCTGCTCATTAACCAAGCGGCCTGGATTATGATGACCTTCGTTAGTCTGTTCTTTAGCAATGCTATTTTTAGTTTACTAGCCTTGGCTGCCTTTTGGTGGACTGCTGGACAAGTCGTTTACTATCTCGATCATCCCCATTTCGATTTGTGGAATAATTTTCTTTACCCAATGACTGATATGAAGTTTTGGCCGTTAGCTGGTATTTATTTAGCCATCATATTTGGTGGCACCCTGGCAAGTTATTGGCTATTTCAACATATTTCTGGTGAAAATATTGGTGAATTTTTCGTTATTCCGCAATCACGTTGGGCTTTTTCAATCTTAATGATGGTCTTGGTTGCGATTGTTTTTTACAATATGCCAGGTGTTTCATCAATTTTCATTATAATACTGTTATTTGTTGTAATTATAATGACTAATCTCTGGTCAACTTTGCATCAGCGGTGGCCGATCTTTAACTTTAATCGTCACTAAAGAATCGGGCAATTTATTTGAAATGATTGGACTCTTTATTATCAAGAAGGAGAATTTTATGACCGCTTCAATTAATAAAATTATTCGTCAGCGCCAAAAGTTGCTACTGCTTGGGTTGTTAGTCGCTTTTCTGATTGTCCTGGCCTTTAGCATCTTAGATGGCATTTCACTGCACAGCCAAGGAATTATTCCTCGATTTATTAATAACCATCATAGTAGCCACGCCGACTGGCTTTATTTTCGTGACACTTACGATGTTGATAATTCCAACGGATTCTTATTTATATTTGCCCTAATCTGGGGCTGGCTAAGTGCTAGTTGGAATAATCAGGGACAATTTTATAATTGGCTTAAAACAACCGGTCAACCACAACGTCAAACCTTCCTGACAATCTGGTGGGAAAATTCCTGGCCGATTCTGCTTATGACCATTATCTTTTGGTTTAGTTCCTTACTCATCTGGCTGTCTGCGATTAGTTGGCAACATCTGAATCTTGGACTTCCAAATTTAATCATGATTTTCCTATACAACATCTTACTTAACCAAGCTGCTTGGAGTTTCTCCTATCTAGTTGGATTGTTCTTTGGTAACCAGATATTTGGTTTACTAGGCTTTAGTTTATTCTGGTGGCTATTAGAACTAGCAGTCAAACGTATTCAAATTTCTTTTCAAATCGGTAAACAAAATAGTAACGTTTTAGGTTTAATGTTGGCCGGCTCAAGTCATACTAGGTTATGGCCGCTAATAGCATTTTACTTAGTAGTTAGTATTGGTGGTGCCTGGCTGTGTTATTTACTTTTTGTTCATCAGTCAGTCGAAAATACTGGCCATTTATTCAGTGTTCCCAGCACTAGTTGGCTGTTTTCATTAGTGCTAATTGGCCTAATCATCATTGCTAATTTACATCTTCACGCCTGGTATAGTTGGATTTTCACCCTCATTTGTATTAGTATCATTTTGCTACCGAATTTATGGTGGCGTCTACGTCGCAAAAAATCTATTATGCTACCATTACTCAACACTCGAAATTAACTCACATCCATTAGCAAGAGTAGTCTAATAATCAAGTACAATATTAAGGGATGTCACTCATTTATTTTCATTGAACAGTAATTATTTAAAAATAATTGTTGAACAATACTGACTGATTTCTGTTCATATGACGTCCATGTACAAAGTTTTTTGAATAAGTAATCCATTATAAGCCTTGATAAATTTATTGATTTATCAAGGTTTATTCTTATGGGTTAAATGAATATTTATTTCTTTTATGAAATCTATTGAAATTATATTTCCATGAGCATATACTGGTATCGTATTAAGAGAACGCATACATTCAATCTATATGGGAGGTTATCTACGTGCTAGGAATTTCGGTCTACCTAAAAACATTTGATGAGAAGTATATTTGTCAGGCAGCTGCAAATGGTGCAAATCTCGTTTTTACCTCACTTCATATTCCTGAAGATGATTTTTCAAAAGTAACAACGACGATGGCGCGATTATTAAGCGTTTGTAATCAATATCACTTGACTCTAGTGCCGGATGTTTCACCAAAAACATTTGAAGTCCTAAAACTACCCAAAAACGACTTTACGGCCCTCCACAAATTAGGCCTGACTGCATTGCGGATTGATTATGGTTTCAATGACTGGCAATTGCTGCATCAGCTTCAAAGTGAATTCACTCTATTTCTTAATGCTAGTACGATTGACCAACATTACCTAGATGAAGCACAGCAAAATGATATTGATTTAAACAAAATTCACGCGGCTCATAATTTTTACCCTAAAGTTGAAACAGGCCTATCGAAAGAATACTTTACTAAACTAAATGCTAAATACCGAGGAACTAAGATAAACTTACTGGCCTTTGTCCCCGGTGATGAACTCAAACGATTTCCACTTTATCAAGGATTACCAACACTAGAAGATCATCGTGGCAAGAATCCGTATGTGAGTGCTGTTGAATTAATTGAGCGTTTCAACATCACTGATGTTGTTATTGGCGATCCAAAAGCAAAATTAACAACTTTAGCTGCCATAAAACTATATCAAGATAAAAGAATTATGACTGTACCACTAATTACTAATGGATTAGATGCCGCGTTTTTTAGTCAAGATTACTCCGTTCGTAAAGATGTTGCTGATAAGTTAATCAGAATTATCGCCCCTCGAACCTCGGACATTGCTATTCAACAAACTGGTGAACGCCCACTTGGTACTCTTACGCAGGACAACCTATTAAATGGTCGCTACAGTGGTGAATTGCAAATTGCCAAGCGGGATCTTCCTTTCAGTGAGAAAACTAATATTCTTGGATACATTCATCCCGAGTATCTTGACTTATTGCAATTTATTGATAGCAATACCAAATTGCGTTTTGTAAAGGCTTAGGCGTAGTGATGGTCAAGAAAATCGTTGAAGCTGGTGAAGCCTTTATCGTCGGTTTTCACGGTACAATAGCTGACGATCATATCACAGAAATGATTCGCAATTATCACGTTGGCGGTGTCATTCTATTTTCAAGAAATATTAGCAACCCTCAACAATTAGCTAATCTGACGAACCAGTTACAGAAAATTGCACGCGATGCCGGTTATCAAGACCCATTGTTGATTTGTTTAGATCAAGAGAATGGTGTTATCCGCCGAATCAACCAAGGTACTGCCTTATTACCAGGTGCAATGGCAATTGCCGCCACTGGCAAGCCTACTAATGCTACGCTATGTTATCGTGCCTCCGCCAATGAATTAAAACAAATGGGTATTAATTGGAACCTAGCACCAGATAGTGATGTCAATAATAACATCAGTAACCCCGTAATTGGTGTGCGTTCATTTGGTGACCAGCCCGAAGTAGTGGCTGAATACGTAAAAGCATCAGTAATTGGCTTACAAAGTGAAGGTGTTGCAAGTTGCTTAAAACATTTCCCTGGTCATGGTAATACAACTACTGATTCGCATCATAACTTGCCAATCATTCAACAGACTCTAGCTGAGTTACGTAAAATCGAATTATTACCGTTTATCGCTGGAATTGAAGCTAACACCTCAGCAATTATGGTTGCTCACATTTTATTTCCGTACTTAGATGACAAACTACCAGCCAGTCTTTCGGCTATGGTCATGACTAATTTACTCAGACAAGATTTAAAATATCCCGGATTGATTGTGACCGACGATTTAGAAATGCTCGCAATTGCCGAACATTACGGGACGGCTGAAGCTTGTCTACTCGCCCTACAGAATGGTGCTGACATGGTCATGGTTTCGCATGTTTATGAGCAGCAAAAACGGGCAATTAATTTAGTTAATCAGGCACTAGCAACTAAACAATTAGCATCTGAAAAATTGTCCGTGGCAATAGATCGTAATCAAAAATTGCGGAGAGAAGTTGGTGAATGGCAAAATCATTTTGTTGAAGATAAATTTAAACAAGTTGTTCATCAGCATCAGAAGCTGGCCGAGAATATTTACCGTCAAAGTTTAACGGTACTGAAAAACACAGAAGTAATTAATGATACAGAAAAGGTAACCGTCATATCTTTCCATCAAATCCAACAAACAAAAGCGATTGATTTCACTGACAAAATAGATCCACTAGTAAAGGCAGTAAAAGCTAGCTATCAAAATTGCCAAGTCTTAGAAATTCCCCTTGATCATAATCTGAATCAAATTGACTTATCATCATTGAATCAAACCAGTTACGTTATCGTTGGAACAACAAATATCAACTCACAGCAAGATTTACAAATACAAGTGTTACAAAAGCTTACAACAATTACAACTCATATTTCTGTTATTGTCCAACGGAATCCTTATGACATTCAATGGCTTCCTCAGCAAATCAAGAATGAAATAGTAACTTATGAAAGCACTTCAACAACTTTAAAAATGGCCATTGAACAATTAGCTCAGGGAAATAAATTTTTCGGTCAGCTACCTATCCACTTACGATAATTTCCGAATAAGCTGGAGGTGCAAAAATTGAGTATTATTCAGGAAGTTTCACTGTTACGAACAGATTTAACAAAGGTAGAGCGAAAAATTGCTTCCTATATTGTCGATTATCCAGAGCTAGTTCTTAAACAAAATGTTGCTGAATTAGCAACTGCAGCAGGTGCTAGTGCTGCCACTGTTATTCGTTTCTTTCAAAAAAATGGTTATTCTAATTTAGCTCAATTCAAGCTTCTCTTAGCTTCTGACCTAGCAATTACAAAGCGTAGAACTAACGATGATGTCAAACCACATAGTGACTATGATATTGTCAAACAGAAATTATTGAATAATTCAATTGAGTCACTCCAACAGACAAGTGACACCTTAACAAAAGAATCTGTCATGGCAATTATCAAGAAAATTCACGATGCCCAACAAATCTATCTTTTTGGCCTCGGCGCCTCGTCATTAGTCGCCGAAAATATTACTCAAAAATGGGCGCGCTTAGGCATTCAATTCTCCTCCTTTCAGGAAATAAACCTATTTTTACCAGCATTAGAAACCGCTACTAAAAACGATCTTATTTGGTTTATTTCTAACTCTGGTAGTACACCAGAAATTGTCTGGGCGGCAAAAATCGCAAAGGAAAAGCAGCTAACAACCGTTTCATTAACAAAATATGATGCCAATCCTTTAGCAGACCTAACAGAATTACGTTTACACACAGCGACACCACTTGAAGCAAAGATCAGAAGTGCAGCAACTAATTCATTATTATCGCAATTCTTAGTTGTTGATATTATTTACTATTTTTATCTCAGTCAATATTACGATGAAAGTAACGACAACATTACTCGAACTCATCAAATTATTGAGCGTTATCATCAAGAAACTCTGAACAACAAAAATCAAAGCAATCAGGGGTGAGTGGCATGTTTACTCGGACTCGGGGACCAACATTTAACTTCATTTCTTCTAGGCATATTTTTTGAAAGAGGGTTAGCTGATGCAACAACGAATAACAGAACAACGCAATTCTAGATCGTTGAATATCGATACCATGTCAACTGTGGAAATCATTAAGCTAATCAATCAGGAAGATCAACAGGTTCCTGCAATTATCGGCCAACCTAATGTTCAGGATGCAATTGCAACTATCATTGATCAAATTGTTCTTAGTTTCCAAAACAATGGCCGTTTGTTCTATCTTGGTGCTGGCACTAGTGGCAGATTAGGTATCCTTGATGCTGCCGAATGTGTTCCAACATTTGGTAGCGCTCCTGAGATGATCCAAGGTCTAATAGCTGGTGGATCTGGGGCTTTAATCAAAGCAGTGGAAGGCGCCGAGGACTCAGCCGAATTGGGTGCTAATGATTTAAAAGAAAAACAATTAGCTGAAAATGATTTTGTTTTGGGCATTGCGGCTAGTGGACGTACGCCTTATGTAATTGGTGGTTTAGACTACGCCAAATCGATTGGCTGTCAAACAGGAGCATTAAGTTGTAATAACAATGCAATTATTAGTCGACATGCGACTTATGCTATTGAAGCAGTAGTAGGTCCTGAAGTCATTACTGGTTCGACACGCATGAAAGCTGGAACTGCTCAGAAACTAATTCTAAATACAATTTCGACAACAGCAATGATTAAATTGGGAAAAGTTTATAGTAACTTAATGGTGGATGTTCAGCCAACTAATTTAAAGCTAGTTGATCGAGCTAAGCGGATTATTCAAGACGCTACTGATGTTGATTATAAAACAGCAACTCAATTTTATAACGATGCTGCTGGCCAACCTAAAGTTGCGATTGTGATGATCAATGGTCAAGTTAGCCGGCAACAAGCAGAACAAATTTTAAACGCAAATAATGGTTTTATCTCACGGGCATTGGACAGTTTAATAATTAATTAACAATTTTTTGTAAGCGTTAACTTCTATGAATATTATTTTATCTTTTACTTAAGTCAAAACAGCTATTTTTCGGGAGGAAAATAATTATGCAGAAAATGACAAATTTTATTGAAAAGCGAATTGCACCACCACTGATCAAGTTTGCCAACCTACGTTATGTACAAGTTATTCAACGAAACGGTTTAGGCATCATGAGTTTGTTAGTTATTGGATCAATTTTCCTGTTATTTGCATCATTCCCAATTCCAGCTTATCTTAATTTTTTAGGTGATTTCCGCTGGACAATTGCTGCAGCTTCAGGTGTCGGCACCTCATTTATCGCTCTCTATACAGTTGCCACAACGTCTTATGCAACCGTTGAATGGTATAACAAAAATCGCGATGAAAAAACGGATATCATGCAACCAATGATCTTAGCAATTGCCTCATATCTATTACTAAATCCTGCAGAAACAGTTTCAACGGTTGTCAAGGGTTCTAAAACTGCTGGAACTTTCACTGGTGTACCAACTACTTATATGGGCGCACTTGGCGTTTTTGCTGCAATTATTATTGGCATCCTAACAGTTGAAATTTATCGTTTCTTTGTTCGCCGTAATTGGACAATTAAATTACCAGAAAATGTACCACCAATGGTTGCCAATTCTTTCACTGCTTTAATTCCAAGTTTCTTCGTTGTTGTTATTTGGTGGTTAATTGGTTCTGTGTTAAAAATCAACCTACCACAAGTTATTGCTGATATCTTCAAACCATTAGTTGCCGTTGGTGATACACCAATTGCAATGTTGATTGCCACTGCTTTAAACCGTGGCTTATGGTCAGTTGGGATTCACGGTGGTAATATTGTTGGCGGTGTTGCTGGTACTTTCTGGACCCAAATGGTTGCCGCAAACCAGGCCGCTTTTGCAAAGGGTACCGCACTTCCTTACACTTATACCAGCATTTTCCAAGATGTTTATGTGATGACTGGATTAGTACCTCTTGCCCTCTGTCTCCTTTTAGTTAAATCGAAACGCTACAAAGGGATGGGTGCCTTATCAATCGTTCCAGCAATGTTTAATATTGGTGAACCTTTGATCTTCGGCTTACCAATTATGTTAAACCCATTAATGATGATTCCATTTATCCTATCTCCAGTTTTAATGAACGTTTTAGCAATTATCTTTGTTAGTATCAAATGGATTCCCGTACCAGTATTGTCAGTACCATGGATCACTCCTGCCCCAATCAAGGCCTTCTTAGCCACTGGTGGTAGTATTCCTGCCTTGCTCTTCGTACTGCTTGGTTGGATTGTTTCCTTTATGATTTACTACCCATTCGTTCGTGCTCTTGATAGCGCAGAACGTAGCGGTGAATTAGCAATTTAACTAATATTTTCCAAAAAAGCTAACCCCATATACTAAAGCACCACTTAACTTGGATTTCGCCGTCCAGTTAAGTGGTGCTTTTCAATTTATCTTATTCATTCAAATCAAATACATAACTGCTATCATAAACCGGCAAGCGGTAAGCGCGGTAGACGTAGGCTTTGGCCGAGGGATTAGAGACGGTTAAATTATAGACTTGGTTCTGGCCGTTAACTTCAATAATATTACTTTCAGTGCCACTGCCTTTATAACCAAAATCAATTAAGTAATTGTTACCGGTTAATTTTTGGGTATAGCCAATGACTTCAGTGAAGTTGGCCTTGCCTAGAGTTTTACCATAGGACCAGGTTTGTTTAATGGTCATCGTTTTAGTATCAATATGATATTGGACCCCTTCAGAATATTTGCCGGAAGTGCTAGCGTCACCATTAGTCACATCAATATTATTGTTATACAGCAAAATGTTTTCACTACTTGGATCGCCGTTATCATCACTTAGTAAAGTGACCCCGTGCTGACCACCAGTAATCGTTGTCCCTGCTGTCCCAGTCAATAAGAGCGAGCGATATTTTTCTGGCCAACTGCTCTTCTTTTTACCGGAATAAATCCACTTGATCTTAGCTGTCTTCAGGTCTAACTTCATAATCATATCCTGATTGCGGCCAGAAATAATAATGCTGCCATCATTACTGTCATAGTCAACGGCATTCTGATGGAACCAATCAACAGTGCCATCACTGCTGGCCTTGTAACTTTCATACATCGACTTCGGCAGCAACTTCTTCAAGTCGATCACCTGCGTCACTTTACCAGTTGTATGAGAAATGACCACCATGGTATCTTCAACGTATTTCGAGCCATCACTGACTGTTGCTAGTAAATCATGATTTGGTAATTCTAAAATATCGTGATGAATCACAGTTTTGTCAGAATTAGCATTTTCACTGTGGCCAGTTTTAGTATCAAAAGTATACTCCTTGTAGACACGACCGAGTAAATCCGTCTCAACCAAATCATTGTAGGTTGTTCCTGACTGATCGTTCTTAGTCAGCATCAAATAATGACCATTGGAAATTGGTTCCAGCATATGTTGAACATACAAAGTTGAATACCAACGCACAGCACCATCAGCATCAACGGCAAAGGATTCCTTAGTCGTCCGAACTAGAAAGGTGAGTTTATTATCACCAATATCCATCTCACTCTTGTTACTCTTGCTGACAGTAATCTTGGTGGAAGCAATGTATTTCGGCAAAGTTGAAGTGGTTGTGATTGCCAAAGTTTTCGTGGTGGTCGTACCATTTTCATAGGTTACGGTAATTTTTACAGTATTATTGCCAGCATACAGGCCTACAACTGGTACTTGATGCTGCGTTTGATAACCACCGTTGACCGTATTAGTAATACTTGTTCCGTTGGTTTTACCAACGACCGTATAACTAACCTTAGCCTTTTCCGTCGTGGTAAAAAGCACCAGTGCAGTTAGCGGCGAAGTACCATAAGGATTGACTTTCACGTAAGGCGTGTCCACAGTATAGGCCGTGTTAGCCAAGGCAGCTTGATAAGTCTTGGTGGCCGTTTTTTGCGCAGTGGCACGAGTTGTCACCAACTTGCTACCTAAATTAGCCGTGATTTCCGCGCTTGATAAGGGCACATTCTCATCGGCATTAGCGGTGTCTTGCTGACAACCAGTTAAAACCGCCAAGGTTGCACTTAACGCAATTAATAATGATGTTTTAATTATTTTTCGATACTTCACGAATAATCCCAACTCCAAACGTCTCATTTATTAGTCCTTATCATACAGAAAAGTTATGAACTGATAATGAATTTTGCGATGAAGTTATGAACTAATTGTAAGGATTATGTGACATTTTTGTAAGGTGAGTGTGATACTCACACCATTAAATCGTGAAGTTGCCATTATTAAGCCACTGGTTTGACTGCAACAGTTTGATCGACCAGACGATTGGCGCCGTCTGCAGAACGATGCGAGGTAAATAAGACTGTTCGTTGCGGTTCTTGCAGAATTGCCGTTTCAATAGCAGTGGCAGTGTCCTGATCAACATTGGCTGTAACTTCATCTAATAATAAAACTGGTGCCTTCGTTAAAATCGCCCGGGCAATGCACAAGCGCTGACGTTCACCACCGGATAATTCATCGGACAGCTCACTGATCTCGGTATCTAATTGCTGCGGTAATTGTTTAATGCGCGTTTCTAACTGAACTAGTTTCAAGGTTTGCCACAGCTCGGTATCCGAAATTGTCGAAGCTAACGTTAAATTATAGCGAATACTACCGGAGAAGATATGTGTCGCTTGCGGCACATACAGGACCTGTTGTTGATAAGAAACTGTCGCCACTTGCCAAGAATAATTACCAGTACTAGGTGTGACCAAACTAGCTAAAGTTTTCAACAACGTTGTTTTACCAGCCCCACTGGGACCAGCCACAAACACTTTGTGGTCAAACGGGACTTTAAAACTAATTGGTGCTAACCAAGTATTGTCGCGATCACCAACTGCTAACTGCGAAACCGTTAAATCAGGGCGCGCTGCTTCGTCGAACTCAGCATCAACGTGCGGCGTATAGTCGAGTCCCTGATACTTTTTGCAAATTGCACTCATCAATTTAAAACTCACAATTGCATTACCTAAACCAGTAAAAGAAGTGACAAAAATTCCGGCTAAGTTACCCGTCGCATAAAAAGAGCCAGCCGTTAACTGACCGTTGAGCACTAACAAGGAAGTCGTAATAATGATCACGTACTGTGAAACTTGACCAAAAAGACCATTGACTAACCCGGCCTGGGCAGTTTTGACACTTTGATTTACTGCTGCAGCCTTCGTCGCTTCTGATTGTTGTTTGATCAAGCGCGGAATCTCAATTCGTTTATGGAAAGCAAACAAGACCTCAAAACCACCAAGTACATTCTGAACAACATGATTCATTTTTTCATTCTGCTCAGTCAAACGCTTTGTTGCTACCGTCACCCAAGATGTGGTAATACGTGGAATAATTGTGGACAGAATAGCCAAAACAATCCCACTCACACCAATCAACCAATGATAAGAAAATAACATCATAATCGGGAATAATAGCCCAAAGGCGTACATAATGATATTAAATAATGCTTGCAATCCCTTTTGCTCAATCTGACTAATGTCATTATTAAACCATGACGAATATTCACCAGTAGTTCGTTTGGTGACAGCTTGATAGTCAAGATTAGCAATCCCGGTCCCTAAATCAGTCCGAATGGCTGTATCAACACTTTGCGTGATTTTTTGCTGCCAAATTTCGCTATATAAATCGGCCAGCACCATGAAAACAGTCGCGATAATACTCAGTGCCAGCCAGAAAAAGAATTGCCGTTGATTTTTCTTGATCAAGGTATCAATCACTTTGCTAATCGCTACACTGGTGAAAGTCTGACTAAAAATAATTGCGGCTGTTAAAACTGTATACCCCATTAACGTCCCACGAAACATCTTCAAATAGCGTTTCATTTACTAATCATCCCTTTGCTGGCATTTCAACTGTTGATCTGGCGGTATTGCTGTTTCAATCCGCGTAATTTCTTGATTTAATCGATCGCGAAGCTGTTTAATGACAGGCAAATTTTGTGGCGTGACCTGAAAAGAAATCTGCTCAAAATGATTTTTATTGCGAATGATAATTCTATGACTCATTTTCTCGCTTCCTATCGATTAATATCTCATTTAATTATTGAATTAATATCATCATCTCTCATTATTTAAATCTTGGTGTTTAATAATCATTGGTTTGATAGGAGAATTAATCAATTATGTTATTAACAGCCAACATTAATACTCTCATCTTGTTAGAAATATTCTAATTCACATTTAATTTTATTGCAACGTTTTTTTATAATTATTAAATAATAGCTGGGCCAATTGTCCAATAACAGTTCTATACACAAATTTGATTAACTACTGGCTACTAAAATAATTTGCTTTTTACCAATGTGCAGAGGGATTGATTAAGTCGCTCCCTAAGTTGGTACCAGCGATTAAGCTCTACGAGATAAAATGGTGCCCATACTTTCCAAAATTAGTTGGATAAACCAACTAACTGAACTGATTACCACTGTTTAGAAGATCAGATTGTGGTGAACTAATAGTTTGATTGACAAGCTTTATGGAATTCAAGGAATCGGCATGTAACATAACTGGTGATTTTCAGTTAAACTATTTTGGTTTTACTGTTCAAGCTTAACATCAATCTAACAGAGTTGAGCTGACCCACAATAACTGCCTTAACCACTAACAACATTGAAGTGAACTAACTCAACTCCAGACGGAATGGCGTCGGCACCAGTTTTGCTTTAACATCTTCACTAAATTCTAAATGCATGTGACCAAACAAAAAACCATGAGTCCAAGAACAGGACCACATGGTTTTGCTGAAATGACTATTCAATTGTTAACTACAACTTATTCAAAGACCATCTGATTATGGTACAACTCCGCGTAGAAACCTTTTTCAGCGAGTAATTGCTGATGGTTACCTTCTTCAATCACATTGCCGTCGCGAAGCACAACAATCTTATCGGCATTCAGAATTGTCTTGAGACGATGGGCAATCACGAAACTTGTCCGCCCCTGAATCACGTTGTCCATGGCTTCTTGAATCTGCGCCTCAGTAACGGTATCAACATTGGAAGTCGCTTCGTCAAGAATCAATAGCCGTGGATTCGTGATAATTGTCCGTGCAATCGACATTAACTGCTTCTGACCAGCGGAGAAAATTGTATTCTCATCACTGATCATCGTGTCATAACCATCATCTAACGTCATGATGAAGTCATGAATTCGTGCTTGTTTAGCAGCATCATACAATTCTTCATCAGTCGCATCAGGTTTACCAAACTTGATATTCTCGCCAATTGTTCCCGAGAATAGTTGCGGATCTTGGAGGACAATCCCAACGTTTTCACGCAAGGACATGAGATCCATCTCACGAATATCCACACCATCAAAAGTAATACTACCAGAATCTAAATCATAGAAACGATTTAGTAAGTTCATAACCGTTGTCTTGCCAGACCCTGTTGGCCCAACTAAAGCGACCATCTCGCCGTGATCAACTTCAATATTGACGCCATGTAAGATTTCTTTGCCTGGTAAATAACTGAAGTGTACGTCTTTTAATTCAATTTTATCATGAATGCCATCAAGAATTTTACCATTCTCTGGGCTAATCTCATCAGGCTGTTCGCGAACTTCATTAATTCGCCGCGCACCCGTAATCGCTAGCTGAATCATACTGTATAACGAGGTTAATGAAATAATTGGTTGGTAATACTGTTGGGCTAATTGTACGAAAATAACAACCAAACCTAAGCCAGCAGCCACTGACATACCTTGTTGCAACACTAGAGCTGACCCAACAAAAATAACTAAGGCTGTGTTAAACAATGACATGCCTTGCATTAATGGGAACAGAATACCAGACCAAACTTGACCGCGTAAGGTTGTCTTTTTAACTTCTTCATTGTGCTTCAAGAAGCCTTTAATTGATTCCTGTTGTAGCCCATTAGTAATAATAATTTTCTGACCCGTAATTTGCTCATTAATGTAGCCGTTTAATTTACCGACATCATCTTGTTGTTCATTGACGTACTTCTGCGCCTTAACAATGATCACCGCCGCCAAAACCACCGCTACTGGTGTTGAGGCAACTGCTACCCAAGCCAACGTCACGTTTTGTCGGAACATCATGATAATCATCCCGATAAACAAAGTAATACTAGCAAAAATTTCAAACATTGCTTGATTCATGGCATTGAAAATATTATCCAAGTCTGAAGTGTAACGAGCTAAAATATCACCATCAGAATGAGTATCGAAATAACTGACGCGCATCCATTGCATCTTGCGGAATAAACCGATCCGCATTGTCCCCGTTGAGCGTCCAGCAATTTGCGAAATAATCAAAGAACTAATCAACATCGCGGCAGCATTGAAAATGTAAAACCAAGCCATTTTAATAATTGCACTGTTAAACGTGGCTTGTGAAGCTTGCGCCCGAGTTGCTGGATTCGACCAAGTTTGCAAATACTTCGTTAGGGCAGTAATCGCATCGCCCATGTAAATTGGCGCCTTAACCTGTAGATATGAGGCCAGAATTGTTAGTGCTAAAACAATTAATAACCCTGGCCAATATTTACGTAAATAATGCGCGTAAAACTTACCGGCTCCTTTTAAATCATTCATCTTAAACCTCCTCCAACGCCTTTTGCGTCCGATAGATTTCCTGATAAACCGCGTTATTCTTAACTAATTCGTGATGAGTCCCAGAACCCACGATTTTTCCTTCATCAAGCACTAAAATTCGATCTGCTTTAATGATCGAAGCGATTTTTTCAGCAATAATTACAGTTGTGGTTTGTCCGAGATCACGTGCCAAAGCTTCTTGGACTAATTTCTCCGATTTAGCATCCAAGGCACTTGTT
The DNA here is from genome assembly GCF_003946675.1 of Lapidilactobacillus gannanensis. Classification (GTDB taxonomy): domain Bacteria; phylum Bacillota; class Bacilli; order Lactobacillales; family Lactobacillaceae; genus Lapidilactobacillus; species Lapidilactobacillus gannanensis. The sequence goes on along the minus strand of NZ_RHOT01000023.1, from coordinate 3,620 downwards.
GAATCGTCCATGATCAAAATATCCGGCTTGCTAATAATGCCTCGCGTAATCGAGAGCCGTTGCTTCTGACCGCCAGAGAAGTTCGCTGAACGTTCCTCAATCGGCGCATCATACTGATGATCCAAACGCTCAATAAATTCAGCAGATTGCGCAATATGCGCTGCCCACCGCATATCATTGACGGTTGCATCAGCCTTACCTTGACGTAAATTATGGGCAATTGTCCCAGAAAAAAGTGTTGACCGCTGTAACACATAAGATACCGCCCGTCGCAAAGAATGTTCATTCACATCTTTGACATTCTCGCCACCGACTTTAACCGTCCCTGTTTCTGGATCAAACAATCGCGGAATCAACTGGGCTAAACTAGATTTACCTGAACCAGTTGCGCCAACGATACCAATCATTTCTCCAGGTTTTACCGAGAAGTTGATATCTTGTAAAGTAGGTGCGTCATCCCCAGGATAAGTAAAAGTTACATGATCGAATTCAATTGAACCTGATAACTTCTCTTCAGGTACATCGGGGAAAGTTAAACTTGGCTTAGTATCATAGATTTCTTGTAACCGCCGTAAAGAAACGAAGGCCCGTGAAGCCCCAGTCAGCATGAAGCCACCATTAACAATCGCAAATAAAATTTGGTATAAATAACTAACAAAAGCAGTGATTGCTGCTAGAGCACCAGGATCACTTGTTACCATACTCCCTACTAACATAATTGAACCAGCCATGGCCAAGTCCCCAATTAAGAAGAACGCAGGCATTAAAATTGAGAACAAGTTCCCAATAATAATTGTGACTTTAGTCATTTTATCCGAAGCTTCAGAGAACTGTTCAATTTGATTCTGCTCTTGAACAAACGACTTCACCACGCGAATTCCCATTAAGTTCTCGCGAGCTAAAGTGTTGTTACGATCCAACATAGTCTGCATTTTCTCGAAATACTGACCCATTTTGGAAAACGAAAAATAGCTAATGACGAAAATTAAAATCATCATTAAAATAATGACCCACCATAATTTAGGTAAGGTAATAATCGCCAAAATAAAGGAACCGATGAATAAAATCGGCACCCGAGTTAATTGTTGGAGTACGGACATGACAACCATTTGCATCTGATTGATATCATTTGTCAGTCGTACCACCAAATTTGAAGCTGAGAATTTCTCAATGTCCTGAAATGAGAAAGTTTGAATCTGCCGATATGCTTTCTCACGCATATCAGCAGCCACACCTTGTGCTGCTCGCGCCGAATAGATCGTATTGACAATTCCGGCAATAATACCCAGAATTGCTAACGCCACCAACTCGATTCCGAGTTTGGTAACAGTGCTGCTGTCACGTTTGATGATTGCATTTAGCATATCCTGCAGTAAATGCGGTTGCCATAACGTGGCAAAAGAAATAATAACTACGGCCACAGTTGACCAAATCACATCAGATTTGTACTTTTTCAAGTAATGACCCAAAGTTTTCATGTCCGAACCCCCTATCGGTTTTTTTAGAATAACTCTTTCATTATACTGTAAGAAATTTATACAAGCCAGTAAAAAATAAGAGTGTGAGGGCTGCCGGTCCTTTGGCGTAGGATAATTTCAAATAATACTTTGAGCTGGTGCAACCAGATCGAAGCATTATTTAAATTAGCCATAGCCATTTGGCAGCCCAAACACGTTTCGGATCAGAGTGTGAGGAGCGACGTACTTTTGGCGTAGCGTAATTTCGATAATTTGATTGGGCACTGCAAGTGACCGAGCAAATTATCAAATTAGGCATAGCCATTTGTCGCCCCGAACACGTTTCAATCAGAGTGTGAGATGCGACGTACTTTTGGCATAAAAAGCAGTCAGTACTTATCTACCATCTCAAGTAAATAGTATTGGATTGCAAGCACTATCTAATTGTGCAACAATAAACTTAATAGTAATTATGATTACTGCAAAAGGAGCGAGGGCATGAATTCTCACTTAAAAAAATTTTTAAGTTTAATGATAATCAGTATTTTCTTTTTACTTACCGGGCTAAATGAATCAAACAGTGTAGTTAAAGCAGCCAAGGAAGTGACTGATGGCAATGTCACTATCGTTTATCCAGATCAGGAAAGCGAGCAGCTCAAAATCACTGAACTCGTTGACGATAACGTCACAGTTGTTTATCTTGAATCAGCTAACGCTAAGACCACAAGTAACCAACAAGCCATGACCACGACTTATCCAGGAAATGGTCATGCGTATGTTAATGAAAGTTTACCATCAACGCCGCTACCACTTAAAAATTACCGCCAGATTCTGGAGCCGATTCAAGTCACACCAGATTATGAAGCAGTTATCAGTTTCTATTGTTTAACTAGCGAAGGTAATAATTTCAGAGCCATTAAAAAAATCGTTTACATTGATGTAATGCAATTAAATGGGACCAAGTTCAAACAGTTTAATGGGCATATTTATGCTCATTTAAGTGATGCCAATCAGTTACACTACTTTATTGATGGTGACTTCTATAATTCAAACGAAAACGGGCGCACCATTCCAGAAACTGGCCAGGTTCTGGACAAAGATAGCCTGTTAACTAACTTTACAGCTGAAGGCATTAATCCGGCTAGTAAAAATAATTATATTTTTCAAGAGGGACAGGTTAACTTCTAGCTCCAGCTTCCATTAATATTGTCTCGTAAAAAATTAAATTCTAATAAAAACAGTTCATTGGCACTTCTTTTAAAGAAGTTGTCAATGAACTGTTTTAATTTACTACCTTACAAATTCAATTCATAAGCTCGACGCGCATTATCTTCGTGATCCTCTGCGGGTTCATCGACATAAATTTTGCCGCGGTATTGATAACCAAAACTAGTAACCACTGCTTGCATCCGTTTATTAAGTTCATGAGTATCGATTCGAAAATTTCGAACCCCGCTGGCATAAGCCTGACTAATTAAGTCAGAGAAGAAATAATGGCTTAAATGCTGACCGCCAAATTGCCGACCAATCGCAATTCGATGAATCGTTGCATAAGGATCAGTGACATTCTGCCAAGCACCGTTTTCAATCTCAATATAATTTGCATCATTACCGACGATCATCGTGGCTGTGCCAGCAATTTCGGACCCCACCATTAGTAACCAACATTGCTGGGCTGAGATATCCTGAGTTAGCGCCGCTTCGTCAGGATAGCCATCTTGCCACTGCGGGCTACCGTCAGCCTTTAATTGCGCTTTGGCCTGATTAATAATCGTCATGATTGCTGGTAAATCATTTTGTCGTGCCTGTTTAATATAAATCAAACTCATCTTGAAACCTCCATTGCTAGCAGATATCTTTAAGAATACCATTTTTGTTGGCTATTGGTACCACTAAAAGTAAAAAGTATTTAACAGTTATACTTTGGCTATAACACCAATTAGTCTTCACTTAAAAAAGCAACTTTCTAAAAATCAACGATCACTTTTATCCTGTTTAGATTAGCTGAATTAACTTAGATTCCTCACAACCAATTATCTTGACGCTTAGATTGTAATTAATTCATCACTATATTATAAATTAATAACCTGAATTATTCATAGTTCATAAAAATCCCGTCAGTTTTCGTATTTTTTCGAAAACTGACGGGTATGTCTTTATCTT
>NZ_RHOT01000022.1 GCF_003946675.1 Lapidilactobacillus gannanensis | reverse complement strand
AAGGCCGCTCAATGCGCCAATTGACCTTAACAGGGATTCAAGCAATCCAAAACGCTCTGAACCAAAGACCACGAAAGATTCTCAACCATCAATCGGCAATCGCAGTCCTGCCAGACTTTGATTAACCAGACCAATAACTAAGAATAGGTCGGAAGTGTTGCACTTGATTTGACAATTCGGAAACAAAAAAACTTCAACGTTAACACAGAAAATAATAAATGGTGTTGCTGGTCAAGAATACGACGTTACTGACTACAAAATGGAAATTCCTGGTTATTATCTAGATGAAGATCAATTACCAGAGAATCCAAAAGGAACATTCTCAGATACACCTCTGATTTTCAATTATTATTATTTGAAGGCAGCAGCCCCAGTTACTGTTGAATACGTTGATCGCAACTATATACCAATCGCAGGAGTCGCTTCTGAAAAATTATCAGGACTTCCTAACACTGAATATGATACGAGAATCTCTAAATATCAGAAGAAGATTGATGGTTACGAATTGGATAAAGCTAAGATACCTACAAATAGTTATGGATTATTTGGCTCAGATTCAATTACTGTGACCTATGTCTATAATCAAATTGCCCAACCAGTCACCGTTAAATACGTTGATCAATCAGGTAAAGAAATTAGAGCAAGCCAAACTATCCCCGAAAAGGATTCAGGGTTAGTGGGTGATGCATATGATGCTAGCACGGCTCAATATAAGTTAACAACAATTTCTGGTGACCATGAATATCAATTAGACACTAGTAAATTGCCAACAAATGTAACGGGTACATTAAGTGATAAGGCTCAAACAGTAACTTATGTGTATAACGAAATAGCCCAGCCAGTCAATGTCAAATACGTTGATCAACAGGGTAAATCTATTAAGATAGTTGCTCCAATCACTGGTAACGTTGGCGATGCCTACACGACTAAACAGGCCGAAATTTCCGGTTATAAGTTTGATCGGATGAAAGACGACACGCCAACCAGTGGTAAATTGGGCACTAAAGAGTTAATCGTTACTTATGTTTATGACGAAGTTACCCAACCAGTTGTTGCCAAGTCAATTACTGTGAAGTATGTTGATCAGGCTGGTACGAAGATTCATGAAGATAAATTATTGCCAGAAAAGTATGTTGGTGATGCTTATGATGCGACTAATAAAGATTATCGCTTAACAATCGCTGGGTATCAGTTGGATGAACAACAGTTACCTAAGAATAGTAAAGGTAATTATAGTAGTGAACCAATCACTATTACGTACGTTTACAAAAAGGTAACGACACCAACTAAGCCAACTGAACCTGATAAGGGCAATTCGGGTGATACAAATAATCAACAGACAGGCCAAACTGATAAAATAGCCAATAATGGCAAGTCAGCGAAGACTATCAAAGCGGCCATAACAACAACGCAAAAGAAATTGCCACAGGCAAACGAGAACCAGCGGAATACTTTTATTAGATTTGTTGTGGGAATGTTCTTACTCGTTGGTTTGTTGATTTACACCAGTGTTGATTTTCGGCGGCGGTATCGCGAATAATCGAGTCCAATCATTTTATAAGTAACAACCATTTTAGAAAATCCATGTTGTCAGCTATGACAAACGTGGATTTTTTTAGTAAGTCAATTAATCTGTTCAAACCAGGGCTTGAAAAGTTATAAATTTATCTCCGCCTTAAGGTTGATTTTTCCTAATTTTTAGCTAAATCTAGCCGAAATAATCGGTTCAGTTGTTGATTTGTGGTAAATTCAAATTAGTAATCAATACGAAAGCTTGTGGAGCAGATGAAAACAGTCAAACCAATTGAAACACCGACAGACTTGCAGACTGGCCTAACCGCAGAGCAAGTTAAGCAACGAGTTGAGCAGGGGCAGACGAACGTTCAGCTCAAGAAACTTTCACGTTCAATTCCGCAAATTCTATCCGATAATTTTTTTACGTTATTTAATATTTTAAACTTTGCGATTGCCATCGTTATTTTCTGGACGGGTGCCTATAAAAACCTCTTCTTCTTGGGACCAGTGCTGATTAATTTGATTATTGGCAGCTATCAAGAAATTCGCTCTAAGTTGACTGTCGACAAGATTAGTCTGGTTAATGAGAGCAAATTGACTGTCATACGCGACAGTCAGTTGCAAACAGTGCCAATAGATCAGTTAGTTGCAGATGATCTGGTTTTATTGAAACGTGGCAATACTGTTCCTGCAGATGGCATTGTTCGCACAACAGTTGGGTTGCAAACTGACGAGTCCAGTTTGACTGGTGAAGCTGATTCAGTTTCTAAAGAAGTTGGTGCAGCGGCTTATTCAGGAAGCTTCGTAATTGCTGGCCAGGGCTACATTCAGCTGACTCAAGTAGGGCATGCTAGTTTTGTTGCACAGTTATCCAATGCTGTCAGTCAGGACAAGCCTGATCTTAGCGTGCTAATGCGAATCATTAACCGAATTATCAAAGTATTAACTTACACCATTATTCCAGTTGGCTTGGCGTTATTCTTTCGTTCATACTTACGAAACGGCGATTTAACCAAGGCAATTCTCGGCACTTCGGCGTCAGTGATTGGCATGATTCCAGAAGGCTTAGTTGTCCTGACCTCAATTGCCTTAGCTACAGGTGCCTATAAACTTAGTCAGCGCCATATTTTGGTTCGTTCACTGAACGCGATTGAAACTTTAGCCCGTGTGGATACACTTTGTTTAGACAAGACAGGCACTATTACCACTGGCCAATTGACCGTTAAACAAGTTGTTCCCTTTGCTCAAAGCACAGAGCAAGTTAATGCAATCGCAACCTTAATCGTTCAAGCCACTAAAGAAACCAACGCGACTGCCAACGCTATTGTAGCCTTAGGGAAAAAAGCACTGGTAGCGACCGTTCAAGAAGTCATTGCTTTTTCTTCAGAGCGCAAATATTCAGGTGTCGTTACCGCAAACCAGAAATATTTAATGGGTGCACCTGAGTTTATTCTGGCCGAAGTCAACGCTGAACAGCAGACGGCCATTGATCAAGCAACTAATGCGGGCTACCGTGTTTTGGCAGTTGTTACTGAAGTGTCTGGTCAGCGGCAGTTAGCAGGATTAATTCTGATTGCCGACCAAGTTCGAAAGCAGGCCAAGGATACGTTTGCTTATTTGCGTAATCAAGGACTACAGTTGAAAATTATTTCTGGTGATAATCCAGTTACTGTCGTGAATGTAGCTAAACAGGCCGGAATTGAGGGCAGTGAACGTTATCTTGACCTCAGCCAAGTCGGTGATGACCCCGATTATCGGCAGCTGGTTCAGAATTACCAAGTTTTCGGGCGAGTAAAGCCACAACAAAAGGCTGAATTAATTAAAGCCATGCAAGCTAATGGTCAGTGTGTAGGTATGACTGGTGACGGTGTTAATGATGTGCTTGCTATGCGTCAATCTGATTGTAGTATTGCCATGGCTGGTGAAAGTGACGCTGCTGAGGCAACGGCCAATTTTGTGTTATTAGATCATAATTTTGATTCAATGATCGACATGCTCAATGAAGGCCGGCGAGTGATCAATAACGTTGAGCGTGTTGCTTCCATGTACTTGATCAAGACGATTTATTCAGTAGTGTTATCAGTTTTATTTATCATTCTAGGCACAGGCTATCCTTTCCAATTATCACAAATGACGCCGATTAATATTCTGACGGTGGGCATTCCGACTTTCTTCTTAGCTTTAGAGCCAAACTACACGCCGCCAGCAGGTCGCTTCATGCGTAATGTTATGGAAATTGCCCTACCGGCCGCACTCTGTGATATCTTACTGCTCGTGGGCATCAACGTCTTAGATCGCTGGCAAAATTATTCTTTTGCCACCACCTCTACCCTATCAGTTTTCACGATTGGGCTGATTGGTTTCTGCGCGTTAGTGTCGATTAGCAATCCATTAACAACTGGTAAAAAAGTAATGATTGGCTTACTCTTCTCGTTCTTTATCCTAACTTTCTTCTTTGCCACAAATATTTTTGCCTTACAATCAATTTGGCCGCTTAACTGGTGGTACAGCTGGCTGTACCTCGCCTTACTAGTCACCAGTTGGCCACTCTTCCTCTTCATGCGCGAAATGCTAGGAAGACGTGTGTTCTCTCGGATTAAATGGCGGTAAAAAATTTATTATAGAAAATAAAAAAGGTTCGATGTAAGTGATGTTTAACGAAAAATCACTTATGTCGAACTTTTTTTGATGGCCAGATGATTCAAAAATTACTAAGCTAAAAATGAGTACCAGCTAATTGCTGTTGTAACATCTATTCAGTTATAGGCACGAAACTTTTACGAATAATTAGCTTTGAATTTAATAAAATTCGTCGTTTAATTGGACTGACAGAAGTAATTGAGTCACCAATCATGTTGATAGCAATCCGACTTAATTCGGCAATATCAATCTGAAAAGTGCTAAGCGGTGGTGAAACATATTTCGCAACATCGATATCATTTACACTAATTAGACTGGTATCTTTGGGCACCTGAATGTTGTGTTCGTTGAACGCTTGTAAAACGCCAACTGCGATTGGGTCTGAAGCAATAAAGAAACCATCGGGTAAATTATTCTTTAAGTTGGCGGCGACTAAGTTACCAAGTTTATAACCAGTCTCAACTGAAAAGTGTCCATCTGAGTAAATATAAGCTTCATTCAGCAGACCTAAATCTAATAAGTAATGCCTAAAAATTCGTTCGCGTTCATCACGTTCACTATCACCAGTATCAGGATTGTAATACCGACCACCAATAAAACCAATTCGTTGGATATTACTTTGACGAAATTGATCAATTGCCTGAATCGTAATATCTTTCATATCAGGTTGTACCGAGTTAAAGACGCTCGGGTTAGGGTTGGAGTCAATGAAAACACCATTTTTGGAAAACTTGTTTAGGGCGGCAAGAAAAGTTTTTTTGAAGCTACCTACTGCAATAAAGCCATCAATATTTGGTTCTACCGCACTAAAATTTTGCAAGTCATGATAGAACGTGACCTGCATATTTTTTTTGCTAGCGTTAGCATAAATGTTTTTTCTCAAGTTATTGAAATAAATATCTTCCAGTTCTTCCTTAGGCGTAATGGCAAAAAAAACTGCAATGTTTCTCTGTGGCAAGGCAATTTCTTTACGGTCGTAACCTAAATCATGAGCAACGTCGAGAATACGCTTTTTTGTTTCTTCTGAGATTGAAAAACTAGGATCATTATTCAAGAGTCGCGAAACGGTTGCGGCTGAGACACCTGAATGCTTGGCAATATCTCTAATTGTGACCAAGGGACGGTTCTCCTTTTTAATAAATGTTGAACGGACAATTAACTGTTATTAGTATAGCATTTACCAAATAATTAGTAAACATATTGGTAAACGTGTTTACTAATTTTACTAATTTATTTTAATAAAACTGTTTACTGATTGTTAATAATATTGTATGATAATCCACGTAAACGATTACATTAATCTTTTGAAGGGTGGTAATAAGAATGAAAAGTAAATTGGTCAAGTATTTAACCGTAGCAGGGGCGGCAGCATTATTTATGGGGTTAGCTGGGTGTGGACCCAGTTCAAGCAGCAGTTCAACAACTAGCTCAACTAAGAAGAGCTCAACACTTCTTGTTTGGGAAGACAAGGATAAGGCAGCTGGTATTAAAGATGCTGCTGCAGCCTTCGGTAAGAAAAATAATATTAAGGTTAAGATTGTTGAAAAGACTTATGCTGATCAACTTAAAGAATTGCGATTGGACGGGCCGGCTGGTACTGGACCAGATGTGATTACAATTCCCGGTGATCAAATTGGTACGGCCGTAACTGAAGGACTTTTAAAAGAGTTGAAAGTATCACAATCAACTAAAAATCTTTACACTAAATCGGCAATGAATTCGCAAATTGTCAAAGGTAAAGTTTACGGTCTGCCTAAAGCTGTTGAAACAACCGTTCTTTTCTACAATAAGAAAATGGTTTCTGACGCGGAATTGCCTAAGACAACTGAAGAGTGGTATGAATTCTCTAAGAAACAACGGGCCAATGGTAAATATGGTTTGCTAGCATTGTGGGATCAAATTTATTATGCACAAGGTGTATTTAGTGGCTATGGTGGTTACATCTTTGGCAAGGATTCAAAGGGTAACTTCAATGCTAAGGATATCGGCTTGAATAATTCTGGTTCAGTCGAAGCCGCCGATTACGTTAGCAAGTTTTACAAAGATGGGTTATTCCCTAAAGGTATTTTAGGTGATAAAGGAATCAACGTTCTAGATTCACTGTTTACTGAAGGCAAAGCGGCCGCGGTTATTTCTGGACCATGGAATTTTGATCCCTATAAGAAGGCTGGTATTGACTATGGTGTTGTCGAATTACCAAACTTAGCAAATGGTAAACACATGGGGTCGTTCATTGGTGTTAAGAGTTACAACGTTAGCTCATATTCTAAGAATGCTGATTTAGCTGAGAAATTTGTTAAATACATTTCTGATACGAAGAATTCAAAAGTTCGCTACGAGAAAACTAAAGAAGTACCAGCCATTAAGAGTTTGGCTGACAGTGATCTTGTCAAGAAGGATGTCGATGCTTCAGCAGTTGCTCAACAATCGTTACATGCTGAATTGACACCTAATATCACTGAAATGGATCAAGTTTGGACACCAATCAATAACGCGTTACAAGTTATTGATACTGGTAAGTCAACTTCTAAGAAAGCTTTAGATAATGCTGTCTCACAAATCAATAGTGCCATTAAGGCTAGCGATAGTAAGTAATTTCTAACAAGAAAGTGGGATTAGACGTTTTACTGGTTGACCGCGAAATTGGTTAAATTAGCAAAATTGTTTAATGCCATTTTTCTTTTTTAGATGATATTCTCGGAAAGAAGGTTTATCTTATGTCCAATACAGAACAACAAGGGCATTCTCATGCCAGAATTGCTGCTATTATGTCAATCATTCCTGGCTTGGGTCAATTTTACAATCGCCAAATTATCAAAGGAATTATTTTCCTATCCGTTGCTGCCATTTATTTACGGGGCTTTGCAAATTTATTTAATATGGGCTTCTGGGGCTTGTTTACTTTAGGAACTGAAGTACCTCGGGATAATTCAATTTTCTTATTGGCAGAAGGCTTAATTGCATTATTAGTTTTAGCGATTGGCTTACTTTTCTACTATTTAAATTTACGTGATGCTTACAAAAATGGGGAAGAGATTGATTACGGTCTCAAGACGAGTAGTTTCGGCGGCAGTGTTAAAAATATGTTTAGCACTAGCTATCCGTATCTGTTAATTGGTCCTGGGTTCTTACTGCTGATCTTCTCAGTGATTTTTCCAATTCTTTTCAGTTTTGCCTTGGCATTTACTAATTATAATCTGTACCATACTGCGCCAGCACATTTAGCGAATTGGGTTGGCTTGGATACCTTCAAGCAGATTTTCACGGTTGATATTTGGCGTTCAACTTTCTTCGATGTTTTAGGTTGGACGGTGATTTGGACATTAGTTGCGTCCACGCTGTCAATTGCGTTGGGTATCTTCTTAGCGATTGTGGTGCATCAGAAAGATTTAAAATTAAAGAAGTTCTGGCGGACGGTTTTAATTTTGCCATGGGCCGTTCCTGGTTTTGTAACAATTCTGATCTTTGCTGGAATGTTTAATGATAGTTTCGGAGCGATTAACAATGTGTTATTACATGCCATTGGCATTAAAGCAATCCCTTGGATGACAAATGCTGCTTGGACCAAAGTGGCTTTGTTATTCATGCAAAGTTGGTTAGGTTTCCCCTATATCTTTGTTGTGACAACTGGTGTTTTGCAGTCCATTCCTGAAGATTTATATGAAGCTGCACTGATGGATGGTGCAACTGCTTGGGAGAAGTTTCGCAGCATTACTTTGCCATTCATTCTGACGCAAATGGCGCCAATTATTATTACGCAGTATACCTTTAACTTTAACAACTTTAATATTATTTACTTGTTTAACAATGGTGGCCCAGCAGTACCAAATTCTACTGCTGGTGGGACTGATATTTTAGTCTCTTGGATTTATAAATTAACGATGCAATCAAATCAATACGCATTAGCAGCCGCTTTAACAATCCTGTTATCATTCTTTGTTATTTTAATTGCGGTACTGCAATTTAGAAGAACGAAAGCATTCAAGGAGGAATAAACAATGCATAGTATTAAGAGCAGAAAAAGAGTCCGGTTATCTTTCACTTATTTATTACTTGGAGTCGTTTCTTTAAGCATTTTTTATCCCTTAGCCTGGACAATTGGTGCTAGTTTCAACCGTGGTAACAGTTTAGTTAGTACGACCTTAATTCCGAATAATCCGACATTAGATCATTATCGGGCCTTAACTAAGGCTGGCGGAACCTTCTATTATTTCCAGTGGTTTCTGAATTCCTTAAAAATCAGTCTTTTTACGATGATTTTGTCCGTAGTTTTAGTCTCGTTAACGGCCTATGCCTTTTCACGATTCCGCTTTGTCGGTCGTAAGAATGGTTTGACTTTATTCCTGTTGCTACAGATGATTCCCCAATTTTCAGCTTTAATAGCTTTATTCGTAATGGCCCAGATGTTGAATTTAGTTAACAGTCACTTCTTGTTGATCTTGATTTATGTTGGTGGGCAGATTCCGATGAACACCTATTTAATGAAAGGATATCTTGATTCAATTCCGAGGTCATTGGATGAAAGTGCCTTAATTGATGGTGCCAGTAATACGCGGATTTTCTTACAGATTTTAATGCCTTTAGCAAAGCCGATGCTAGCTGTAGTTGCCATGAATGGGTTTACAGGTCCACTAGGCGATTTCGCCTTATCATCAGTAATTTTACGTGATCCTAAGGCCTACACTTTGCCAATTGGCTTGTATAACTTGATTTCTGATAAGATGGGCGCAAGCTACACTACTTTTGCAGCGGGGGCAATTTTAATTAGTATTCCCGTGGCTTTAGTTTTTATCTTGTTACAGAAGAACTTTGTAACTGGGTTAACTGAAGGGGGGACAAAGGGATAATGACAGAACCAAAATTAGCAATCTCGGAATTACTCCATGGTGGTGACTATAATCCTGACCAATGGTTGGATTATCCTGGTGTAATTGATCAAGACTTTAAATTAATGAAAACGGCTCAAGCCAACACAGTTACTGTCGGCGTTTTCTCTTGGGGAAGTTTGGAGCCTAGTGAAGGTCAATATAACTTTGGTTGGTTAGATAATATTTTTGATCGAGTTGAGGTTCAGCATGGCCATGTTATTTTGGCAACACCAAGCGGTGCCAAGCCACGTTGGTTAGCTGAAAAGTATCCCGAGGTGTTGCGAACTGATGAGTTTGGCCATAAATTACTTTACGGTGGTCGGCATAATCATTGTTTTACTTCGCCAGTCTATCGTGAAAAAGTTCAGCAGATTAATCGTTTATTGGCTGAGCGTTACGGTCAACGTGAGAGCTTAATACTCTGGCATATTTCTAATGAATTGGGTGGTGAATGTCACTGCGAACTGTGTCAGGCTGCTTTTCGTCAGTGGTTACAGCATAAGTATCAAACACTAGCTGCTTTAAATGCGGCTTGGTGGACGACATTTTGGGGCCATCAAATTACTAGTTGGGAACAAGTTCATTCGCCATCGCCTTTAGGGGATACCAATTTGAAAGGACTGAATATTGATTGGCGTCGATTTGTTACTGATCAGACGATTGATTATTTTGAAGATGAAGTGCAGCCATTACGGGAATTAACGTCTAATATTCCGATTACCACGAATTTTATGACTGACACGGCAGACATGATTCCTTTTCATGGCCTTGATTACCGCAAATTTGCGGAACACCTTGATGTGATTAGCTGGGATTCCTACCCTGCCTGGGCCAATGACTATGAAACAACAGCCGAATTAGGCATGAAGGTTGCGTTGATTAATGATTATTATCGTAGCTTGAAGCAACAAAACTTTTTAATTATGGAATCTTCACCATCGCGGGTTAATTGGCATCCTGATAATCGAGCTAAACGTCCAGGAATGCACCAACTGGCTAGCTTACAAAACATTGCCGGTGGTTCTGATAGTATGTTGTATTTCCAATGGCGCCAGTCTCGCGGGGCTTCAGAAATGTTTCATGGCTCCGTGATTGAGCATCGTGGCGGTGATCAAACTCGTACTTTCAAAGAAGTGGCTGAAGTTGGTCAAGATTTAGCTAATTTACAAGAAATTATTGGCAGTCAGCCAGTTAAAGCAAAAGTAGCCATTATATTTGATTTTGATAATATGTGTGCGCTGGATGATGCTGAAGCCTATAGCCAAACAACTAAAAAATATTGGCAAACGATTCAGCAGCAATATACGTATTTCTGGCGGCATGATATTCCCGTCGATGTGATTTCACCGGCAGATAAGTTGGACGACTATCAAGTGGTGATTGATCCAATGCATTTTATGATGGCAACTGAATTTGCGGATAAATTGGCAGCCTATGTCAAAAATGGTGGCCATTTAGTCGGGACATATATTTCGGGCGTTGTTAACGAGTCAGCTTTAGCGCATTTAAATAACGCACCTCAGTCTTTTGAAACTGTTTATGGTATTCAGCCAATTGAAACAGACGTGATGTATCCGAGCCAACGAAATACCATCGTTTGGGGCGATAAGAAGTACCAAGTCTATGATTATGCGGAACGGATTGAACGTACGACTGCTCAAGAACTGGCTTGTTACCAATCCGATTTTTATCAAAATAGTTCAGCCATTACGATCAATCAATTTGGCACTGGTCAGGCTTATTACTTAGCTTGTCGAACTGAACAGAAGTTTTTGAACCAGTTCTATGATTATTTAGCCCATCTACTTGATTTGTTTCCAGATAAATCAATTGTTAAGAATAGTGCGGATATTTCTATTCAAATTAGACAGAAAGATCAAACTCAATATATATTTGTGATGAACTTTAGTGATCAAAAGAAAAATATTGAGTTGGTGGAAGCATTACCGAACATACTGACTGGTAAAATAATTTCGGCTGGTAATTATGAATTAGAACCATACAGTGTACTGGTCCTCAGGAAATAAAAAAAGGAACCCTTAATGATAAAAAAATCATTTAAGGGTTCCTTTTTGTAATTTTTAAAAACTACAAAAATTCAGTTGATATTTTAAATGACGAATGGTATGCTTAACTCATCTTAAATAAGTAATTTTTAAAAGGCACGGTGAATATATGAAACTAACAAAAATTGTCAAACTTAATGTGGGTTCACCTCAATTTAGAATCAATGCCACTAATGACCAGCAAGCCCAGGTTTATCCATTCTATAGTCAGGTTGATTTGGAGGAAGAATTAACGGGTATTTACGACAATATGGCGAAAAATAAACAAATTCGAACTCATGATGAAGTTAATCTTTTGCATGGTGGGGAAGTGATTTTTAATTTAGTATCTGGACGGGCGGCTGTTGTTTCGACGCGACATGACGGCTATATCTATACGCAGAATTTTGTGGTGCTAAATCCTACATCCCAATTAAATTCGCAATACTTGGTGTATTTACTGAATGAGAATCACGGTATACAACATCAGCTTCAAGTGGGGCTACAAGGCTCAATGGTGTTGAAATACACCGTTCGTCAGTTGCGCGAATTAAGGCTTCCCCAATTACCTGAGTATCGACAGCAAGTAATTATAGGACAAATATATTTCAAACAACTGCGATTACAGGCATTACAAATTCGAAGAGCTAACAACGAAACTTTACTTAAATTTGCTAAACTTGCGGAGGTATCAAGTGATGAAAAAAAGCATGACAGAATTGGATTTTGAGGCTAAACTGATCAGCTACATTACAAGTGGTATTGTCACAACCAAGCAAGCGGACACGCTTGCCGAAGATTCCGGACCTTATGTATTAAAGGAAAAACTCTGGAAGTATGAGCCAGACATTAAAACAACTGAACAGCTTTGGCACAATTTCAAAAACATTTTGGAGCAACATAATCAAAATACCTTAGACCATCCCTTAAGTGTGGTTGAATTCAATCAAGTCAAGAAGATTATTTCAAATTTACAGACGCCTTATCAGGCGGGTCAATTTCTATATGGCTTGAATGGTACTTCCGAGATTGAAATTGATCTGGACGACGGTCGTCATGTCTTTTTAACAGTCTTTGATCAAAAAGAAATTGGTGCTGGGAATAGTATTTATCAAGTGGTGAACCAAATTGAACGTCCAGCAATTATTATTGGAAAAGAAAATCGCCGCTTTGATACAACATTACTGATTAACGGCTTGCCAATTATTCAAATTGAAGAAAAAACCGATACTCACGATGTTAATGAAGCTCTAAATCAGATGCACCAATACATTGCTGAAAATCAATATCATGATATTTTCTCCACTATTCAGATTTTGGTGGCAATCACGCCGAACAATGTCAAGTATATGGCTAATACCACGGCTGATAAATTCAATAAGGATTTTGCGTTTAATTGGCAGCGTCGTGATAATAATATGGTTATTCGGGACTGGAAAGAGTTTGCTGATTCAATGCTGTCAATTCCCATGGCACACCAAATGGCCACTAATTATATGATCTTGGATGGCACTAAGAATAAGCAGATGTTGAAAGTCATGCGGCCTTATCAAGTCTATGCTACTCAAGAAGTCATCAACCGGCTCAAAAAAACTGATTTTTCAATCAAGACAAATAAGATTGGGTATGTTTGGCACACGACTGGTTCTGGCAAAACCATTACCAGTTTCAAGACTGCTTGGCTGGCTAGTAAATTAGGAAATGTTGAGAAAGTGGTCTTCTTAGTGGATCGGATTGCTTTAACACAACAAACAAGTGAGAATTATCAAGCCTATGATCCCGAAGCTACTGAAGAATCCCTTGGGAATATTCGTGATACACGCAATACTACTGATTTGAGTCGCAAGCTAAAGAGCAAAGATAATAACCGAATTATTGTGACCTCCTTTCAAAAATTGGCGACTTTAGTTAAGCGCCCATCATTTAAGTCACCTGATAAAAATATTGTTTTTATCGTTGATGAAGCCCATCGTTCAACTGCCGGTGAAGCTTTCAAAAGTATTCAACAGGCATTTGATCGTTCTGCTTGGGTTGGTTATACTGGCACGCCAATGTTTGATGAGACAACCAAAGGACTGCGCACAGCCGATATTTTTGGTCCTTTGTTGCATGCCTATACAATTCGTGAGGCAATTGCTGATCGGAATGTTTTGGGATTTAAAGTTGATTTCGAAACAACAATTGACGAAGAGAAGATGAAGCGTGATTACCTGCCTGACTTCTTCCGGCGGCGTTACCCTAAATGGACCGAACAACAAATTCAAGACAAAGTTGACCATTTATCACCTGCTGATATGGATGACACGATAGAAGCCAGTTTCTACGATGAGAATCAGGATCATGTCAAATTAGTAGTGGCAGATATTTTCAAGAATTGGCGCAATCGTTCTAATGATGGTAGATATAATGCCTTACTGACAACTCATGTCGGTGGTGGTAAGGCGAGTACACCAATGGCAATGATGTATTTCAAGGAGTTTCAACGGATTAACGAAATCCACCGTCAAAATAACAAGCCAACCTTAAAAGTAGCGGTAACTTTCAGTCAGGATTCATCGAATGGTGACAGTATGTTGTCGACTAACGAAGGACTGTCCTTGGCCATGGAAACTTATAATCAAGAATTTGGAACCTCTTTTGGAATGGACGATGTCTCAGGCTATACTCAGGATGTCACCTCGCGGTTGAATAAGACAGCGACAGATGGCCACTTTCTGGATTTAGTCATTGTCATCGACCAACTATTAACTGGTTTTGACGCACCTGAAATGAATACCTTATACGTTGACCGGACACTGAAAGGGGCGTCATTGATTCAGGCATACTCGCGTTGTAATCGGATTGCCGATATGCAAGAAAAACCGTGGGGACGAATTGTTAATTATCGTTGGCCAGCTCAGAATGAGAAGCTCATGAATCAGGCCTTGGCAATTTATGCGAATAAAGATTCTGCAAATTTATCAGAACGGGATCAGAAAGAATCCAATGAAGAAGATGGGATTATTGCAAAACCCTTTGAGAAAACTTTTAGTGAAGTTCAGACAACAGTTGATCAGTTGCGTGAAGCGACCGCAGATTTTCAACAACTACCTCCTTCTGAGAAGAAAAAAGAGGAAATGCTGGATTTATTGCGCGATTATAATGTTGGCATGGCAAAGTTGAAACAATATAATCCTGAAGAAGTTGATGGCACCAAGGTTGGCTTTGACTACAGTGATCCCGATGAACTAATTGGCCAGCTAGGCATGAGTGCTGATCAGGAAACAATGTTGACTTCAGTACTAACCAACGAGTTGAAAACACATTTAGCGCAGAAGCAGCAGGTGCCAGTTGCCCAAATTGAATTACGGATGACTCATGTTAAGGATATTCAAGTCAACTATGACTACCTAACTGAATTGGTTGAACGACTCTTGAATCAAGTTCATGATGGTAAAGATGAAGCTGCAAAATCAACCCAAACAGAAATTAATAAGTTTGCTAATGCCTTGGAAAATCGTGATGAGGCTGCTAGCATTATTAATGCCGCAATTGCAATTATTGATCGGATTTTTCCAACCGTCGATTCAAAAATGGTCTTTCCAGTTAGATTAAGCCACAGTGAAGATATTATTCAACAAGCCAATAATGTTAGTATTGATCGTGTTTTCCTTGATTTTCGAAATAAATGGGGCATCACCGATATTATTACTAGTGCGGCGATGCGAGAGTTATTTGGTCGCCACCGGTATGAGGCCCAAGATCTAGATGACAATGGTCGAATCCGTGATATTATTGCTAAAGCCAGTGCTAGTTATCAGAATTTAGCAATTGATCCTGAAGTTCAGGCACTTTCTAAAATTAAATATCGTAATGGTTTACGGCGCGCAATTTATAGTTTAGCCGATCAAATGGTTCGTAATGCGTAGCAAAGAAATTTATGAGGTGAGATATGATGAGTAGTGATATCATTCTTTATAATACTGAGGATGGACAAACAAAAATTGAACTTCATTTAAAAAATGGAACTGTCTGGTTATCAGAACTTGAATTGGCTGACCTGTTTCAAACAACTAGACAAAATATAAATAAACATATTCGAGAGATTTTCACTTCAAAAGAATTGGACGAGAAAGTGGTTAGCAACTATCAGTTGCTAACCACTCAACATGGTGCCATTCAAGGAAAAACGCAAACTAAAGAAGTGAAATTCTATAATTTGGATATGATTCTTGCAATTGGATATCGAGTACGTTCGGCTCGCGGCGCCCAGTTTAGAAATTACGCTTCAACAGTTCTTAAAGAGTACCTAATTGAAGGTGCTGCACTGGATACGGATAAATTAACCGGCAATCTCAGTTATTTTAAGAAATTACAAAAAAGAATTCGCGATATTCGCTCGAGCGAACGACTGTTTTATCAACAGGTTTTAGATATCTTTGCGACGAGTGTTGATTATGATGGTACAAGTGAAATAGCACATGAATTCTTTCAAACGGTCCAAAATAAAATGTTGTATGCGGTGACTGGACAAACCGCTCCAGAACTGATATTCACGCGGCTTGATGCATCTAAAGATAATTTGGGTTTGACAATATACAAGGGTAGTTATCCCCGAAAGTCAGATTTGAAAATATCAAAGAATTATTTAAATGAAAGAGAATTAACGCGCTTGAACTTAATTGTTTCAGGTTACTTAGATACAGCTGAGTATCAGGCAGAAACACAAACTGAGATGACAATGAGTGACTGGAAGGCAGAACTAAATCGATACTTGAGTTATCAACGTGCTGATATATTGCAAGGGAATGGGAAGATTAGCAGAAAGTCAGCCAATAATAAAGTTGATGATGAGTATGGAAAGTACCAAGAGAAAAACCATGAGATTACTAAAGTTGATGAAGATTACTTCAATTCATTGTCTAGCAATCTAAAAAATTTAAAGGGGACCAATTATGGAAAATGAAAAAATTGGTATACCTAAGTTAAGATTTCCTGGATATACCGACGCTTGGGAAGAACGTAAGTTGGGTGAAGTTGGCAAGACTAAGTCTGGAATTGGATTTCCAGATGCTCAACAAGGAGGTAAGCAAGGGACTCCATTTTATAAAGTATCAGACATGAACAACCCAGGTAATGAGGTTGTTATGATGAGTGCCAACAATTACGCAAGTGACTCTCAGCTTAGAGAAAATAAGTGGAATCCCATTAACCCCCAAAATAGTGGTGTTGTATTTGCAAAAGTAGGGGCAGCCATATTCCTTGATAGAAAGCGAATTGTCGATACTTCTTTTTTAATTGATAATAACATGATGAGTTATTTGTTTGACTCTTCTTGGAATCGTTATTTCGGTAAGACATTATTCGAAAAGTTAAGATTATCTAGATTTGCTCAAGTCGGAGCATTACCAAGTTTCAATGGTTCCGATGTTGAAGATATCAAGGTGATGATACCCGAGGAATCTGAACAGAAAGTGATTGGCGATATGTTTGAGAAGTTAGATGACACTATCGCTCTTCATCAGCGTAAGTTAGATGATTTAAAGAAAAGAAAAAGTGGTCTACTTCAAAAAATGTTTCCTCGTGATGGTGAGGACGTTCCGGAGTTAAGGTTTCCTGGATATACCGACGCTTGGGAACAGCGTAAGTTGTCTGATTTTTCGAAAACAACTTATGGTGGTGGGACACCGAAAACGGCAGTTACAGAATACTGGGACGGAAATATTCCGTGGATTCAAAGTTCAAATCTCACAGTTGATGATGTTCAAAAGGTAAATTTGGATAAATTTATTACAGATGATGCCATCAAAAATTCTGCCGCAAAACTTATTCCTGCTAATTCAATTGCAATAGTTACTCGAGTTGGCGTAGGTAAGCTAACCCTTATGAAACAAGAATTTGCGACATCACAAGATTTTCTATCATTGAGTGAGTTACATGTTGACGAGCAATTTGGATTGTATTCAATTTATAAGCTACTTCAAAAAGAATTGAACAATGTTCAAGGTACATCAATTAAAGGAATGACTAAGGCTGATTTGCTGACAAAGGATATTATGATACCAGTCGAAAAAGATGAGCAAATCAAAATCGGGTCGTTCTTTAAACAACTTGATCATCTCATCACTCTTCATCAACGGCAATTAGATCACCTAAAACTCCGTAAAAAAGCATTACTACAACAGATGTTTGTTTAAAATTAAGAAGAGGAGAAATTATTATGGCGAGTAATGATTTTCAAACAGTAACTAGTAAACTTTGGGCTATGGCTAATGAGCTACGGGGAACCATGGATGCTGGTGAGTTCAAAAACTATATTTTAGCGTTCATGTTTTATCGTTATCTTTCCGAGCATCAGGAACATTATTTAGCAACTAATGATGTATTGGATATTCCTGAGGGTAGCACAATTAATGAAGTATACGCTGCCGAGGCACAAGGAGATGACTTAGCAGATTACCTTGCAGACATTTCTGCAACTTTAGGTTATGCGATTGAACCGAAAGATACCTGGGTGTCCTTGAACGAACGCATCAATAACTCCCAGGTCATTCCTAGTGACTATCAGAATATTTTTGATGACTTCAATAAAAATGCGGAATTGAATCCTGATGCAGTGGCTGATTTTAAAGGGATGTTTAGTGATATTAATTTGGGTGATTCACGCTTAGGTTCTTCAACACCGGCGCGGGCTAAATCCTTAAGTAACATTGTTCGACTGGTTGATGAGATTGAGTATAAATCCGCAGATGGTAAGGATGTTCTTGGCGAAATCTACGAGTACTTAATAGGTCAATTTGCCGCTTCTGCCGGTAAAAAGGGCGGCGAATTTTACACGCCTCATCAAGTTAGCCAAATTTTGGCTAAAATTGTCACCAATGATGTGAAAGCCGATGATACAACTTTTACCGTTTATGATCCGACGATGGGGAGTGGTTCATTGTTATTAACTGTTGGTGCTGAGTTGAATAATCGCGCCATTAAATATTATGGACAAGAGTTGAATACGACGACCTATAATCTTGCACGAATGAACCTCATGATGCACGATGTTGTTTATAATAATATGTCACTAAGTAATGCTGATACTTTGGAAAGTGATTGGCCAGATGGTCCTGATGCGGCCGGAATTGATCATCCCCGGAGTTTTGATGCGGTCGTGGCTAATCCGCCTTATTCAGCTAAGTGGGATAATAATGATGCTAAATTAAAGGACCCACGTTTTAGTGACTATGGTAAATTGGCGCCTGCTTCTAAAGCTGACTATGCATTTGTTTTGCACAGTTTGTATCATTTAAATGCTGAAGGTACCATGGCAATTGTCTTACCGCACGGTGTCTTGTTCCGCGGTGCTGCCGAAGGAAAAATCCGGCAAACATTGATTGAAAAGAATTATCTTGATACCATCATTGGCTTACCAGCAAACCTGTTCTATGGTACGAGTATTCCAACAGCAATCTTGGTGTTTAAGAAGAATCGCCAGAATAAAGACGTATTATTCATTGATGCCAGTAAAGAATTTGAGAAGAGCAAGAACCAAAACAATTTGACCACTGCAAATATCAATAAGATTATTGCGACTTATCAAAATCGGGTTGATGTTGATAAGTACGCTCATGTGGCTAGTCTTGATGAAATCAAAGAGAATGACTTCAACCTAAACATTCCTCGGTATGTTGATACTTTTGAAGAGGAAGCACCAATTGATCTTGACGAGATTAATCGTGCGCTCAAGCAAGATGATGAAGAAATTATCAAGTTGGAAAAAGAAATTAATGATCAATTGCGCCTTTTAGGTGTCAAAATTTAGACAAAAATAAACAGGTAGGCACAGTTTTAGACTGACCTATCTGTTTTTTTGCATACGCTTGGGAAGAACGTAATTTACGTGATTTATTAAATAAAAACAGTGAGAAGAATAAAAATTTATCTGTTATAAATGTGGAAAGTGTATCTAATAAAACTGGGTTTACAAAGCAAACAGAGCAGTTTGAAGATTACTCTGTTGCCAGTGCTGATCTATCGAATTATTATGTTATACGCGAACAACAATTTGCGTATAATCCTTCTCGTATCAATGTAGGATCAATTGCTTATAAAGATTTAGGTGAAGAGACGGCGGTTGTGTCACCTTTATACGTGTCCTTCTCAACAAAAAAAGTATTAAACGATGGCTTTCTATGGAATTGGTTTAAGACCACATTATTTGATGCTCAACGTCAACGCTTGTCTGAAGGTGGCGTCAGAGATACGCTAAGTTTTAATCAATTATCCGAAATGAATATTATATTTCCAACATATCCCGAGCAAGAAAAAATAGGAGCATTTTTCAAACAGTTAGATGACACTATCGCTCTTCATCAGCGTAAGTCATTCTCGAAAGTTGAAGATGATTATGGAGGATACAACAAATGACGGTAAGTCAGCAAAGCAGTAAGGACGAATTGTTTTGGGTCTACTATGCGCGTTGGATTCAAATGTATAAAGCAGGAGCAATCCGTAATGTGACAATGAATAAGTATTTAATGACGCAACAATGGGTCACACGACTGGTTCCCAAACTAAAAATTTGCGAGCTTAATCGTACTGCATATCAGCAGTTGCTAAATGATTATGCGCAGTACCATGAACGACAAACGACGATGGATTTTCATCATCAACTTAAGGCATCAATTTTGGATGCCTTAGATGAAGGATGGCTGGAACGTGATCCGACTAGAAAGGCAATTATTAAAGGGAAAACACCGCGGATCAAGAAGACAAAGTTTTTAAATCAGTTTGAGTTACACAAACTATTAGGAAACTTAAATTTAGAAAATAAAGTTAACTGGGACTGGTTCATATTAATTATTGCGAAAACTGGCATGCGCTTTTCAGAGGCTTTAGCGTTGACGCCAAATGATTTTGACTTTCAGCATCAGCAATTGAACGTTAGTAAAACTTGGGATTATAAGACTGATACTGGATTCTTACCAACAAAAAATTTAACATCTAATCGTAAAATTCAAATTGATTGGCAAACAGTTATCCAGTTCACAGAATTACTTAAGGATTTACCGCAGGACAAACCAATCTTTGTTCAAGGAAAAGTGTGGAATTCGACTCCTAACAAGCGTCTTGAACGTCATTGTAAGAATGTTGGTATTCCCGTAATATCAATTCATGGATTACGTCACACGCATGCTTCAATTTTATTATTTGCTGGGGTTTCGATTGCAAGCGTTGCGAGACGTCTAGGACATGCTAGCATGACGACTACTCAGAAAACATATTTGCATATTATTGCTGAGCTTGAGAATAAGGACATTGATTTAGTCATGCGATCTTTGGCAGGTTTGGGTTAGACTAAGTTCTTCGAGAATGACTTACGCGGATGAGGGATAGTTGTCATATTGACAAAATTTTTATAGAACTACTCTAATGTTGCCTATTTGCTAGTATCTGGTTAAGAAATGCGCTATGATACAACCAGTTTCAGGGTTAGTGGATTTTTCAGAAGGGATGATGTCGATGTTATTACCATTAGGTCTCAAAGGTGATGATTCGCAGGCGCAGTTGCAGGATCGGTTGCAATATCATCCTGCAACTTATGAGTTCTATCTAAGTCCGGCTGATTTTACAACGAACGGGTGGCAGAAGCTGGCAACGGCGATTGATTTTGTTAAAAGTTCTGGGGTGCAACATGTGGTCTTGCATCAGCCGATGAAATATCAGGGTCAGCATGTGGAAATGGCGACTAATCAACAAGTTCGGCCACAATTGTATGCGTTTTTGCAGCGTTCTACAGCGATG
Source organism: Lapidilactobacillus gannanensis (assembly GCF_003946675.1). GTDB lineage: Bacteria > Bacillota > Bacilli > Lactobacillales > Lactobacillaceae > Lapidilactobacillus > Lapidilactobacillus gannanensis. Next base: position 18,612 of record NZ_RHOT01000022.1, on the reverse strand, counting down.
CTCTTGGATTTGGTCCAGCAAAAAGGTTGTCAAGTGCTGTTCCATGGTGCTTACAGCCTGACACCGGCTGAGGCTTTGCAGCAATATGATTCCGTTGCTGAAGCTGAGGACGTTATTTGGCAACGGTTAGCTAAAATTGATGCTGCCGCGCATGATCAGGTCATGTTTGAGAATTCTATTTCGGAACTTTTTCATTATGGTCTGCCTGCTAGTGACCAAAAAATTCTGGCGACTAATTATCGCTTAGTTTATGATGTTAGTCATGCCTTTATTCACCTGCATGGTAATAATGAGTTGCTCCAGCAGAGTTTAAAAGTTTTGCAGCCTCAGATTGCTCATTATCATTTGGTTGATTCCATGGGGCTCTTTCATGATAGTTTACCTTTAGGTGTGGGTCGGATTGATTGGCGCGGGGTCTTGCCATTATTAAATCCTCAAGCAACCCGAATCTACGAGATTGATTTAGCAGATCCAAATAATTGTGCAGAAATGTTGGCCAGTCATCAATATCTAGAAAAAATTGCCGAGGAAATTAAATAAAACAGTTTATTGGCAATCAAAATAGCAGCTTACTTCACAAAAGTGGAAGTAAACTGCTATTTTTGATACTGATTAATGATGAGCAATGTGTTAGACTAATTAGTACACAGAGAAGTTAAGTTTGTTGGCATCAGTAAGTTTGCTGATGCCAATAATATCAGCGGTGGCCGTCTTTGAGAAAGTGTGGTGATGCGAATGATTCATCATTTTGCTAACAGCACGGAAAGGACATGTATGTCTGTCAAAGACGCTTTACAATTAATGTTTACTGCCAGTGAATTTGTACTTCACTTAGTCACATTAATTGTACTTTTGATTAAATTTAGATCAAAAAAATAGCCGCACATAGCTTCCGAAGGCTCGCGGTTATTTTTTCGAAAATACACCAAAGGCAGTCACCGTTTGAAACGGTTCTGTGGGAGAAGCGGTCATGACTGTGACCGCTTCTTTTTGTACTTTAAGTATAACATATGCGCGATTAAGTTCAATTATTCTGGTTGAGGCTGTGACATAAGACTTTCTTCTAAAAATAGAACAATTTTTGGCAATGCTATTCGGTTACTTCATTTTCTGCACGCGCTGATATTTGATAATGATTAACAATGAGCAATATGCTGGACTGATTAGTACACAGAGAAGTTAAGTTTGTTAGCGTCAGCAAAAATTTCCGACGCCAACAAATATCAGCGGTGGCCGTCTTTGAGAAAGTGTGGTGATGCGAATGATTTATCATTTGGCTAACAGCACGGAAGGGACATGTATGTCTGTCAAAGACGCTTTGCAACTGATGTTTATTGCTGGTGAATTCGTCATTCACCTGATAACGCTAGTTGTAATATTGATCAAATTTAGATCAAAAAAATAACCGTAGCTAACTTCTGACAGTTTGCGGTTATTTTTTCATCAAAATACCAAAGACAGTCACCGATCAAAACGGTTCTGTGGGAGAAGCGGTCATTGCTGTGGCCGCTTCTTTTTGTACTTTAAGTATAACATATTCACAATTAAGTTCAATTATCCTGAAGTATGTATCAAAATATTTGAAGTTACCCTATGCCAAAAGCTGTCACCTTTCACAACATAACTGTGTTGCGTAGCCTAACTCTTTCCGCTTAACGCAAAATTAAGTCAAAATTGCTAAAGCAATTGTTGCCTTAATTCGGTTAATGCTCAAGAGTTGACCAGGCTACGCCACAACATAAACGTGTTCAAGGTGACAAATGGCTATGCCTAACTTAATTATTTGCTCGATCGGTTGCACCGCTCAATCAAATAATTGAGGTTAGGCTACGCCAAAAGACCGTCACCTTTCACAACATACAACAAAAACACCACTTCTGGGCGGGAAGTGGTGTGGGTTTCATTTACTTTGGAGGAGTAAAATGAAGAAGTAATGAAGAAAATTAGCAATTTGGGTTTTAGGGTTTTGGAGTAGAAAGTTTTGCAACAAGCAATTAAGTAACTTTCTATACTTAATACTATAACCACTGCCTATGACGAAATCGTGGGTGAATAATGTTTCTTTGCAGAAGGAACTGTGACGAAATTATGAAGATGGCATTTAATCAGCCTTGTGTGAGAAGAATTAGCAGGTTAATACCAATTAAGGAGACAAGCAATGGCTTACTGTACTGTTTGCGGCACCAAATTACAACTAAAATTTCTAGAACATGAAGGTGAAATTCCTTATTGTCTTAACTGCCAGGCATTTCGATTTCCTCAATATAATGTGGCCATCAGCGCGATTGTCCGCAATCCAACGGCTGATAAAATTTTATTATTGCAGCAGTATGGTGGTCAGCGTAATATTTTGTTGGCCGGTTATGTTAATCGAGGTGAGGCGGCTGAGCAGGCAATAGCGCGGGAAGTTCATGAAGAAGTTCAGCTAAATGTGCAGCATGTCAGTTTTAATCGCAGTGAGTTTTTCGAAAAAAGTAATACACTAATGCTGAATTTCAGTTGTCAGGCAACTAGCGAGCACTTTATCCGAAATCAGGACGAAGTGGATCAGGTTAATTGGTTCAGCTTTGCGGAAGCACGGCAACAAATTGCTGCTGGTTCACTAGCTGAAAAGTTTCTGGATGCCTATTTAGACCGGCTTTAATTAGTGCTTAAGATTATTTTTTTAAAAATCGACGCAACAAATTAATTGTCGTCAATTTGTCAAGCGCTTTCAAATGTTGCATAATAGATTTGTATGTTTTTAGAATATACGAATCAACAGATGGAACGGGGTTATTATGCGAACACACATCCAAAGTGCCAAGCTTGTCTTGCTCATATTGGGGGCGTTCTTGCTAACGGGTTGTCGCCATGTAGTGGCGGCGCAAGTCAAAGAATCTACGGCGCCAGTTAAAATTACCTACTGGCATCGGATGACCGGTTCGTGGGCAAAGTCGCAGGAAAAGTTAATTAAGCAATTTAATCATTCTCAGAAAAAGTATCAAATTGTAGCAAAGTCTTGGGGAAGTTATCAGAAGCTACACAATAAGATTGAAACTGCTGGAAAAACAGATCGATTACCAGTTCTCGGGCAAACACCCTATACCAACATTGGTGATTATGCGGCACAGGGCTGGCTGGAACCATTAGATCAGTTTATTTATCATGGTAAAAGTGCGCTCACACGTAAACAGGTTGTTAATATTAATCCTAGTTTTTTAGCAACAGGAAAATATGATAATCGCCAATACGCGATGCCTTTTGCCATGTCTACACGTGTTCTCTATTACAATCAGGATTTATTAGATGCTTATCAACTTGAGGTACCGAAAACTTGGTCCGAGTTGTTAGCGGTAGCGGCCAAAGCTAAGGATGCTGGCTTAACACCTATAGCTTTGGATCATTCGCCAGACATGGAATTGGAAAGTATGGCTTATGGCGCCAATCAGCAGTTAATTGATGATCAGTTACATGTTAATATTGATACCACGGCCACTCAAAAAATGAGTGCAATGTTAATTCGCGCTGGCGAGCAGGGACTGATTCAGATGGCGGCCCCAGGGAAATACTTTACTGATTCGTTTACTCAAGGCAATGTCCTTTTTGGGATTAGTTCCAGTGCAGCCATTCCTGAGATCCTTCAGCAGGCACCTAAGATGACCTGGAATACTGCTGTTTTACCGAAGTATGAAAATAGTAGTACCAATGCTTTGGCTGGCAGTGATTTAGTGATTTTCCACCATGCTTCGAAGAAACAAAAGCAGGGGGCTTGGGCCTTCATGAAATTCTTGCTGAAAAAAGATAATGTGGTCAAATGGTCGCAAGCTTCTGGGTACGTACCAGTTACCCAGAATGCAATCGATAGTGCTAGTTATCAGAAATATTTACAAATTTGGCCGCAATATGATGGGGCAATTAAATCAATCAAGACCTCATTTAGTTCGGAAATCTTCAATGGCTATCAGGATTATCGTCAGGATTTGTTAATGGCGATTGATAATGTTGAGCAGCATCCAGAACAGTTGCAAACAACGTTAACGACACTGCAAAAGCAAACGGAGACGATTATTTATGATCATCAGCAACCGGAATGATTTTGTGGTCAAAGAAGTGCTAAATGATGCTAATTTAGGCGATTTCTAGGCAATTTTGCGGACACAAACAACGGGATAAAACTAAAGTTGGTTTTGGGAAGAATAGATGACAACTCCGTTGCGGCCGGCGGGGTGCGGAACGCTGTGGGCATTGATTGAAGCTTATTGCTCCGCAACAATCTTCAATACAAGCCTTATCCTAAGCGCTAAAGCGCCAAGGATAATTTCACTGCTACTCGCAGGCTCGGGCGCAAATTAAAACCATTGGCTGGCACCCCGGCGGCCTCCACTGCGTTTTGAGTTAGTTTGGTTCACTTTAGATTTAATCGATCTTTAAGGTAGTACTGGTAAAATTGCTTAACGACTACTAAATGAGAGCAGCAAAGTAGCATAATTAGAAAACTAGCTTGCAGTAACCAACAAAGCCTGTGTGACAATCTTTCGAGATAAAATCGAAAGATATCATACAGGCTATTTTTGTCTTGCCATTTAACTATTACCGCTGAGCGAACTAAATTGATCAATTTTACCAGCATTGCCTTAACCACTAACAACCGTGAAAATCACTAACTCAACTCCAGACGGAATGGAGGGATCTTGTCGTCAGCTGCGAAATTATTGTTAGTGCTTTAGCACTTACAATAAGCCTCGAATTTGAGATTTTTCGCAGAAAAAGCTCAAATCGACGGCCGCCACGTTCCACGACAAGCAGCCCGCAATGCAGTCAGAACCAATTCTGTTTCAAAAGATTCATCAGGTTTGTGGGCGTGGTTTTTTAATTGGATTAAATCGACGGCCGCTTTGTTCCACAACCCGCAGCCCGAAATGGCGTCAGAACCAATGCTGCTTCAAAAAAATTCTCTGATAGATCAACTAAGCACAGTTTCTCCCGCCACGATTATGGCGAATATGGTATGCTAGAGCCATGATAAATTTGCAATGAGGTGTAGATAGATGAAAATTGCAGTTGCCCAATATCAAGCAGCTTTAAAAGAAAACCCACCAATTGTGCGCGAATTGCCAGCACAAGCTAAAATTACCGAAACTGATTTACCAAAAATTGCGACGGAATTATTAACCGCTAGCCAAGATTTAATTAATGAAGGCCGTTTAGGTTACAGTAGTTATCAAGTTAGCAGTGAACCAGCTGTTCAATTTACGATTGAACTTAGCCCGGTCAATTTACCGATGGCCGATGCCAAAAAGGTCAATCAATTTTTCAGCGATGACAATGATGTGGTCCCACTGAATGTTTATTTAGTAACGCGGTCGACTTACTTAAACGTGTCCCATTTGCATATTGATTTATTAGGTAGCAGTGAAGCTGATCTGACTGAATTTCATAAAGAGTTAGTGGCAATTATGACGCTTAATTGGCAGACAATTGTTGATCATTTCGAGAACCCACCAATTGAGCCTACCAAACCCGCTGCCAAAACAGCTACGAAAAAAACAACGACTAAGCGGAAAACTACACGACGGACTGCGAAAAAGGCCACAACGAGAAAAGCCTCAACAAAAAAGGTTACCACTAAGAAAACCACTACTAAAAAGACGACTACTAAAAAAGCCGCCACGAAGAAGTCGGCTACCCAAAAAGCCACTACCAAAAAGGCCACGACTAAGAAAACTGTCAGCAAGGCCAAGACAACTAAGGATTAAATCATGACAGTTAATACTTTTACGACAGTAGTCCTAGAATTCTTTATTTATGCGATGATCGGCTGGCTGTGGGAAACTAGTTTGGCGGCAGTTAAGCAGCACAAGTTTGTCGACACTGGTTTTCTAATTGGTCCGATTACACCAATTTATGGTTTTGGGGTGCTGGGCGTCATCTACTTATTGGAACCGTGGCAACATCAGTTGGGCTTACTGTTTATTTTTGCCACGATTTTAGTTTCATTATTGGAATATTTAACTGGTTTTCTCTTGGAGAAGCTATTTCACACCAAATGGTGGAATTATGAAAAAGTACCTTTAAATATTCAAGGCCGCGTGGCGCTACCAGTGTCAATTTTCTGGGGCATTTGTTGCGTGTTAATTATTCGGTATGTTCAGCCAGAAGTCGCACAATTAGTTAATTGGTTACGCCACTTTGGCTTGTTGCTACCAGTTGGGCTAATCGCCGTAGGTTCCTTTGATTTTGGCTTTACTTTGGCCAACTTACAATCTTTCCGGCAAAAATTGGAGAAATTGGAATTGGCGGTTGAAGAACGCCGGACGCAACTCAATGCTGACGTTACCAATTTACGGACTGATGTTCAAGAAAACTGGGACGACTTTTTGACCCGACATCCTCAGAATCAGGCGCGCTTGTCTAACCTGAATTTTGGACAACGGCATTTGTTACGTAGTTTTCCTAATTTACGAACAGATAACGATAAGGTCAGTACACATCTTGACGATATTCGTGAGTTAGTGGTGGCATTGCGTAAGAAGAGCAAGCAAGATAAGCGGAAATAGTCGCTTGATAAGGCTAGCTCAAAATTAAGTTAAGCTAAATAAAGTAATCATTAAAAAACCACGTTGACAATTTTCAAAGTCAACGTGGTTCTTATTTTCGACAGCTAGCAGATAAGCATTATTTTGTCACGACCATTTAAGCAATAATCAGGGTGTTAATCTTCTGCTTCTGCAGTAGCTGCTTGCATCTTACCAAGAACTAGCCGAGCAATCGGTCCGACAATCAATAATTGTAACGGCAAAGCCATGATTAAATTAAAAATCCAAGTGTTGCCATAAGTCGCGAATGCATTGCCCGCGCCGAATAATTTGCCTTCGACAATCAGACCAAAGAGTGACATGAAAGTGACCATGCCCAAAACCATGCAAATTGAAATAATAATGCCAATCAACATTGGTTTATTTTTCTTAATTTCATCAGTAATGAAATATTTAAAGGCTACTTTTTTGGCGACCGGACCAACGACAAATAAGTCTAGCAAAATAGCAACGGCTAATCCTAAAGGATAGCCACTAATAATGGCCATTGGTAAACCACCGAAAAATCCATTGGCGCGAATAATATTATACGCAGTCATGACCAAGACCATCAGGCCAGCCATAATTGCTGTGAAAACAACTTCTTCTTTTACATTTCTAGGCATCTTATAAAAACTCCTCTTCCTTAGTGACTCGATTGGTTAGTATAGCACTTAAAAGCCACTCTTCGTAAGTTACAAATTGATGACATTTATAAAAAAAAGAGATTGCTTTTCTGAAAGGTGAATTTATTCGAATTAATTAAGAGACCAAAATAGAAATTCTTAAAGTCTAGGAATGCGTTGAAACGGCACTGATTCTGACGCCATTGCGGGCTGTTTGTCGGGATCACTGAATAGTGCATTAAAAAAACCTACATGACATTTTCTGGATTTTCAGGAAATGTTATGCAGGTTTTGTAAGTTATTGGCAGCTGTTTTTAAATAAGGTATTCAATTCCGTTAGCTTTAATACTATTGGTTGCTTGGATAGCTCAGCGGTCATCACTTTTAATTTAGCAGGTCTGGGCACTATTTCTTACGACCAATATCATAATCATCATCTTTCATAGCGGCGACGTGCCCAAGCAGATAACCATTACCAACTTGCGAGAAGAAGTCGTGATTAGCAGTGCCGGTGGACAGGCCGTTCATGACGATGGGATTAACGTCATCAGCACCATCTGGAAAGAGTGGGTCCTGACCGAGATTCATCAGCGCTTTATTGGCGTTATAACGCAGGAATACTTTGACCTCATCAGTCCAGCCAACTGAATGATAGAGTTCTTCAGTGTAACGCTCCTCGTTATCATAAAGATTATACAACAAGTCGTACATCCAATCTTTCAGCTTAATTTGTTCGGCTTCAGCAAGCTCCTTGAAACCTAGTTGGAATTTATAGCCAATATAGGTGCCGTGAACCGATTCATCACGAATGATCAATTTAATAATTTCAGCCACGTTGGCTAACTTGTTGTTGCCTAAATAATAAAGTGGGGTGTAGAAGCCAGAGTAAAATAAGAATGACTCCAAAAAGACACTGGCGATTTTCTTTTCTAAAGGTGTGCCAGTTTGATAAATCGTATTGATTTTTTCAGCCTTAAATTGCAAATATTCGTTATGGTCGGTCCAATCGAATATTTCAGTAATTTCTTCACTACTGCATAAAGTACTGAAAATAGAAGAATAGCTTTTTGCGTGAACAGATTCCATGAATTGAATGTTATTGAAAACGGCTAGTTCCTGCGGTGTACGAATATCGCGACGTAGCTGATCAATACCATCTTGCGACTGCAAGGTATCTAATAAGGTTAGACCACCGAAAACGTGATTAACCACATTTTTTTCTTCAGGAGATAAACCGCGCCAGTCATCTAAATCATTTGATAAAGGAATTCTAGTGTCAAGCCAGAATTGCTCGGTTAACTTCTCCCAAGTTGCCTTATCAATGGCATCTTCAATGCTGTTCCAATTAATGGCTTTGTAATAAGTTTTGACCATGATTAACTCCTTTATAAATTCGCTGGTTAAAATATTGATCTGAATTTCAAACATGCTCTAAAAAATGGCTCGTCGGGAATAGCTTGCTATCCTGTCTTAATAGGAAATGCATGTTCAGTGTGTCAACTCAGATCAAGACGGCATAGTGTCAAAATCAATTCCATTTAAAGCCTTAAATCGTGCAACTTTCACAGTCATTACTGCCAATTTCTTGCGAGTTATCTGTAAAAGTTCGCACGTAATAAATTGACTTGATACCTTGGTAATAAGCATAGTTACGCAGAATACTCAAATCACGGGTCGTTTGTTCGGGTTCCTTTTTCCATTCATAAAGACCCGCTGGTAAGGTAGCACGCAGGAAAAGCGTCAGGCTCATGCCTTGGTCAACGTGCACTTGGGCAGCAGCATAAGTATCAATCACCTTGCGCATATCGGTATCGTAAGCGGACTTGTAATAGGGCAGGGTCCGGTTGCTTAGCAATGGCGCTGGAAAATATAATTTACCGTTCTTTTTTTCAGTCCGTTCCTCAATTAGGCGAGTAATTGGATGGATGCTGGCACTAGTGTCGTTGATATAAGAAATTGACCCTGTTGGTGCAACTGCTAGCCGATTCTGGTTATAAAGACCGTCTTTTTGAACTGCGCGACTTAATTCAGCCCAATCAGTTGGGCCGGGAATAAAAATATCTTTAAATAAGTTTTGGACGATCTTGAGTTTCGGTTGATAACTGGTTTCTTGGTAACGCTGGAAATATTTGCCCGTCGCATAATCTGAATCAGCAAAACCAGCAAAACTTTCCTGACGTTCACGAGCAATTTGATTACTAGCGACTAAGGTCCAATAATTTAGCAACATGAAATAAGTGCTGGTGAATTCTAATGCCTCAGGTGAGCCATATTCAATTTCATTGTTAGCGAGGTAAGTATGCAAGCCCATAGCACCTAAACCAATGGCATGGCTCTTTTTATTGCCGTAAGCGACTGTTGGCACGGCCACAATATCTGATTGGTCAGAAATGAAGGTTAGTGCCCGGACCATTGTACTGATGGATTGACCAAAATCAGGGCTTTTCATTAAGTTTAAAATATTAGTTGAACCCAGATTACAGCTAACGTCGCGCCCCATTTTAAGATAATTTTGACCATCATCTAATTCAGCGGGTGTTTGGACTTGCAAAATTTCCGAGCAAAGATTACTCATAATGATTTTGCCAGGGATCGGGTTGCTGCGATTAGCGCTATCAATATTAAGAATATAGGGATAGCCCGACTCTTGCTGGAGTTTACTAATTTCATTTTCTAATTCTCGCGCCTCAATGTAATACTTGCGAATCTCAGGATTAGCTAACAAATGGTCATATTCTTTAGTGATATCAAGGTAAGAGAAAGGCTGACCATAGACTCGTTCCACGTCATAGGGACTGAATAAGGCCATTTTTTTATTTTCGCGAACTAATTCGTAGTATTTATCAGGCACGATGACACCGAGCGATAGTGTCTTAACGCGAATTTTTTCGTCGGCATTTTCTTTTTTAGCGGACAAAAAAGAAATGATATCGGGATGAAAGACATTTAAATAAACGGCGCCAGCACCTTGCCGCTGGCCGAGCTGGTTACTGTAGCTGAAGCTATCTTCTAACAGTTTCATGACGGGTAAAACACCACTTGAAGCACCACTGATTCCTTTAATTGGCGCACCTGCTTCACGTAAGTTCGACAGTGTAATGCCGACGCCACCACCAATTCGTGATAATTGTAAGGCACTGTTAATGCCACGACCAATGCTGTTCATATCATCGGTGATTTGAATCAAGAAGCAAGAAACGAATTCACCACGCCGTTTGCGACCAGCATTAAGGAAACTAGGAGTAGCTGGCTGGTAGCGTTGGTGGATCATTTCGTCAGCCAATTGTTCAGCCAATTGCTGGTTACCATCTGCAAAGTAAAGCGCATTAAATAGCACCCGATCGTTGAAATTTTCTAAATAAGTGGTGCCGTCGTTGGTTTTTAAAGCGTATTGATTATAAAATTTGTAGGCCGCCATAAAGGACTTGAAGTGGAAATTCTGCGTGTCTAACCAAGCTGCTAACTTTTCAATAAAAGCTGCTGGGTATTGCTTAATAAAAGCTGTTTCTAAATAGTCATTGGCCATTAACCAATTAATTTTAGCAGTAATTGAAGGAAAAGATTTGGTGTTTGGGGCGACATTTTCTGCCAAGAAAGCGGCCAAGGCTTCTTGATCTTTATTTAAAGGAATCTGACCGTCAACAGGTCGATTTAATTCGTTATTGAGTTTAAAATAAGAAATTTGGTTAAGATCGAGTGTTTTGAGACTCAAGTTGTTGCACCACCTTTTTAAATTTACGCACATCGGCTGGTGTACCATTGAATTCAAAGTCAAAGACAATAGGTACATTTAAGCCCTGAGCAATGTCTTTGGCATTATGAATATAAAGTTCGTTGAAATTGCGGTTACCCCCACCAGCAATTCCGACCAGCTGTTGATGATTACCATGATAACCAAGGAATTCGACCACCGGTTCCAGCATTTCGTCATCATAGGTGGGAATCACCAGAATAAAGGGTTCACCCATTTCGTGATAAGGATCAGCATCGGTGATTTCATAGGCTGCTAAGCCAGTTTTTTCGATAAAACGCCGAGTTTGGCCGGTAATTGAAAAATAAGCGAGTTTCATTGGCTAACCAACTAACTTTGCTAATTCAGCCGGACGAAAACCAGCAATTGGTTGGGCAGATTGTTCGCTGAAAACTAGTGGGACACTACTGAATCCTTTTTCACGTAAATAATCGGCGGAAGCGGGGCTTTCACTGATATTAATTTCCTTGAACTCAACGTGATGCTCAGCGAGATAGCGTTTTGTCATTCGGCATTGCATGCAACCATTTCGAGTGTAGACAACAATTTTGTTCATAAATAAAATCCTCCTGCAAATTATTCTTGAAGCTGGGATGTTTCGATTAGGAAAAACCACTTAAGATTGATTATGATTATAGGCGCTTTTGCTTTTTAACACAATATATAGTGTCTGAACTGGAAAATGAATACTATTTATTGAGTAAAACGTTTGTTCGCGTCTTTTATGCGCTTGATTTTTAAATAGATGAATAATCAGAAAAACGGTTACTAGTTGGTAGCTCGCGATTTTGAAAAAATTTAGTCTTTTTTTAAGGCCAATTAGTGGCTAGTTTTATGCGAAAAAAGTGAATTAATCTCGGATTAAGCTGGTTTATAGCCGATAATTATAGTGTGAAGGGTAGTTTTATGAATGGGAATAATACATCTCTTCAGGTATATTGCTAAATGAAACAATATTTGAGAAATATGTAAAAGCACTGTCAAATAATCTCACGAGATTACTCAGCAGCGCTTTTATGTGTAGAACTTAATATTTAGTGTTTAAAAGACCTTAATAAAAAATGTGACTTTTGTATTTTCAATCCTTAGTTAAACTATGTTAAGGAAGTATTGTCCAGGGGTACCAACGACGTATAATTGATAATCTTTTCGATATTTTAGGCTGGAAAGTTTCTTAGATTCTCCTGGCTTTAATGTGATTTTATCGAGTAATTGATGATTGTCATTATCAATGATACGAACCTCGATTGTGTGTTCACTCGCAACATCGTTAATAATTTCCTTCCTGTAAAGAAAGTTATCAAGTCTAAAAGTAGTGATTCGGACTGGTTTATTTCTTACAGAAAGTTGAAGCTGATAAGTGCTGTTTGGAGAGATAATATCATGTATTTGAGCATTTTCTTGGTATAGCGTATATCCTGTGAAGATCAATAAAATTATAAATAGTGGTAATAAAATCCGTAAATATATTTTTCTCTTTTTCCCTTTTCGTTGTTCCAGACTCACTTTTTTAACCATAGTTGCATCCTCCCTTAATAATTGATCGAGGGAGAGATTGAGCGAATCGCTTAACAGGACGATCGAATCCAAATCGGGATAATTGCGGCCGCTTTCCCAATTTGAAACAGCAGAACGAGAAATATTAATTCTTTCAGCAAGTTCTTGTTGCGTTAAATTTTTATCGTTACGTGCTTGTTTTATTCGTTGACCAATGATTGTCAATAGTCTCACCTCAAATATTATTATTAAATGTGAACGTAAATATGAGCAAGTTAACCATACTGACATTATGACTGAGATGTGTCAGTAATAGTAGATTTTTACGAAAAATTGAATGACAGTAAATGTGGCATGTTGATGTGACGCTGTTTTACAAAAAGGTGTGTTTTTATTATTTACAAAATAAGTTAAGGTTTCAATTGTATTAAAGAAAAATAATGGAGGTTGTTTTTATGAATAAAAAGATAATTGCAACAAGTTTGTTAACGGGAGCGCTATTGATAGGAACTATTTGAACGGGTACTGTTTCAGCGTCGACGTCTGAACAAGACAATATTAAACAGGATAATCAGATTAGTCCGCGAGTTAAATGGTCCGGAAATGCCTATCTGACAACTTCAGCCTATTCTAATGTTACTAGTTCAAATAATTTTTTTAATGATCGTCCTGTAGTAACAAATAGCTCGGGTAATAAAGGTTCGATTAAAGTTATGGTGATGAATGCTCGTGGTCAGCAGGTTGGTAGCGTGAAGACTATTGCTAAAGGAAAATCGGCCCGGCTGGACTCAATTCCTTGGAATAGTGGCACATATACATTAAGAGCTAAGGCGTCAAGCAAAAATGGTACTTATCTAATCAGCATAGATTAAGACTGCTCATTATATTAAATTATGAATTTTAAGTTTTAGTTCTCATTGTCAGCAAGATGTAGCTAACAACTAACTGGTGATGACCGTAATTTTTTAATTGTTCTATTCAAATAATTATTAAAGATTAAGGTTTGTTACCTCAAGTGTAGATGTTTTAACGTTATTAAGTAATATCTTGCACTAATTAGCAAAATTAACACAGAGAGTGCGTGACAAAGGGCAGTCAGCCGGTGCGCATTTAACATAAAATCCCGAGCAATTCGTGAGAATTGCTCGGGATTTTGGCGTTAAGCGGTGCCGATGCCTTTTGAAAATTTAAGCTGAGTAATTAGTTACTTGCTGAATTCTAATTCTGGCGTTAAAGCAGCACAGATTAGCTGAATACCACGGTCTATTTGTTCATGAGTTGCGCCGGCGTAACTTAAGCGAGCGCAATTGCAGACGTTTTTCCGGGCATACAAATTTGTTGATGGTACGAAGAGGACGTGATTTTCAGGTGCAATTTTTTCACGGAGCAAGTGTTCAAGGTTAACATTGTTTGGGCCCATTAACCACAGGAAAAATCCGCCTTCCGGATGAGAAAATTGGTAGCCACTTGGTAGATACTTAGTTAAGGCGGCGCTCATCCAATCACGATGTTCGCGATAGTCCTGTTGCAGCTTTTGCCAATGAGCTTGAAAGTCGTTATGCACGAGATAATCAGTGACAGCTTGCTGAATAATTGCCGGTGTTTCCAGATCGCTGCCATCTTTCAGGAGACGAATTTCAGTTAGTAAGTCTGGCGTTGCTACCAGCCAACCTAGACGTAATCCCGGTGCCAGAATTTTAGAAAAACTGCCTAAACTGATGACATGACCACTATTGTCTAATGCCTGTAACGCTGGCAAATCTTCGCCAGCAAAACGTAAGTGACGATAAGGGTCATCTTCAAGAATGATAAAATGATATTTTTTAGCTAAAGCAATTAGTTTTTTTCGTTTGGCTAGGGACATAACAAATCCAGTTGGATTCTGGAAATTAGGGACAGTATAAAGAAATTTGATGGTATTGGTAGTCAGTAATTGTTCAAGGAGGTCGACATCTAAACCGTCGGCCTGCATCGGAATTTCTAGATAATCAGGTTCATAAGCCGAGAATGCTGCTAAGCCGCCAATATAAGTTGGGGCTTCAATCGCGACTTTATCATGTTTATTCAGTAGTAATTTGGCCACTAAGTCCAGTCCCTGCTGCGCACCTTGAGTGAGTAAGATTTGTTCCAAAGTGACAGTGGTCCCCTCGGCCGCCATCATTTGCTGTAAATAAGTTCGTAGTGGTAAATAGCCCTTAGCATTGTGGTATTGCAAAGGATTATCAGTTCCTTTTAACAATACGCGCTGAAAACTAGTTGCCAGTTCAGCTTGTGGAAATAAGTGTTCATCTGGTAAGCCACCAGCGAAAGAAATAGTGACATCATCTGGATCGGGGATTAGATCCTCAATTCCAGTCTGACTGGTTGCTTGAATGCGCGTTGCAAATTCTTTGGTCATCATGGTAAGCATCCCCCTTATTTTTACTTCAGTTGTATGTTAAACTATTTCGGAACAATAGTAAAATTCAAGGTTCTAAAATAAAGGTGAAATAAATTCACTTAAGAGGGATGAGCCTGATGGCACTTTTTCAATATCAAGTTTTTGCAACGGTTGTTAGTACCAAAACATTTCGAGCCGCAGCTGAGGCGCTACATGTCACACCTAGTGCAATTAGCCACTCAATTAGTCAATTTGAAAACGAGTTGGGTTTTCCATTATTTGTTCGTCGGCGGACTGGCGTTGAATTAACAACAGATGGTGAAGCAATATATCCTTTGGTGCAATCGATTCTGAATATGGAAGGACGTTTGCAGCAAGTGGCCGCCAATATTCAAGGATTAAATGCTGGTTCTATTCGCATTGGGGCTTTTAGTAGTGTTTGTATCAATTGGTTACCAGCAATCATTCAGAAGTTTCGCCGCCAATTTCCGAAGATTGAAATTAGTATTGTTCAGGGTACTTTTGAACAAATTGAGGAAATGGTTCAGCAGGGCCGTGTGGATATTGGCTTTTCTACTTTACCAGTTGAAGATAATTTATTAATTGAACCGTTGATTCAAGATCCGATTTACTGTGTCACGCCGACAAGTTTTGTGCCCGAAAATAAGAAGAGTGTCACTTTAAGCGATATTGGCCGGCGACGATTTATTTTACAACAGGTCGATTATGATGGTGATACTAAAGCCGTTCTGGATCGCTATAATGTCACTCCTAATACAATTTCTTATTCGATTGATGATCAGTCGATTTTGTCGATGGTTGAAAGTGATTTAGGCTGGGGAATTTTACCAGAACTTGCTTTGCAGAAGCTATCAGGGCGGGTGCATATTTATCCGTTTTCAGAAACTTATCATCGAACGATTTGTTTAGTAACTAATCGCGCTCAGGCAGAAACGCCGTCAACGCAGCTATTTATTAATACGATTCATCAGCACCTAGCAGAAGTTTATGGTGATCGTTATATGGGTAAACGTTAGCAAGAATGGCTAATTTAAATTATTGCTCGATCGGCGGGGCCGCTCAATCAATAATTCAAAGTTACCCTACGCCAAAAATACGCTGTCCCTCGCAACTTTTTTCTGAATACGGTATAATTTAATAAAGGCTTTTTGGGAGGTATTTCAATGGGATCAGCATGGAATTGGATTGGCATTATCGCATGGTTGCTTGTTTTAGTTTTTTTGATTTTTATTATTCAGAACATTCGCCATCGTCATATTCGCATGATTATTATGTCGAAGAAAACTTTCAGTTGGCCGGTTTTGGCCACTGATTTGGTTTTGATTATCATTTTTCTTGCTGGCTTTACCTTTATGGGTTACCAGACCTTCTTTAATCAAGCCAATGTAACTGAAGAGCGACTAGTTAAGGTGAAGTATACGACTGAGCCGCTAGTGTTGCAGACGCAAGGTGATACTGGTTATATGGTCAAGGTGCAGCAAGGTGAAGGCCGGGCGGCTATTCAAACTTATACTTACTGGACTGAAGGTCATCAGAATCAAGTTAAGAGTATTCATGCTAGTATCGCCACTGGTAAAACACCGATTTCCATTGGTGGTAAAGTTTATCGCTGGCCAAGTAAAATGATTAAATCAGCTGATGAAGAGTACAGTCAGGCTTTTGCGGCAAGAGTTGTTGCCACTTACAAGCCGGGATTTTGGAATGGTTTAGGGATGCGCGTTGGCCATAATGCCTTGGACTACACGATGATCCGCGTACCTTCTAGTACATTTGTTAGTCAAGATGAGTAACTAGTTGTTAACATTAAGGGCAGTTATTGCTGGTTACTTGAATGTGGAAAGTTAGTTTTTAGAAAGTTTTGGGGTAATTTGATTGGGAAAAAAGCAGTTTGGGACTCGTGACTTATTTTTTACGGGTTCATTGCTATTTGGCTTGTTTTTTGGGTCTGGTAATTTAATCTTTCCCGTGGCTTTAGGCCAAAGTGCTGGTGCTAATTTCTGGCCAGCACTGTTTGGGATGCTATTAAGTGCAGTTGGGTTACCGTTGTTAGGCGTTTGCGCGATAGCGTTGACCCAGAGCAACGGTGTTTTATCATTAGCGACAAAAGTTGGTCAGCATTTCGGCAGGATATTTACGATTGCTTTGTATTTAGTGATTGGTCCTTTGTTTGTATTGCCACGTCTGGCCGATACGGCATTCGTTATTAGTTTTGGCACATTGACCACGTCGCCTTGGTGGCTCTTACTCTTTTCGCTACTATTTCTGGGAAGTGCCTATTGGTTGGCACGACGGCCTGGTAAATTACTAGATTATATCGGTAAAATTCTTAATCCATTATTTTTAGTACTATTGGCCTTGTTACTTGGAGCGGCCTTCATTAATCCAATGGGAGGTACGAGTCATCAACCACAGCCACAATTCGCTCAGCGGCCAATTAGTTCTGGCTTCAGCGTTGGCTACAACACAATGGATTTACTAGCCGCACTAGCCTTTGGTATCGTCATCATCACGTCGTTAAAGGCTCGCGGAGTGACCAAGCCCAAGTATCTGGCTTTAACCACTATCAAAGCTGGCGTGATTAGCACTGGCTTAATGGCTGTACTTTATGGCGCGCTAACTTATTTAGGCGCGAGCAGTGTTGCTAAATTTGATATTCAAGCAAATGGCGCTTTAACTTTAGCGCTGACGGCCCATTATTACTTTGGTCAGTGGGGGCAAGTTATTCTCGCCGCCATTGTGATTGTCGCTTGTTTAAAAACGGCGGTTGGTTTGATTTCGGCTTTTGGTGAGACGTTCACTGATTTATATCCTCAGTGGTCCTATCAACGGTTCATTCTGATTGCGACTGGTGGCGCCTTGCTACTCGCCAATCTAGGCTTGAATCAGTTAATTGCGTACTCTAATCCAGTTTTAATGTTGATTTATCCTTTAGCAATTACCCTAGTATTAAGTAGTTTGATTTCGACCTTGACGCAACCACCGCATTATTGGTCCTATCGGTTAGCAATGTTGTTTGTGCTGATTCCGGCAATCTTGAATGGCTTGTCTAATTTGCCAGCAAGTGTTTTTTCTCAGGTCAGTTGGCTTCATGGTTTTACGAATTGGAATATGTTACTGCCGTTTGCTGATTATGGGCTAGGTTGGCTGTTCCCGGCAATCTTAGGCTTGATGGTCGGTTTGCTATTAGATAATTTCTGGGACAAAGAATTGTAGTGACTAGGAATTTGTAAATGAAATAAGTTCACCATTAAATTGTTAACCTAACTGAATTTGAAATTGCTAAAAAGGCCCGAATAATTTGGCGACTGCTAGCAAGATTTTATCGCTTTATCTGGCGTCGACTTACTTCAATACACTTTTTAGTGGTTAGGATAATTATCGTAGGACGAATTAAATCGAATTTAATTGCAGTAGAAATATGCACCTCGCAAAGCCTGCCTGACAATTTCTGGTTTTCATACCCAGAAAACTTGTCAAACAGGCTTTTTTTAGTTTATTGAAATTATTTTTCTCAATCGTAATACTCAGATTAGTAACTGTTATTTGTAACTGATAGGCTATGCCGTTGCATTTGACTAGTGACCACAGATTAATCGGACAATCTTAAGACAATATTACCTATATTTATTAATAGTAATATGTTAAGATGACGGTGTAATAATAGTTATGATGCATTTTAATATTTTATCAAGAAATAATTATTGCCGGATTTAAAATTGAAGTGCAACACCTAAATGACTAGACCAAAAAGGCCATGAAGACCTATTCTTATAGTTACCA
>NZ_RHOT01000021.1 GCF_003946675.1 Lapidilactobacillus gannanensis | reverse complement strand
ATTAATCGAATTAAATTAGAAATACTGTGGCTACATGAACCACGAAAGATAAAATGTGCATAGAAAAAAGCAGCTAGACCAATTTTAGTCTAACTACTTAGAAAATATTCTATCAACTTCAGTTGACGAAGAGCCAAAAAAAATACGGCAGCAGATTCTTCTTCATGAAGATCTTGCTGCCTTATTTTGTTTTTCTTTAGTTAAAATGGAACACTTTTTCTATAAAAATATTGCAAAAAGCAAACACATTAAGGTTTGCTTTTTGCAATATTATAGGCGGTATAATAGTCATTTACTGTGGACTCATAGCCCAGGTAATTTAGAATATCAAACTCAGTTTTCAAATCCTCAAGATTTAAATCATTTTGCGCTTGGTATATTTTTTCAAATGTTTTGCAAGTGATCTTGTAAAAACAATAGTCTTCATCTTTAGTGAGCAATTGTAAGTCTGAAATAATGCTCTTCATATACTGATAATCATTACGCTGCCAAAAAATAAAAAGTGCGTTTGACATGAATCCAGTAATATCATTTCTATAATATATGATGTTTTCATAGCTCATCAATTTAGTTATTGTTCGCTTGTAGGTGGCTGTAATGTAATCGCTGTCAAATAGAAATAGTAAATTGTTGAATAACGAAAGTTCAAATCGTCCCCATGTATCAATGCCATTCAAGTAATGTTGTATTTCTTGTCGATCGTTATCAATATAGTTGTCATTTACTAAATCATTCTTTAACCAGTAATAAAGTGAACGGAACTGAACAATCAATAACCGATAAAATGGATCGTTGGTTCCACAACTTAGGTTTGACAAATCCGTAAGTAGAGTCTGAAGAGAAGAGTAAGTAGATAAGTGCTTGTAACCATCAACGATTATTTGTTGTTTTTTGGGCAGAATGCCATTGGAACAGATGTGATAATACTCTTCTAGTGTGATGTTCATCTTTTCCAAAAACCAGAACAATGTTTCAGCAGATATTTTGGTTCCCCTACGTTCAAATTTAGAAACTGCTTCTCGTGTAGTTAATCCTTCTGCAAGAAATGATTGGGACAATCCCCGTTCTTCTCTTAATTGCTTGATTATCTGATAATGTTCTATTTGAATTACCTCCAAACTTTTAATTATGGGACAATTCATCTCATTTCGAAATGTAACCGTTTTATTACTTATATAATTATTATAGTTAAATAAGAGGAGGCATTCAAATGAATATGGCAGATATTAAAACGTTTTGGCATATCATGATTCCGCGGTAGTAAGTATGTGGGATTTGACTTGATTTTAAATGTAGACTGGAGGAATTAATAATGAAAAAGGGTAAAAAGGTGTTAACATCTATTACGGTAGCGGTTGCATTGCTTGGAGCATTTTCAATGACGGGAACACAAAGAAAGGTACAAGCGGCTTCAGTTCTTTGGGGTAAAATGGTTTGGGCAGTTTTAAAAAAAGGATCTTCTGCTGTTTACAATATTCCGGCATCTTTGAGTAGTGGAGCATATGGGCAAACGGTAACACCAGGTTCAATTGAATTGAATGGCAGTAAATATGGAGCAAGTGCTATGTATAATGTTACTTCACAGTCCACCGCTCATTCACTTGCACTATATGCACAGGCCGATTTACTAAATTTAGGACGCAAATACTCATTACTTGTTCTTAACCCGCATGGGAATTATACAATCAATACATCAATTACCCCTGGTGTCTATCGAGGCTTTAAATTCGGATTAATTGGGACGTATAAGGCACAGTTCGTCGCTAACTCAAAACTAAAATTAGCCCCTTATATTGCGTATCGATATGATTCAGCCAACAGTACATTTGGGACACGCTCCTTAAGTCTAATTGAAGACACTATTCAGCAAGACTCAGAAATCAATGGTGGTCAGACTTCGTATTCAGCAGGTTATGGAGAAATGGTAACACCAACGTGGGCTAATAATGTTTCAGATCAGACTCATAAAACAGAGCTTAATGTGCATGAACTTTTTATGGAGTCTTACGACAATGGTTCTGTAGTGCTTTCAATGAAGGACTATGTTCCAGGAGACCAAGTAGTAGTAAATGACGTCATTAAACAAGTTGAATATGATGCTGAAAATAATGAAACGAAAATATATTTTAATAGTACAGAATCAGATGAGTATTTGAAATATGCCGGTGATTTAACACAGACATTATTGCCAGGAGAAAGATTTGAAAAGAAAATGTCCATTGAGCAAGTTGGAAATAACTCAATTTTCCGATTACCAAGTTATTTTAAATATTTACTGGATCATGATAATAATGCACCTAGTTTTGAGTAGTATTTAAATTATGTTCAAGATTAAAAATAGAGTGAAAAAAAGAATTATTTGGTGTATGCAATTTATAATCAATGTGCTATTTATGTGGCCGTATCTTAGAGATCTAGCGGGATTTATTTATTCTGGAGGGAATCCAGGCTAGTTACTAGTCGTTGACATAGTTGTTATAGGCGTAGGATTAATTAGTGCCTATTGGTTTACCAATATTGTCACGCAACGAACAAATGATGATAGATAGGCTAGAGACATTAAAAATTAGATTGAAAAATCAGCATTAGTATTTAAGATAAGCATGTCTATGAAACAAAGCGCTCAATCAAATTTCTTGGTTGGACGCTTTGTTTGCAGTTGACAAGACAGTTTAAAGATCAATATACTGTATGCAGTAAATAACTCACCGTATTAAAAAAAATCATCATGCTTCTGATATGTTATCAGAGACATGATGATTTTAATTTGGGACAATTATCGACAGGTTGTCAGAGTTAAGACTATGGTAAATAAGGCGCTAGCTGCTCCTTGGTTGGAAATTCAATAACCCATAACCTATTGTTGGAAGAACACAGGTGCCTTGATTAACCAGCTAATGGCATGGGAGTTGGCTTAATCATTGTTATGAACAGTTTGGCAGTCTCCGCAAAGTAAGCTTCAAAAGGCTTATGATTAGGGCCAATTTGACGAATCGTGCCACGATTTAATTCACGACTAATAGTGCTAGGACCACGATGCGGCTCACGAGTAACCTGACAGGCCATAATCAAACCGCGTTCATAAGATTGAAGTTGTTGGTAGTGACTAAGCATGGTATTCTAGTTAAGGGTCATGAAGACATCTCTATTCTTATTGGTGTGGTAACTATAAGAATAGGTCTTCATGGTCTTTTTAGTGTCTATATTTAAATCACTTGGTTCATTCATCAAATTTTTAATCACTAACAAAGTTGCAAGTAATAAAAAAATCCTGATTAATAATTAGACTAATAGCTTGATTATCATCGCTAGCCTAAATCAATAACTTGATCAACTAATTCCGTAAAATCAGTTCGAGCAAAGTGATGACTGACTACTACTAGAGTCACATCATTTAATTGCAGCAACGCTGTTTCAATTTCCCGAGCCGCCTGTGAATCAAGCGACGCTGTGGCTTCATCAACTAGCCAAATTTTTCAATTCAAATAATAACCCCGGGCTAACGCAATTTGTTCACGCTGACCACCAGATAGCTGCTGGCCAGATTGTTCGATCAAGGTTTGAACGCCAGCAGGGAAAACAGTGGTCATTTGCTTCAAGCCACTAAAAGCCAGCGCCTCGTTTAATCGTTGTGCGTCAACAACTTGGCCTAAGGTAATGTTAAATAATAAACTGGCAGAGAAAATATGTGGGGTTTGACTGAGATAGACTATTTCTTGGCGGATTGCTGCTGGTGAGAGCTGCCGATAATCCTGCTGATCATAGCTGCCTTGACCAGTATAAGTTGCTAACCGCCCGGCAATAATATTCAATAGCGTACTTTTGCCACAACCAGACGGGCCAGTCACGGCGTACTTCTTACCAAATTGCAGTTGCCAAGAAAAGCGCTGTAAAATTGACGTTTGTGGATTAGCAGGATAGCAATAATTAAGGTCAGTCAACTGCAATTTTCCCTCAGTTGTCATCAGATGTGGCGCTAAAGTATCAGCCACTGCTGGTAGCTGATACTTAGCAAAAATCGGCCTAACTGTTTTCATCTCAACGAGATTGGCCATCAAGCCCGTCAAATTTGCAAAAATAGTTGCCGCAAAATACTGAGCACCACTAATGGCGCCAACTGGTACTAATTTAACAAAGAATAACAGACAAGCCTGGCCCATAACCACCACTTGACTGACCAAACTAACTAAATTAGAAGTACCCATCATTGTACCGTCAACTCGAGCCTGGTTAATTTTAGCATGAGCTAGTTTGTCGGTTGCCTTGCTAGTTAGTCGTTGAATGATGATTGGCTGATTCAATTGTAATAACTCATCAAATCCCGCCAACAAATCCGTCATTTGACTAGTGAACTTCTCAGTCGCCTGGCTCATGGTTAACGTCGCCTGATTCATCCTTTTAGTAAACAGCTGCGGCACAATACTCATCAACAACAATAAGACGCCCACTGTCACAATCAGCGAATAATGAAAATGAATCAAGGCGCCAACACTCATAGTAATAATCAGCGCTTGGTAAATCACCAGCACCAATGTTTCAAAACCATAATCATTAATAGTCGCAATATCATTCGTTAGCCACGAGACATACGTTGCTGTCGCCGTTTGATGATAAGTGGCATAATCAGTCGCCGCCAATTGCGTGGTGATCTGCAAGCGAATATCAGCGTCCATCGCTTGCATCGCTCGTTCGGTCCAAATCCGATTTTCTTTAATTTGGCATCCCCAACTGATATTGGCAACCAACACGACAATTAGCCAAAAGATAACAGCCGACCGATCTAATTTAACAATACTCGAAACAAGATTCGCATTACCAAGACCATTTACAGTCACACAAACTGCCCCAACAACTTGCCAAAATAAAACTACCAAATTCAATTTAGGTTGCTTACAAATACATTTCCATAAAGACATTAGCTGTCCTCCACTGGTATCATTTTTGGAACACAAAAAATAGGCCTCAATCATTTTGAGATCCTACTTTTATATGAGCGATAAATCGCCCAGCTGAAGTGCCACTATCCCCTCGTTGCTACCCAAAATTTATTCGGGTACTTTTATGAGAACAATTTTAAATTGTTTGCAAAAGCGTCATCCATAAAACACGCAACGCTAGCCGACAACGGCACTTATTTAAATGATTACCATGAGTTCGATTATGAACTAAGTTAAAGACTCTGACAAGACCATGATTATATTTTCCGATTGCCAAATTTTATTTCTAACACGCTACCCTAAAAAAGATTACTGTCAGATTATTTTATGATTCCTGTAAATAATCATTCACGAGCTCTTTAAAATACTCCTCGTAAAATGGGGCATCTAGTTCCTTCACTTTTTAACAAGCTCAACATCAATATTCCCATTATTATTGGCAACAATTAATTTTTTGACACCACCTTTTTTATTGGCGGGCAGATTACTGTTACCTTTTTTAATGGTGGTCGTAATTGCATAATCGTCATAACTGCCAAGCACTGAGCCGGTGATATTGCCATTCTTGGCTTGGAGTTTAATGGCCTTACCAGCGTTTAATTTATCAAAAGTAAGATTGCCATTCTGAGTAGATAATGAAATGTTCCTCTTAACAGTTAATGGTGCCAGTTTAAGATTACTATTGTTGGTTGTTATTTTAAGGGTGGTTAGTAACTTATTAGGAACCTGCAGAACTATTTTGCGTGATTTCGCCGCAGTTTTAAGGCCGATATAATCAGTCCATTTTTTATTGCTGGCTGAAGTCATTGTCAGTGTGTGTTGCGCCGACACGGCAATTTTGTAATATTCTTGGTCACTTTCTGAATAGGCAATATGAATTTGCTGATCAACTGAGGGCACGACCTTAATTTGGCGATCACGCACGTCCAACTTGACACTGGTTACCGCTTTATTACTGGCGTGATAATCCCTTTCAGTAAAATTCTCACTATTATTTGTACAGCCAGCTAGCAGCACACTACCCAGAATAAGACTCATGAAACTCACTAGTATGGTAATTGTTTTCTTCATTATGCTCTCCTCCAACGATTACAGTCCGTTTATCATGCGATTGATTTAGATGACGCCACATGATATAACGATTATGAACCCTTGGGTAACACAAGGGTCAAGGAGTAAATCATGGGAAAATATTTTTCAATCGGCGAAACTGCCAAAAAAGTCCAAACGACCATTGAAACTTTGCGTTATTATGACCGCATTGGTCTAGTGAAACCTAGCAAAAAAGATAATCTCACCAACTATCGCTATTACACCAAGCAAGATATCGTCCGCATCAACACGGTCTTAGCTTTGAAACAAATGGATCTGCCTTTACATAAAATCAAACAAGTCCTCGAATTTACCGACCTTGAACAAATTATTGTCTTCCTGAACAACGCCGAAAAAAAAGCCGACCAAAAAATGGCCGACCTGAAAGATAGTAAGAAAAAAATTCAACGTGCTAAACAGGATTACGAAAAAAGTCTGCGCGCTCGCAGTTCCGCCACTGGCATCAATGTCAAACAGCTGGTCCTGCGTGTCATTCTACTATCTGATACCTTGAAGACACCCACGGTCGATAATTTGTGGCATTACTTAGATAACTTCTACGCCCAACTCCCGCCACAACAAAAAGAGCAGTTTTCCTTTGCCGAGATTGCTGGTATCTACACTGAAAATAACGTCAGCAGCATGTTTGCTGTTTGCCTCAACTATCCAAATATCCCTGAACTCAAAACCCTGCCGGCAGGAAATTACTTATGTGCCAATTGCACCGCAGAAAATCGCCTTGAAACAATCGCTAAGCTTAGCCAAATTGCTCAAGATAAGTACGGCAGTCAACCACAGTTCATCGTGCAACAAATCATGATTTCTGGTATTTTACAGTGGCATTACCAGATTCAAATTTACGTGGGCAAATCGGCAATCAAGGCAGATTAGCATCACGGCTCCATGTCTTATTCGACACAACAGTATATGAACTACAATTCTTAAATAGTTTCACCACTTGTTTTGAATCGTTTGGGTTGATTGTTTTCTACCTTTCACTGTTTTGTACTTACAGAAACAGTTTTTAAATACGAACTTAAGAAAGTGTACCAGTTTTGAGTTACCAACATTAAAATAGTGATAATAATGGGCTAGCTTATTTTTTGACCAATTTTGCTACCTAGATATTGGCCAATCAGAATGATGCCGAAAAGAAGAATAAATTTCACGTAATCATTAGTAAGTTTTGACACTAGAATTGCTAAGAAGCCAAAAACCAGCGCTACCAAAGTAACTGCCAAAATTAATTTAATCCGTTTTTTCATACTAGTACTCCCTTCCGATGATGACAACACTGATGTTTTCCAACAGATTATTTTAGTGATTAATTTCGAAACTTGGCCCATAAGAAAGTGCAATAAACTTGGCCCACTGCACACTTTTTTCGAGATGTCGTGTGTCAGCCACTCTACCGCCAATATGCAACCACTATCTTATTCAATTTTATAATATCATAGCCAGCAGTAATTGCTCAATACATATCATTTGTCTCTAATACTTGTTATACTGAATGGTAAGATTGTTGAGTACAACGGTAGGCGCATTAAACTAAATTGTGAGGTGTTGCCTATGGTTAATAATAGACTTGGGTACCTGATGGACAGCTGACTTGATTTCTGAGGTTAACTGTTCCTTGAAGTATCTTGCGGAAATCTTCAAGGCGCTAAAGGACTTACCAGTGACCATGCAAATAGCCAGCTTATTTTTGATTGGTTATGTAGCAACTGTTACATCTGGTGCGCTAATGAAGACGATTGTCGAGATAATTAAGCTTATTTACCAAAAAAAATAAACCGTCGGCGGACGGTTTAGAAATTTAGAACCTGTAAGTTTCTGACTTGCGCCGATCGTTGTACAAGCGAGTCAACAATCGAACATCAGGGAGCAACGTGTTGACAGCACGTTGCTCTTTTTAGCTGCCTTCATTGTAACATAAATTTGTATGATTAAACATCTTTCGACATTTTAACGATTGCCCGGCGCCGTTTCAACCATTCGGCCAAAAAAGTTACACCCACTAACAAAGCATTCCGTTTATTGCCAGCAGCAATATTTTTTTCAAACTTAGCATTTTCATCAGCACTCAGCAGCTTGTAGTCCTTCCTCGACAAATGAAAAGTAGTTGGCGACGGCGCCAAAAGAAACGTTAAATACGTGTGCACTAATCCTAATAAATACGCAAAACAGCCTTAAAGTATTTAAAATATTATTCACAAATAGTGGATTTATTATGTCATAATAGAGTTGTTGCCTTGTCATCTGTTGACAAAATCATCAACAGAATCGAGGTGCAATTATCATGTTTGAATTGGCTTTTATCCAAATTCTAGTGGGCGTCTTCTTGGCGCTATTCAATCGTTGGCTGGACGATGATCACCGGAAGTAACATCGGCAAGGCTCCTCAGCGCACCCGTTTATTAATGACATAAATGTATAAAAAAGCCCGCAACTATCGACAGTAGTTGCGGGCTTTGGTGCAATTAATGTTTGAATCGGCTTTACATTATCATTGTAACATCAATCACTAATAATGCCAAGTTAAAGATCAGCGTTTAAATCTTAGCATGGATATGCTAGTTCAAAAAGAGAAATAACTACTGACGCATTTTTCCCAGCTGACTGGCTGATTAAGCCAGTACAGTTGCCGCTGCTAACAAACTACCAGTAATACCAGCATCGTCACCTAGCGCCACATGAACGATATATTGATCCAAGTCTGGAACACGAACGTAATCATTCATCAGCTTCAAAAATTCAGTGCGGATCATTGGGAACAATTGGCTTTGTTTCATAACGCCGCCACCGAAAATAATAATATCTGGTGAGAAGGTCAAGGTGTAGGTCATGCAAGCTTGGGCCAAGTAATAGGCTTCTTTTTGCCAGCAGTCATCAGTTGGGGTTAACTCGTAACCTTTTTTACCAGTCCGCTTTTCAACGGCGGGGCCAGCAGCAATACCTTCCAAACAATCGCCATGATAAGGACAAACCCCAGCAAAATCATCACCCTCAACTCGATGCATCAGAATATGACCACCCTCAGGATGACTGCGGCCACTATAAAGTTCGCCGTGAGAAATGTACCCGACGCCGACACCAGTACCAACGGTCACGTAGAGAATATTCTTTTTACCAATACCGGCGCCTTTTTTATATTCGCCGTAAGCAGCTACGTTCACGTCAGTTGTCCAAACAAACGGAATCTGATAATGATCACGCAACGCGCCTAAGAAATTATAATTCTTCCAAGCCAACTTAGGCGTGTCAGTAATATAGCCATATGTGGCTGAATCTGGATTAATATCAATCGGGCCAAAAGAACCAATGCCTAAAGCTTCAATCTGATATTGGTCGAAGAATGCAAAAACTTGGGCAATTGTTTCCTCAGGCGTGGTCGTGGGAAACTTGATCCGTGCTTGAACATTACCGTCTTCATCGCCAACCGCACAGACAAACTTCGTGCCGCCAGCTTCAATTCCACCTAATAAATGTGCCATTTAAATCCTTCCCTTGCTGTTCTAATTATTTATCAAATCGATAACTACGAATTTCTGCACCGCGTAAAGCTTGGTCAGCCGCGACTTTAGTTGGTTCACTTAAGAAGTTGACTACTTCGGCGGCCATTTGATCATGAGCGACACTAATTGTCTTCGCATCCTTGCTTAAGTTGTAGCCCCGAACAATCAATTGCGCCTTAGCATCCCGTTCAATCCCAGTCACCACGAAAGCTTGATCGGCAGATTTAACTTGGAGCCATTGTCCAGCGGTGGCTAAATCACCAGCATGATGTCCTAAATCTTTGGTCAAAATTGGTGTTTGCCAAGCACGAGCCAATTGATAAGTCGCATTACGATCAGCTTCGCTAGCACCGTGGAATAACAAGGCAAAGTGAGCCGTTTGCGCACCTTGGCATTGTGCTTCTGGTGTTAAGAAGTAACCCCAGTCACCTAATTCGCCGATGCAACGTAACATGGTGACCGCAATCGTACCATCTGCTGGTAAAATTTCGTATTCATTTAAGCCATAGTTGGCAACGGTCACGCCACCTTGGTCATCGTGTAAATTAACAAACGCTTGTTGCCGTTGCGGATTCGTTGGGTTTTCCCATTCCTTACTTGGTACGTTAGGTCGTTCAACCACTTCGAAAATTGATTCTGCTTGATGAGTTGCGGCTTTGATTTGAGTTGGGAATAGCACTCGTAAACGATGGTTGGTGGCTTGATTATCGTAACTAACTTTGAAGTCTAATTGGCGGGCACCTTTTTCAAGGGTGATGAATGTGTGTAATTGTAGTGCAATCGTTTCATCGCTGCGAGTTGCTTGACGGTGAGTAATGTCAATCACGGCTCGTTGTTCATAGTCCAATTGTGCTGAAGCCGCCTTAGGAATTTGTAACGTGGAAATGACTTCAACAATTGCTCGCTGGCTAGAATTCTCGACAACATGAATTTCTGGGGCTTGGTCAGTGGAATAAATTCGCCGCTGATCAGCTGTTTCTTTAAAGATATATTCGTTACCCATATCGCCCACATCTTCAAAAACAGCTTGGCGCGTATAAATACGTTGATTTGGTTTGTCGACAATAGTTAAGCTGCCATCAACTGGTGAGATGGTTGCCTTGATCCAGTCATTTTCTAAAACATTATTGTCGGTCAACAAATGCGTTTGGTCTTGGTCGGCGTACATCCGTGGAGTGGCCACTGATTTTAGGGCCAAAGTTTGCCACGAAAAGGCTGGCAAGGCAGCAACATGTACTTCGACTTCAGCGTAGAGCGCCATATAAGGCACCCGGAAACGATCCTTCGGTAAATCAGCACCAAAGCGAGTTGTAAAACCAGTCACGCGACCTTCGGCTTGTTTGCCAGTGGCATCGACAATCTTGAAGTTGCGGTTTTCTTGTTTGCCTAATTGCATCTTAGCAAATTGGGCGTCAGGACGACCGTCGCTAAATAAGGCTCGGTCTAATTCAACTTCGGCAGTTACGGTACCAGTTTTGGCAACATCACTAGCATTAATCACGACGAATGGATAACTGTCCTTGGCAAAATCGTCAGTTTTAATGCGTGCTGCCATAGCGGCTTCGGCATCCTCACGAATTGATTGGGCAATCGCCTCAACCTTTTCGAAACGAGTCATCATTTCCCGATGAACTTCATCAACTGAACAGCCAGTGATACTGTCATGAATATCATTTTGTAACAATAATTTCCATGCATAAGTTAATTGATCTTGCGGGTATTGATCAGCTGGCAAGAAAATTGCTGCCAATTGAGTGGCTTCATTGATCAATTCTTGTTGAACTTGCGTATTTTTTTGCTTCAAATAAATTCGTGATGAAGCAGTGTTGGTCAATGTATACCAGCCATCAGTCTCTTGAGAAGTTAATTCGCCTTTGACTTCACTTAAATTATCAGGCAAATCAGCTTTGACTGCAGCCAAATAATCATCAAAATTAGAATGAATGAATTCATAGTCTGGGAAGAGCTCTTGAGCGACTTCTAGCGCCTTAGTCACGTCTTTTTGAACCGGCTGATGATCGACACCATTCATCATTAACAAATTATCAGTTGAGGCGTATTTCTCAACGTCGGCCAACTTCTTGGTCCAATAAGCCTTGGCTTCTTTACGATCAACGGGAATTTCATTTCCATTGTTGTACCAGTTGGCAAACAGAATACCCAACACTTCACTCTTATCAGGGCCCGACCAAGTCATCTCGGAGAAGGACGAGTCAAAAGCACCTTCAGAAACTTGGTTGTTCAACCCAGTTGGCTTAACACCACGGCCGAAAGCAACGGCATCTAAATCAGCCAAGTGCAACATTTGCGGCGTTTGACCCATGTTGCCAAAAGTATCAGGAAAATAACCAATCCCCATCATCGGCCCGTATTTTTCAGCGGTTTGCCGACCAATTTGGAAATCTTTGACGTGAGCTTCAGGACTGATCAAAAAATCATCCTGCAAAACATAAAACGGTCCGACGCGTAACTTACCAGCAGCAATCGCCTTTTTAATTCGTCCTTCATTTTCAGGACGAATTGCCAAATAATCATCAATAATAATGGCCTGACCATCAAGCTGAAAACTATTGAACTTCGGATCAGTGTCGATCAAATCTAACACTTCATCCAGTAACTTCACCAAACGCAAATGATGCTTCTCAAACGGCATATACCATTCACGATCCCAATGACTATGGGAAATCACAAAAACTCTCTTCTTTGCCATGATTTATATCTCCTTAATAAACAAGTTGTGAGAGGTGCTGGTCTTTTGGCGTAAGCTAACTTCAAATATCTGATTGAGCTGGTGCAACCAGATCGAGCAGATATTTAAGTTGGCTATAGCCATTTAGCACCTCGAACACGATTACGCAAGTTGCGAGGAGCGGTGATTTTTTGGCGTAGTACAATTTCAAATATTTGCATGAGCTGGTGTAACCAGATCGTGTGAATATTTAAATTGTACCTAGTCATTTACCGCTCCGAACACGATTCAAAATCATTAAAGATAAAACGAAAATTCGGTTTTGAAACAGAACTGGTTACGACTCCATTGCGGGCTTGCTGGTTGTGGAACGCGGCCGGTATCGATTCGAACCAATTGAAAACCACAATTGTTTCAAATACGAGCCTTTGTCTAATTGCTAAAGCAATAAGACAAATTTGGCAACTGACAACCACGCCCTCCATTCTGTCTGGAATTGAGGTAGTGTCCTTCACGATGGTTAGTGATTGAGGCAAACATTGTGGAGTTACTCAACTCTGACAGAATGATATTAAGCTTGAACAGTAAAACCAAAATAGTCTGACTGATAATCAATCCATAACTTTGTAACACGCCGATTTCTTCAGCCACATAAAAACTTGTCAACCAAACTATTAGTTACCAACAATCTGTTTTTCTAAACAGTGGTAATCCATTCAGTTAGTTTACGCCGGTGGTGGCTGGGCGATTAGCGTCAGCTGTGAAATTATTCTTAGCGATTTATCGCTTAGAATAAGCCTCGTATTTGAGATTGTTGCTGAAAGCAATAAGCTCAAATCGACGGCCACAGCGTTCCACGCCCTCTAAATCGCCCAGCCACCACCAACCTCAATTGGGGAAGTCTTGGCACAATTTTAGTTTCAGAACTTAAAATTATCTTGTTTACACTTATTTTTTAACTGGCAATCCTAAATAATCCATCAACAATTCGCAGAACATCATGTTGGCCCATGAGAACCATTCGCGGGTGAAATTAGCTGGGTTCTCAACATCAAAGCCTTCATGCATCATGTTAGTGCCAGCGGTAGTATTGGCTAATAACGCCAAAATCCGCAACTTTTCGGCATGATCGGGTTGGGTTAGGCCTTGAATTGATAAGCCAATTGGCCAAATATAATTCTCCGGCGTGTGCGGGCTACCCAGCCCTTGACCATATTTACCTGCATAATAATAAGGATTCTCAGGACTTAACAGTGTTTTTCGAGTGGCCAGATATGTTGGGTCATCCATCGCTAGGTAGTCCAAGTAAGGTGCACTCATTAAGTTAGGAATATTCCCATCATCCATAATCACTGCATGACCTAGGCCATCAACTTCGTAAGCATAAACTTTCTCACCGGCTTGGTTAGTCGTGGTGCCATACTTTTCAATCCCAGTTTGAATTTCAATGGCCAACTGTTGCGCTTTTTGAGCTAATGTTGGCTCATTTAAAACCGTCGTGAAAATTTCGTGGAGATAACGCAGAATGACGACAGCAAACATATTAGCAGGTACCAAATAGCCATAAACACAGGCGTCATCACTAGGCCGGAAGCCAGACCAGCTCATGCCGGTGTAACCGACGGGCTTACCCAAGCCAGCATTCTCCAAAGTATCTTCGGGACGATCTTCCGTGCGTTCGAACCGATAAGTTGACTGCTCTTCATGGTGCTGTTCAGTTGCAATCACGTCTAATAATTGTTTGACCGCGGCCACAAAAGTAGCATCAAACTGAGCTGTTAAGCCAGTATTTTTGTACAACAGATAGGCTAATTGCACGGGATAGCATAAAGAATCCAATTCATACTTCCGCTCCCAAATCCACGGTCCCATCGCAGTTTTGTCAGTTTGATGACCATGATTATTCCCAGTTAAGTTAAACGCATTCGCGTATGGGTCCAAATTCATGTTGAAAAATTGTCGCTGGACTACTTTCAAAATAACTTGGGCAACTTCGGGGTCAGTTTGCGCCATCACTAAATATGGCCGCAACTGTGCAGTTGAGTCTCGCTGCCACATAGCAGGAATATCCCCAGTTAATACGAAAATATTGTTTTTTTCATCTTCTTCAAGGGTTGTTTCAAGGGTATTGGTAAAAGTAATATCAAAAATTTTTGCTAAATTCTGATGTTCAGTGCCCGATAATTGATTGATTTTTTCTACAAAGTCACGCACTGCTGGCGTTACATAAGATTTTGTCATTTTATCACCACTTGATATATTTTTCTACAAGCCAAGTATATCATGTAAGCGGTCAAAAAACAGCCTATAATCGTAAAAAAGCGTTTATTTTTTCTACAAAATGATATACTATAAGTCATATCAACTAGTTAACTAGGAGGCGAGTACTCACGCCAGCAAATCAAAATAAATATTGGACAATTTTTCAGGATCTGCAAACTAAAATTTGGTCAGGCTTTTACCCGGCCAATCAGCAACTCCCCTCAGAAAACGAGCTGGCCAAGCAATATCATGTTAGCAGAATCACTTCCAAACGTGCTTTACAGGAACTAGCTAATATCGGTTTGGTCCAGCGTCGCCAAGGGAGTGGTACTTTTGTTCGTCGAGGCTTACGTCTACGTACTTTGACCAAGCAAATCTTATTAGTCATTCCCTTTACTCCAGAATCCGGCCTTGGGGATTACATCACTGGCATTCGCGCAGTTTTGGCCAATCAGCAACAAACATTAACGGTCATTGATAATCATCAATTCGCGCAAACTTCCTTAACGAAAATTGCTGCTGACTTTGACGGCATCATCTACTATCCGCAAAATCTTGCCACTGAATTAAGTACCTTGCAGCAGTACACGTTGGCTCATATGCCACTGGTCTTACTTGACCAAACGGCCACTGGACTGCCGATTTCTGCTGTCGTGGCTGATAATACTCAGGGTGGTTATTTAGCCACGCAAACGCTGATCAATAATAACCACCAACGGATTATTTTTTTAGCACAAAGTGACTTTGCTCAATCATTGAATTCCTCGGTTGCACAACGTTATTTCGGATATTTACAAGCTCTAGCTGAACAAGATCTGACGTTCGCTGTTGATCCTCAGCAGGCACACCAACTAACAACTAATCAGTTTGCAGATTTGCTACCTTTCTTGGAAATGGCACATGTCACTGGTATTGTGACGGAAAATGATTTATTAGCATTAGCAACAATGGCATTTTTGCAAAAAAATGGGGTCCAGATTCCCCAGCAGTTCTCGATCATCGGCTTTGACAATATCACCCGCAGTGCTAGCAGCTCACCACAATTAAGTACCATTACTCAGGATTTTCATACGATTGGTCGTCAAGCAGCCGGCCTCTTACAAGAACGAATTGAAAATCCTTTCGATCCGGATTTAAAGCAGATTACCGTACCCGTTAAACTAACGCCTCGCGCGTCAATTAATTTACTGAAAAATAACTAGCGATTTAATTTTCTGACTTTTAATGACACAAAATCATTGCAGCTTCTTGTCAAAGTGAGTCTTTTTTGAAAAAATAAGCGCAAACTAGCGTATTTAAAACTAAGGAGTTTACCATGCAAATTACCGCAATTGATACACGTCAAGGAACCGACAATAACTACCGGCTTTCTCATGGCAATGCCTTGCCCCTAACTGGGGTCCCTTTTGCCATGAATTATTTCACTGTGCAAAATGACGGTAGCCAAGGTGGTTGGTTTTTTAATCCCCGAGCTCATCGTTTTGAAGGTTTTCGCCTAACCCATCAGCCTAGTCCTTGGGTTGGTGATTTCTCTAAACTATTGATTTTACCAATCAATCAAAACCCTGGTAGTGATCAAATTGCTGATTTTGCTGGATCATTTGATCCTGATGCTGCTATTTTTAGCCCGGTCAAATTGGCCTTATTTGACCAGCATTATCAGATTGCCAGTACCCTAATTCCTAGTACTTACGGCGCAACCCTAAGTAGTAACTATACGAACGACCATGCGGGTTTCCAGCTACAACTACCAGGAAAAAGTGACGTCAAACTTGAACCAACGACCCGCACAATTAGCGGTTACGTCAATAATATTTCTGACTGCGAGGACCCTGATTTCAAGATGTATTTTGAAATTCAGGCCACTCAAGAATTTGATTTAACCGCCACTTTAGTTAAAAGTGAACAACAATCCGCAACAATTACGCCTGATGCAACGCACTGGCAAGGTCAAGATCTGCAACTATGTTTCTTCATTGCTGGTCAAACCAATGAATTACAACTTGCAACCTCATTTTTATCCGCCGAACAGGCTCATTTAAATTTACAACGAGCTCAAAAAAAGACGAGTGCTGAACAGTTAACGGCTGCGATCGCTGCTTGGCAGAATTTCTTCGATCGCATTGAAGTAAATGACCACCATCATCCCGAACAAGTGCGCACTTTTTATACAACACTATACCGACTATTTTTGTTCCCGCAGAAATTCTACGAATTAGGTGCTGACGGGCAGCCTTACCATTACAACACCTTGACTCGAACGATCAAACCCGGCTATCTATACACGAACAATGGTTTCTGGGATACTTACAAAACTGTTTATCCTTTCTACTCAATCATTGCGCCAGAACTACTCCACGAAATGCTACAGGGATTCCTGACCAGCTATCGCGAAAGTGGCTATCTGCCTAAATGGCTCTCCCCTGACGAACGGGGGATGATGCCGGGTACCTTAATTGACGCTGTGATTGCTGACGCCGCTAGCAAAGATCTGCTGTCTACTAATGAATTGAACGAATTCTTAGCAGCCATGGAAAAGGCCGCCACAGTACAAAGCGATGATCCCAAATATGGCCGACGTGGCACCTATGACTATTTGAAATACGGTTACGTTCCTAATAATCATGATGAAAGTGTCAATCACACCCTAGACTATGCTTACAGTGACTACTGCATTGCCGTTGTTGCCGAGAAAGCTGGACGTACAGATTTAATTGAGAAGTATCAAAAACGGGCGCTGAACTATCGTCATATTTTTGATTCGACAACTGGTTTCTTACGGCCCAAAAATGCTGATGGTACTTTCCAAGAAAATTTCCGACCCTTACAATGGGGCCATGGTTATACTGAAGGTAGCGTGTGGCAAAATGGTTTTGCTGTCTATCAGGATATTGCTGGTTTAGCCAACTGTTATGGTGGTCGCGAACAGTTTTATCAAAAGCTGGTTGAACTGGTCAACAGCCCAGCTAGCTTTGAAGTTGGTGGTTATGGCTTTGAAATTCATGAGATGACGGAACTAGCTGCTTTAGACTTTGGCCAATTGGCCTTGTCCAACCAACCAAGTTTCCACATTCCTTACTTATTTAGTTATGTGGATCACCCAGAAATGACGCAGCTCTTGGTCAAACAACTTTGTCAGAAATTTAACGCTGGCTTTGCTGGTTTTCCTGGCGATGAAGACAATGGCTCAATGGCTGGTTGGTATATTTTGTCTGCTCTGGGCTTTTATCCCGTTACCCCAGGCAGTGGTCAATTTGTTTTGGGGATGCCACTTTTCGACCAAGTCGTGCTACACTTACCAGGACAAAAAGATTTGACCTTAACAACTCGCAATAACAACCCGCAAAATCAATTTGTCCAGACGCAGCAATTAAACGGACAACCTTTTACGGCTAGTTATTTAACGTATGACCAAATTATGGCTGGTGGCGAGTTTGTCGCCACTTTGGGGCTCGCACCAAATCAGCATCACTTTACTGCCAACGAATTACCATTCTCTTTATCAAATTAAACGTCTTTAAGGTCCAGCTGACTTTTGACTGCCAGGTGGGCCTTTTTTGTGTCCAAATTGTTGAGACTGCCAAGGAAAGTCCAAAAAGTTAAAACCTGGTGAAGTCTTGAAGCAGAATGGGTTCTGACGCCATTTTGGGCTGCGGGGTGTGGAACGCAGCCGACATCGATTTAAGCCAATTACAAATCCAAAGCTCAAAGTACTAAAACCGATAAATCTGTCAAAACGGAATTGGTTCTGACTCCTTTGCGGGCTGCGGGTTGTGGAACGCGGCGGCCGTCGATTTGAGCCAATTACAAATCCAAGTTCAAAAGCGCCAAAACCCAGTGAAGCTGTTAAAACAGAATTGGTTTTGACTCCATTCCGGGCTGCTTGTCGTGGAACGCTGCCGGCATTGATTTGAGCTTATTGCTGCGCAACAATCTCAAACACAAGCCTTTGTCTAACCGCTAAAGCGGCAAGACAAATTTGGCTGCTACTCGCAAGCTCGGGCGCAAATAAAAACCATTGGCTGACGACAAGGTCCCTCCATTCCGTCTGGAGTTGAGTTGTTGATTTTCAAGGTTGTTAGTGGTTAAGGCAGTGTTAGTAAGATTGATCAACTTAATTCACTCGTCAATAATAGTTGAATAGCAAAATCAAAATAGCCTGTGCGACATCTTTCAATTCCATCTCGAAAGATTGTCACACAGGCTTTGTTGTATACTGCAATCTAGTTTACTTACAGTGGTGCTCAATTCTGTTAGTTTTATCTGGTGGTTGCTGGGCGATTGGCGTCAGGTGTGAAATTATTCTTAACGGTTTACCGTTTAGAATAAGGCTTGTATTTAAGATTTTTCGCAGAAAAAGCTTAAATCAATGCCCACGCCGTTCCACGCCCTCACGGTATTCCAAGGGAGTCATCCCCGTTTGTTGTTTAAAAATCCGATAAAAATAACTTTGATTTTGGTAACCCACTTCAGTGGCAATATAATTCACGTCAAGGCTAGGATTCCGCAGCATATCAACTGCCACATTAATCCGGTAATCATTTAAATATTGGGAGAAGCTGCGACCAGTATCTTGCTTAAACAGTTGTCCCAAGTAAACGGCATTTAAGTGTAATTCATCCGCCACAATACTTAATGATAAGGCCTCGCGATATTTTTTCTCAACAATTCGGCAAGTTGCCATTACATTCGGCGAGAAATGACGTTGATCACTCACTGTCTGCTTGAAAACTGACATAATAACTTGCACAATTTGTGAGACCACTGCTGCTTGATTGATTGCTGTAATCGCTTGAGATTTAACATCCGTAATTGCTCGCCGTTCGTTTAAAACTAATAAAACAATCAAGGACAACTGGCGTACTAATAAATCAGTCGCGTTAGCAACTTGCAAAACTTGGATTTGACCTAAAAACCAATCTTCAAAGCCATCCTGATCTAAACCGGCAATGGCGGTTTTAATTTCCGAATATCCTGGCAGTGCAGGCATTGATTCTTGCTTATCCGCAGTAACCATCACGCGCAGTCCGGCGGCACTTTCAAAGAAATATTGCCGAGCTATTTCGGCCTTTAATTTGGCATAATCACTTGATAAATGTGCCGGTGTGGGAATTGGTGCCCCAATTAGCATCGGCCGATGTTTATCATTGACATGATGTGGCGCGTGATTAACGAAATAATTTAACGCCACATTGCTCCCCTTAAATAGAATAATATAGTCTTTCCCATCTAAGAAAAAGCCCCGAATGCACTGCAAAGCTTTCAAATAATTGGTTAATTCTGAGGGTGGTAATGGATTTAAAATTCCAATGAGCCGGATACTATTACTGCGCTCCAAAAAATTAATACCCAAATCGGCCATTAATTCTGCCCGCGCCGTATCGTCCGTCTCATTGACTACAGCCCGCGTCTTAGCTTGACGCGCTAAAAGATCATTCTTACTTTGTTGTCGCTGTTGGGCGATCCGATCAATCGCATGTTGCAAATTCTCAACCAATTCGTCAGTATTTACTGGTTTACGCAAATAATTAACTGCGTGCTGTTGCAACCCAGCTTTAACATAGTCGAAATTATCATATCCAGAAATGACAATCATTTCCATTTGCGGTCGAATATTTTTTGCCGCTGCCACAAAACTAGGACCATCCATTTCTGGCATGTTCATATCAGATATTAAAATATCCATTGGCCGCTGCCGCAAAATCTCCAAAGCCTTAGTTGGATTTTGTTCGGTGACTGCTAACTCTAATCCATAATGGCCCCAGTCAATAATCTTGCGATAGCCCCGTAATAACATATATTCATCATCAACGATCATTACCTGTAACATCTTTGTTCGTCCCCCCGCTACCGTTAAACTGCAATACTAGCTGAACGCCAGACACACCATCACTACTGATAGCCATCTTGAATGAATCGCCAAAATAATCCTTCATGCGTAAATAAACATTCTGGAGCCCAATTGAAGTTCTTTTTTCAGCATTATTTGGATTTTGCATTTCCTGATTAACTTTCAACACTTGCTCAGCCGTCAAAGGATTACCGTTGTTCTTAACTAACAAATACACCTGTTCACCTTCACGCCAAGCCTTGATACTTAAAGCATTGTCAACACGCGAGAAATCCACGCCATGAACGAAATAATTTTCTACCAAGGGCTGTAGTGTGAATTTCGGTAAGCTAACTGTATAAACATCCGGCGCAATTTTAATCTGATAAGCGAGCCGATCAGGAAAACGTACTTGATATAAGAACACGTATTTCTCAACAAATGATAGTTCTTCTTTCAAAGTACTTCGTGGTGAAAAATCAGTGTTGTTCCGCAGTAATGCCGCAAAATTATAAACAACATTGGCCAACTCAGGTTGGTTCGCATCCAAAGCAGCCATCCGAATATATTCTAGTGTATTTGAGAGGAAATGAGGGTTAATTTGTGCTTGGAGCGCGCGAATATTTGCCGTTTGATTGGCAATCTGTAATTGATAGATGGTATAAACGTGATTATGGATTTCCTCAAGCATACTATTAATACCCTTAGTTAACACTTGTAGGTCATTATTTTCCGTAACTAGTGGAATACGTTCATCCAAATCACCCTTACTGAAAGTATTGACCGTTTCAACAATCATTCCCAGTTGCGTTTGATAACGCCGAAAGATTAAATGCAGGCCACCACTTAAGGCCAATAGCAGCACTAACCCAAGTATCATTGATGGTAAGATACGTTGAAAAATAAGATGTTGCGCGCGCCGGCGATTTGTCACCATAATAATTGAATAGTCGGCAATTTCTTTACGCGTGACCTGATAACCTGATAACTGTGAGAGTTGCTCATTATCAGCTGCTTTTTTCGTTCGTTGCTGTTCAGCTTTGCTAACGTCACTGCCAGCAAAATAAAAAGCCGGCGCATTAGAATCAGTCCGCATAAAAATTTGCATTGGTCGTAAACTTGTTAATTGGCTCAGCTGCTTATTCAATTCGCTCCGCGTAAACGTTAGGCCGATCACCCCATCGGTATGTAAAGAATACTGATTAAGCAAAGGCCATTTTACTGCTAATTCATCCTGAACTAGTGGGCTTTTGGCAGAGACAAGCTGACCGCCCGATTTCTCCTGGGTTGCCACAAAAACTTTCTTCTGATTGTTCATCCATAGCGTTAATTGCTTTACTTCAGGATGTTGAATCATAAAAATTCGACTTTCGCTCGGCCAGAAGAAATACTTACCTGACTCAATACTCTGATCCGTGGTGTAATCACTGTAGTCCATTAAAGACATCGAGAAATAATGTTCAATATTATCAGTTGAGTTAGGATCACTGACCAGTTGAGCAGCAAATTGCTTCGCTAGCTGAAGATTCCGCGTTGCCGTATTTGACAGTTGCGTTACCGTTGTCGTTTCTGCCTGACTAACTTGGGCATTGTAACTACGAATACTAGACCACACAAAGACTGTCGTCGCAAAGACGACAGTCACCGTTAGAATTGCTGTATAAACCCGGATCAACCACAAAAAACTAGATTTCATTCGCCCACTCCTTTACCCTAAAGAAGTTGGTCAATCTTGGTGTACCATTTACGCGAGAACCAATTAGCCACCACAATATAAGTTCCTGGCGCTAAAAACAAAATTAAACCTGGCCATTTTGCCGCTGCCGCAATTACAGCAATAGTTGCCACTAGGAATAACAATAAGCGCGGGAAATTATCAAAAAATTGTGCCGCTGCCAATTTAACAGCATTTTTAAAGCTAACATCATAGCGCGAGCGTAATAGCAACGTAAAAATTCCCATACTAAATGTTAACGCAATTGCGAAAATAATTAGGAACTGGACAATTAAAATCCATGAAAACTTCAGTTGCGTACTTAAATATAAATTGTAAACTAAGATGGCAATAATACCTAAGAAAGTCCATGAATGTAAATTAACATGCCAGAAATCAGTTTTAAACTGGCGCCAACCAGCTTTGAAATGATATTCGCGATACTGCCACTGATTATCCATGAACATCTCAGTAACTGCCCGTAATGCCGGACCAATCCCTAGCACAACCAAACCTGCTAGCGTATAAACCCAGAAAAAAATTGTCATTAAAAAGACAACATATACTTTCGTAAAAGCACTTTGTGTGGCTTGTCCAATCATCCTGATCACTCCTCAATTAATGGTCCATCATTGCTACATATCCAGGTCATAACGATTCCTCGACCGGCGCCACTAAATCACTGGATTTCCTATGTAAGTCAGGAAGCTAATTACCTGACTAGTCTACATTATTCTAACTTGAAGCCTGTTAAATTACCAATACCATGCTGCTTATTAAATGATAAGCGCAAAAATGGTGCCCTTCAGACCAAAGTGCAAAACCCCTAAAACCAAGTGAATGTGTTGAAACAGAATTGGTTCTGACTCCATTGCGGGCTTGCTGGTTGTGGAACGCGGCCGGCATCGATTTGAACCAATTGAAACCCACAATTGTTTCAAATACGAGCCTTCTTCTAAGCAATAAATTGCTAAGAAGAATTTGGCGGCTGACAACCACGCCCTCCATTCCGTCTGGAGTTGAGTTAGAGCACTTCACTGTTGTTTGTGGTTAATGCAGCCATTGTAAAATTGCTCAACTCTATTAGACTGATGTAAAGTCTGAATAGTAAAACCAAAAAAGTCTGACAGAGATAGAGTGTCTCTAGCTTTGCAGCACATTGATTTTCTCAACTCCATAAAACTTGTCAATCAAACTATTAGTTCACACCAATCCGCTTTTCCAAGTAGTGGTAATCAATTCTGCTAGTTTACACCGGTGGTGGCTAGGTGATTGGCGTCAGATGTGAAATTATTGGTTAGAGTGTGAAAAGCAGTGGTTTTTCGGCGTAGAGTAACTGCAAATGATTGTTTGAGCTGGTGCAACCAGATCGAGCAATTATTTCAGTTAATCATAGCCGTTTACTGCTCTGAACACGTTTGCCGCTTTAGCACTTACAATAAGCCTCGAATTTGAGATTTTCGCAGAAAAGCTCAAATCGACGGCCACGTCGTTCCACGCCCATCCACCACCAACCCTATTGAGGAAGTCTTGACACAATTTATGCCAAATCGCCGAGCCTTTACGGTCAACAAACTAGGGAACGAATTAACACGCATAGTCATGGAAAAACCATTAACACTTCAGTAACAACTATGTAAAAACGGACAATTCTGCAAAGAATTGCCCGTTTTTTGGCATTCAGTGGCACTCATGATTCTTCGGCCACTTTTACCACACTAATTAACTATTTCTTAGCTAAGAAAGCATCATATTGTTTCTGTAATTCTTTCTGAACTTTGTCATAACCAGCAGTCTTTAATTCTTTGTCCATCTTTTCGATTGTTGGAACAGGATCAGCAGTACCAGTGTTCAAAATATCAAGATACTTACTCATGACGTTAGACAAGTTAGTCATTTCAGTCTTAACAGATGAAGTATCTGGGTTGAAGCCAAGTGCTGCAGATTGTTTAGCATCTTTGATACTATCATCGCGTTTTTGGATCATTTCTGGTGTAACTGCATCTTGAGTATAAAGGATGTTGTTGTTACCCATCATCCAAGCACCGATAAAGTAGTTTGGTTTGTACTTGCTAGTAGTCTTGATTTTACCTTTAGCTTTGTCAGTGAAGTTCCATTGTTGACCTTGAACACCCCAAACAATGTTGTTTAACAATGTCTTGTCAGTGTTTAATAAGTTAAGGATTTGAACAGATTCCTTCTTATGCTTAGAAGTCTTAGAAATTGACCAAACAGCAACTTGTGCCTGAGCTGAAGACTTGTATGGGTCAGTGATTGGTTGAATTGCCATCTTCTTGCCACCAGCGGCATTTTGCAAAGCAGTGTTACCATAGTCATAAGGTCCGACAGTCTCTTGACGAGTGAACCAAGTGTTATCTTGTAAGTTATATTGTGTGCTAGAAGTAGCAGCATCCTTAGGAATATAACCCTTCAAATAGTACTTGTGCAATGTCTCTAAGATACCACGCATCTCTTCAGTATCATAAACGTTGACAATCTTGTCACTCTTACCACTTGAATCAATTGCAAATGGATAGCCGTTACCAACAGGGAAGTCCATTGACTTAGGTGAAGCTTTGAAGCCTTGGCCAATTGCGAAGCCAGCCACACCAGGGTTAGCTTTATGGAATTTCTCTAAAGCTGGTTCCATGCTAGCATATGAATTAACAGCGTTAACATCAATATTATTTTTGTCTAGGAATTGTTTATTGAAAACTAATGCGTTTTGTGCAAAGACGTTAGCGTTAACTGGGAAACCATAAATCTTGTCGTTAACAGTAACACCTTTCCAGTATGCAGGATCAACAGTATCATAAGCCTTCTTAGCATCTTTCTTAACTAAATCAGTTAAGTCAGCGTAAGCGCCCTTAGCAGCGTTAGCAGCATAGCTTTGTGCAAAGGCAATATCATAGCTTTCACCAGAAGTGATCATGACGTTATATTTCTTTTCATAATCGCCCCAGCCAATGAAATTCATCTTTAAATCAATGTCTTTGTAAGTCTTATGAATTTCTTTGTTGGCCTTGTTGATGATTTCCGTGTAGTTCTTTGGCTTGTCACCAGGCATGGTCATTGAGACCGTTGTTTTTGCTGAGCTGGAACTATTACTCTTAGAGCCACAGGCTGCCAATGCTAACATACTCATAGCTGCCATTCCGACAAAAGTCAGATTTCTAATCCATTTCTTCATTACTATTCCTCCCTAAAACATTTTTAATTTAAAATAAATTAAATCCCAAAATTAGTAACTCGAACTGATTAACCCTTGACACCGCCAATAGTCATACCCTTAACAAAGTATTTCTGGAAGAATGGGTACGTTAACGCAATTGGTAATGTTGCCACAACAACAACGGCGAACCGCATGCCTTCAGTGGGAATATTTTGCACCATCGCTGCTGATGCACCGGCTTGCATTTGTGAGGTCATAACTTGAATGTTGTTCTGAATCTTGACCAGCAAATATTGCAAAGGTACTAAATTATCAACATTGATATACAGTAAGGCGTTCATCCAATCATTCCAATAGCCCAAGGAAGTGAATAAACTAATTGTGGCAATCCCAGGAATTGCTAGTGGCACAACGATACTACGGAAAATCCGCATTTCACTGGCACCATCTATTCGTGCTGATTCAATAATTGCTTCTGGTATTGACGTCTTGAAGAACGACCTCATGATCAAGACGTTATAGACCCCGAAACTCATTGGTAAGATCAAAGCCCAAATATTATTTTGCAAACCTAACATCTGAGTTACAACCAAGTAAGTTGGGACCATGCCGGGAACAAATAACATTGAAATCAAGGCAAAGATGGTAAAGAACCGGGCGTAAGCAAAGTCACGCCGAGAAATTGCATAGGCATAAGTGGAACTGAATAAACTGTTCATCACCGTACCAACAATTGTTACAAAAACTGTGACGCCTAAAGACTGTAAAACTTGCTTACCCATTTTACCTAAATAAACATAGCTCGTAAGCACAAAATGCTTGGGCCAGAACTGATAACCATAAGTCGTCATATCTGATTCTTTCGTTAAAGAAAGAATGATAATGAAGAAGAAAGGAATGATACAACTTAGGGCAAAGATACCAATAAAGATATTGAAGAACAGGTCAGTCCCAGCACTAAACTTGCGAATTTCTACGGCTGTAATATGTTTCTTTTTTCGCATTGGTGAGACCC
Organism: Lapidilactobacillus gannanensis; assembly: GCF_003946675.1. Classification (GTDB taxonomy): domain Bacteria; phylum Bacillota; class Bacilli; order Lactobacillales; family Lactobacillaceae; genus Lapidilactobacillus; species Lapidilactobacillus gannanensis. The sequence goes on along the minus strand of NZ_RHOT01000021.1, from coordinate 13,974 downwards.
CCTTAGAATAATGCTGATTCTGGTTGTTTCCGCCGAACAATCCAGTTAGTAATGAAGATCAAAAGTGCTCCGACTACTGACTGCATTAAACCAGCGGCTGTTGACATCCCAATATCATTGGTTGTCGTTAAAGCCCGATAAATATAGGTATCAAAAGTTTGGGTGATGTCAATTAACGAACCGGAATTACGTGGCACTAAGTAGAACAAACCGAAATCGCTTCGGAAAATACCACCAATGTTCAAAATCAACATTAAAGTTGCAATTGGTAGAATATGAGGCAAGGTTACATTCTTGATTTGTTGCCACTTACTAGCACCATCGATCATTGCGGCATCATAGTATGACGGATCAATCCCCATGGCAGTAGCAAAGTAAAGGATACTGTTGTAACCGATACCTTTCCAAACACCTAAGAAGATGATGATAAACGGCCAAACCCAAGGTGCATTGTAGAAGTCAATCGAACTACCACCCATGGCAGTAATCATATGATTGATGATCCCTTTATCACTGCTTAAGAACGCGTAGACGAAGTAGGAAAGAATCGCCCATGACAGGAAGTAAGGGAACAACATCATTGTCTGATATGTTTTCAGCAATCTAGCTTTTCGCATCTGACTCATAACCACCCCGAAGAAGATGGCAAAGAAGAAATTCAATAATAGGAACGTCAAATTATACCCAACAGTGTTTCGTAACACAATCCAGAAATCGGCTGACTGGAAGAAGAATTTGAAATTATCAAAACCAACCCAAGGACTGTGTAACACACTATAAACAAATCCTTGATCTGTATATTGGAAATTCTGAAACGCAACAACGTTTGCCAATACTGGTATATAAAAGAAAATAATTAAAAAGATCGTGCCGGGAGCAACCATTAATAAAAATACCCGATTTGCCCATAAACGCTGAAAAAAGTTTTTCTTCTTTTTCTTGTTTCGAGGTATGGCAACACTCTCTGCAGCGGCAACTTCTTGTTTCATCATTTTCCCTCCTCTCTCACTTTACATTCTTAATAGTAACCGCTTTCGCTATCAGCAACAATCTACAAACTTAAGGTATTTATCTATAAATTTAAGAAATCGCTCTTTTTTGATAAAAGTTTGACTAGACAAGGTTTGTTGGCGGTCTTGTCTAGTCAAGTTGTCGGCTAAGCAACGTTTTGTGGATAAATTATTGCAATAATTTGTGGACTGAGTAAATAAAAATGAAATTTAGCTAAGGTTAAAATCTGGTGACGCTTTTGAAACAGAATTGGTTCTGACTCCATTGCGGGCTGCGGGTTGTGGAACGGTGCCGGGATTGATTTGAGTCAACTGCAGACCCAAGTTCAAAAGCACTTAAATCTGGTGAAGTTTTTGAAACAGAATTAGTTTTGACCGCATTGCGGGCTGCTTGTCGTGGAACGTGGCCGGCATTGATTTGAGCTTATTGCTGCGCAACAATCTCAAATACAAGCCCTTGTCTAACCGCTAAAGCGGCAAGACAAATTTGGCTGCTACTCGCAAGCTCGGGCGCAAATAAAAACCATTGGCTGACGACAAGGTCCCTCCATTCCGTCTGGAATTAGGTTAGTGATCTTCACTGTTGTGAGTGTTTAAGGCAGTGCTAGTGGGACTGGTCAATTTAGTTCACTTGGCAGTAATAATAGAATACTAGGACAAAAATAGCCTGTGTGATATCTTTCAATTCCATCTTGAAAGATTGTCACACAGGCTTTGTTGGTTACTACAATCTGGTTTTCTTACAGTGGTGCTCAATTCTGTTAGTTTTATCTGGTGGTTGCTGGGCAATCGACAACTGGTTCTGTCAGCCCTGCCTTAAGATCGATTAAATCTAAAGTGGACCGACCTAGCTCAAAACGCAGTGGAGGCCGCCGGGTTGTCAGGTGTGAAATTATCCTTGGCGCTTTAGCGCTTAGGATAAGCCTCGCATTTGAGATTTTCGTAGAAAAGCTTAAATCGATGGCCACGCCGTTCCACAACCCGCCGGCCGCAACGGAGTTGTCATCTATTTTGCCCAAAACCAACTTTAGATTTAATCCACTGATTGCGTCTGCAAAATAGCCTGGCAACCACCTTCTCAAATTGGGGAAGACTTGGCACTATTCGATGTTATACATTAAAACGAAATCTCACAGGCACTAACAATTTCCTTGTACAAACCATGACCAACCGGCCCATTGTTATGCTTATCCATTGGCAACAATGGTTCATGTAATTCAGCCAGGTCATCACGGCCGGCTTGCCATTCTTGAATTCGCCAGATGACAGTTTGACAACGAGATAATTGGCCGCCAAGTCGGACATCAATTATTTCATAACCATTGCCACGCCGTTGTTGATGCCATAACTGCCGTGATAATTGATTGAATGCCGTCAAATCCTTTTCAAAAAGTTGTAAACTTGCGATTGCCCGTTGACCAGCAAGGACGCCAGCTTGTTTGTCACGTAAGGCTGCTACTGCTTTCAGTGCGCGGTGTTTATTAATTAGAACTGAAGCTAATTTCTGATAATATTGCACCATTAACTGATCATCAGCGCGTAACCGAAACTCGCCTAAATTTGCTTCTAAGTAAAGCCAATTTTTCTCAACATCAACTGTAGCAAGGTTCTGCTCATAACGTTGGAGCAAGAAATCTTCATAAAGAACAAGCTTACTGACATTATCGCATTCCACATTAGCACCCTTGACAAAATTATCGAATTTATCCAATTGTAAATAAAAGTCAGGCGCCTCATCTTGAGTTAATTCAAAATCATGATCAATAACTTTTCGTGAGACCTGATCATGATACTGATAGCTCGCAAAAGCTTGGAGGCCATACCATGACGTACCGATTGGTGTTTCGGCACCATCATCAAACCACATGGTAGCGACAACTTGTTTGACGCCCGACTTTTGCGCGGCTTTTAACCCAGCATCAACTGTTGCTAACATCTTGCTTTGGTTTGGCATTAATGAACCCCAAGTCCAAATTCCGCCAGCAAAAACCACGTTATCACTTAACTCAAAATGTTGGGCAAAGCGATCTAAATAAGTCTGTTCATCTTGATGATAGTAGTCCCAATAAACTTGCCCAACTTCTGGTAGTTGCGCTTTAAACTCAGGACTAAAATGAACTTCAGGATCATACATTTCATGTTTCGGTGAGGCAATCGTAAACCACATGTCACTCCACATATATGGTTTCAGACCAAGTTCTTCACTTAATTGCACCACTAATTTTAATTGATCTTGAATCAGTTCTTGCTGGTCAGTGTAATGACCATTTTTATCGATATAGAGTCCTCGACCTAATTGATAAGCTTCATCCATCCCAACATGAATTTTATTTGTCGTAAATGGCGCGCTTGCTGCTTGCAGCAGGTGCTTTAAAAACTTCCGCGTTGCTGGGGCATTAACCAGTAACGTATCATCAGTATCCTTAATGTCATGAAAAGCATCCCATTTCAAAACATTGCGAACATGGGCCAGCGTCTGAATGGCGGGTACCACTTTAACCCCTAAAGAATCGCCATACAGCGCAATTTCATGAAGTTCAACTTGAGAATAACGACCACGTTGCCGGCCAAAATAAGGTTCTTCTGGTACTTCAAACAAATCTTCCAAATACAGCCACAATTCGTTATAACCCATGCTGGCAATCCGCCGCAAATAGGTTTTGACCATTGCCACGGTCGGTACCCCATTACGTGCCACATCTAGCATTGCGACCATCACGTCAAAATGAGGTTGCTCATCAATTTCAAAAGACTTTTTTTGCTGGGCGAGCCCATAGAAAACTGATACCCCGTGCATTAAATCGGCCATATTTGCGAAGACGACTTCACCAACAGCCTGGTCACGACTGATGCGAATCCCCTGACCCGCCTGATGACACTGCACTGAAATATTCTGCTCAAAATCAGGTCGATCACTTAAGACACGATCCACTGCGCGCAATTGTGTTGCGGTTAACCCTTGCCAATCAATCATTGTAAAAACTCCTTACTAGATAATTATTACCATCACTCTTAGAATCTTGACAATTTACCAAATTACAGTATAGCGCTTCCAACAGCATGATTCTATTTAAAAATCATAGTAGTTTATCTACAAAATAAAGCTTGGCATCTTACTGACTAAGTTCTGAGTTTAATGGTGGTGAAATAGAATCACGGCTAACTTTGCCAGTACTATCTTAAGATCAGTTATAGCTAAAGCACCCCAAACTAGCTCAAAATGCAGTGAAGACCGCAACATTCCGCATCCCGGTGAGCATTAACGAAAAATGCCGAACAATTCGTTAGAATTGCTCGACATTTTTACGTTAAGCGGCACCGGTTGCCATTTGAGAACACATTTCAGCAACTAAAGTTCGGCCCTATTTTATTTAAATGACTGCTGCGCGACACTCCGGTAGTGATTGCGTTTAAATTTAATCGTCCCATTCAACTCGGCGCAATAAGGTACAGCTACCCAGGACAATCAGTAAGATTCCTAATGCCATTCCAAGATAATCAGTCCGCTCGCTTAATTGCGGTAACTGTTTGCTCGTTGCTGTGGGCTGTTTAGCTGGTGTGACTGACGCTGCTGTTGCCGGCTTGGAATTGGGAGTGGCTGGTTTGGTGCTTGGTTGGGGGGTTGGTTCTTTGGTTGGTTTCGTCGTTGGTGGTGTTTGCGGCTGCTCAGGTGTGACTGGGGTAGTCGGCAGCAATGTATTAGTGATTTCATAACCATTAACTTGACTCGTATAGCCCGCCACTTGATCTTCAGTTACGGTATATTTAATTGCTTGCCCAGCTTGGTTAACTGGCAAATCCGCAAAGCTAAACTGCCAATTTTGTTGTGCTGTTACCGAAACTTTCTTTAAAAACTTACCGTCGGCCAGCAAATTCACCGTAATTTTTTCAGGTCTAATGCCGGCTTGGTTAGCCTGATCATGCCAGATTTTTTGCCCGTTAATAGTGGTCACAGCTGGCGTATGGGTATTGGTAATCGTGGTATTGTCGGCACTAACAGTACTGGTATAGCCGACAGGCACACTGGCTTCTGCCACCTGATAAACAATCGGCTGACCGGCAGCATTCACTGGCAAGTTGGTAAATTCATAGGTTTCATGGTTTGCGGTCAAGTCCTGATGATCAACTACTTGACCATTAGCCAACAAGTTAACCGTAATCTTGGCCGGTCGTAAACCATCTTGGTCGTCATGATCGTCCCAAATTTTCTGGCCCTTGATTGCCGTTACGGCGACTGTATGAGTGTTAGTAATGGTCGTGTTGTCGGCACTAACCACACTAGTATAGCCTGCTGGCACGTTGGCTTCCTCAACGCGATAAGCGATGGCTTGGCCCGCTTGATTCACTGGCAAGTTGGTAAATTCATATTGTTCATGACCAGCCGTTAATTCCTGGTGGTCAATAACTTGACCATTAGCCAAAAGATTGACGGTAATACTAGTTGGTCGCAAACCATCTTGGTTATCCTGGTCCGCCCAGATTTTCTGCCCTTTGATTGTCGTCGTAGCTGGTGTGTGGGTATTGGTGATTGTCATGATATTGTTATCCTCGGTGGTACTAGTGGTAATACTAGTTGCACTAGTATAGCCCGCAGGAACAGCAATTTCTTTCACCGTATAATTGATGGGCACACCGTTCTCATTTTTCGGTAAATTAGTAAATGAGCCTTGCCAGCCATCACTGGCGCTAATCGTTTGCAGCTCACCATTAACCGCCGTGCCATTACGATAAAGTTGCACCATAATTGAAGTGGGCCGCAGACCATCTTGGTCATTGTTATCCACCCAAACTTTGTTAAACGGAACTGATGTCACTGCATCGCCAGTTGCTGAACCACTAGCACCGCCTAACTTTCGAGTAAAATGGAGGTCGGTATTATCATAAATCGGATCAGGATTGATCGGCTCACCATTAGGGTTACCCGTGGTGACGTTTTTTTGACCGGTTAGAATCGCATTATTTTTAAAATAAGCCGCCTGACCAGTACTCATGTATGCCTGATCAGTAATTTTAGTGGTGTAAAGAACTTGAACTTTATCCGACAACGGCCCTAGCCAAGTTATGGTGAAAGAATTAGCCGTATTCATGACCAGTGTATAATCTTTACCAAAAACTGGTTCCTCGTCATGACTACCAGTCGCATATTGCCCAGTAATTGCTGAATTTAAAGTCTGATTGCCAGCATCAATTTTATCAACAAGGACCACGTTCGTTAACGCCGTATCAATAACCTGCGTCGTTTCATTAGGATCAGGTCCAAAGGAAAGCTGCCACTGCATCTCGGTGCTAAAGCCTTGATCATTGGGATTAATACCCCAACCATTTTTTAGTAATAATCCATTGGCTTGGGTGCCAGCCTTGGTGCCACTGGCTAAGAATTGCAAGGTACCTGCACGCGAGACCGTATACTTGGAGAAATAATCATTAAAAGTAATTGTGCCAGTTGTCGCGCCCTTAGTCGCATTAAAATAACCAACCACCTCACCAGTGGCCGTCTTTAAAGTACCATTAGTTACATCATCACTGAAGACTGTTCCTGCTGGCAAAGTAAAGGTGGTATAATCGCCATCATTAACCACAATGCCGTCAGCAATAGTCCATTTATATTTAATTGTCTTTGACTCAGTATCTGTCCAATTCGCAGAGTCAGTAATTGGTTGGTCAGACTCATCAAGCGCGTCAACACCAGTCAGACCAGTTACTGCGACCTCCTTACCAGTAGCCGCAGCCGCTGGCATAGTTGGTGCATAAATAACTTGGCTTAAAATCGTTATCAAAACCAATAACAAATAAAGCCATCTTTGGTGGTTCATTTTAAAACGGTGCATATCAATAAGTCTCCCAATATCTAATCAAGCAGTAAAAAATTATTCCCCAAATGTGAATCTTTTAAATTATAGTTCAAAAAACTAATGCAAACAACTAAAATTCATTAACAATAATTCTTCACGATTATTATTGAATCAAGATTAATAGCATATTTTTAAACTCAATAACAGGTTCGTGTCTGCTAGTTATTCAGCAACATCATTAATCATTTGTGACACTTCCTCAGGGTCAATAATTTGTCGCCAGACTAACTAGCTAAACAAAAAAAGACCAATTCTTAAAGAATCAATCTTTCTCACTCATCACTCAGTTATACCCCGTAAAGGCAATCCGTCGATAATTAGGAACACTTAGACGTACCAAAGGCGTGCCTGGTTCAAATGGTCGCCGCACCTCACGTAAGGCCCACAAGCTATCATGATCACCCTGTTGATATTGTTCAATCTGATTAATTGTCGTGCGTAGCCGGCTTAGCAAGGTTGCGTAACGACTTTCTAGCACTTCCCAGCCATTGGCGCGATATAATTGGTGCCACAGTTGACTGTGACGCTGCTGTAACTGGACAACCAAATTAATCAATCGTGGCAAGGTCGTGGTCTGTAACTCGGTTAACTTCGCCAAATCACGTTTCAAATAAGCTTGCCGTAATTGCAAACCCAGATTGCTTTTATCTGCCAAAACTTGGGCGAGGCAATGATAAAATTCGATCACCTGACACCAAGTAGTTGAATAGCGCTCATTGGTTCGAAATAATTGTGCCTGATCCAAATAATATTTCGTCAAATCAAGCTTATATTCTTTCTGATATTGTTCTAGGTCTTTATCAAACAAGCCCAGCAAGGGATCCTGCCACAAAATCAATTTACTAGGATTAGCCATCCAATAATTATCTGGTTCAACGCCTGGCAATTCATTTAAATGGTTTAAGTGCCACAGCTTTAAGAAAATCCCTGCTTGAATACAATCAGCAAACCGTTTTGCCCCTAAGGATAGATCCACTTCATCTTGATAGCAACGCTCAGCAAACATTTGCATTACTGGCAGTGCCAACAAATGATTGGTTTCCTGACCATCGTCGCCCCAAGTCGTCAACATGACTTGCTCGATATGTTCCTTCTGACAAGCTGCTAATCCAGGCGCCGCACTTTGCCACGACTTACCATAGTTAGGCACAATATTGCCAAAAATATGAGCAGCACTGGCAAAATGAATATGTGGTCCAAATAAATGATGCTTCTGCAACCGGGTCTGATAGTTGGCCTCCGTACGCTCGCCGTAGTCCCAATAACAGTAGGCAATATCCTTAGGTAATTTTGCGGCTAACGCCTGATTGATTTTAGCATGGACCGGATAGTAACCAGGTAGATGACGCTGATCCAAAGCATGATAAAGAAAATCACTCCAAATTTCTGGCTCCAAATCTAATTTTTTACAAATCGCCACTACTTTATTGATGTGGCGTGCGATCAACTCAGCTTGCGGCTGATACTGATGATGCTGCAAATAACGGCCGCGACCAACGCCACTGGCCTCATCTAAGCCCAAATGAATTCGACGCGTCGTAAAAATGGCTCGTAATTCCCGCAGCCATTGCTCAATCGTCAAATAAGTTTTCGGCTCATCCACCAGTAAAGTGCTCTGGTCTTCGCGAACGCCATCATAACTGGACCACTTTAATAATTGGTCTAAATGTGCCAACGTTTGAATGCAGGGAATGACTTCAATCTGAAAAATCGCCGCATAATCAATAATCTCTTTCAAATCGTTCCGACTATAGCTACCACGTAAATAACCGTGATAAGGCTCACTGCTAACTAAATAAGTATCTTCCAAATATAAGTATAAGTGCGTGTAGCCCATGACCACTAAATACATAATAAACTGCTTAACTGTTGCCACTTTCATGACCGCATTTCGCGAAAGATCAAGTGAAAAGGCCACTTCCGGAAAAATCACTTTTTCCTCAAAATAATCATTATGCGCTAAATCCAAATCCCATAAATGGCTGAGACAACGTCCTAAATAAACCAAATTTGGTAACGTAATGGTGACACTTCGCTGTTCCTGATGCCATCTAATCGATAATTTAGGATCTTTGGCTTTAATCACAACACGAAAATAAGCATCCGGAATTTCATGCTTCTGGCTGAAATATTCAATGACGCGTTTAAAAATTTCATGAACGTCAACTTCTTGGTTCAATAATTGCACCGCAGTAACCCCCTAATTGTGGTGAGAAATCTGCCCTTCTTCACAAAAAAGGTACTTATATTAATATAGCGCTTTCGTCAAAATAATTCAGCCTAATTTACATAGTACTTGTTGCACAAACTATAGATAGCTTTGATTGGTCGCTTGTTATGAGCGCTTAATCTTATAGTGAAGCTAAACCAGTCTTGATTTTGACACCATTTCAGGCTGCTTATCGTGACGCGCGGCCGTAAAATTACTGAACTCCCGCCGTCGCTCAACTAGAGCGCACCTTAAAGTAATTCACACACGCCAGAAAAGAATCAATGCTCATACCATTAAAACATTAACTAGCTGCGGCGGTCTGTAGTTCCTGAAGAAAGCCCTTATCTAAAGGTTGTTGCGCCCAACTAGTTGGATTGGCAATGGGTACCTGAGTTGTCCAAACGTCTGGCTGCAACGGTTCGTTATTAAAATGATGCCGACCATGAATCGCCGCTGGACTGTACAAACTGGCATAAGTAATAATAGCCGCCCAATTGTCTTTTTTTAAACTGACCAGGTTATTGGCACTGGTGAAGCCCGCCGATTCAGTTCCAACAATCTGACAATTAGGGTTCTGTTTCAGGGCAATAATCGCCATCTCCCCAGAACTAGCCGTGTACCGATTCATGATCACCAGCACTTTCTTATTCAGATGCTTAGCCACATGGGAATACTTATAGCTAGTACTCAAAGGCTGTTTAATCTGACTATCTGTCATCGTCAGCCAATGCTGTTTACCATGCTTATCCACTTGAGCCCATAAACGGCCATTGGGGATCAGTGCTGATAAGCCAGCAATCATCGGTACCACATCGCCACCCTAATTGTTAACAAAATTGAGTACGATTGGTCCTGGTTCCTGGCTGGCCTGAGCGACCTTCTTTTGCAAGATTTCAAGATAACTCCGGCGTTCTTGCTGATGCAGCGCATAAACACTAGGAACATTAATCATCGTAAAATTAGCTGTTTTAGTCGTTGAGGGATAATTGATAGCTTCAATCATCTCAGGACTTTTTACAGCAAAGGAATGCTTATTCGCCTGTTTTAAAACTTGATTGATATCAGCAATTGTTTTTAAATCACGGCCCTGATACGCTGCTTTGACCGTTCGTTGCCAATCAGCCTGGTTCACAATCAAACCTTGCTGTGACATGGCCTTCACCGCAATCATCCCTGGTGTTGGTGCTGATGCCCGCTGTAATTCTCGACCACCCAACAGTAAAAAAGCCGCCAATGTTACCAACGTGACCACTAACCCACTAATTTTCCTAAACTTTACTTTCTCTGCCATCTGACCCACCACCATTGCTATATTCAAATTACGTAAACATCATAAATGACATTTATCCCAAAAATGTCATCTTTAGTAATTTCTTTATAACTCATTCACAATGGAATAGCAATCGCTTTCAAAAAAGAGCAGCACCTTTTATCTTTAACAAGCCGGTTGGAGACGCCACGGCTATTGTCTTTAGACGCGTCCAGCCAACTTTTAAAGCCGCAGTGACTCTGGCAATCAGAGTTACTGCGGCTTTAAATTTACTCATGAAAATGAAATTGATTTTATTTTCTAACCACTTAAAACAGCTTACTTGCATCAGCATATGGTAACTGTAGGCTAGTTGCGACTGCTTGGGCGGTCACTTGACCAGCATAAGTGTTCAAGCCAGATAAAATTGTTGCATTAGCTTGGGCTGCTTGCGCTATGCCAGACTTGGCAATCTCCACAGCATATGGTGTGGTCACGCTAGTCAAGGCATCAGTTGCAGTCTTGGGCACGGCTCCAGGAATATTAGCAACGGCATAATGAACCACGCCATGGTGCAAATAAACTGGATCAGCGAAATTACTAGCATGGTCACTAGTTGCAAAAATACCGCCTTGGTCAATTGGAATGTCCACTAGAACTGAACCTGGTTCCATTGACTTCACCATTTCTTCGCTAACTAATTTCGGTGCTTTAGCGCCCGGAATTAGCACGGCCCCAATCACAACATCAGCATGTTTAACTGATTTAGCAATATTCACTGGATTGGAGAAAAGGGTCTGAATATGACCATCAAACAAATTATCAATATTGGCTAAAACTTTCTGATTAATATCCAACAATGTCACTTGTGCGCCTAATCCAAGGGCTGTTTTAGCGGCATTCAAACCAACGGTACCACCGCCAATTACAGTCACGCGACTCTTACGAATTCCGGGAACACCACTTAAGAGCACGCCTTTACCACCATACTGTTCTTGAAGGAATTGAGCACCAATCAAAACAGCCATTCGTCCGGCAACTTCACTCATAGGATTTAAAGCTGGTAAGCTCCCATCAGCTGCACGCATGGTCTCATATCCCACTGCAGTTACTTTGTTTTCTAACAAAGCCTGCGTTAATTTAGGATTTGGTGCCAAATGTAAATAAGTGTACAAAATCAAACCAGGTCGGAAGAAATGATACTCTTCAGGCAGAGGTTCCTTAACTTTGATGACCATATCACTGGTCCAAGCCGCAGCCGCGTCAACGATTTCAGCACCAGCTGCTTGATAATCGGTGTCAGCATACCCGGCGTTCTGCCCAGCATTCGATTCAACGACTACTTCTTGGTTCACTTGGCGCAACTGCCGCACACCTGCGGGCGTTAGGCCAACGCGATTTTCGTTGTTCTTGATCTCTTTGGGAATTCCAATTCTCATGTTAACCACCTCTTACCATCTACCATACCACACTTAATGGATACGCTGTCATCAGACTAAGGTAGGAAAAGTGCCACAATCACATAATTTTCTCATGGGAAATGTGGTTTAATCAAATTACTAACTGGTTAAAAATTAAAATTATTGTGAGACTAATCAACTTAACTTGAATTATGTTGCCAACTGAATAGTGCACAAAAATAAATCTGCTGGCCAGTGTCTAGTTTTATCCAGAAATTGGCAAACAGATGTTGTTTGTTGCTGCAATCTATTTTTTTAATAGTGCCGCTATTTTATACTGATGTATACTTGAAAATTAACATCAACTGCAACGTTTCGCATAAGTCACACATTGAAATAAGTTGAGACAAGCAACTATGGCGCATCACTCAGCGTCCATTCAAGCTGGCCACTATAATTTCCCGGAGTTGAACTGCTAGAAAGCTGTAACAGAATTCCTTGATTGCTGGCCCAATTTTCTGACCAATTCTGATTTGCCGCTTCAGTTGCAATTGATGCAGCGCTATTACGTAAATCAAAAACAGTGCCATCACTAGCAACATAAGTCAAATATCCCGCTAATTTCTGTCCATCTGATGTCACCAAATCGCCTTCTTGTTGAACTGTTAGATGCCAATTCTGATCAGCATTAATGCGACCGTCATCAACACTAACACTTAAATCACCGGTCCGCAGAATCTGTTGGGTTTTACCAGTCAAAACCGTAGTTAAAAAATCAATTGTGTCAGCAACCTTTAAAGTTAACTTACCCGACAAAACTGTGACATTCACAGTCTCGCGCGACGACTCATGTCCATAAGCGTCACTAACCCAATAAGTTAATTTATGATTTCCCAATTTACTTAGATTAGCCGCTGTTAAATTTGCAGAATAGTCAGTTGTATTTATTAAAGTGGTCGTTGTTTCGGATTCATCATCCCAAATCTGATGATAAGTTAACCCATCAGTAGCATCGAAGTTAGTAATATTGGTTGTAACCGTACCATTGCCATCTGTCCGATCATAACTAAACTTGCTGGTCGGTGACCAACTTGTATTCTGAGCGATCGTCAACTGACTGGGCAGCGACGTCATAGTTAATTTTCGATTTAAAAGATCCGCTGCTCCTGGAACATCTAATAATCGCAACTGATTACTCTGATTACTGGGCATATTCTTATTAGTAGCGCTAGTGAAGCCCCAATAAACTGACGTACCACCCAGTTTGGTAGTATCGATTGCATAATTTTGAGTAGTCGTGCCATCGAGAGTCATTGTCATGGTCTTAGTACTGGCAAGCCAACTCAACTGAACAGTATGCCAATTGCCATTGGTGAGGGATAAGCCAGTTATTGGTTGATTATGAATCATTTTAACGTAATAAGTACCTGCATTTAGATAACCCACAATTTGATAAGGCTTCATCATAGTTGACTCAGCAGGGTATTCATTACCAATATGTTCACTAGTCATAGGAGAATCCATACCGTTACGATCAACCCCTGACTCAGCAAGCGTGTCGAATTCAAGAGCCCAAGAATTTTGAATTGCAGTTTTTGCTAAAGCAGAGAGCTGAGATGATGCTGTACTAGTAAATTCAGCAGAATCCACACCCTATACACCAATCGATTGACCATCCAATTGATTACTAGTTCCCTTAGCTATTGCATTGGCACCATTAGGATCATTTTGTAAAACAAATGCCAGCCCTTCGTTACCAGTTGTGCTGGTACCAAAATTCATTTCAAAACTAAAAGACTGATCCTGTGCCAAATCAATTTTCTTTTTTGACCAAACGGCCCCGGTGCTTCCGCCAGCTGTATTGGCACCATTAGCCCCAGTAGTTACATTCGTAATTGGGTTAGTTGCTGATCCGACAATTGCTTTATTGGCAATGCCAGTATTGGCTAAACTACCTGCCTTGATAAAATAGCTAGGATTAATATAGTCAGCCGCCGCCTTAACAACGCGCACTTTGTTGAAACCAAAACTTGCGCCTAATACTAATAAAGCGATTAATAATAGCCGCCAACCAAATAAATTGGTTATTCGCCGTTGTCGCATCAGAACACCCCCTTGTCTGAGCTAGAATTATGTAGATGAACTAAAAGCGTGAAGTATTTTGCCTCTTTACTGGCTATACTCCTTCTTGGGTAGACAAGCAAATAATTAAAGCTTGTCTTCCTAGGAAGGAGTTTTTGTATGGGCCGGA
>NZ_RHOT01000020.1 GCF_003946675.1 Lapidilactobacillus gannanensis | reverse complement strand
TATCAACAAATTTCTTGCATAAAAAAAGGCCGCCCGCAAGCAGCCCCTTATGAATGATTTTGACAAATCTAATTATAACACGTGGGGTGAGCGAGTGGTACTGTTGCCAGAACTAGATGACAAAGCTACTAGAAGGAATGCACGGGCAGTTTTAAATCGATTTAGAAGCTATGCTCGAATGGCTGGGCGCCCATTAGTTGAAATCAAATCGCCCACGATTGATGATATGCCAAAGGCTCAAGCTTACGGTAATTCAGCAGAAAAAAGGATTGTTGGTATTATTAATGCTCAAGTCGAAATAGATAAGATCCAACAGGCAATGTCGTTTCTGTCTTTCGATAATTATTGGGTGTTGTATTATTCGTATTTCACACCGAAGCCACTGTCTAACGATGAGATATCTAAATTAATTAAGGTTGCGACTGATAAGACAGTAGATTATCGAAAAGCAAAGGCCCTAATACAATTCGCTGAAGCATATCCAGGGCAATCCTTGCTGGTGTGGAAGCAAAACTAGATTTCGTTAAGAAATCGTCAAGAAATCATTCGGAAATAATTCGGAAAAAAGTCCGAATTAATGCGTTATAGTGATATTGTGGTTAATTTCAAAAGAACCCTTCCATAGGGCGGCGTGAGTGGTAATTATTCTGGTTCGATTCCAGTACACGCCATTGCTGTGCACCTCCAATACTGATGTTTTGCAAATAACTCCTTTAATAGTAATTTTTCCTACCAAATCTTTCATAATTGCACAGCAAACATCCCGCTACCCATCAGTCATGTAGCGGGATATACATATAATAAATTTAAGGGATGATCGTGTGGATAAAAAAGAAGTATTAAAGATGACTAAATTTGATATGGCTGGATTAGTACCAAATGATGAGTCTGCACAAAGTATCAGAATGCTAAGTCGACTGTTCAGCGAGTCTGTTAATCAGTATATTGTTGATGGATATGATCGCGTTGAAGCAGTAAAAATGGCACAGGCCTTATTTTCAGCAGTATTTAAGCCAGATAAGTTAGGAAAGTAGAAACCGTCACACCCTATATTGATATTTTAGTAATAAGTGTTACTTTAATTATAAAAATATATTATGGGGTGACACGAATGGACAAAAAGGCATTGAAAGCAATGGTTGAACATCCTGAGTATCTGATGAATTCGGAGCGTGTAGGGCTAAAACAGCGCATACAGAAACAGACGATAACAAAAGATGAGATAAAAGATGCAACCATTGAAACTGCAAAGTCTCAAGGGAGGAGTATAGTGTCTCATATTGTTGATATGAATATCGGGGATATTCTGTTAGATGTAATTGAAACAGGTGACAGACTTAAATCTAATTTGGATGATGCGAAAAAAGCGGCTCTGATAAGCGAATACTTACAAAAAGTCGATAATCAAGAACAGGGACTATTAAAGCTTGCTGATCTGATAACAGATCCATACGGTTTAAGTATTTATTCCAAAATAACTGCACTATTAAGCGATTCTCCATTTGATGATGACTTGATTTCAATACTTTCGGAGTATTTAGCTAAGTTGTCTAATGAACAAAACTTAGGTGAAGCATTTTCAAAGAGCAAGACTATCTTAAACTTGATAGATAAAGTTTCACCACTTGCATTAATTGTGTTGAAAAATTACCGTTCGTGGCCAATTATTCCAAGCCCACAGAATTCTATTTCAATCGGTGGAGTGGTACAGGGCGATAATAGTGCTTTGGTTGCAAAGAGTTTTAGTACGATTTCAGTACTTCAAAATGTAGAAGAAAGTTCTATTCAGATGGCGATTCTTGATTTGCAAGTTAACGGTATGGCCCAGTTTGTTCAAGGCATTAATCAGTTGAACAATCGACAGATGTATATGGAAAGACCCACAGAAACTGGTTTTATGGTTGCGGATGCGATTAATTCTTGATGAAAAAGACGCTTAGGCGTCTTTTTTTATACCCAAATTTAGGAAAGGAGGTGGTGTCATTGGCAATGAGGATTCATTCGAAGTTTGGGTACTGCACACCTGAGGAAACCAAAATGGATGCAAGACTCGAAAAATGGCTTAAAGATGAAAAAGCCAAAAAGAAAAAGTAATTCATTTAATTATTGATCAGGAGGTGTGGTGAATATGTAATGAAGCAGACTAATCAAGAGGCTGCTGAGAAAGATTATCTTGTGGGAATGAAGTATAAAGACATTGCTGCTAAGTATGATGTCTCAATCAACACCGTGAAGTCCTGGAAGACCAGGTACGATTGGCAGCGAGTTTCAAACAAAAAGAATGCACCACCTAAAAAAAGGGTGCACACAAAACCAAAAAAGGGTGCACACAAAGTTGCATCTGAAGTTGTTGATGAATTGGCTGCTAATGAGGAACTAACTGAGAAACAAAAACTCTTCTGTTTGCTTTATTTACAGCGGTTCAATGCTACTTGGGCTTATCGAAAGGCTTATCAGTGCGATTATGAAACTGCCAATGTTAACGGAAGTAGATTGCTAGTAAATGCTAGTATTCAAAAGCAATTGTCAATCATTAAACAGCAGCAACAATCAGGCCTATATTTGACCGCCGATAATATTTTGCGGGAGTATGCTAAGCAGGCGTTCGCTAGTCTTGATGATGTGCTTGATTATCGGGTTCATAAAGAGATGATCATGACTATGGATGGTGTTCCTTGCCTTGATACTGATGATAATCCTGTTGAACGCCATGTTTCTGACATCTTCCTTAAGCCTAGTGACGAGATTGATTGGTCACTGATTCAGGACATTCACACGGGCAAAGATGGTTTAGTCGTTAAGCTTTATGACAAGCAAAAGGCCATGAAGGAATTGCTAGATCGTCTGCCTGAGCCTGATATTGATGATGATAGTCAAGATGATTTCCTAGAGGCGATAGATGAGAGTATGGATAAAGTTTGGGGGGATGAACATGAAGCTAAAGGTACGTAAGACGTCATTTCATTTTTCACCATTTTCCCGAAAACAAATGCAAGTCCTGACTTGGTGGCGTTGGAAAGGTACTAAAGATAAAGAAGCAATCATTTGCGACGGTTCAGTGCGTGCTGGCAAAACGGTTATCATGTCACTGTCTTATGTGCTGTGGAGTATGATCATGTTTAATGACCAGCAGTTTGGTATTGCGGGTAAAACGATTGGATCGTTGAGACGAAATGTAATCCGTCCCCTTAAGACAATGCTTGAAAGTCGCGGATATTCCGTGCACGATGCCAGAACTGATAACATGCTGATCATCCGTAAGGGTAAGAAAACCAATTATTACTTCCTATTCGGTGGTAAAGACGAGTCAAGTCAGGACCTAGTTCAAGGTATTACCTTGGCGGGGTTCTTTTTTGATGAGGTTGCTTTAATGCCACAGTCGTTCGTTAATCAGGCAACAGCTCGGTGTTCTGTGGAGGGTTCAAAACTGTGGTTTAATTGTAATCCGGCCGGACCTTATCACTGGTTCAAGCAGGAGTGGATTGACAAGCTAGAGCAAAAGCATGCGCTCCAAATTCACTTTACAATGCGGGATAATCCATCCCTATCTGATGCTATTAGGGCACGATATGAGCGCATGTACTCAGGAGTGTTCTACCAGCGGTATATTTTGGGGATGTGGGTGCTGTCCGAGGGTATTATCTACGATAACTTCTCGCAGGAAACAATGATTGAGGACCTGCCAGCAAACACAGAGTATGAAAAGTATTATGTATCCGTGGACTATGGGACTTTAAATCCTACAGTCTTTTTATTGTGGGGAAAATTAGGCGACACATGGTATTGCACCAAAGAGTTTTACTATTCTGGTCGGGAGTCATCCCGACAATGGACAGATGAACAGTATGTTGACGCCATGGATAAGTTTGTCGGTAAACTCAAGCCGACACTCATCGTTGACCCGTCTGCCGCATCGTTTATTACATTGTTGCGGGCACGTGGCTATAAGGTTATTAAGGCTAATAATGATGTGATTGACGGTATTCGTGCGACTCAAACTGCAATGAATACCGGCAAGATTAAGTTTTCGAGCACGCTCAAGCATCTTTTCGCAGAGTTTTCGTCCTATATTTGGGATGCAAAGGCCGAGGAACGTGGCGAAGACAAGCCAGTTAAGGAACACGACCACACTATGGATGCAATGCGTTATTTCGTTTATATGGTGATTTATCGTAATCCAGTAGCAAAAATCAAGAAGCGGCCAAGCTGGCTGCATTAATGGAAGGGGTGATAAATTGGGAGTTGCAATTGATAGAGAGCTTGCAGGTGATATCAATAATCCAAGCTTTGAAGTTATTAACTTTGCTATTGATCAGCGTAAGAATGACATCCCTCGGTTAGACCGATTGTTTAACTATTACAATGGCAAACAGCCGCTTAAGCCTGACGGTAATAACTTGCGTGTTGGTGCTGCAAATGGTAAAGAGCCTAACGTTATGGTGAATCATGCCAAATATGTGACGGATATGGTTGTGGGCTTTACAACAGGTAATCCGATTAGCATTTCAGCGGCAAAAGGTAAAGATATCCAGCCGATTGATGATGCTCTGCAGCGCATGGACATTAACAAGCACGATGCGGAAATGGAAAAAGACCTTTCAGTCTTTGGCGAAGCTTATGAGCTTGTTTATCTGTCGAAGATTACCGAAGCTGAAACGGACGAACGTATCGAAAAGATTGACCCACGTGGCATTGTGCTTGTAACTGACGATACTGCTGAAAAGAACCCATTGTTCGGCATTCATTTCCAAGAAAAGTATGACCTAAAGGGTAATCAGAATGGCTTTTTGATTACTGTTTACACCGAGAAATACATCATCAAGTATAGAACCGAATCTGGAACCAATTTAAGCGCATCAAATCTGAAGAGTCCACCCAAGGTAAAAGAACATTACTTTGGGGATGTTCCAGTAATCGAATATCGTAACAATGAGGAACGTCAAGGTGATTTCGAACAATCAATCAAGATTATGGATGCTTATAACGTTTTGCAAAGCGACCGGCTTGCTGACAAAGAGAACTTTGTTAATGCATTGCTGGTCATTTATGGTTTTACAGTTGATGAAATAAATGAAAGTGGAACCAGCAAAGGTATTCTGGAGGCTCCTGCACGTGGGACCGCTAGTGATGGTGGTGGTTATGTAGAGTGGCTTACTAAGACCTTTAACGAGTCGGAGATTGACATTTTATCCAAATCAATCGAGAACGATATCCATAAGTCAACTTACGTCCCAAACATGAACGACGAGAACTTTATGGGAAATGTTAGTGGTGAGGCTATGAAGTATAAGTTGTTTGGCCTATTGCAGTTGCTTGTCACTAAGGAGCGTTACCTAGTTAGCGGAATTCGACGGCGGCTTAAGTTGTTGCAAAACATCATGCTGATTAAGAGCGAACAAGTTGATGTTGACGGTGCTGATATCCATATCATCCCTAACATCCCGGTTAACATGACCGATGTGATCAACAATATCAAGAATGCTGATGGCTTTGTTCCGCAGCCAGTAACCTTAAGCTGGTTAACGAACACGACCTATTCAACGGCTGACATGATCAAGATGTTAGACAGTGAAGCCGAGAAAAAGGCTAAACGTGCTGCTGATGCTATGGGCACAATGACCACATCAAACTTTGACAGAGAGGGAGGCAATGACAATGATTCAAGTAGTATTTCATCATCAAACGGATCTAGCAAGTCCGATTGATGGTTATCGAATCTATGGCCATGCAAACTATGCTGAGAAAGGTCAAGATATTGTGTGCGCTGCAGTGTCTATTTTGTCTGTGACGATTACTGATGAACTTGAAGCGCCAGTCATTGAGTCACACTCAGATAACACATTAGGTGTTACTCAATTCAAGGATTGTTCAGAGAATAATGTCCTAATCAACGCGTTAGAACATGGATTGCGTTCAATGGAACGAGACTACGGTGGCTTTATTGCAGTTAATGATGCGACTGGCGGCTGGTGATGTAATTGGCAGCTAAAAAGGATAACCTCGGTTACTGGGAGCGTCGCGCAATCGAGCAAGATTCAGACATGCATAAGGCTCTTAATAAACCGGAGCAAGTCATAAATAAGGCACATCTCGCAGCGTCAAATTGGTTAACCGATCAGGTCAATCAAATTTATCGACGCTATTTTAGTGCTCCAAATATGACTGAGGCTCAAGCCAAGAAAATCTTGAACGGAACTGTTTCCAATTCGGAAATAGTTCAACTCATCCAATTGATCAAAGATACGAAGTCTAAAGCAGTTAAAAAGCAGCTGCAACAATTTATCAGCGCTTATGCCGCCAAGTCGCGTATCACACAGTTTGAATTGCTTAAAGCCAAGGTGGAGATTGTTTCCAAGCAAGTAGCTCAGGTTGAACAAGACCAAATGGATAAGTTCTTCATCCCTCAAATTCAGCAGGCGTATGATCAAGCAGCTGTCGAAGCAGTGATTGGTCAGACTACTCATGATGTGCAGTTGCATTATCCTGATGCAGTTCCTAACATCCCCACCATTGACGAACAAACGCCGACTGTTGAATTTATCGACCCTAAGACTAATGAGACTGTTAAAACAGTTGAACTCGTCCCAGACAAGCCAATAACTGAGTTTAAACGTATGTCGACTAGCCAAGTTGATAAAGTAATGCGGATGAACTGGAAGGGTAGCAATTACTCAAAACGTATCTGGAAGAACACTGATTTGCTTGCTGATCAGCTCAAGGAGTTGTTTACGGCCAGGGAAATGTCAGGAATGTCCGAACGAGATATGGCTAAAGCGTTGCAGGAACGATTTGAGGTCTCAATGTTTAATGCACGACGCTTAATCAGAACCGAAGCAGCTTTCGTCAGCAATCAGGCACGGCTAATGGGATGGCGAGAGAACGGGGTTAAATCTTATGTATTGAATGCCGTTCTTGATGAGCGGACATCAAAGATTTGTCGCTTAAAGGATGGCAAACACTTTCCAATTGAAGATGCTGTCTGTGATGGACCCGATGGGAATTATCCACCGTTTCATAGCTTCTGCAGAACTGTTGCTGTAGCATATTTTGGTAAAGACACCTTTGTAGGCCAGCATTTGGTCAATAACCCAATCGGACACTCATTCGAGATGCCAGCTGGAACGACGTATCAGCAGTGGGAGAAAGCTCTGATCAACAAGTATGGCGGTCGAGATAATTACGACCGATTGCTTGCTGAAAAGCAATCTGAGACTGAAGATAGGGCATTATTTGACCAATATACACCAATACTTGGGGATGACATGACTAAAGACTTCCAAGCGTGGCAAGATCTGAGGTATAATGGTGGCAGAGATTGGCAGTTGACGAAGCTTGACTATCAGCGCAAGGAAAGGCTATTGAACAATTCTGATTTAAGATTGCCCAATGCTGACGGCGCGACTATCGATAATCGAAAATTCACCGAGTATTTATTTAATGAGAATAGTAAGTCTGGCTATCCAAAAGGCAAAATTATTTCTGAACGCTTCGGATATAGCAAAGACAACTATTTATCCTTTAAGAAAGAAATTCTCAAACGAAGTAAGAGCTATCCGGCGAAATGTAGAGGTACAAATAAATATGGCGATTCATACGAGCAAAAAATGATTTTTTATACACCCAAAGGTAAACCTTATAACCTTGTTGCGGGATGGTTAGTAGATGGAAATCAAACAAAATTAACAACAATAATGATTAAGGAGGTCAAGTGATGCAAGTCAATGAATATGACGGAGTATTATTGAAAGATGGACGCGAAGCTATTATAATCGAAAAATTCGATGATACGCATTTCATGGTCGATGCAGCACAGACTGCCGAAGAGTGGGGAATCATTGACATTACAATTGATGATATACAAAAAGTAACAACCAGATCCAGTGCAACTAAATAGCACCCGGTCACTATCGGTGATTGAGTGCTATTTTTATGCTCAAAAATCAAGGAGGGACTTATGTTAATCCCAGATAAAGTAAAAGTTGGCAGCATCACCTATCAAGTCAAGCAAGAGCATATCGATAAGACAGATGATGGTTTATACCAATTTGGTGTCACCGATTACTTAAATGCCGTCATTACAATTAATTCTGATTATCCTCAAGAAAGAAAAGAACAAACATTTTTCCATGAATTAATGCACGCCGTGTTCTTTGAGTCATCTAACTCAGATCAAGCCGCAGATGAACGTTTGGTTGATTCGACTGGATTAATGCTTTATCAAGTTTTTAAGGAAAATGAGTTAGCCAATTTGAAGAAGAGCTAGGAGGTAGCATTCGTGGTATGGGTTAAGATATTGCTCTTTGTCAGCTATTTGTATTTTGGATGTAGTATTACAGATCAGAATGTTGATAATGTTGGTAAATTTGGTTCCATCATCTTAGCAACGATCTGTTTAGTGATGTGGTTTTGGTTATATGCTTTTTAAAAGTCTTATTGTCCTAAGTATGACAATTTAAACTGCTTATTTTTTATACCTAAAAATTCATAGGAGGTTAAGCATGAAGAAATACAACTTATTACTGGATTTGCAGCGTTTCGCGGATGACAGCGGATCAGATGGTGCTGGCGCTGGTGACCAGGGCAATGGCAGTCAAGGGCAAGGCGACAACGGTGCTGGTGGTGACCCTAATGGTGGCGTTGGGGATGATGGAAAACCAGTAACGCCGCCTGCAGGTCAGATCACCTTTGCGTCGCAGGCCGAATTAGATGCTGTTATCAACAAACACGTCACTGAAGCAGTCGAAAAATCCAAACAAAGCCAACAACAGCAAAAAGATTACGACAAAATGAACGACGCCGAAAAAGCCCAGTTTGATTTGAATAAAGCTCGTGAAGAACTCGCTGCCGAACGACTTAAAACTAAGTCAATGGCTAATCGCTCGCATGTTTTAGCCAAGCTTGGTGCCGACAAATTACCTACAGGGTTAATCGGTTTATTTGACAGCGTGCTTAGCAAGGATGAAGCAGACGTTGATGTGGCTTATGGCTCATTAGTCAAGACGTTCAATGCTTCCGTGCAATCTGCGGTCGATATTCGCCTTGCTGGTTCAGCCGATAAGCCGGGTGGTAACGGAGCACCAGGCCGCATTGATACTGCAGGCGAAACATTAGCCAAGCGCCGCAATGATGCCGATACAAAATCGGTTAAGGATCCATGGGAAACAAACTAATACGAGGAGGTAATTTTTTATGGTTTATGTAGACAAGACACAAAACGTATCACAAATCAATTTTCTGGCCAGTGGCCGATATCAAAGTTTCACCGAGTACGCAGATGCCAATTCCAATGGTGTTGTTGAAGAAGGTGGACGCAAGATTCTGCCAATTGGCTCTATCTTCCCATCAAACGATGCCAAGGCAAAAGGTATTACTTTGAGCACTGCTGATGTCACTAATGGCGCTGTCCCAGTCGCAGTCATGGTCGAAGGCTATGTTTTACCGCAACGTTTGGCAGCTGCACCGACTGCAGAAGCTAAAACTGCACTGGCAGGTATTAAATGGCGTGATGAAGCACCAACTGAAGCCTAAATTAAAGGAGGAAAACTAAATGCCAACAATTTATGATTTATTTACACAGGCCGATTTGATTGATTACTCAGCAAACCGACAATATAAGCCTTTCTTAGGAGACTCATTATTTCCAGCAAAACGTGTTGAAACCCTTAAGGTTGAACAATTAAGCCGGGGTTCAAAGATTCCAATTCTTGCATCAGTTGCTGCATTTAACAGTGAAGCTGAAATTGGCAGTCGGACAGCATCCAAGACGGCTTTGGAGCTTGCTTTGATTAAGCGTAAATACAAAATTGATGAAGAAGATATCATTGCTATGCGAAATCCACGGACACCGCAAGAAGCAGCTTATCTTAAAGATAAAGTATTTAATGATTTCGATGTGCTCAATCAAGGTATTTTAGGCCGTATTGAGCAGCAAACCATGGAAATGTTCAGTACTGGTAAGATTCATTTACGGGATGATGATAGTGATACCACAGCCGTCATTGATTATCAGATTCCAGAAAAGCATCAGCAAGCTCTGACCGATACTGCTTGGGATAAGGACGGTGCCGACCCAATTAAGGATCTAGAGAATTGGTGTGATGCTTTGGACATTACGCCAACTCGTGCATTAACTTCAAAGAAGATCTATCGTTTATTCACACAGAACCCTAAAGTGATTGCTGCAATTTGGGGTAAGGATTCCGGCCGTCTAGTAACACAAGCAGCATTGGACGAATTTATGCAATCAGCTGGGTTACCAGTAATTCGGACCTATGATGCTAAGTACAATATCCAACTGCCAAACGGTAAATACGCTTCGCATCGCTATTATCCAGAAGATCGCATCACTTTGTTTAACGATGATTTACAGGGTAATAAGCTGTTTGGGCCAAATCCCGACGAGGCAGAAAACATGGACGGTGTTAAAGTATCCAAGGTTGGTAATATTTTCAATACTGTTTTCACTGAAACACATGACCCTGTTGCAACCTTTGAGAAAGCTTCTGCAGTTGCATTACCATCTTTTGCTGCAGCTGATGAAGTATTCTTGGCGCAACCTATTGCGGGGGTGGCTAAATAATGAAGGTCAAGGTTAAATCAATGCCATTAAAGTATGGTGGCAGCGTCTATAAACCAGGGGCAACCCTGACAATTAAGCAGGATTACTTTAAAGAATCACTGTTTGAATGTTTAGACAAGAACGATGATGGTGGTGATACAGATGACTCAGGCAAAACTGGATCAGGAGACGCTAAAGAAGTTAAAAAGTGACCAGCTTAGTCAATTAAAAACTCAACTGGGCGTTAAAGAAGATGATAAATCGCTCGATTACTATTTCGATGATGCAATTCAAGCGGTGCTTGATTACACGAATCGAACTGAAATGGTAACTGGCCTATTTGTTTACGCTAAAAAGCTCGCGACTGTCTACTTTAATCAGCAATCGAACGAAGGTGAGACTCAGCGGACCGAAGGCAGCGTTACTCGCAGTTTTGAGGTAGGTATCCCCTTAGCTATCCGCAATAGTCTAGGCCGTTATCGTCTGGGTCGTTTTGCTAGATTGTAGGTGGTTGTTTGAGATTAAATCCAAGACAATTGCGGACTGTTTATTTGCGGCGGCGGTTAAATGGTACGGATGAAGAAGGAAATGTCATCACTGGCTACGGTGAACCCATTGAACTGCAGATGGTTATCCAACCAGCTGGCGGTCAGGTTAACGCTCAGACTTATGGTCAACGACTGGCATACATCAAAACTTGCCTTTATGTTGGCAATGAGATTAAAGAAGGTAAAGACGAGACCTCTGGAATTTGCGTCGATGTAGATAAGGACGCAAAAAAGCCCGATTACAAGATCAATGCAATTCGGACTTGGTCAGATCACCTCATAGTGATGATAGAAAGGGATGATGCCTAATGGAAGTCGAAATCGACGCTAGTCAGGTACTTGGTAACCTTGCTAAGCTGCCTGACTTGGTTGTTGAAGCAATGATGAAGGCTACTAATGAAACGTCTGAATTGGTTAAAACTCGCGCAGTTGATAACTTGAGATCGAACATGAGACACGGTAATGACCTTCAACAAAGTCTTGAAGTTGCAGATCCACAGTATTCTGATGGAAGGGTTACTGGAATGGTCTTTTCCAAAAACCCAATAGCAACTTATCGCGAATTGGGAACAGGCATTCATGGCCAGGAATCATCGAAAGATATTCCCAGCGGCTTTGTTCCAACGTATCACCAGTTACCTTGGTTTATTTACGTTGGGGATGTTGATTTAGACTTAACTGAAATATATGGTATGCGAAAAGTAGTCATAAAAGGGAAGAGCTTTTATGTTAGTTCTGGCCAACCTGCTAGGCAATTTCTTACACCTGCATTGCGTGTTACGGCCGAAAATGAATTGCTGGACATCATTAAGCAGCATTTCCAAAATGATATCCAGAAGGGGTTGGACTAAATGATATTTAATCTTAAGCCCGTAATCATGAATATCCTGAACTCGGTTGATGAGTTAAAACTTAAGTCGCCATCTTATCCGGCCGTCTGGTCGCAATATCCCATGGCGATTTACAGGACATCTCATCAACCGGTCTTTATTAACGCTGATCACCATGAATCACAGACGTCCTGGTCAGTGACAATTGAATTATATACAGACAACGGTAGCCTAACAACCATCACAAATAAGCTGAGTGCTGCGTTTGCAGAGCTCGGCTTTTCTTGTGTCGCCAATGATGCGAACACAGCAGGATTGAGCCGCGTTGTCTGTCAATTTAACGCCGTGATTGATAACGATACACGGCGCGTATACGGGAGGTAATTATATATGAATTTAGATTTACAACGGTTTGCGGCCGATGCTAGCCAAGGACTGCTTGCTACAGGCACGACACTTGGCTATAAAGTGCACGGCGATTCATCCATGGAATACACACTTTTGGAGGATGTTAAGACAATTCCAGAAATCGGCCAATCACCTGAAAAGGTCGACGTGACAGTCTTAACTGACAAGAAGAAAAAGGCAATTAATGGTCTGCAAGACTCATCTAGTTTAGCCTTTGCGTGTGTTTACAAAGGTGCGAATTTCAAGGCCGCTAATGGTATTTCCGACAATGGCAAAATCTACGACTGGATTGTAACTTACCCAGATGGAATGACTTGTACTTTTACGGGACAAGCCTCTATTAAAATTGGGCAAGCTGGAATTAATGAACCAATCACTTTTACAGTGACAATCGTTGTTTCTGACGGACCTGATTTTGTGGATGTTCCAGCAAAAGCATAATAGATTTATTCAGCAAGTCGCCTGTCGAAGGGTGGCTTGTTTTTGTACCTAAAAATATTTGGAAAGAGGTTTTATATTATGACAACAAAAGCAACTAAGAAAGTAACGTTCGGCGGTTTAACATTGGGTCTACGATTGGATGGTAATGCGATTATCCAAATCGAACGTCGTCTAAATGAGTCAATTGTAGGCTTATTTTTATCATCAGACGGCGGCACAAAATTGCCTCCTGCAAACAAGTTATTAATTGTTTTACAAGGAGCTAATCAAGAACATGGTGTCTCAGATGATGACATTGTTGAAGCGTTTGGCAAGTTCATCGACCAAGGCCACACCACAATGGAATTGATGGAAACAATTAACGACTTACTTGAAGATGGTGGTTATTTGGGAAAAAAAGACAAGGAAAAATCGGGGAAAGAGGAATCTGGGAAGAAATTAATTCCACTGGACGCTCCGGAAGAAACCAGCCCACTCGACTAGAAACTGTCACAGATGTGATCAATGAAATTCGGGGTCCAGCTATTGAGTCTGGTATTCGTGCTGATGAGTTTGAAACGATGACTCTCAGCGAAATACTCGACCAAATGCATGCTTATCGTAAGCGAGACATGGATAAGCTGCGCGAAAAAGGCGTCATGGATCATAAACAGGCTGAACTAATAGCCTTTGCATTTAATGACCCGTCCAAGATGCCGTCAATCCAGGAAACCTACCCATTTTTGAAAGGGTTGTTTACCGAGGCAAAACCGAAACCACAGCAGCAATGGCAAGTTGATCAGGCCAATCTAATTATGGCCGCAAATCGAATTAAGCAGGCAAGACTTGCAAAAGAGTCTCAAAAATAGTTTTACATTTTATGTAAAAGGAGGTGGATAAATGGCAAGTAATATTGATGTTGGTGACTTACAAGCAAAGTTTGGTATTGATTTAAGTAACTTAGCAAGTCAAGTTGCCAAGGCTACCGAAATGATTAAGTCAATGACTACTAAGATAGACGAAACAACAGCAAATAGTGCCAGTAAAATGAACGAAAAAATAAATAAGGCATTTGATGCTAGTAAGGGAGCAGAAGATCTTAAAAAGAAAACTAAGGAAGCAACCGATAAGGCTGAAGATGAAGTTGATGACTTTCTTGTTTCTTTTAATGGCAAGACAGTTAAAATGGCCGATTATGCTAAGAATGGATATGAAAAATCTTTCGGAGCTGCTGTGCAGGAAGCGACTAAAGCAGGCCAGAGAATACAAAAATCGTTAGCAGCCAGCGTTCAAAAACCTGTTAAAGCAACCATTAAGACTAATACAAAAGTACCTAAGCTTTCGGAGTCTGGTATTCAACAAGACGATAGTTTACGAAAAAGCATTGAAAGGCAAAGAGTCGCGGCCAATTCTGAAATTACTAAAATGGTTCAAGATATCAATTCTAAAATGGAACAAGCAAAGGCTGCGCAACTGAAAATTCAGTCTATTATTTCTAAGAAGAATTCGATACCCAACCTTAGTACTTCTGAGAGTTATAAATTTGACAGTCAAATTGCTAGTGCTCAGGCACAAATGCATCGATATCAGAATACCGCCAAACAATTAGCAGCAAATATGCGTGACGAGTTTGGTGCTGTTCCAGATGAATTGAAGAAAATATCAGCTCAAATGACACGCAATGAAGCCCAAATAGACACACTGAGAAATCGCATTAAGTCGCTTGGGAATACTTACGAACAGCAAAAGAGCTCGATTGGCAGTTTTGCTAAAGGATTTAAGACGAGTGATAATGACACATCTTTAAAAACTAAAGCTGAAATTGACAAGCTCCGGACATCGATGAATAAATTGATATCTGAGAACGATTCTT
This sequence comes from Lapidilactobacillus gannanensis, assembly GCF_003946675.1. Taxonomy (GTDB): domain Bacteria; phylum Bacillota; class Bacilli; order Lactobacillales; family Lactobacillaceae; genus Lapidilactobacillus; species Lapidilactobacillus gannanensis. The sequence continues at coordinate 28,824 of NZ_RHOT01000020.1, read as the reverse complement.
TAGCCAGTACTTACGCTAACGCTGAGGACCGTTCTAAAAGCCTAAAGAAAGCATTGTCAGGTGTTAATACTGAACTTAAGGACCAAGTTGCTGCTAGTCGTCAGGCCAGATCAAATATGGCTAATGTTGGAAATTCAGGTAAAAATACCGGCACTAGCAAAAGGCCAAGCTTATTTAGAAGAATGGGCGATAACTTCGCCAATTTCCGAAATAAATTTAAGTCTGGTTCGTCGTCAATTAAGAATGATTCTTCTGGTATTACGTCCAGACTATCTGGTATCAATCGGACTCTTAAGATGATGTGGAGTTCTGTGTTAATTTTTGGCATTTTAGGTTCGGGCTTACAGAATTTAATGGGTAGCTTAGGCAACTCTTTGATGGTGAATCGACAGTTTGCCAACTCTCTTAATCAGATCAAGGTTAATCTAGCTACTGCTTTTTATCCGATCTATACCGCAATCATGCCAGCGTTAAATACACTAATGAACGGTCTTGCTAAAGTTACCGGCCATTTAGCTAGCTTTATCAGCATGCTGTTTGGGACAACGTTTAGCAAAGCTAAGCAAGGTGCTGCTGGTTTACAGAGCAGTATCCAAGCACTCAATCAGTCTGCTGATGGCAGTGGTGTATCAAAAACTGCTAGCGGCGCTAAAAAGTTGGCAGATAACGCTAAAGATGCGACCGATAAGGCTAAGGAATTGCAACAGTCATTGGCCGGGTTTGATGAGATCAACACGCTGCAAAAAAACAATGACTCGAGCACGTCTTCAACGCCAGATACATCAGGTTCAACTCCAAGCCTCGATGCTCCAACTGGCCTTGATTTTGGTGGTGCTACTGCTAATTATCAAACACCTATATGGCTCAAAAACCTTGCAAAAGATTTATGGGACCCTATCAAAGCTGGTTGGGATACGACTGGTAAAAAGGTAATCGCGGCGTTTAAGTATGCTTTGTCCGAAGTTAATAGCCTAGTCAAAGACATTGGCAAATCATTCCTCGAAGTCTGGGACAATGGTACCGGACAGAAGTTTATCGAGAATTTACTTGTGTTACTTGCTGATGTCTTGAATATCGTTGGTGATATTGCTAGGGCATTTAGGAAGGCTTGGAATGATGACGGTCGAGGTACTCGATTAATTCAGTCATATTTTGATGCGTTTAATCGTATCTTGACGTTACTGCATCAGATTAATCAGGCTTTTCGGGACGCATGGAATTCCGGCGTGGGCGTTTCAATCAACGAGCACATCCTAAATATAATCACTAACATCTTTAAGACAGTCGGCGCTTTAGCTGGTAAGTTTTCTGAAGCTTGGCAGCATGCAAGTTTAGGCGAGAGAATCTTTAAAACTATTCTAGGTTTTATTGATGATGCACTAAAGACAATCGATAAGATGAGTGGCGCCACCGTTAAGTGGGCGGAAAAGCTAGATTTTACGCCACTGCTTAAATCAATTGACACTATGCTAAAAGGCTTAAGAGCCTACACTAAGGATATTTGGGACGGATTGGACTGGGGTTACGAGCATGTCTTGTTGCCATTAGCAAAATTCACCATTACTGATCTCATACCAAATTTCTTAAAAGTAATGGGTGCCTACTGGAAATTATTGGATAGTATTATCCAAGCAGCGAAGCCCGCATTTAAGTGGGCTTGGGATTCATTCTTGGCACCTATCGCTAAGTGGACGGGTGGCGTGATTATTGATGTGCTCAAGAAACTTGCTGATGCTTTAACTGCAATCTCTAATTGGGTTGACAATCATCACACGGCAGTTGAGGCAATGGCCAAAGTTCTAATAGCGATGTTTGCTTTTAAGGTTGCAATGTCCGGATTAGATAAGGGCGTCGGTCTTTTGGGCAAGGTTGCAGATAAGGCTGTCATTATCGGTGGAAAACAAAATGTATTGAAAAACCTTTTTGAGTCAATAACTGGTATTGATAAGTTAAAAGAAGCGGCTACATCACTGCAGAATATTTGGAAGATTGCTAGTGCGAACTGGAAAGAATCAAAGATGTTCCAGGCCTTCGGTAGTATGAACTCAAGTGGAATGTTCGACTCACTTCGAACTGCCAAAAATGGCACTGGCGCTCAGCTCGGCGGTGGTTTGACCAAGGCCGGCAAGGTTGCAACTGGATTAACTGGTGCAGCGGTCGCAGTTGACGCCGGAATGGATATCTATTCAGCGATTACGACTAAGAACCCTACTAAAAAGTTTGAATCGTATGGTTCTGGTATCGGCAAAGCTATCGGTGGTGGCCTTGGATTATTCTTTGGTGGTCCACTAGGCGCGGCAGTAGGCTCTCAAATTGGCGGAACTATCGGTACTTGGGGCGGTGACGCTGCCAAGGGCTTTAGTGACGGATGGAGTGCCGTTGGCAAAGGCAAGAAACCTGACGACTGGCTTGGTGAGCTTGGCTGGAACTCTCGTATTATGTCTAATAAGGTCGTTGCTTGGTGGGACGACATGAAGAAGAACAGCGATACCAAGCGTGCTGAACAACAAAAAGATGCTGATCGGCAGAATGCGGCCTTTATTAAGGGCTGGAACAGTTTCTGGGGTGATGTTGGTGACAAGGTTCAAAAGACTTGGGACGATACCAAAAAGACTACTTCAACTTGGGGTACTAACTTCAACAAGTGGCGTTCAAACTTTGGTAGAGATTTCAAAAAGGGCTGGGACGAGACTTGGGAAAAGGTTGGCTCGAAGCTCAAGAAAACTTGGGACGATGCGAAAACCAATACCGAAACCACTTGGTCTAATATCAAGACCGGTATAGGCACAGCAGGTAGCAACATCAAAACCAACATGGAAACTTGGTCGGGTCAGGCCAAAGATAAAGTCATCGGCGCTTGGAAAACTATGAAGACCAAGGGTGACCCTTACTTCAAGGGTATTAAAGATACTGCCAAATCTGCTTTTGATACTGTAGGCGGCTGGGCAAGCGGTCTTGGTGAAAAAATTGGCGGCGGTTTATCTAGAGGCTTCGAAGCAGTTAAACGAGGTGCCGCATCAATTGCTAATGGCATTATTGGCCCAGTTGGTACTGCTGTTAATGGTGTAATATCTGGTATTAACTGGGTCTTGGGTAAAGTTGGCGCCGGCAGTCACGCTTTAGGTAAATGGCATGTTCCTAAGTTTGCTCAAGGTGGCTATCACAAAGGCGGTCTCGCCCTAGTCAACGACGCTCCCGGGCAAAACTACCGAGAGATGTTTAAACTTCCAAATGGTCGACGTGGAATGTTTCCTGCACAACGTAATATGCTTGTTGACTTACCAGCTGGCACTCAAGTGTTAGATGGTAATCGTACAGCTCAAATTCCACATTATGCTAGCGGAATCTTTGGCTCCGACTTCATGAAGGGCTTCAACCTTGATTTTGGTAACATCTTTAGCGGAGTCAGCTCAAGCATTAGCTCAGCCATTGATGACGTCAAAGACTTTACCAAGGGTATTTGGAAATATGTTACTCACCCGATTGACTTGATATCTCAGGGTATTGGCAAGTTCTTCACGTTACCAGCTGGACTTGCAGGTAGTATTTCTGGTGGTGCAATGGATTTGATTAAGAACGGTTCAGTTGACTGGATTAGAGATTTCATCAAATCGAACGCACCCAAGAAAAAGAAAAAGTCCAAAAAGTCGTCTGGTAAATCCGGCGGCTTATTCGATTTTGACTTCGACTTTGAAAATTTGTTTGGCTTTGCAGACGGTGGCTTCTTGAATAAAGAAGGTCTGTACAAAATGGGTGAGGGCAATCTATCAGAGATGGTAGTGCCATTAACCAAACCAGCACGTGCAGTTGAGTTGATGAAGCAAGGATTGAAAGTCATGAACTTATCCGGCATGGAACTTGCAGCTCCTGACATGGCAACTAACAATTTAGCTGATTCGATTGGCACTAGCTTTAATGGTGGTAGTCAATCAGGTGTTGGCAGCATGACATCAACTGCAGACATGCAGTCGATTATTGTCGCTGCTATCTTGGAGGCCATGGCCGAGCTTAAACGTACGAGTGGTTCTGATGACAATCAAACCGTAAACATGAATGTTGACGGTGACCGTCTTGCCGAAATTGTCATTAAAGTATTAAACAAACGGTTCCAGAAACTTGGAATTAATCCATTGAATATATAAAAGGGAGTGGTGCTTATGGTGGCTTTTGCCATTGGCGGTGTGCAGGTTAAAACGCCTAAAACATTTAATGCAGCAATACAAGATATTGACGGTAATACAACTCGTGATGCTAAAGGCAACATGCATCGTGATCGTGTAACGCGAAAGCGTAAGCTCTCGATTGCTTGGGGGCCACTATCAAACAAAGAGTGTGCGCAAATCTTGCAGGCGTCTGCAGCAGAATTTGTGTCAGTGACCTATCCTGACCCAATGACCGGTGCCTCGCGGACTGGCCAGTTTTATGCTGGTGACAGAAGTGCACCATCATATAGTTGGAACGAGCAATATCAGTCAATCATGTGGCAGGGCCTGAGTTTTGACCTAATCGAACAGTAGGAGGTGATAATGATTGTTAAGCGAAACAACCGCGGTCCGTAACGCATGGGCCGCAAGTGAACGAGAATTACAGTTGAGAATTACCATTAATGACCAGGTCTTTAACGCGGAAGATGTCACTGATTTTAGTTACGATGCCGGAGCCATGAATGGTGAGTCGTTAACACTTGGCTCAACTTACGCGAACTCAATTAAAATTACTTTTTCCCACATTGTTGAAAAGTTAAAGCTTGAAGACAAAATAACGCCTGAAATTGGTATTAAGCTCCCAGATGATACATGGAGTTACACCAAACTGGGCGTTTTTATTATCGACTCAGAGGTAAAACAAGACCGTAACAACGGTCAAACGTCATTATCAGCGACTGACAACATGGTCATGCTTAGCGGTAATTACACGTCTAAAATTGCTTATCCAACTGGCGTTATTGAGTCCATTACGGATATTGCTAATCAGGCCGGTGTCAAACTCAATGAGGCAAACATTGCCCGACTGACTGACACCACTATTGGTGCTTTAGGCAAAGAGGTTACCTATAGACAGGCCATTGGTTATGTGGCGCAAATCGCTGGTGGCTTCGCTCAATTTAATCGTGACGGGCTGCTGGATATCCGTGGACTGGAAGACCCTAACTTTAGGATCACATCTGATTGTTATATGTCCAAAGGCCTGACCAAAAATGAGACGTTTTATCGCATTGGCGGTATGCAAGCTGAGGTCACAACGACTCAGACAGACAATGATGGCAACGAGAATCAGGAGACAGTTACCCTGCAGTCTGGGAGCCCAAGCGGTTCACAGATTAAGCTTACCAACCCTGCAATGAGTCAGCAGCTGCTTGATCAGCTATACGATCAGTATGCGGATATCAACTTTTACCCGTATAGCTTGGAATGGTTTGCTGACCCAAATCTTGAGGCTGGCGACTGGGTAACGATTGTCGACAACAAAGGCAATGAGTTTAAGGCGCCGGCACTAGGTTTGACGTTGAGTTTTAACGGTGGTTTATCTGGAACTCTTAAAGCTGATACGACCGTGACCTCGCAGGCAACATTTGTTTACAGTGGTCAGTTTAATCAAGTTGTGACTCGATTGCATAACGATTTTGCAACGATTGCTGGCAATCATATCTACAAGGGTATTGATCAGCCAATATTCGCCAAAAAGGGCGACCTCTGGTATCAATCAGTTGGCCCGGACACAGTCATGCAGGTTTATCAGTTTGATCCGGACACAGGACTTTATTCGTGGGTTGAGGTTGGCTCAACCAAGCCAAGCCGTGAGTTGTCTGACCAAATGGATCAGGTCAAAAAGGATATTACTGATCAATCAACCAAGATTGACGGCGCAGTAGCTAACGCTAATACAGCGGTATCAAACAGTGACTTGGCAACCAAAACGGCTAGTAGCCTAACTAGTCAAATATCAAGTGTTAAAGATGGGCTAACAACGAAGTATACTCAGCTGCAACAAACGCTAGATGGTGTACAGGTAACAGCTAATAATGCGGTGACACAAGCACAGTTATCCCTAACCGCAAACACATTCACTAACACAATAGCGGGTGTCAACGATACTCTAGCTAATTTGAGTGCTCGAAATTATTATCAAGTAAATACGCAAATCAATGTGCTTACTGGAGCGCCAGTAATTAATCATAATGAGACCGTTAATGGTTTTAAAATTACGGGTATATCCGGTCAGCTTAGTAGCGTGCGCGTAAAAAATGTAATTACAAGTAACGGTTGGTGGACGTTTAGTTTTGATTTACACGCAAACCAAGCCACCAGCATAATAGTTGATTTTTGCGGTTTATCGCCGACCACCGTTAAAGTGACAAAAGACGTAAAACGCTGCACGGTCTCTATTAATGTCACCAACTATAGCGATGTTTATAATTTTATCGATATCAGTAATTTAGGTTGGGCGTATTTTTGGTTTGACAATGTCACAGTGCAAAAAGGCAAGGCTGACTTAGGCTGGACACCGGCGCCGGAAGATCAAGCAACTGTAGCAGACGTGTCATCGCAATTTACCCAGATGCAAGACGACATTAACCTCCGCGTCAAAACAGGTGATTTAATTAGCCAAATCAACGTTGAATCGGGCGAGACACTGATAGAGTCTGCGTCAGGCAAAGGTGTTCTTAATCTTTCTGCTGCAACTGTTAATTTTAGCGGTGAAGCATTTATCCCCGCAGCCTCAATCAAAGACTTGTCAGCTGATTATATTAAGACTGGCACGCTAGACGCCAGCAAGGTTAATCTGATCAGTGTTAATGCCGACAGTATCACAGCCGGGATTATTACCGGAGATAACTTGAGTATTAATCTTGATTCGGGTGAGATTCTTTTTCAAAAGGGATCTATTAAATCTGTACCGGGCCGATGGAATAACGCCCTTGATATTGAAATTGAAGATGGAACATTTTCTCAGGCTGATTACCGAGGTAATGGTGTTCGATTTCAGGATGGCAGCATTTATATGACTAGAGATGTTCTCGATTGGAAGTCTGATAATAAGGGAGTTAAGGGTAAAGTTGATTACGGAACAGTCCGATATAGCAGCTCATTTCTTAATGATGTGCCCGGCATGATGATATATGGAAGTGAAGGTATCGTTGTCGGAACATCAAATTACACAATAATCAGTCCTTTTCAATATAGTTGGTCTATTAGTGGATCAGGAATGTCCGCTTGTCAGCAAGGTTTGGCGCTTGGTTCTTCGGAAAAAGTCGTCATCGGAAGTGGTCAGGAATATGTTGCAGGGGCCGCCATATATAAGCCAACAATAATGGTGGGAACAACCAATAGCTACACTGCACCCGGCGACTGGACTGCGGGAGGTTCTAATGATCCGGCGGGAAATGGAATAAGTTTACTAGCCAAATCCATTGTTCTTAATGTGGAAGACTCAGTTGGTGGTAACGAATTGGGTAACGTCAAGATGGGAGGTCTTGCACTAGCCTGTGATGGCCGTTCAGGGTATGTATTAAGTGCAACGACTTACGAGAGAACTTATTCCGGTAGTGCCAATATGATTATTACTGAAAATGGTGTTTATGGTCGGGTAACATCAGCCCGTAAGTATAAGCTGCTCGATCATGACGCAGAAACGGTAATCGATCATGCTAAACGCATCCTAGATATCAACCCTAAACAATGGTTCGATAAGGCCGAAGTTGAGACGATTTCTCAATCGTTAACCAATTCCACTGAGTCGCAATTAATGACTGATTATAAGTTTCAACAATATTACGGTTTTATCGCCGACGACTTTCACGCTGCTGGACTTGACGAAGTTGTCCAATTCAAGAACGGAGAAGTAGATAGCCTTGCGTATGACCGTATCCCTATGTATCACAATGTTATCCTTAAAGACCACGAAACAAGAATCGAAAAGTTAGAGCGCGAAAATAAAGAATTAAAACAGCAACTTGCTGCCATTTCTTAGGAGGATAAAACATGAAAATTACTTTAAAAAATGTTTATTTGGTGCCATCAATTAATCTGTTACAGAAGATGAGCTTGAAAGGTCAGGACACCTTGGCTCGTTCGAAGTTTGTAAAATTGCTCAAGAAATCTTTAGATGATTTGGCTGAAGCGGAGCAAGAATTGGTGAATGAGTACGGTGCCCGAAAAGATAACTCGCTGCCAGTTAGTGATGATAATCCTTTGATTACAAAACCAGATGGTAATGCAGAAATTCAGCCAAGCAAGAAATTAGAATTCAACAAGGTGCATGCCGATTTGCTGAGTCAAGAAGCTGAAATCCAAGGCGGTACTTATGTTAATCACATCGACGATATCAAACGAATTCTTAAAGAATACGGGGATAAAACAGAATTAAGTAATGCTGATGCTGAAGCCTATCTCGAATTGACAGAAGCATTCTCTAACGCAACTAAGGAGGATAAGTAATGAATGCTGATGAATTCTTCCGTAAGGGCAAACAAATGGTCACTGATTATGTTAATGATCATCTAGATAAAAGTGACGGTAAACAGATCACACCAGATAACGTTTACATTGTTTGGTCTAGCAAGACTCTCCAAAACAGTAAGGCATTGCTAAGCACGACTTTGCTTGACGGAATGTATTATGAGCTGACTTTTAACGGTGACAAAGACGAATTTTACCTAGACGCTTATAAGAAATTTGATAATAAAGCAATCAAAAATTGGGAGGAAAAATAAATGTTAATAACTAGCAAATCATTAAGCATTTCTGGCCAATCATCAATCAGTGGGCAACAGGTGATGAATTTCTCCGCTACTATTGACCAGAGTAACGGTCGTAGCAATATCACACAGGCCGTTTTAAACAAGGACTTGTACGATTCAAACAAGACCGAAGTTCGTAAAGACGCCGCGGACTTTACTGATTTAGTTTATGATCAAGAAGATAAGATGGCAGAAGCAGATAAAGCTGACACGGCCTCCTAGGTCGTTTAACTTTTTTAAAAAGGGGATGGTTAATTGGACTTAGAAAAGACCGTGACAGAGCACGGTAAGCAAATTGACGTGCACACTGAGCGTCTTAATGATGTCGAAAAGGACGTGCAAGAATTAAAGCAAGATTTGCGTGTCGGACTTGATCGTGTTGATCAGTCAAATCGATATTTGCGTGAACAGAACAACGTGATCTTGAAAGAGGTCATCACAAAAAATAAAACATCAGAACAACATGACTTCGCTCTTACCAAATTAGCCAAAGACAATCAGATCAAGATGTTTGGCATGATATTTGGTACAGGCGGGGTCATTGTTTTAATCATCAACTTACTGATGAAGTTATTCCACTAGGAGGAAAAATAATGAAAGATTTAGCACAGTTAGTATTATCAATTGCGGTAGCAGTGATTCCAGTTGTAGGAGTCTGGTTATCCCAGCAAATTATCAAGAACAAGAAGGCATTGGCATTCACGCAGGCACTAATTCCGTTGGCCGAATCAGCGGTGGTTGCTGCTGAAAAACTTGGCGTAACTCAAAAGCTGACCGGTGCCGCTAAAAAGGACAAGGCGGTCCGATTTGTTATTGATGGGCTAAAGTCACTTGGCTTTACCGATGCTGATAGAGCTACTATCTGCAACGCTGTAGAAAAGGCATTCGCAGAGTCTAAGGAACAAATTGAAGCAGTCTACAACACTCAGACTAAAAGTGGTTTCAATTTACAATCCCAAGTTGATAATCTTTCAAAGACTGTAGCCAATTCGCCTGCAGTTCATGCCACAGGTTACGACCGATAGGAGGAAGTTATGAAATTTAAAAAGAAATTAGTCTTGGCCGTCACATTAATTGTGGCGGCTGTTTTTATGGCTGTGCCTGCTAATTATGCGAGTGCGGCAAAAGGTGATCAGGGAGTTGACTGGTCTAAATACCAGGGTGCCAACGGCGTTTACGGTTACCAGCGTGATAAATTCGTAATTAGCCAAGTTGGCGGCTACTACAACGGTAGCTTTGTTGATCAATGGACTTACAAGACGCAAGTATCGTCGGCAATCGCTGCGGGTAAGCGAGCTCACACTTATATCTACAGTCGATTTACTGGACGTCAGCAAGCCGATCAGATGCTTAATTACTATTTGCCAAAGGTACAGACTCCTAAAGGCTCAATTGTCGCCTTAGACGTTGAGGATGGTTATCCAGATACAGACTCGGTTTTATATGCTTTAGGCCGAGTTAAAGCTGCTGGTTACACAGCAATGTTATATGGTTACAAGTCTTTCCTAACTTCGCATTTAAGCTTAAGCACAATTGCCAATCAGTACCCACTTTGGATGGCAGAATATCCTAACTATGCTGTAACACCGACACCTAATTACAATTACTTCCCGAGCTTCAATAATATTGGGATTTTCCAGTTTACATCGACTTATATTGCTGGCGGCCTCGATGGTAATATTGATTTAACTGGTATTACCGACAATGGATATGGCTCAAGTCATAAGACTGACACAGGTAAAGTTGTTGTTAAGCCGGATACTTCGACACCTGCAACTAATGCTGGCCAGGCGGCTAATAATACAGCCAAAGCTAACATCAAGGTTGGCGACACTGTTAAAGTAAATCTAACTACCAACCGTTGGGCTAATGGCGTTGGGATTCCTAGCTGGGTGCGTGGTAAGACCTATAAAGTGCAGCAGGTTAGTGGCAATAAAGTTTTACTTGCTGGTATCATGAGCTGGGCCAATAAATCTGACGTTGAACTGTTAAGTGTCGGCAATACAAGTACACCGGCGGTCAACTCTACCAATAGTTATACCGTGCAGTACGGCGACAGCTGGTGGGCGATTGCTAATAAGTTTGGCGTCAGTATGTATAACTTAGCTGCACGTAACGGCAAAACCATTAACGCAATGATTTATCCCGGACAACGTCTAACTATCGGCTCGACAACTGCCAACACCGCTCTAACTTACACGGTTAAGTACGGAGATAGTTGGTGGTTGATTGGATCTAAACTTGGTATTAGCATGTATACACTAGCTGCCAAAAATGGTAAAACCATTAACTCAATGATCCATCCTAATCAAATATTGATGTATTAAAATAAGCCTACTTCCTAAATTGGAGGTAGGCTTTTTTATTGGCTTAAATCGGTAGACTTACGAACTAAATTAAATATACATCCTAAACTTTTAAAGTTTTAGCAATATTTTAAAAGTTGGGTCCTGTTATATAGGAAGAAAATAGCCGCATTTTAATAAAATGTAATCTTAAAAAGTTAAAATATGGTACAAATACGGTACATGCCACGTCAATGAGCTGGCACTACTGAAATCTCACTATACTTGGTACGAGGAACAATAGAAAAACTAAAGTAAACTAATTAAGCTTATCCCACGTTTAGAGCGATTTCTAAACTTCGGGATAAGCTTTTTTTAGTTTAATCTTCAGTAGTTTTCATTAGAATTGTGGTACTTGTTGTAGTGCCTGATAGTTTGGGATCATCATTAAGTAATGATACTTAATTAGTGCTGATTCAGAGATTGTTCTTTAATCTGCACTGGCATTAAAAGTGGCGGCTGATATTAGCTGAACGTGGTTGCGAACAACTTTTAATTCAAGGTTGACATTTTGATGAGATTCTAATATATTAGAAGAATATGAGAATTTCTCTTGACCGATTTCATGCACGCTAACTAATGTGCGAATTTACGCTCTGAACGTTTTGAAAATATTACTGGGGGTGTCTAAATTAGACGCGAGTAAAAAGATTTTAATTATTGAAGATGAGAAAAACTTGGCCCGATTTTTGGACTTAGAATTATCTCATGAAGGTTATGACACCACGGTTGAGGGTAACGGCCGTGCTGGGTTAGATTTAGCACTGGGCCAAGACTGGGATGTTATCTTATTAGATTTAATGTTACCAGACTTGAACGGGTTCGAAGTTTGTCGACGCATTCGTAAAGAAAAGTCAACACCAATTATTATGGTGACGGCTAAGGACTCAGTTTTAGATCGCGTTGCTGGCTTGGATGATGGGGCTGATGACTATTTAGTTAAGCCATTTGCCATTGAAGAATTGCTTGCGCGGTTACGGGCTTTGATTCGGCGTTCTGACATGGAACGTCAGTCACGGGCAGCACATCAGAAGCAAATTGTTTTCCGTGATTTGATTATTGAACCACAAACGCGGACAGTTATCCGCGGTAGTGAGATCATTCAATTATCAAAGCGGGAATCTTCGTTACTTTTAATTTTGGTAGAGAATGCCAATACAGTTGTTCCGCGTGATGAATTATTGCGCCAAGTTTGGGGTTACAACGAGCAGGTTGCAACTAACGTCGTGGATGTGTACGTCCGTTATTTACGGAATAAAATTGACCGGCCTAACCGCCGAAGCTACATTCAAACTGTCCGTGGAACAGGTTATGTCATGCATTCTTAAGGGTGTGGCCTAATGTCTAAAAAAACAAATGCAACTAAAAAAAGTTTACGTTTAACGTTACGGGTAAAATGGTCCGCCGCTGTTGGTCTGACCATTTTTTTTACTTTTGTGATCTTCGCCAGTATTATTTATGCGACATTTAATAATAATCTTTTGGCTCAGGAGAAAAAAACGACAGCTGAAACGGCTAAATTAGTAGTTGACCGCTTAGGGAATGTTAAGAAAAATTTGACGATTGCTAAAGTGGTGCCTTTGATGACACCTGAATACTATCAAAGTGACAACCAACTTGATAATAGTGATTCGCAAAATAATTCGGATCCTTTTTATCAAGATTCAGTGTTTAATCAGTTATCGCGTTCTGATTTATCGGTCAGTATTTATAATCGGCAATTAGAACAGGTGTTTACTTCGCGTGATACTAGTGTCAAATTTAAACCGGTTTCGAGTCAAACTCAAAAAATTGTTAAAGAAAATGGGCGCCGGGTAGTGGTCACGACGATGCCAGTTTATGAACAGCCTAATTATCGGTTGACAGGTTATGTGATTGTTGTTAATCGAATGGATAGTTTATACCGTTCCACACAACAATTGCGTTGGCAGATGATTATTCTAATCGTGGTGGCAGTGCTATTTAGTGGATTTATTGGCTATTTGATTGTGCATCGTTTATTGAAGCGAATCAATTTAATTGCGGTAACGATTCATAAAATTGATCAATCACCAGAATCAACGGCGCGAATTCCACAACTTTCTGGTAATGATGAAATTAGTGACCTAGCTCGGCAATTTAATGGCATGCTGGATCAAATTCAACAATATATTGAACAGCAAAAACAATTTGTTGGTGATGTTTCTCATGAATTACGGACGCCAATTGCAGTGATTCAGGGCCATTTGCAACTGTTAAATCGCTGGGGAAAAGATGACCCAGAAGTTTTAGCAGAATCTTTAGCAGCTGCCACGCAAGAAACAGCACGAATGAATAATTTGATCGAAGAAATGCTGCAATTAACTCGTGCAGAACAGGTTGAAATCAAAACCGTTCATGAACAAACCAATGTTCAGGCTGTTATTTCACAGTCAGTTGATAATATTCAAATGTTGCATCAAGATTTTGCGATTCAGGCTGATGTTGAATTAGCACCACAAACTTTTGTGCGCATGAATCGTAATCATTTGGAACAAATTATTATTATTTTGTTGGACAATGCCGTCAAGTATTCAGCAGCACGTAAAGAAGTTTTGTTGAGTGCTGATAGTGATCAACAACATGTTAATATTGTCGTTCAAGACTTTGGTTTAGGTATTTCTCCGCAGGATCAACAACGAATTTTTGATCGTTTTTACCGGGTCGATAAGGCTCGTTCTCGTGAACGTGGTGGTAATGGTTTAGGCTTATCTATCGCTTTTCGTTTAGTTAAAGCCTATGGTGGCACTTTGACGGTTGAAAGCGTCGTTGATTCTGGGTCTCAATTTAAAGTGAGCCTACCTCGGGACAATGGGCCAATTTCACCAGAGAATTTACCGCATCAGGATGATCAATCTAAACTAGATTTACCGGATGGCGTCACACGGTTACATTAATGATTGAAAAAAGTGACTGACAAAATTTAGGACTGCTGAACATTTAAGGTATCACCAAAGGCGGTCAGCCGGTGAGCATTAACGAAAAATGCCGAACAATCGTTGTTAGAATTGCTCGGCATTTTTGCGTTAGGCGGAACCGGTTGCTTTTGAGAACACGTTTCAGCAACGAAAGTTCGTATTAATTTTTGAGAATAGACTTGTTCTTTTCGTTTAAGGACTTTAAGTATCTTTTGAGAATAAAATTCAGCTACTAAAGTTCATTTTATTTTTGGTAAAAGACTGGTCAAGGCTTCGTTGTATTTACTTATAACTAATCGTTATTTAGGGCGACGCTGTTGTTTGCCAGCATTACGTGAGCGATTATTTTGCTGTGTTGCTTGACTTTCAACACCCTTGACGCTGCCAGTACTACCAATTGCGGCCGTGGCTGTCTGTGTCATTTTAGCTAGCATCGCTTCATCGATAACGGTTACGATCGGGTTCTCTTTCAGCTCGCGATCAACGTCAACTTTAATTTTTGGCATAATCACATAAGTGGTGATGACTTGTTGCACTAGTGCCATGATCCCACTAGCTAAGAAATAAAGTGCTAAGGCAGCGGGGGCAACTAAACTAATAAATAAAGTCATTCCCGGGCCAACAACCATCATAGTCATCATTTGTTTACGTTGTTCTGGCGGAATACCAACCAGCGATAAGACAGATTGGCCAACATAGAAAAGTGTTGCAATGATGGCAATCACAATACTTGGTTTGCCTAAAGGAATACCGAAGAAAGCCTGTTTAGCAATTTGTGGTGAATATTGTACGGCCTGGTATAGGCCGGCAAAGATTGGTAATTGCAGTAGTAATGGTAAGCAACCAATACCACCAGTCATGCTTAAATTGTTTTTCTTGTAGACATCCATGGTCAACTGACTTAATTGTGCTGCCTGAGCTGCTGGCGCATTAGCACGAGCCTTCTGAATCATGTTGATTTGGGGCTTAACAGCCTTCATCTTTTCAGTTTGACGCGTTGATTTCTGAGTCTGATGTAACATTAATGGTAATAGAATCAAACGGACGATCAACGTGATCAGAATAACGCCCCAGCCAAAGCCGTTGGACCCACCAACTAATTGACCAAACCAGACAATCAATTTCTGCATTGGGACGGCAAGATATTTATAGATTGACCCATAGAAGAATCCAGTTGGCACCTTAGGATTTTGGTATTGATTGGCACAACCACTGAGCACCAACATCATGACCGCTGCTAAACCTAAAAGCAAAAGTAATTTCTTTTTATTACGCATTTGTCGCAAAAACTCCTTCATTATCGTTTCAAAAATAAGATATGAATATTAAAGCGAATGCGGAATATAAAAAGCATTCACAGAAAACACTATACCTAATCTGGACGCTGATTTCTAGTCTTTATCAAAAAAGACCATGACTGAATGGTAATAATCAGTCTACGGTCTTAGAAAATTAACCAGTTACGTGGAATTTTCCTAGTGCTGGAGCTGCAGGAATTGTTTTTTCATCTAATTGATCAACACGACCACTAGGAGTTGGGGAAGCTTTTATAGCAGCAATAAATTCGGTTAAATTTGCTTCTTCACCACTGGCCTCAATGTAAACAGAACCGTCATCGTTATTGGCAACCTCACCAACGATTTGTAAACGATCGGCAACCATTTTAGTCATCCAGCGAAAGCCAACTCCTTGAACTCGGCCATGCACTGTCAATGCAACACCACGACGCATCGCAATCACCTCTCTTACAGTATAATAAAGCCTTTAGAACAGGTCAATTGAAAAGGATGCCAGTCTTGCGCTTAGTAGTTTGTTTTAAATCGTTAGACTGTCACCATGGAATAAACCATTGATTGCTAAACACCGATCATTATTTGTAAACTTCTAACAGTATTCTTAAAAATTTAACTTAAATCACGATTTTTACTTGTTTTAGACTTACTTTTTGGGTACACTTAGTAAAATTTCTGGACCAAAGGATGAATGTTTCAAAACGTTAAGTGCTGACAAATGCAGAGATATTTCTGTTTTTTTTCCTTAACTTGGCCGAAAATTTGCTATGATAGAAGTAATTAGAAAATGAAGGTCGATATTAAATGCAAAAAATTGAGTCACCAAAAAATGAGCAAATCAAACAAATTAAAAAATTACAACAGAAAAAGTATCGTCAGCAACAAGGCCAATATTTATTGGAAGGCTGGCATTCAATTAAGGAAGCACTGAATAATCGACCTGAGCAGATCAAACTTTTATTAGTTGAGGCTGATTATTTACCGTTGGTAACAGCTTTAGCAAATCAAGTTTCAGCTGGGCCAACAATTGAAATCACGGCTCGGGTGACTGAGACTTTAAGTGAAACTGTTCATCCTGAAGGTGTTTTTGCTGTTATTGCCCAGCAAGAGACCGTTGTAACATCGGCGGAACAACCACAACCCTGGCTGGTTCTAGATCGCGTGCAAGATCCTGGTAATGCGGGGACAATGGTGCGAACAGCAGATGCGGCCGGTTTTGCTGGGGTTGTCTTTAGCGAAGGCGGAATTGATCCTTGGAATAGCAAAGTCGTACGTTCCATGCAAGGGAGTCAATTCCATTTACAGGTTTTACAAGTGCCTGATTTGAAGAATTGGTTGTTGGCTCAACGGACGGCTGGTTATCAACTTTTAGGCACGTTAGTAGATCCTAAGGCCACAGATATGCGCGCCTTTCAGCCAGCTTCGGGTGCTTATGCCTTAGTTTTAGGTAATGAAGCCCATGGCATGGCACCAGAATTGGCAGCAGTAATGGATGTTAATCTTTATGTACCAATTTTTGGACATGCTGAGTCCTTAAATGTTGCGATTGCTGCCGCAATTTTGATGTATCAGTTACAACTAAACTAGACAACTTATCATTTGTAAGTCGCTTGAGTTTATTTTTCTAAAAAAAGTTGGTAGAATTGGGTTAATCGATGGTCAGTTAACGAATAGTAAGGGAGCCTTTGCATGGTAGATTTTTCTTCTTGGCGTCATGACCAAGAATATCTGAGTATTGTTCAAGATTTATTGGACCGGCCGGAAGTTCAAAAGTTAGCTGAGTACACTCAGCATCATTACACGAATCGTTTGGATCATAGTTTACGGGTTTCATATTTTAGCTACCTGATTTCCAAGAAACATCATTTGGATTATCGTGCGACGGCACGGGCAGGGTTGCTGCATGACTTGTTTTATTATGATTGGCGACAAGTGAAGTTTGATACGGGCACGCATGCTTATATTCATCCGCGGATTGCTTTACGTAATGCTGAGCGGTTGACTGAGTTATCGGCCAAGGAAAAAGATATTATTATTAAGCATATGTTTGGCGCGACTTTGGCTTTGCCTAAGTATCGCGAAAGCTGGATTGTCTCATTGGTTGATGATCAAGTTGCTGTGCAAGAAGTTGCGCGGCCTTGGCGTTTTCTGATGAAGGCACGTTTACGGAAACCTTTAGCCTATTTACGGACATTATTGTAATGACCTTTTAGTGGTCGCATTATCAATGGAGGAGAGTATTATGACGACGCATGTTTTTGCAACGAATGTTGTTGCTGATGAACCTTGTCAAATTTGTCCACGTTTTGAACGGACGTTTGAATTTCTAGGAAAAAAGTGGAATGGTTTGATTCTCAGTGTTCTTTGTGAGAATGAAGCACTACGCTTTAAAGATTTGGCAAAAGCAATTTCCCGTTGTTCTGATCGAGTTTTGGTGGAACGACTGAAAGAATTAGAGTCAGCTGGTTTAATTGATCGCTTCTCTGAATCAGAAGGTCATCAAGTGACTTACAAATTAACTGAAAAAGGCAAAGCGTTATTACCAGTTATGGATGCTGTTCATGATTGGGCCGACCAATGGGAATTGTAGAAATTCAGCTGAGTAATTAATAATTTTGGCATTCTAGCCGCTGAGCATTAGCGTAAAGTAACGAACAATTCTGCGCTAGGATTGTTTGTTATTTTTGTGTTAAGCAGAACTAGTGGCTTTTTGAGAACACGTTTTAGTGGCTAAAAAATTTTTTTGAGTAAAAAGGTCGGATACTGTCGGCTGGTTGTCTTTCAAGTGCTAGCACCAGTACTTGACTTCAATTTTTTCTAAAGGTAAGATATGACTATATCAATCAACTGAATAATTAGTTCGATGATGAAAGCCAGTAGTTAAGCCATGTTGATACAGAGAAACAATCATTTGCTGCAAGATTGTTAATAGGTCGGTTTGACGAATTCCTTTCTGAGTTGATTTTTGAATACGAATGTTAGTAGGAAATCACGCTAGTCAGCGTTACGACTTAAGTGCAAGTTTACTGATAATGGTGAACTTGAATTAGGGTGGTACCGCGTTGCCTCGTCCCTTTGTTGGGGGCGGGCTTTTTTTGTTGGTCAAAATAGTTGAAGGAGGTTGGTTTCATGAGTTTGAAACAGCGATTAGAAGAGTTAAAAGATCAGGGCTTGCAAGATATTCAAGCTGCTGATAATCAACAGAAGCTAAACGATATCCGAGTTAAGTTGTTAGGTAAAAAGGGACCAATCACTGAGGTTTTAAGAGGTCTAAAGGATTTAAGTAATGAGGAACGACCACAAGTCGGTTCGTTTGCAAATAAAATTAAAGGCGACTTAAGTAGCGCGATTGATGATCAATTAAAAGTTTTAGATCAGAAGACATTGCAACGACGCTTGGCGCACGAAACGATTGATGTGACTTTGCCTGGGCGACCAGCACCAGTGGGGACGCCACATATTTTGAATCAAACAATTGATGATTTGGAAGAATTATTTATTGGCTTAGGTTATGAAGTAATTGATGGTCCTGAAGTGGAAACTGATCATTATAATTTTGAAATGATGAATATTCCTCGGAATCATCCGGCACGCGATATGCAGGATACTTTTTATATTACGCATGATTTGTTGATGCGGACGCATACTTCACCTAATCAAGCTCGTAGCTTGGAAAAGCATGATTTCTCTAAGGGGCCTTTGAAGATGATCAGCCCAGGGCGTGTTTATCGTCGCGATAATGATGATGCCACTCATTCACATCAGTTTAATCAGCTGGAAGGCCTAGTGATTGACAAGCATGTCACGATGGCTGACTTGAAAGGGACGCTTGAGGTTGTTGCTCGCCATGTTTTCGGTGAGGAACGGGAAATTCGATTACGCCCAAGCTACTTCCCATTCACGGAACCTTCAATTGAAGTGGATATTTCTTGCTTTGCCTGTGGTGGCAAGGGGTGTCGTGTTTGCAAGTATACGGGTTGGATCGAGGTTTTAGGAGCCGGAATGGTTCATCCTAATGTGTTATCACGAGCTGGGGTCGATCCACAAGTTTATGGTGGGTTTGCTTTCGGCTTAGGGCCCGATCGCTTTGCCATGTTGAAATATGGTGTTAATGATATTCGAGAATTTTATCAAAATGATTTACGTTTCTTACATCAATTCCAACGGGAGGTTAAATAATTATGAAAATTTCATACCAATGGTTAAGCCAATTCGTTGACTTAAAGCAAATTGAACCACAAAAATTAGCCGACCAAGTATCTGTGACTGGGATTGAGGTTGCCAGTGTGATTGCGCCAGATGCTGGTCTAAAGAAAATTGTTGTCGGTCATATTTTGGCAACACGTCCACATCCAAACTCTGATCATTTAACCTTATGTCAAGTTGATATTGGTGCCGAAGAGCCAGTTCAAATTGTTTGTGGGGCCCCTAATGTAGCAGCAGATCAATATGTCATTGTTGCCTTACCTGGTTCACGCATCGCTAATAATGAAAAAATCAAACGCGGCAAAATGCGTGGTGAAGCCTCTGAAGGTATGATTTGTGCCTTACAGGAAATTGGTTTCAGCGATAGCGTTGTTCCTAAAGAATATTTGCATGGTATTTATGTTTTTCCTGAGGCTAAGCCAGTTGGCCAACCAGTCTTCTCATTCTTAGGCATGGACGATCGTCTACTTGACTTTGATATTACACCTAATCGGGCGGATACTTTGGGGATGCATGGTGCCGCTTATGAAGTTGGTGCCATGATCCATGAAAAGCCACGGTTCCCAGAAGTTAACTTAAATGAAAGTGGCGCAAAGTCCAGTGATTTAATTAAAGTTAGCGTAGCTGAACCCGAATTAGTCCCACAATATTTATTGAAAGTTGTTGAAAATATTACCATTAAGCCTAGCCCATTGTGGTTACAAATTCGCTTATGGAATAATGGTATCCGGCCAATTAATAACGTGGTTGATGTGACGAATTATGTCATGCTGGAATATGGACAGCCACTTCATGCTTACGACTACGACCAACTATCAAGTAAGCAAATTGGCGTTCGTTTAGCTCAAGCTGACGAGCCATTTGTAACTTTAGATGGGGAAGAGTGGCATTTACGTCCGTCTGATTTAGTTATTACTGATGGGGCAAAACCTGTCGGCGTTGCAGGTGTGATGGGTGGCTTGAATAGTGAAGTTACTGATCAAACGCAAACGGTTGTTTTAGAGGCTGCAGTGTTTGATCCAACGTCAATTCGTAAAACAGCTCAGTGGACGAATTTACACACTGAAGCCTCGACTCGTTTTGAAAAAGGTATTAATGCTGCAGATGTTGAGACTGCACTTCGACGTGCGAGCCAACTGTTAGCTGATTTAGCAGGTGGTCAAGTTTGCGAGGGGATTGCCATTGGTAATCAACAAGTTCGGCAACCGTTGCAAGTGCAACTTGACCCTGCACGAGTTAATCATGTTTTGGGAACACAAATTAGTCGCCAAGAAATGCTAGCAATTTTGCAAGACTTACAATTTGATTATCAAGATCAGGCTGATAAAATTTTAGTCACAGTACCGTTACGTCGCTGGGATATTAGCATTGAAGCTGACCTAATTGAAGAAATTGCGCGACTTTATGGTTACGATAAGTTGCCTAGCACGCTCCCAACTGGCATTCAAACCAAAGGAAGTTTCAATCGGCGGCAACAATTAATTCGGACAGTACGCAAGAATTTATTAGCGCATGGTCTCGATGAAGTCATTAGCTATTCATTATTGACAGAGCCACAAGCAGTTGCCTTCACTCACACACCAAAACCAGCAATTAAGTTGGCTTGGCCGATGACTCAAGATCATGCTTATTTACGACAAAACTTGATTAGTGGCTTATTGTTGGATTTGCAATATAATTTGGCCCATCAACAAAATGACGTGGCAATTTTTGAGCAAGGCAATGTTTTCCAAACCGTTGACAATCAAAATCAGCCTAAGGAAGTGCCAATGGTAGCTGCCTTGTGGAGTGGTCAGGTTAAGCCAACTAGTTGGTTAACTAAGACTCGCCAGTATGATTTCTATGATGCTAAAGGTGAAGTCGTTAATTTATTAACAGTTTTAGGAGTGGCTGATCAGGTACAGTTCGTCGCTGATGATACGATTGCCCAACTACATCCTGGTCGGACAGCTAAAATTATCTTAGCAGATCAGGTGATTGGCTTTGTCGGCGAAATTCATCCTAATGAACAACAAGCGTTAGCGTTGCCAGTCACTTATGTGATGCAATTAGATCTATTGGCTATTTTGAATACTGAGTTACCAACAATCGTTTCAGAATCAGCGGCTAAGTATCCGGCTGTGGAGCGAGATGTGGCTTTGATTCTAGACCAGAATATTAGTAATGCCCAGGTTGTGGCCCTAGTTAAGGAAAATGGTGGCAAGTATTTAACCGATGTTAGCATTTTCGACGTCTTTGCTGGTGAAAAAATTGGTCATCATAAACGTTCCTTAGCTTATCGCCTGCATTTTCAAGATCCAGCAGCTACTTTGCAAGACGAACAAATCAATAAGGTGATGTTGAAAGTGACATCAGCTTTAACTGAAAATCTCAAGGCTCAAGTTCGCTGATTTTCTGAAAGTAATACCCACTAAGTTGATTGATTTAATGGAGGTTATGGATGGTCACTATTCGTGAAGCAACATCGGCAGATGCGCCAACGTTAGTTAAACTAATGCAGCTTTATTATGGGGACAGCCCAGTGCCACATCAATTTTCAGAGACGGCAATGGCGGCGCATTTAGTTAGATTGAGCCAGTCTAATTCGGTCGGTGGATTATTGGTTGCGGTGCAAAATCAAGAAATTGTCGGGTTCGCGTTAAATTATTTCGGGTTCGATACGCGCGCCTTGCAAAGAACACTAACTTTAAATGATTTGTTTGTCCAACAGCAGGCGCGGCGCCAAGGTATTGCTCGCCAGCTGATTCAGGCAACGTTTACTTGGGCACAAGCTCATGATTGTGTTAGCGTTGATTGGATGACACGAACTAGCAATCTTAGTGCCCAACAGCTATACAATCAGTTAGCAGAGCGCGAAACGGGCTGGTACCATTATCAACATCGTTTGTCATAATTGCGTCCTAGTTGACTCAATTAGTTAGTAAGCAGTGAAAAAGTGATTTTCAGTGTTAACTTAGCCGTACTTTTGTAAAAAAAATGGTCAGTGCGACTGTTATTTCGGTTGAAAATATGGCCTCATAACATAAATCGGCGGATGATAAATAATGCTTAACCAGGGAGTCGTCATCTCAATAGCGCATGACAAAAGGTGGACACTAACTCAAAATACCGCGCAATTCGTCAGAATTGCGCGGTATTTTGAGTTAAGCGGCGCCGGTTGCCATTTGAGCACACGTTTTGGTAGCTAAAAATCAGTTTATTTTTTATACGACAATCATGAACCTTTTCTTGGTGGTCCAGCTGGCCTTTAAACAGTGCTGCAATTGGTCGCAGGGTTCTCTCCCCCCCTGGCAGAATATTTTTAGCGTATCTTAAGTTCATGAACTTTCCAGCAAGTTCTACTAGCAAATGCAAAGTAAACTAATAAATCAGTCGCTAATTAGCTCATTTTAGTTGTTAAAAATGCCTCGACTATTGCAGTTTAGTTAATTTTTAGGAAAATAGGAGTGTTTAGAGGCACTTTTTGGTATAATAATGCGAAAGTATTTTTAGAGGAGGGCTTTTTACTTTGGCAGATCATCAGTCTCCAGACCAAAAGACACAGACTAAGATTGCTGGTGAGATGGAGGAAAAGCACGCACGTCACAATGCGGAAAAAAAAGCAGCCAGTCGAATTGTTTACTGGATTGTGGGTATCATCTCCATTTTAATCGTAGTAATTGGGTTTATGACTTATCGTTACGTCCACACATCGTTAGAACCATTTAATACGAGTGATAAAACTAAAGTTGAGGTTAAGATTCCAATTGGGTCCAGCAATAAAGAAATTGCGGCGCAGTTGCAAAATCGTAAAATCATTAAAAGTGCGTCAGTCTTTAGTTATTATATTAAGACGCATAATTACACTAATTTTCAAGCCGGGGATTATTATTTAAGCCCTTCAATGACTTTAGATCAAATTGTCACCCAATTACAAAAGGGTTACTCCGACCGGAAAGTTACTGGTAAAGTGCTGGTTAAAGAAGGGGTGACTGTTGAGGAAATTGGTGATGTTGTTGCCAAGAACACGAAATGGTCGAAGAAACAATTCCTGGCGTTGATGAAGAATGAAAGTTTCATGAAATCATTGGCTAAGAAGTATCCTGAATTGCTTACCTCAGCAATGGCAGCAAAAGATGTTCGTTATCGCTTAGAAGGTTATTTGTTCCCATTGACTTATAGTGTTTATGATGGTGACACATTGAAAGATTTAGTCACTAGTATGGTGAAAGCGACTGATGAAAAATTAAGTGGCTCTTACAGTACAATCAAAGAACAAAAGCTGACTGTTCAGCAAGTGTTGACACTAGCTTCCTTAGTTGAACGTGAAGGGGTCAAGGAAAGTGATCGGAAAAAAATTGCCGGTGTCTTCTTTAACCGTTTGGCGATTGAGATGCCATTGCAATCTGATATTTCCGTGATGTACGCGTTAAATACACATAAAGAGAGTTTGACAAATAAGGATACTGCCGTTAAATCACCATATAATTTATACAAAAATGCTGGTTATGGTCCTGGTCCGTTTAACTCACCAAGTATGCAATCAATTTTGGCAGTTCTTGAGCCAAGTGATCGTGATCAGAATTATCTCTACTTTGTCGCTAATTTGAAGACGGGTAAAGTTTACTATTCACACACTTATGACGAACATCTGGCAACAAATGCAAGTTTAGATCAGTAAAGTGAGGCCTCTTATTTTGCAAAAGCCAATAATTATCGGTGTTACCGGTGGCTCCGGTAGTGGAAAAACGACAGTTAGTCAGCGCATTTTCGAAAGTGTTTCTGGGCATTCAGTGGCAATGTTACAACAGGATGCTTATTATAAGTATTCGCCTTTGCCCTTAGCAGAGCGCCAACAAATCAACTTTGACCATCCGTTAGCGTTTGATAATGATTTATTACTCGCTCATTTACAGGCGTTGTTGCAGCATCAAGCAATTGATGTGCCACTGTATGATTATGAAATTTATAATCCGTCAACGCGAACACGGCATCAGGAACCACGTGATGTGATTATTGTTGAAGGTATTCTCATTTTGGATGATCCACGGATTCGAGATTTAATGGATATCAAGGTTTATGTTGATACAGATGATGATATTCGGCTGCTACGGCGAGTTCAGCGGGATATTCACGAGCGTGGTCGCAGTGTTGATAGTGTTTTTGAACAATACATTAAAACAGTCAAGCCAACTTATCATCAGTTTGTGGAGCCCACTAAACGTTATGCTGACGTGATTATTCCTGAAGGTGGCCAAAATAGTGTGGCAATTGATTTACTAGTCACCAAAGTTCGTTCAGTTTTAAAACAGGCAGCTGCTGATAAATAAGTTATTTTTAAATAAAATCCGTAGAACTGATTTCAATTCTGCGGATTTTTACTGTCATGTTTTAGAGATACACCTATTAAACGTCTTTTCTGAAAATGATTTAGGCTATTTTAACAGAAGTTTTAGTGGTCAATGATTGACAAACTAAATCAGAAAACATATTATATTGTCTTGTATACAAAAATATTAGTGAAATAATGAATCAGGAGTGTTAGATAGTATGGCTGACAAATCTTTTCCAATGACCGCTGAAGGTCAACAAAAATTACAAAACGAATTAGAACGATTAAAAACGGTTAAGCGTCAGGAAGTAATTGCCCGTATTAAGATTGCCCGTGGTTTTGGCGACTTATCAGAAAATTCAGAATATGAATCTGCAAAAGATGAGCAAAGTGTTGTTGAAACGCGGATTAGCCAAATCGAGGAAATGCTACGTTATGCGGACGTCGTTGACGCTAGCAATACGGATCCTGATGAAGTGACAATTGGCAAAACAGTTTCCTTCAAAGAAGACGGCGAAGATGATGAAGAATCATATACTATTGTTGGTGCTGCCGAATCAGATCCCAGCGTTGGCAAAATTAGCAATGATTCACCAATTGCCAAGGCCCTGATTGGCCATAAAAAGGGCGACAATGTTGAAATTGAAACCCCCGGTGGTTCTTTCAAAGTAGTGATTGTTTCAGTTGCCTAATTAACAATAAAAAGGCCAGTTAAACTGGTTTGATTTAACAAGTTGGTTCAAAGTGATCAGCGGTTAGCGTTTGTTGACCAGGATTGCTTGGAATCAACTTGTTTTTTTGTTCTTTATTTTGGTAAAAAAATCAAAAGAGTTCAGACTTGAGACAGATGGCGTCTTGATTAGATTTTGTTATAATTGGTTTAAATTATGAAATGAGTGAGGGTTACTATGCGTAAATTTCTTCCCTTCTTTGGTATTGTCCTGATTGGCTGCCTAATCTTACTGGGTTGGCAAGTATTCAGTACACCAGCAGCGTTGATTTTTTTAATTCTTGGAATTTTAATTTTGTTGCTCCAAAACCGTCGCCGTCAACAAGGCAAACGTGTTAGCAATTTTATTAAATTAGTAGCGATTATCGCAATTGTGATTTCTTTGGCCAGTCAAGGTTCGTTTTGGCTATTTCTGTTTGTCATTTTATTAGGTCTAGTGTTATTTGCGCCGACCTCGTTAGGGCAGGGTGGTCATTTCTTCTGGCAAAAAAAGAAATATTTAGCCCCGCAAGTGACAACTGATGCTGAAAATAATCAGCACTGTCAGGTTGAGAAGAATCAGTGGTGGGGTGATCAAACAATTGGCAACCAAGTCTATCAATGGCAAGATATTAATTTAAAAGAACTTGGCGGCGATACAATTATTGATCTTGGCAATACGTTATTACCAGTTGACCGTGAAAATGTTGTGATTCTTCAAAAAGGTTTTGGTGACACCCGGATTCTAGTTCCTTTTGGCACTGGTGTTTACTTGGAACATGCGACCTTCTTGGGGGAAGTGCGAATCTCCGGTCAGCGGCATGAATTAAAAAATCAAACATTTAGTTTAAAGAGTCCTGAGTATTTAAAAAGTGAGCGGCGGATTCGCATCGTTACGAGCTGCCTACTAGGTGATTTGGAGGTGGTTTATGTATGAGCCACTTTCGTAATCTTTGGGTCTTTGCCTTAACCATGCTGGGCGCCTTATTATTTGCAATTGTGCCGTTGTTAATGGTTGCTTATACTAGTGGTAATTGGTCCAGTTTAGGCACCATGTTGTTCCAATCCTATTGGTCGATTTCACTAATTGGTTATTTGGTAATTGGAGCAGCATTGTTTGGGCTCTTAATGATGAGCTTGATCAATTATTTAAGTCGTAAAACTGAACGCCATCATTTAAAAGTTCTGGATAGTATTCTTCAGGGTCATTATGTGGAACAGCAATGGCAATTAGGAAGTGAGGATAGTCGTTCCCAAGCAATTGATCAACGGCTGACTCAACTTAATGAGAAAATTGCCAGTCTACAACAGGAACTACAAACTTTTTCTAATCAACCTTTGCGATTTGAAGGAGAAACACGTGAACAAATTCTTGAAGGCGAACGTCATCGTTTAGCACGTGAACTTCATGATTCGGTTTCACAACAATTATTTGCGGCCATGATGATGTTGTCGGCCCTGAGTGAAACTGCACAACAAACAAATCTTGATCCTAATTATCAAAAAATGATTACGCGAATTGAAAAGGTGATCAACGAGGCTCAATCTGAAATGCGGGCCTTATTATTACACCTACGACCAACCAATCTGGAAGGGCGTTCTCTTAAAGAGGGCATTATCCAACTGTTGCAAGAATTACAAACCAAGATTAAAATTAAGATTACTTGGGAAATGGACGATGTTCGCTTGAATTCTGGAGTGGAGGATAATCTTTTCCGCATCGTGCAAGAATTATTGTCGAACACCTTGCGACACGCGCATGCGGATCAAATGCAAGTTTTCTTAAAACAAGTTGATCAAGTGGTTGTTTTAAGGGTTGTGGATAATGGGGTCGGTTTTGATATGAAGCAGCAAGAGAAGGCTGGTAGTTATGGGCTTTCGAATATTCGTGAACGTGCTGAAGCAATTGGGGGTACTTTGCGGACGATTAGCTTCAAAAATGAAGGGACAAGTGTAGAAATACGCGTGCCAATTGTAACGGAGGAAAAACATGATTAAAGTTTTGATTGTTGATGATCACGAAATGGTGCGGCTAGGTATTTCATCGTACTTGTCAGTCCAACCTGATATGGAAGTTGTCGCAGAAGCAGAAAATGGTGTCGAGGGTGTGACTAAGGCGCTAGAAGTACGTCCCGATGCGATTCTAATGGATGTCGTGATGCCAGTAATGGATGGCATTCAAGCGACGAAAGAAATTTTGAAAAAATGGCCCCAAGCAAAAATTATTATTTTGACTAGTTTTATTGATGATGAAAAAGTTTACCCGGCGATTGAAGCTGGTGCGGCAAGTTATATTTTGAAAACCTCAACGGCTGCAGAAATAGCTCAAGCAATTCGCGCCACAACTAAGGGTGAGTCTGTGCTAGAGCCGGAAGTAACAACCAAAATGATGAATCGGATGGCCGAAAAAAATCAACCGCAATTATATGAAGATTTAACAGCTCGCGAACGTGAAGTCCTCTCATTAATTGCTCAAGGCAAAAGTAACAAAGAAATTGCGGATGAACTATTCATTACTTTGAAAACAGTCAAGACGCATGTTTCTAATATTTTGGCAAAATTACAAGTTGAAGATCGGACTCAAGCAGCCATTTATGCGTTTCAACATCATTTAGCTAAGTAACCGTTACTAAATTGACATAACTGGAGGATATTCTGATGAAGATTTCTATTTCACCAGCGGCAACCGCTTGGTTTAAACAAGAATTTAATTTAACTGCACAACAGGGAATTCATTTATTTGGTAAGGTATATGGCAGTACGCCGGTACATGATGGTTTTTCTGTTGGGATTGAGCTGGCCCCACTTCCTGATCGAGAACAGTCTTTAGGATTAACTCAGCAAGATGAATTAACATTTTTTGCTACCAAGGATGATGAATGGTTTTTTAATGGCTATGATTTGCAAATTCAGTTTGATGAGGATTTAGCTGAACCTAGCTATGAATTTATCACACAAGTTGCTTAGTTGAACACTGGCTGGTGCTAGGCAATTTGATTGCATTCCGTTTTTTATTATGACGAATTTGCCTGTTTACTGCTATTATTCAAAAGTTGCTCGATTCAAGAACAGATCTTTAATCGTCAGTAAAATATTAAAAAAGTATCTGCCAAAAGTCAGTCAGTTGCTAAGCATTAACGTAAAATAGAGCGTGTGCCAAAAGGCGGTCAGCCGGTGAGTATTAACGTAAAATGCCGAACAATTCGTTAGAATGCAATAATCCCTTTATGGTTGTCAGATGAAATACAATAATTCATTTGATGATTACGGAGGGATTTTTGTATG
>NZ_RHOT01000002.1 GCF_003946675.1 Lapidilactobacillus gannanensis | reverse complement strand
ACTGAAAGGATGTTTTTTTCGCTAAAGCTTCTCTGACCCCCACAAGTAAAACTTGTGGTTGCATTTCTACATAAGAACTAAAAAAGTGGTAAATTTTGATTTCGTCAAATCATAATTCACCACCTAGGTTAGTCTATTTCCACGCCCTCTAAATCGCTCGGCCCCTGCCGTCCCTTAACTAAGGAGCGACTTAAACAAACTTCTCACGATTATTCCTGATCGCCAGCTTCAGAAGCGATGATTTGCAGATCGCCGCTTAATTGCCAAGACTTGATTTGGAATGGCAAGATGAAATGATCACCCTTTTTAATGTCATAAGTTTTGCCATCACAAGTAATCTTGCCGGCGCCGTCAACGACGGAAACTAACGTATAAGGGGCCGCTTGCCGTGTTAAATCCAACTCGCCTTTAACGCGCCACTCGTAAACACTGAAGAATGGTGACAATGGCGCCGTCACGAACGTCTTCACGTAGGAATCGCCGAATTTTTCTTCGGTGATGTTTAATTTAGGGTCGTGATGCGGCACGGTGGTCACGTCGATCGACTGCTTCAAATGCAAATCGCGTTTCTTGCCAGTCTTGGCGTCCACCCGATCATAATCATATAACCGATAAGTGGTGTCACTGCTTTGTTGGGTCTCCAAAACGACGATCCCCTTATTCAAAGCATGGATAGTGCCACTAGGAACGTAAACGAAGTCACCCTTTTTAACGGGGTATTTCCGCAAGAGATGTTCCCAGTCACCGTTGTCGATCATTTCCTTCAATTGTTCACGAGTCTGAGCGTGATGACCATAAATCAAGTAAGAATTGGGCTCCGCACTTAAGACGTACCAGCATTCTGTTTTACCTAATTCATGCTCGTGTTCCTCAGCATACGCATCATCAGGATGAACTTGCACTGATAAACTTGCCTCAGCATCAAGAATCTTGGTCAGCAATGGGAAAACTTCACCTTTAGCATTACCAAATAATTCGCGATGATCCGCCCATAATTCCGCTACATTTTGGCCTTGGTAAGGGCCATTTTTAACGGTGGCTGGGCCATGAGGATGAGCAGAAATTGCCCAACATTCACCAATTTTACCATCGGGGATTTGGTAGCCCCAATCAGTGGCCAATTTACGGCCGCCCCAGATTTTTTCTTGAAAATAAGGATTTAAGAATAATGGTTCCATCTTCGTAGCTTCCTCTCACTGATTAATTAATATAAATTAGCGCCATTCGCGGCAATAACCTGCTTAAGCCAATGGTAGCTCTTCTTCGGTACCCGCTTCATATCACGCAAATCATGGTTCGTCCGATTGACGTATACAACGCCATAACGCTTGCGCATATCGCCCTGTGAACTCAAAATATCAATCAAACCCCAGCCAAGATAACCAATCACATCAGCACCATCAAGCGTCATAGCATCCTTCATGGCCTGTAAATGCTCACGGTGGTAAACAATCCGATAATCATCTTGAATCTCGTGTTGGCCATCCCATTCTTCGATTACCCCAATCCCATTTTCAATTGGGAAGATTGGTAACCGATAACGATTCCACATTTTAACAATGATATTGCGGAAACCAAGCGGATCAATTTGCCAGTTCCATTCAGTCGTCTGCAAATGCGGATTATCCACAAAGTCACCGCCAGAAACTAACAAATCAGCCAGACTAGCAGTTTTATCTGCAGATAAAGTAGTTGAACGATAGTAGCTAAACGGTAAGAAATCACTGTGTTGCGCCTTAATCAATTCTAAATCTCCAGGCTGAATCATCGTAAAGTGATTTTGCTGGATGATATTCAGAAAAGCAGGTACATAACCCCGACCAGTGAAAGCATCTAGTAAATTGTAATTGTAAAATTGATTCATTTGCTCTGTATAGAAATTATCTTTAGGCTTCGAAGTTGCCGGATAAATTCCAGTATAGGCTAACATCCCACCAATTTGAGACATTGTTGTTTCATGTAAGTAATTGGCAACTTGAGCGTGCGCCAACATGACATGATGACTAATAGTTAGAATATTTTCCAAGGTTTCCGGTGTTTCTAAGGCACCAGCAATCTTGGCGCATCCAGGCATTGAATACAAATTTTGTTCATTGAAAGTCAGCCAGTACTTAACTTTATCGCCAAATTCGTCAATCATCTTCTGACCATAGCGCACAAAATCAGTGACAACTTCACGACTCATAAACCCTTGATACTTCTTGGCTAAATTCAACGGCATGTCGAAGTGATACAAACAAATCATTGGTTCAATGCCACGAGCAATCAAAGCATCAATAAAGTCATGATAAAACTTGATTCCCTCTGGATTAAATTCACCTTCACCATCTGGCTGCACCCGACTCCAGGAAATTTGGAACCGATAACAGTTCATACCCAAATCCTTCATCAAATCAAAATCTTCGGGATAACGATGATAGTCATCAGTAGCAACTTTCCAATCAGAACGATGCTCACCAGGCTCAACTAAATCATAAACTGATGGTCCCTTACCACCCTCGTTGTAGGCGCCTTCAGTCTGCATACTTGAAACTGAGTTACCCCACAAAAAATCTTTCTTAAAAGCCGAATTTGTCATGTCGCCCTCCTAAATTAAGCGTTTGCTTCTATCACTTAGTATACGTTATATTACCGTAATTATTAAGTGAAAATATACTTTTTATAGTCAAAACCTATAAAAAGTATAGTCTTTTAGCAAAAGCTTTGGCAAGTCGTCGAAATTTCTTTTTTATGTGCATCTTTAGTAAAAAGTCTATGTTAGCTGTTAAAACAGAATTGGTTCTGACTGCATTGCGGACTGCTTGTCG
Organism: Lapidilactobacillus gannanensis; assembly: GCF_003946675.1. GTDB lineage: Bacteria > Bacillota > Bacilli > Lactobacillales > Lactobacillaceae > Lapidilactobacillus > Lapidilactobacillus gannanensis. Next base: position 135,402 of record NZ_RHOT01000002.1, on the reverse strand, counting down.
TGGAACGCGGCCGGCATTGATTGATGCCAATTACAAATCCAAGTTCAAAAGCGTTAAAACCTGGTGAAGTTTTTGAAACGGAATTGGTTCTGACTCCATTCCGGGCTGCGGGTTGTGGAACGCGGCCGGCATTGATTTGAGATTGTTGCGTTAGCAATAAGCTCAAATCGACGGCCACGCCGTTCCACGCCCTCTAAATCGCCCAGCAACCACCTTCTTAAATTAGGGAAGACTTGGCACCAGTCCACCAGTCTAACACAACCCGACGGTCGCAACAAAGTTGTCATCTATTCTGCCTAAGACTAACCCTGTATTCAAAACAATCGCCTTACCACAAAAAATCCTGGTTAGCACAACTTTTTAAAATTGTGTCAACTAGGATTTTAGTCATAAATCATTATTTAAATTCGCCATCAGCCATTTCCGCCAATAAGTCACGGGATGGAATGAAGAAGAGTTGTCCCGTTAATAATTCTGAGAAAGTTAAGAGGTAGTCAGATTGATCAAGCATGTTTTGGAGCATCCCTTTGGTAACTGACCAATAACGAGAGTAACCGATGAAGTAAGTACCCGTTTCACCAGCAGCTGGCGCTGAGTAAGGGACATTCATCCGCACAATCTTCTGCTCCACACCGTCAATATCATATTTTGAAGCAACATTGTGGGCATTCTTGAATTTATCTTCGTCAGCTAATTCGTAATCACTGAATTTTTCCCGACCAACAGCCTTTTCTTGATCTTCTGTTTTCAAATGATTCCAAACCGGCATATTGTGCAACCACTTCTGAGCAAATGCATAAGAACCATTCTCAAATGTTGGGTCTTCATCGCCAACTAAAGCATAGTCAGCAGAATCTTCAATTGCTGGTGCTTCAGTACCATCAATAAAGCCAATAATTGCGCGGCCTTCAAAATAGCGAAAACCTTTTGTTTCGTCTAAAACGGTGGTAACCTCACCTAACACCCGGCGAAATTGCGTTTGTGCTTCATAAACAACAGCCTCATCACTAGCGCGAATATGGAAGAACAAGTCACCATCAGTGGCTGGCATCACATACTTAGGTCCTTTTAATGTAGTGTAAGTCGTCAATTCTTGAGGTTTAGGTGCATTAGGGAATAAATAATCCCAAGCAGCATTGCTGATCCCAATCGAAACTTTTAACTGTGAACCAGTTTCTGGCTTCGCATCACGAATCCGTAATGAACGAATAATTGCCTGTGAGCGATCAGCAAATTCTTGAAATACCTCACGTTCATGCTCCGGGTCCTGACGATTGAATTTCAAAACCGTAAATTGAACGTGCTCGCCCGCATCCTTCCAAACATCTTGCGCGCGATTTGGATTGATTGCCATAATATAAAATCCTCCCTTAGTATTCTTCTTAACCATCATCAGCGTACAAAAACCGCAGCTTCTAGTCAACTGATTAGAATCGGTTTAAAAAAGAAAGTTTTTTCAGTAAGTAAACACTGAAAAAACCTTTTTATTCTTTATTGAGGTGTATTTGCTAAAGTCCAAGTAATCGCACCATTATAAACGCCCTTAGTCGCATTTGCATCAACTTGTAAAGCAATCTGGCTAGTATCTATTGTGATTGAGCGCTCAGTTTGAAATGTGGGAGTATCACCACTTTCAATTAACGCATCCGCATTCGTTAAATCTGTCAAATCACTGTTCTGCGAATTTTGAATAACAACTCGTCCCTTTAATTCCTTGGAACCATCACTTACACTAGTAAAGAATTTGCTTGCCTTAGCATAGACGTACCAAGAAGGTGTCGTAGTCGTCCCATCTATTGGTCGACCATCATTTACAACTATTTGCCAATCTTTTATATCGCTAGTATCACGTTTTAAGTATTGACGCTTTCCAGAGAGAAGACCGGCTTCAAAATTCGTTGCAGCAGAGGTTGATAATTCGAGTTCACCAGAAATAACATATATTTTAACTGTTATCTCATTAGAGCTATTACCCAAATCGTCGGTCAGCCAGTATGTTAGAACGTTTTCTTTTCCTTCTTGGAGCGCACTGACCTCATTTGGATCATAACGTACCGAATTAAGTGTGTATTTTCTAAAATCATTATCTGTCAGCTGATCAGTGGGTAGTGCCTGACCATTAATACTTGTATGAAGCGTGAATTTAGAATTAGGTTTATCGACAATTGCCGTTCCAGAACTAGTAGTATAAGTAAATTGACCATTGATTGTTGGCAACGCCGTTACTCATTCTTTGTTAAAGTGAACGGACCAACAGCGGTGTCAGCAGCGGTTATCCGAATTTCATTTGGCAACATAATTGTGAATTCAGGTGGAACAACTGTTGCAGTAGCCTGCTTACCGGTAAAAGTCGCCGTAGCAAATGTCACTTTAGTATCAGTACTAACTTGATTAGCTTTTAACTGTAAAGTAATTTTTGCACTTGGTACTGCTTTTGATAGTGATTTTGCCAAAGTATGTTGGATAAAACCGGTTGTGGAAGCAGTCTCGGTTATATTCTCTGTTGTTCCATCACTATATCGAATGACTGCAGGATTGGCCGCATTATTGGCCAATGTGGTACCAGCTGGAATTGGCAATTTGGCAACAATATTACTCCAATCATCAGCAGCTTCCAAATTATCATAATTGATGGTATATGTCTGAGTGAGAAGACTACCTGCAGAGGCGGTTTGACTAATATCGGGAATACTTTGATTAGCTGCGTTCGTTAAAGTCGTTTTAGCACTCCCTTGTACAACTGTTGGTGGCGTATCAAGAACTACGGATTGTTGAGCAGTGCTACCATTACTAGTTGAACTCGTAATTCCCCAACGTGCTTTACCAGTATTACCTGGATCAACTTTACTCATATCAATATCATAGGTCTCTTCAATCGGTGCTGATTGTACTGCGGAACCATTAATATTCTTATCATTAAATGACATATGCATCTGACCAAGCCCACGCAATGCTGCTCCAGACCAATCTAAAGTAACATGATGCCAGCCGTTATTAACTGTATTTGTTGTTACGTCATTTGTAAGATTAACAAGCTTCGTTTTATCATGCTTGAGCGTAAAATAATGGTTGGATCCAGAAACAATATCGTTGTAGGTTGATTTTTCACCTGGATAAGTAGCAGCAATATGTTGTCCTGATATGCCAACATCAAATGAACTTGATAATGATCAGGATAATCAATAGTAAGATAACAATAATGCCAATAATCAAAAGCCAAATCATATAATTATTTTTCTTTTCAGGTTGATCAACTGAAGTTGAGTTTAATTTCTTAGCCTGATCAGAAGTAATTTCAAAGTTCTTAGTAAACTTCCAGCTATATTTTTTACTGTCAGCGTTAGCTTTCAAAGTCAACGTATACTTGCCTGGCTCTAACTGGTAGCCTTGATCCCCCAATGGTAAGGCAAAATTGCTGTTAGGCGCCATCGACATATTATTCTTCTTGTAATTAATAACCTTCTTGGTACTACCACGCTTTGTCACAACCGCGTTAACATTAAAATCACGCATTATTGTTGGCTGATTGTTTTGTAGCGTGACAGTGATATAATTGCGATAATTTAGCTGCTTTGGCATTACTTTCAATAAATGCAAATCTGGTTTAATTTTCGTATCATTTTCGTGTAACTGTAAGCCAATGACATAAGCAAACCGATTTGTTAAAGTAACACCCTTCTTGGAAGTGGCCTTGGCCTGATCAACTTGCATCACCCGCACGCCACCAAGCATCACCCCATCAAAACTTTTAGCTGGTGTCTTCAAATTAATCGTGACTACCTGGCTTGTTTTTGCTGGTACGGTCACGGTTTGTGGTTTGGTCGTATATTTTTCAATATCGTAAAGCAATGACTTATCAGCCTTTTTCCCATGGTCGCTGTAATCAATTAACCCGTTACGATTGGTAACAGCACGATTAACTGCCACTTTATACTGATGTTCTTGCGAGTCTTTATTATTGATGCGTACTTGTAAGTTTTGTTCCGCATTCGGTTTAACCAATAAGTCGAAATAGGTGACATCTTTATTTGCTTGATTGTCAGGCAACACTGCACCAACATCAAAATTCAAGCTTTCAGCATGTACTGGCTGAGTATTCCCACCCAAAAATCCAGCAATCATTAAGCTTAATCCAAAAATAAAATGTTTAAGTTTCATAATTCAACTTAACCCCCGTTTTGTTCAAAATTACTGTCACATATTTCTAAAAGCGCAAAGTACCGGCGACGGCCACTTTGCGCTGAAATTTAATTTGGCGCATCTGTTAAAGACCAATTCAAAACACCGAAGTAATGGTCAGCTGGCGCATCATTTAAATTATTTAATATTAATTTAGTGGGATTCTGTTGGTTTTTAGGAAAGCCCAACACCCAGGTTCCTAATCCTTGCCCATTATTAGCGCGCATAACATTATTATACGCGCCTAAGCTAATCTTTTTAGTAATTATTTGTGGCCGATCGCTAACATTGCTACTTGGCGCTTTCAATGTCAGATTACCAAGAATCAGTTCACCATGGTTCAAAACAGCTTGGGTCGCACGACCAACCAAGGCATCTGGCTTCAATTGCAAAACCCAGCCAGCACCAGTACCACGACGATCACTCACTTGAACCATTGCCAACTGATTCGTTAATGGCGCCGTTACATTCGTCTGTTTTGTTTCCGTTTGAAAATGAAAATTGCTGACATAATCTAACGACAAACTAGCAACGGTACCAGTCCCTTGATTACCATCATCAGTCTCATCTCCCGGATATTCCTGATCAGGATTATTCGGATCAACTGGATCAACTGGTTTGGTAGGTGATTCTGGGTGTAGCTTGATTGTAGCGCGACTCTCAAGTTGATCAGCGCGGACAACTTGTTGTGGTGTTGAGAAAAGGATTAACAGCGTGCCTAAAATCAAGCCAAGGCTGATTTTCTTAAGCATTTTAAATCCCCCTCAGATAAGTTACTGTTTATTACTCAGCCGAATCAGTTAATGTCCAAGTTAAATCTGCTTTGTAGACACCAGCAGTATTATTTGCAGGAACATCTAAAGTGGTATCAGTTTTAGCAAGAGTTCTTGTAATTTCACCAACACCGGGATAGGTACCATCTAACCTCACCTTTGAGGCATCCAAAACGATGGCTGCTTCATCATCAACAGTAATCGCGCCACCAGCTGGTAAATTGGTAGCATCGGCTGAATTATTGTTATCAGCAATGACACCATCACCGAAATTTAATACCGCGCCCTTCAACTCCACATTGCCATTCATAAATTTAGAACGAAAAACTGAAACTGTCCATCCTGCAACAATCCCTGGGTTTAAAACTTTAATAGGTGCATCAATAGTGTCTGCCTGTTCGAATTTAATTGCACTACCATCTAATTCTTTGGTACCAAAGTTAATAGCTGGCACACTTTTTAAAACAATCTTACCGTCATCAGGATTATCAGGATCATCTTTTGTAGTTAATGTTGCCTCGGCTGTCGTAGGTGTGTTCGTTGTTGCCGCCTTAACAGTTGAAGTGCCTGCAGCTACTGATAAACCAAGTGCCAATGTTGCTAATAAAGTAAAAGTTTTAGTCATTTTCATGAGTGTTTCCCCCTTGTTTGTTGGAAAAGTGATGTTGAAATAATTTTGAAATGCTAATTCAGATTAAAACTTATTTTGGTGCATTCCCTAATGTCCAAACTAAATCTGCTTGATAATCACCAGCTACGTTGGCTGATGGAATTGAAAGATGAACCTCATTTACCTCATGCTTGTGATACCAAGTACCGTAACCCTGATTAGTACTAGCACTAGTAATCAAGCCATCAGTTTCATTAACAGGGATTGCCACCCCTGTTGGCTTTTCTTCGTCCGTCACTGCTGCTGGATTGTCTGTCGAAACTGTCCCTGCGTCAAACGATAGAACAGCTCCTCGTAAGAGTTTCCCCTTAATATCATCACTTGTGCCAACAAAACCAGCCGTTTTAACGCTCACTGACCAACCATCATCCTGACCAGGATTTACGACAGTAATTGGATCACTAACGGTTTTGGCACTATCAATTGTCAGTGCTTCACCACTAATCACCTGTTCAGCAAAGGTAATGTCTGGCACTGCCGTTAATTTAATATTAGCAGCCTCCGAACCTTCATCAGGCTTAATTAAACTTGCGGTAGCGGTAGAATTGCCACCGTTTTTTGTATCGTTGACAGTCGCAGCGCTAACACCTTGACTCAATCCAGCAGTACTACTCACCAATGCCATTGCGGCAATACTAATAAAGCTAATTAATTTTGTACGTTTCATGAATGAAACCTCCCCAAAAGAATGTGTCAGTTCAGAAATAGTTAACATTCATTCATTGTTTTTGCTACTCTTGAGGTCCGAAAAAAGCTTTCCAAGTTGGTACTAAGCTTAAAGGAGTACCTCTTATGCGTGCCAGCGCTTCTTTAATTGCTGAATAAGCAGGACCAAAAGAATGATAATTAGAATCAGACCACCGAAAATAAGAGCGAGAGTTTGTTGCTCACTTAATTGTGGCAAATATCGTGTTACTTTATTTAATAAATTGGTTTTCGGTAGCACTATCTCATTATCAGTAGATGTTGAACCAGTACTGCCACTGCCCGCTTCCCCAGAAACGATTGTGACATCATACGTACTAGTATTAACATCGGCTTTAACCAATGAAGTTGAATTAAAAACTATCCCCAAACAACTAACCAATAATATGAAGAATACAAATCTTCTTTTCCACACAAACCCCCTCCTAAAATTTTAGATACTTCTTGGTAATTTGAGTATACATGAAAATGTGAAAAAAAAATAAAAAGTAATCTCTTTAGATGATTAATCTAATTATAAGTAGCTTGCGTTAGCGGTACTTATAAAAAGTGCATGACATTGGCATTTTGCATAAAATACAGTCATTTATTACATTTATTTCAATTCCCATATCATTGTGTATCTTTTTGTAAATATCATATTTTTTTAATACGCACGATAACCTATTGTTAATCGTTTTTTGCTTATCTAGAAATAATCAAAGCTGTTTTCTTTTAGGATAATCTTAGATTTTTACGTCTTAAATTATTATGTTTTATTCCTATCTATAATCGGGTAAAATAAAAAGCGATAGTATTGTCACTTTTCAGCGTAATTTCATTATTTTTACTAGAATTCTAACAGCGCTGACCCAATTCACTCATAGGAGTTTTGAACTTGAAAAAATTGTACGTCTTGCGTGGCGTGCCCGGATCAGGCAAATCCACGTTTATCCGCCAACATCATTTAGATCCCTACACCATTTCCACCGACCAATTGCGCTTACTGCTTAGTAACCTTTGTACGATTTACGACCATACTAACCAACGAATGCGCCAAGCTATTCCCCAAGAATATAACGCCGAGACTTTTGCTTTGCTTGACAAATTAATGCGCAATAAAATGGCCCGTGGTGAAACCATCATTGTTGACGGGACTCATTTGTATCCCAACGCCTTTGACAACTACTTGAAGTATCAACAGGAATTTCATTACGAAGTGATTGTCGTTGATTTTACCAAAACAATTGGCCTGGGCGAGTTGTTGCAACGTAATCAGAACCGCATTGACTACCGCTACATTGACCCAGTGATTATTAAGAAAATCTACCAATTTGCTCGCAGCCATCCCCGCTTACCTCGTTGGCTCAAGCAAATTACACCCGATCAATTCGAAAAAACTTTATACTTAACGGAGACTGATTTATCTAGTTATCGTAGCATTGCTATTATTGGCGCTAACGCCAAATTCAAGGGCGAACTTAAACCTCATGAATTTTACTTTAGCTTCAATCATGACTTTGCCGTCAAGCATCGGGCTTCGCACCATGTTGCCTATATTAATCAAGACCTTTCAACGATTCACGAGCCTAACGCTTACACCACTTTCCCCTTTAAATTTAAAAATCAGCATTATTTGATCAACAGTCACACGCTGCGTGCTGATTTCATTGGCACGACCAAGGTCATTCGTGGTCGGCGTTTGTACAAATTTGGCTTATTGAACCCTCAAGATTTCATGCAAGAATGTCCCGGACCACACGCCGAACAAAAGCAAATTACACTTGATAATTTCGAGCAGCATCAGATTAATCGTTTAGCCTAAAAGGAGGTTGCCTGATGACAACAATTAAGATGGCTTATTTGTACGAAGATTTAATGAATACTTATGGCGACAGTGGCGATGTCAAGATTCTAACCTATTTGCTGAAACAAAAAGGCTATCCAGTTGAAGTTGACAATATTAGTCTTGGCGATCAATTTAACGCTAACGACTATGATTTTCTTTTCTTCGGCGGTGGTCAAGATTTCGAGCAAACCATCGTTGCTAAGGATTTACAACGGCATCACGATACGTTACAGGCTTATATTGAAGCTGGCAAACCAATGCTGGCAATTTGTGGTGGTTATCAATTATTAGGCGACTATTATGAAACCAGTGATGGTACTACTATCAAGGGCTTGAGCATTTTGCCGCTGCACACGATTTTTAAAGCTGACAGTCGCATGATTGGCGACACCCACATTAAAACTGCTTGGGGTGACTTCCGCGCTTTTGAGAATCACAGTGGCCGAACTTATTTCGATAAGGGTTCTAACTTGAAGCCGCTAGGTAAAGTCTTGGAAGGTTATGGTAACAATCCTGAGGATAAGGCTGAGGGTGTGCATTATAAGAACACGATTGGCAGTTATTCCCACGGGCCAATTTTACGGAATCTCAACATCGCTGCTAAAATTGCCGACCAAATTGTTGCAGCGCATGAACAACGAGTTGCGCCACAAGTATGAGTTCGCAAATCATTACCTTGCCCCAACTTTATCAATTACTTCATGACCATTTGGATACCAACGGTTGGTGGCCAGCAGTTACAGATTGGCAGATCATTTGGGGCGCTGTTCTCATTCAGAACACCAACTGGAAAAACGTTGACTATGCGTTAGCTGACTTGCGACAGGCCACTGATTTTGAACCCGCGCAGATTCGCCGATTAACTACCCCAGAATTGGAACAAACTATTCGGAGTGCAGGGTTTTATGTGCGTAAGGCCCAAACAATTCAGAATCTTTGTCAGTTTTTTGCGCGTTATAACGACGATTTGGCAGCAATTCGCTTAGTACCAAAAGCTGAGTTACGTCAGCAATTACTTGCTTTGAAGGGCGTTGGTCACGAAACCGCTGATACCATGATGCTTTATGTATTTAGTAAAGAAGCTTTTATCGTTGATGTTTACGCTCGGCGGCTATTCAAGCATTTACAATTGACGTTACCTAAAACGTACGATGCTGCCCAAACACTAATTTGGCCCGAAGTCGCTGATTTAACTTTGCGCGGCTTACAACAGTTTCATGCCGGCATCGTCACTTTTGGTCAACAAGTTAAAACTGAAAGCGACTGGCAACAAAGTTTCTTAGCCAACTATCAGTTGGCCTCCTTACGCAACTAACAAACGATCAATGTTAGCTACGATAAGAATAGGCTGGCGTCAAATTTGCTTTTTAACTAAGTTCAATGCTATACTAGTGTTATCAAAGGGATGCAACCACTTTGAATCACCAAAGCCCACAACTATTCTGAGTAGTTGTGGGCTTTTTTTACATTTATTGATGATAAACGGGTGAGCTGATGTTGCCTTGATTAGTTTTACTTCCGATGATGATTATTCAGCCAATAATCAAATAAGGCTAATAAGACGCCGACCAGAAGTGACATCAAAAAAGATGCAACCATTGAAATCACCTCCATTTCAGCGACAATTTGTTGTCAGTTCCATGGTGAAGGCAACATCTCCATTATGACATAACATTTAATTTATTGTTGAATTATATTTTTCGCAAAAATAAAATAAATTGAGCTAACTTGCGTATTTACTAGTGCCTCAGTTTACGCGTTGATCAGTGACTATCTGCAGTTGCTTAGGCTATACTGTAAGTACTAGAAAAGAAACGGTGGTAGAAAGTGCCTATGACGTTTGATCCAGTAAAATTAAAGTTTGCCCAATATCCGCAGCGCGCGTTTCATCACGTGCCATCAGCGTTACAAGCGGCGTTACGTCCTTGGCAAAGCGCGACTAATAATCAGCCTGATTTGCAAATATTCTTCGTCTTCAGTCTTGTCGAAATGCAAACTGTCATTACTGAAGTCGCCCGAAGTAAACAATTAACGCCAACAGGTTACCTATATTTGGTTTATCCTAAATTAAGTAGCAAAAAATACACTGGCATTCATCGCGACAGCATTTTTCCCTATTTGAAAGTTGACGAAGCTACTGGCGAGGTTCCCAACAGTGGCTTGAAATTCTCACGAATGGTTAGTTTTGACGAGGACTTCACTGTTGTAGGTTTGAAATGGCTAACTGGTCAGCAACGTTCAACTAACGTGGCCAGCCAACGCGTACAAGATTACATTAACTATCTACCCGAAATTCAACAGCGCTTAACTCAGATGGCCCCAACTAGTGCGGTATTTTTTCAGCAGTTAACACCAGGTTATCAACGCGACTGGGCCCGCTATTTATATTCACCGAAAACTGCTACCACCCGCGAAAACCACTACCAGACTTTTTTAAAAGCCTTGGCGCTGCAATGTCCCAGCTATCAACATTATCGGAAAATGCAGCAATAAGTTCCGCCGAAACGTGTTCTTGCTGGTAAATGACTAGATACGATTGGCAAATAAGTTTTACGCATTGTTAATTTATGGTACAATGAGTGCATACAAAAAGAGCAACGTGCTGCAAACACGTTACTCCTTGATGTTCGATTGTTGACTATGATGTACAACGATCGGCGCAAGTTAGAAACTAGATTTCTCTAAATCTCTAAACCGTCCGCCGATGGTTTATTTTTTTGGCAAATAATCTTAACTATTTCAACAATAGCCTTAACGCACCAGACGTGACAGTTGCCAGGCCAAATATCGCAGCTATCCAATATTAGTTATTCTCACCCTTGCAGTCTAGCAGCCATTAGCGGTATAATTATCATCCCTTGGCAGGTATACTTCGGCTGGTCCCTTGATCAGTCAGAAGCGGCGCAAAAAGTCCGCAACCATTTAATTTGGTTGCGGACTTTTTTATTTTTTTATCCACTAACGATGATCAACCTTGCGCGCCCATAAGTCGCCCAATGCCTGAATCACGAACACTAAAACAAGAATCAACAAGGTACAAACTAACGTAATATCATTTTGGTAACGTTGGTAACCTTTGCTGATAGCGATATAACCTAAACCGCCACCACCAACAGCGCCGGCCATTGCCGTTAGCCCAATAATTGAAATGATTGTTAAAACCGAGGTCCGAATTAAATCAGGTAAGCCCTCACACAAGTAAACACCGGTAATAATCGTCCATGGGCCATAGCCTAGAGCCTCTGCTGACTCGATGACACCATCGTCAACTTGGACCAAGGTGTTCTGTACTTGGCGCGCGTAAAATGGCGCTGTACCCAGAATAAGTGGCACTAAAGCACCTTTGGGACCAATTGTAGTCCCTACTAAGATTTGCGTCAGTGGGAAAGCCACCGCTAGCAAAATAACAAACGGAATCGATCGTAAAATATTAACGACCTTATCGAGAATATTATAAACAACCCGGTTCGCCAGAATACCATGCTGATCAGTCACCACTAAGGCTATACCCAGAATCAGACCTAGCACGCCGCCAATCAAAGTCGTCCAGAAAGTCATGTACAAAGTTTGCCAGATACCAAGTAGGATGCCGTTATCGCCAGACCAGTTATCAACAACGTTCGGCATAATTTTCGTCAAAAAATCAATCATGTGCAACCTCCTCAGTACCTTTTTCTAAGACTTTAACTGAAACTCGTTGCTCTTTCATGAAGACCAACGCCTGCTCAGTATGTTTCGGCGTACCCGACAAAACGACTAACAAATTACCAACTGGCGTATTCTGGAGAATTTCCAAATTACCATAGAGAATATTAGCGCTGACTTCGAAGCGACGATACAATTCAGTGATCAGCGGCTGATCAGTGCTAGCGCCTTGATAACCTAACTGCACCAGAACTGAGCCAGCCTTTAAATGGGCAATCGCTGGCTGCTGCTTAACCGCCGCCAACGCTGACTCTAAGTGCGTTGTCGTGTCAATAAAGTCCTTGGTCAAGGGTGCTTCTGGTTGACTGAAGATTTGCAGCAAGTCACCAGTCTCAACTAAGCGACCAGCTTCCATGACAGCCACACGGTTACAAATTCGTTTAACGGCATCCATTTCATGGGTGATCAAAACAACAGTTAAGCCTAATTTCTGATTTAAATCAGCCAACAAATCCAGAATGGCCACAGTGGTTTTCGGGTCCAAAGCACTGGTTGCTTCGTCTGAAATCAGAATATCAGGCCGGTTGGCAATCGCGCGGGCAATCCCGACCCGTTGCTTTTGACCGCCGGATAATTGACTAGGGAAATCATTAGCCTTTTCAGTGAGGCCGACTAATTCCAGCAATTCAGCCACGCGCTTCTTACGGTCAGCCTTGCTTAAATTCGATTTTTTCAAGGCAAATTCAACGTTATCGGTGATCGTCAGAGAATGCATCAAATTAAAGTGTTGGAAAATCATCCCGATTTTCCGACGCTCATCACGCAATGATGCCGCGTTTAAACCCAGCAAATTAGTCCCGTTGACTTCTACTCGCGCCTCAGCATTCGTCGGCCGTTGCAATAAATTGATGACCCGAATTAAAGTTGATTTACCAGCGCCAGAATAACCGACCACCCCGTAAATATCACCACGATTGATTTGCAAATCAACATGATCAACGGCATGAACATCGCGCTTATCTTCTTTGAAGGTCACGCAGATATCTTTTAAATCAATAATTGGTTCTGCCAAAATAGTTCCTCCCTAATGTACCAATAACGTTACTGTCAACTTAGGCATGATCCAGCGTCCAGACGCCAAAAGCCATCCCTTTATAGACTTTCTTGATCAATTTCTCCGTTGCCGCCGTTTGATAAGCCTTAACGACTTTCTGGTAAACTTTGTTATTCTTGTCGGCGTGATTGGCGGCAATAATATTAATACTCCGTTTCGAGCGCGCGTCAATTTTTTCCTTAAAAATAACTTGTTTCTCAGTTAAGCCAGCATCGGCGGCAATATCATTACCCACTAACGCTGCTGTTACGTTACCTAAAGCCCGTGCGGTTTGCGGCGCTTCCATTTCGATAATCTTAATTTTCTTAGGGTTAGCGGTAATGTCGTTGACCGTTGGCAGTTTAACATTGGCTTTAATCTTGATCAGCCCTGCTTGTTGCAAGACATTCAGGCCATGGCCTTCGTTAGTCGGATCGTTGGAAATCGCAATTTTATCGCCATGCTTGATTTGACTGATTGATTTGACTGATTGATTTGATTTTCTGCGAATACATGAAGCCTCGGGTCATATAGGTCTCGCCAATCGCCACAATATCAGTATCATGGGATTTATTCCAACTAGCCAAGAAGTCATAATGTTGGAAAGAATTCAAATCAAGTTGATGGTCAGTTAAGGCCTTATTAGGTTGATTATAATCAGAGAACTCAACTAATTTCAAATTTATACGCTGCTTTTTCAATTTTTGGACGATTGGTTGCCAAATTCGTTCGTCGGAACTCATAATCCCAATTTTAATGGTGGTCGTTTGGGCAGCCGATGCAGAATTTTTACCACAACCAAAAGCAAACAATAATGGAACTAACGCTACAACACCCAAACTCAAACGCTTAAAAAACTGCTTCATATGCTGATCCTCCTTAATGCTAATTGGTTAATACTGCTGAATATCAACCAAAAATATTTCTAATTTATTTTCGTTTATTTCAATGTCCAAATTGGAATTGCGGTACCTTTGTAAACTTTTTCAATGTTTTTAGCGGTAGCGGCAGTCCGATATGCCTTGACGATTTTCTTGTAAGTAGCGTTATCCTTATCTTTCTTATTAGCAGCAATCACGTTGATCCATTGCTTCGAACGTTGGTTAACTTTTTCTTGGAAAATCGCATCTTTAGTAGTTAAATCAGCATCAGCGGCAATATCATTATTGACAACCACTGCCGTCACATCAGACAAAGCCCGCGCAGTTTGAGCTGCTTCAAGTTCGGTGATTTGTAACTTTTTCGGATTTGAAGTGATGTCTTTAACTGTTGGTAAATCAACGTTCTTGATTTTGATCAAGCCAGCCTCTTCCAAAATATTTAAAGCCCGACCTTCATTGGTTGGATCGTTAGGAACAGCAATCTTGTCGCCCGTCTTGATTTCGCTGAGCTTCTTGATTTTGTGCGAGTACAAATTCATTGGCGCAATATAAGTCTCACCAATGCTGACGATTGAAGTCTTATGAGTCTTATTCCAACTATCCAAGAAGTTGTAATGCTGAAAGGCATTGAGGTCAATTTGATGATCAGTTAAAGCTTTGTTGGGTTGGTTATAATCAGAAAATTCAACCAGTTTCAGATTGATGCCCTCTTTACTCAGTGATTTCTTGATTGGATTCCAGATCCGTTCGTCAGAACTCATGATGCCAACTTTAACAGTTTTACTGTCAGTTTTTTTGCCGCAACCAGCAGCGATTAATAATGGAACTAAAACCAATAAGCTTAAACTTAATTTCTTTAATAATTTTTTCATTTTTATTCCTCCGTTAAACATCATTCATTATCTGAAAATCAATCAATTGGGTTGAAAATGGCTGAAACTAGTTGACTTAATTTTGCTGCAGTCAAAATTAAATTTTCCAGCTAAGGGAAACTAAAAAGAGCCCGTTTCTATTCCTAGAAACGAGCTCTGTCGTGTTTACCATTCTAATTTGTGCTAGCCTTACGGACTACCACCTCACTAACGTACAGGCAAATAAGCCGATACGCGTGCACGATAATGAGTGCCAAGTCATCATCACTTAACAGTGCTTAGTGATGCCGATCGTGGGCCATTTTCAATTCGTCGTAACTACCTTACTCTCAGCAAATGTAAGTTTTCTGTACAGTCTTAACGGATTTACTTTCCCATTCCATTCGTTTTCATGAAACCTTAATTAACGATTGATTCTACAATACACGATTCTCATAAAACTTGTCAAGCTTTTAATGAAACTTTTTTAAAATAGTTGTGAGGAGCGGTGGTTTTTTGGCGTAGTACAATTTCAAATATTTGCATGAGCGGTGCCAACCGATCGTGTAAATATTTAAATTGTACCTAGCCATTTACCGCTCCGAACACGATTCAACCAAAGTTGTGAGGAGTAGGGGAAACTGGCGTAGAGTAACTTCAATTATTTGATTGAGCTGGTGAAACAGAACTGGTTCTGACGCCATTCTGCCTAAAACAAGTTCAGATTAAGAACAACAAAAAAGATCGGATAATCATAAGATTATCCGACCCAGAAATACATTATTTGGTCAGTTGCCCTTGCTCTTCAAGAATCTTACGGTAATGCGCTTCTTCAGGCGCATTACAATAAACAAAATGACCTGGTTTGACTTCAACGAATTTCGGCTTATCCACACTATAATCATGCATGTTGGTATCATAGACAACTAATTTCTTCTCCCGAGCTAATTCAGGATCAGGAATTGGCACCGCTGATAGCAACGATTGCGTGTATGGATGAAGTGGATTGGTGAATAGTTCTTCAGTGTCGGCCAATTCCAGAATCCGACCAGCATGAATAACAGCAATTCGATCCGAAATAAACCGAACCACGGATAAATCATGGGCAATAAACAAGTAAGTTAAATTACTTTCGCGCTGGAATTTCTTCAACAAATTCAAAACCTGGGCCCGAATTGAAACATCCAAAGCTGAAATTGGTTCGTCGGCAACCACTAAATCAGGCTGCATGATCAACGCCCGCGCAATCCCGATCCGCTGCCGCTGACCACCAGAGAATTCATGCGGATAACGATACAAATGCTCCGGCAACAAGCCAACCTCTTCAATGATCTTGGTCACTTTTTGTAAACGATCTTCTTCAGAATCATACAAATGAAAGTTGTATAACCCTTCCGAAATAATATAATCAATCGTTGCCCGTTCATTAAGAGAAGCTGATGGATCTTGAAAAATCATCTGAATTTTCCGGGTCACTTCTTGTTCCTCTTGATGGGATAATTTTTTGTTGATTTGATGGCCGTTAAAATCAATCTCACCATGGCTAGTGGGGTTAATACCCAGAATTGCGCGGCCAATCGTTGTTTTACCAGAACCAGATTCACCAACTAGTGAGAAGGTTTCTCCTCGATAAATATCGAAATTAACATCTTGAACAGCCACAAATTTTTGCTTGCCTTCACCAAAAGAAATTTCCAAATCATGGAGTGAAAGCAGGACATCTTTTTTATTTACCGTCATGTTCTTCAGCCTCCATTTCTTCTGTTTCAGCATGCAACCGATTATCACGTTCCAAGGTCTTAACGAAACGTTCATGCAAGTTTTGAATCAAAGCAGGTTTTTCAACCTTAGGTGCGCGCGGATCCAACAACCATGTCTTGGCGAAATGTGTTGGCGAAACTTGGAACATTGGTGGTTCCGCTTCAAAGTCAACTTTCATAGCAAAAGGATTCCGTGGGGCAAAAGCATCGCCTTTAATATCCTTGTATAGCGAAGGTGGTGTGCCAGGAATCGAATACAATTCGCCGCCCTTTTGTGCTAACTGGGGTAATGAAGATAACAAACTCCACGTATATGGATGTCTGGGATCGTAGAAAATCTCACGACAAGTACCAACCTCAATAATTTCACCAGAATACATAACGGCGATTCGATCGGCAATCGAAGCAACCACGCCTAGATCATGAGTAATGAAAATAGTCGTAAAATGATAGTCTTTCTGTAATTCTTTAATTAATTCCAAAATCTGTGCTTGAATCGTTACATCCAATGCCGTCGTTGGCTCGTCACAAATCAAAACTTTAGGATGGCAAGCCAAGGCAATTGCAATAACGATCCGTTGCCGCATCCCGCCAGAATATTCAAAAGGATACTCGTTATAACGCGCTGCAGCATTAGGAATTCCCGTCCGATCCATTAAATCGATGGCAATTTCTTTAGCTTCTTTTTTCGACTTACCTTGATGTTTAATAACAACTTCGGCAATTTGCGAACCAATTGTTTTAATTGGATCTAATGAAGTCATCGGGTCCTGGAAAATCGTCGCGATTTCTTTCCCACGAATACCTTCCCAGTCCTTATCTTTCTTCAAATCACTTAATCGTTGACCATCATAATCAATCGTCCCATGGCTAATATAGCCATTTTGTTCCAACATCCCGGTGAAAGTCTTAGTCAAAACCGACTTTCCAGAGCCAGATTCACCAACAATTGCCAATGTTTCTTGGTCCTTAAGTTCCAAGGAGACATTGCGAATTGCTTTTAACTCACGACCCCGAACGTGGAAACCGACCGATAAATCTTTTACTGTTAAAATACTTTTCTCAGTCATCTTACACGCTCCCTCTACATATGTGTCCGTGGATCTGATGCATCAGCTAAATTCTGGCCAACGATATACAGCGAAACCGTAATCAAGGCAAGCACTAAGACTGGTAACCAGAATAAGTACGGATAGCTAGTCATATATGGCGAATATTGAGAAATCAAGCGGCCCAGTGATGGCACACTTTGACTCAAACCAACACCTAAGAAGGATAAGAAAACTTCGTAAGAAATAAACGATGGTAGCAACTGTGAAACTTGAGTCACAATAACAGAAGTCAAATATGGCAAAATATTTCGGAAAATCATCCGCCGCGTTGGCGTACCTAACGTCCGCGAAGCAATATTATATTCACGGTCACGCATGATCATAACCTGAACTCGAATGAAGTAAGCTGTCCCTAACCAAGAAGTACAAGTCATGGCAAAAATCAAATTCCAAAAACCATTACCAAACGTATATGACAGCACAATGATAATAAGGAGCATTGGCACATTAGAAATAACATTATAAATTTCCAGCATCAATCGATCAATCGACTTGGAAACACCCCAAATGGCACCAACAATCACACCAATGACAGTAGTGATCAATGAGGCAATAAACCCAATCGAAACTGAGGTCTTAGCACCAGCCCAAATGGCATCAAACAACGATTTACCATCAGCATCAGTCCCAAACCAGTATTTAGCGCTGGGCCAATTATAACGAGCGCCAAAGTTATTAACGCCAGAAACATCCATTAGATTGTAGCCACTAAATAACGGTTGAATAAATGACATTAATAAAATTGCCACCATTAAAATCAACATAAAAATCGTTACTTTACTGGAGAAGAAAGTTTTTGCAACTGAACCCCAATATGAATATTTTGGCGTGTCAATAATTTCTGAAGCTTTAGCGTCACGACTAACCAAAACGAAATCATTATCAATATCTTGCGGTGTCTCTTTAATTTTATCTGCCATGGTTAGTCATCTCCTGACGTAGAAAGTTTAATTCGTGGATCGACAATGGTCATTAGAATATCACCAAGCAAGACTGAGAAGACTGCAATGGTCGTAAAGATAAAGACTAAGCCAATCACAATTGGATTATTATGAGAAATAATTGCATCAGGCAACATCTTCCCCATCCCAGGCATTGCGAAAATTGTTTCAGTAATGGTGGCCCCACCGATTAAACCAATGATGGACCCAGGAATACCTTGGACAATTGGAATCGAAGCATTTTTGAAAATATGCTTCCGATAAATTTCGCCGTCGTTTAATCCTTTTGCTTTTGCGAATTTAACATAATCAGAAGATTGTTGATCAATCATATACCGCCGGAACCAAATCACCAATCCGGAAACGGACAGTAACCCTAAAATAACCGTCGGTGAGACCCATGAGGCGAATGATGACGCGCCTTGAGTTGGGAATGAATCAGGTAAGCCAAATAATGAACTACCTAAATAACGGAAAGCATAGATAAAGGCCAAGCTTGGTACGGCAATCAGAATAGTCACAATTGCTGTGCCAGCCTTATCAAACCACTTACCCTTATAACGTGCCATTAAAATAGCCATCGGAATTGAAATCACATAAGAAATAATTAACGCCCAAATACCAGCCTTGAAAGAAGTGCCAATCATTGAAGGGTCTTGATAATTCTGAGTGGTATTAGTGTAATCATCGCCATAACGTTCACGCACTGACGAGTCTTGTTTTGCTTTAGGTTGATATTGCCGTGAGTAAATATTATCAGCACTATTAAATGTTTTACCATTCGGATAAACATTCTGAACCACTTCAGTTTTACCTTGGCGAGCACCAATAACCGTGGTTACTGGAATCCCAGCAAAAGTAGGATATGATGTTCCTAAGTTAAACTTCAGGAAGTTTTGATGAATGTATGGGAATGAACTATTAAAGTAAATTTGATAACGATACTTAGTCCCAGAACCAACTAGCGCAAAGCCAGCCAATTTATCATTCTCAAACTTCAGATAACGTGGCATATTAGGATTCTTGGCATCATGGACTGCCCAAGGATTATCCCACTGAATTAAATTGCCGTAAAAACGACCAAGCCGTTCCAATAACGACAATTCCCGAGTTGCATAAAAGCCTTTACCAATCTTAAATTGATGAATGGTAAATCCATTTTTGTCGCCCCACTTCTCTAGCAACTGCTTATTAGCAGCAGTTGGTTTAGCGGTCACCTCAGGACTATCTTTTTCAGCCTTAGCTAAGAGTGATTTCGTATCGTAATACTCAATATAGTTCATTTTACTGAACGCAGTATTCTCATAATCCGTCAATTTATCAGGATCAGCTTTTAACTTACTGACCATCGTATCGTTCTTAAAAACATCGCTTCGTGGTACCAATGAATAAATAATGATATACGTCAACGTAGTAACTAAGAAAATACTGACAAGCGACCGGATTATTCGAAAGAAGACATACTTCTTCATCAAATGGTTCCTCCTTAATGCTGATTTTCATGCTTTGCTGATGGTACTGGAGAAAAGCAGAAAAAAGGCTAGTGTTGTGCTAGCCTTTTTCGCCCTACTCTAAGAGTTGATTAATCTTTTGCTTCTTCTTTGGCAATTTCAGCACGCTTCTTATCCCAAGCTGCTTTAGCTTTATTGTATTGAGCAATTGTAACTGGTGTATCCTGAACCTTCATGTACTTATATCTGAAACTACCTAAACCGGAATAAGCGAATGGGCTTGTGAATGGTACAACTTTAGTTACTGAAGGAGAACCGCCTGATGAATTAACCGGAATTGTGACGCCGGTGTTTAATAGATAAGCTTCTGCCTTAGCAAAGGCTGCATAACGAGCGTTATTATCATTAGTAATGGCTTCAGCAGCATCAACTAATTTTTCGTATTCATCCAAACCAACAGCCTGAATTGCAGCTTTATTAGATGCAGTTTGAGTACCAGCAGATGAAGGATTTAACCCAAGTGTCAAAATCATTGAACCAGCAGTTGGTGTGTAGATATCCAAATAACTTGATGGATCATCGTAATCGGGGGACCAACCAGAAGCATTACTAATATCAAAGTCAGCAGCAGCTCCGGTCGTTGCTTGGTAAGTCGCTGCCAAGTACTTGTCTTCATTCAATAATTGAATGTCAATTGAAATATTATCTTTACCTAAACTCTTTTCAACAGAACTCTTAAATGACTTCGATTGGTTTAAAGTTAATTGAGCTTTTTGATTAGCAGGTAAGTCTAAATGAATTGGGAAGGAAACACCTTCTGCAGCCAATTCTTTCTTGGCTTTAGCCATATATTCCTTAGCTTTAGCTACATTATACGTACCATCTTGGGCATCTGCTAAATTAACATCACCAAAGGCTGATTTATCAAGACTATCTAAGTCTGATTTGACTGAGTCTCCGTAATCTTTACCGTCTATTGAAACAAAATCTGGTGGCGTGATCTCATTACGCAATGACTTGGTTCCACCTTGAGCACCATTAGCCTGAGCATTATATTGTGACTTATTGAAAGCAAATTGAATAGCCAAACGGAAATTACGATTCAAAATTGCTTTCTTAGTATCAGACTTAGCTTGATCAGTCTTCTTAGAAGTTGCGCCATAAGTCTGACGATCTAAGTTAAACGTAAAGTTATAAATTGAAGCGTCCTGTTGTGACCAAATAATATTATTTTTATTATTCTTAACAACATCGCTATAACCAGCTGAATTAGGATAAACCCGAGCAGCCGTGAAGTCACCCTTCTTAAATGACTTATATAAGCCATCAGGATTACTACCATCATTGTAAGTGAACTTGATATCATCTACATGAACATTCTTCTTGTCCCAATAGTTATCGTTCCTCTTATATTCAAGAACAGACTTAGAAGTGAAGTTAGCTAAGATATAAGGACCATTGTAGAGAATACCATCAGCTTGTGGCTTACCGAAATTGCTACCCTTGGATTTCAAGAATTTAGCATTAACTGGGAACATTACCCCATAAGTTAATTTCGAGTTCCAGTAGTTCTCTGGTTGATTTAAAGTATATTGAACAGTATCATCGCCAATTGCCTTGACACCAACTGTTGAGAAGTCTTTAGTCTTACCATTAACATAATCATTCAAGCCCTTAATACTATCTTGAACAATATATAATGTTTCAGACTTAGCAGCCACGGCATGCTTTAAGCCAGTAACGAAATCTTGAGCCTTGACAGTGGCGTATTCATTACCATCACTGTCAACCCATTTAACGCCCTTACGTAATTTATAAGTATAAGTCTTACCATCTGCACTAACTTTCCATGATTTAGCTAAAGCAGGTTTCAATTGACCGTATTGATTACGTTCCAGTAACCCATCTTCAAAATTACCATATACCTGACTATTTGTAGAACGCATTGAAACAATATAGTCAAAATTATCTGGATCAGTTGTATACACGTAGTTATAACTTGAAGTATTGCTACTATTGGACGAAGCGGCTTTTTTATTACCACAGGCGCCTAACAGTGCCACACTCACCAAAGCGAGTGCTAATAACCCTTTCTTACCATTTTTCATAATAAAGCCCTCCAAATCGAAATTCTTCTCACCAAAACGGGTACCAAATAAATTAATCGTTTTATGAAGTTGATAAAATAGTACAATTATTAAACTTTAATGTCAATAGAAATGTTAATATTAATTTTTATATCATAAAAGATATTACGCTAATACTAACCGCCTGATTATATTGATATTAGTAATGAAATCAGTTACTAAAAACAATGAGAAAAAATAATTATTTTATCATATTTTCTCAGGAACGAGCTTTAACTCTGGGCAGATAATGAGAAGATTAATTCGCATAATCTTTAAAATAATGCAAATTCATTTTTTTCGTTGCTGCCAAAATCCTAAAGCAGTCAATACCACGCCAATCAATAGAACCAAAGCCATTGGTCCATTTAACAAATGGTTTTTCAAATAATCATTAATTAATAAATATGCACCACCTATCCAAATTAAACTGGCAATTAACAAAGTTAACGTGTGATCGTGGTCAGAATTCCGATTAAACATGCGTTGCTCCTTAAATCCTCATTTAAATCACTTATACGTTCATAATACCAGATGTTTACTTAGATTACCCACAATACGCCGCCTGAGTGAGATTATTGATTTAGCAGGCAAAAGTAGCATTACTTTATCTGAATTTACTTGATTGCTATACTAAAAGAGGTCCTATCACAAAACAGCTAGACAAATATAATTAGGGGGAATTTGACCATGACTCAAAGCCAAACTAATCTGATCCAATATGGATTCAATCAAGGCTTCAATTTAGGTTCCGGTACCTTTCACATTAAAACTAGTGACTTACCTACGCCTGGACCCCAAGATCTTTTAATTAAAATAATGGCTATTTCAGTAAATCCAGTTGATACTAAGCAGCGCCAAAGTCTCAGCGACAATCGCTTTCACGTTTTAGGCTACGATGCTGTTGGCACAGTCGTTGCGATGGGAAACCAAGTCACTGGTTTTCAAATTAATGATCAGGTTTATTACGCTGGTACAATCAATCGTGATGGTAGTTACGCCACACATCAGCTCATCGACTATCGCTTAGTCAGTCTAGCACCGAAAAAATTAACACCTGCAGAAAGTGCTGCGATTCCATTAACCGGATTAACCGCTTGGGAATTGCTTTTCGAGCAAATCGGCTTTGGTCAGCCATTAGACAATCCAGCAGTTCAAGAAAAAATTGCCCATGGCGCCGTAACGCCAGAAGAACTCGGCTTCCGTAGTAACCGCGATAAGGAATTATTGATAATCAATGGTGCCGGTGGCGTGGGCACGATGCTCAGCCAGATTGCGCATTGGGCCGGATTTCGTGTTGCGGCAACTGCAAGTCCCAAACATTTCGATTGGCTTCGTCAAAATAAAGTCGACTTATGTTTAGACTATCATCAAGATATCGCTGCTCAAGTCAAGCAAGCTGGCTGGGGAAAATTTGACGGCATTGCTGTATTGATCAATCCTGACCAGTACTTTGACCTAATCACGACACAAATAGCGCCCTTTGGTCAGGTTGGCTGTATTGTTGAAACTCAAACTCCATTGCCGATTGGTAAATTAAAAAATCTGAACGTTTGTTGGAGTTGGGAATTCATGTTTGCCAAAAGCAATTTTAATCATGAACTAGCCACTCAAGGACAGATTCTGAAGCAATTAGCCAATCTTCTTGATCAACAAAAGATTCATTCAACTTTGACTAAAACAATCCCCGGTTTAAATGTCGCTAATTTATTAACAGCCCATCAACTTATTGAAACTGGTCACACCGAAGGAAAAATCGTCATTACCCGCTAATATAATCACTTTGGCAATTAATACGAATAACAAGTCTAGCAAAAAAGAATGTACCCACAGGTGGCCAGCCGGTGAGTATTAACATAAAAACAACCAGCAATTCGCTAGAATTGCTGGTTGTTTTTGCGTTAAGTGAAACCGATTGCCGCTCAAGAATATGTTTCAGCAACCAAAGTTCAGCCTATTATCCAAATGACCGATACTTCCCCATTTCTTCAGGTAATATTTTCCGTGACGTCGTTACAGTAAATTATTTCCCGGGAACAATGACACATCTCGTGTAAGTCCCTTAGTATCAACGTTTCCAGCATCACCGATTTTACGGTGGCACAGTTTTGACCCTTTTCAAATTATTTTGGCTCATCGGGTACCTCCTCGGAGAAGATCCCGTTGAGCTTTTTTGCGACTTCAAAGTTACTGTTGGGGTAGAGATGACCGTAAGTGCCGAGTGTCGTTTCAATGTCCTCATGCCCCAGACGTTCTTTGATCTGGAGCTGATTTTCACCGACGCCGATCAACAGCGACACGTGCGAGTGGCAGAGGCCGTGCACGGTAATTCGCTGAACTTTGGCGAGTGTACTGTACGCGTCCACAATGTCCAAAAATTGTCCGTCAGAGCACGGAATCCCATCGCGTGAGAATACCCACTCGGAATGCACCATCGCCGCATGTGCGACATACCACGCGCCTAAGCACGCCACGGTATCATCATCACCAAGCGCCACGGTGCGACGACTAGCGGCAGTATTCGGCGCGGGCGTTTCAAACCAATTGTGGTTGTGATAGTCCATCGTCTTATTGACGTTCACCGTCTTAGCTTCGAGATCAGCGTCTGTCCACTTTAACGCCCGTGCTTCACCGCTACGCAAGCCTGGCATGAACATGAATCTCAACGTCGTGCGCTCAAATCGATGTAAACTAATTGGGCGTCAATTTTGCGTCATATTTCTGGCAAAACGCCGGTCTTACGCGGCTTAATTCTGCCCAGAAGGTTTATCCTGTCATACTATCGCCCCCCTATTAGATACTGGGGGCTGATGGCGGCCGGCTAACGCCGACCGCCGCGCACGGCGGCAAGGCTACCTCCTTTCAAAGAGATTTGAGAACTTTTGCTCTCACCATATACAGACAGCTTTTACAGCGTATTTGAAACCAAAGCTCTGAAATGTAATGGTTTCCTAATATTTAAGGCACTTTACGCTCCTCAAAAATTCTGAGCCTCCACTAATGACCAAGTCACTAACCGTCTTTGTAGAACACCTCGTAAGCAATTCCGATTTATGCCAATTCAAATTTCTGCTTACATATACACGGAATGTAAGTCCTATAACGCATTCGAAGTGAATAACATGGATTAAAAGGCTTTATTACTACCACTTTCCGTAACAAGTGCTCGGCGTTCTTTATCTGCTCTAGTCAGTGATCAGAGATTCGGATCACGGATTTGACGCTGTTGAGGTCAACCTAGGTCCGTTCAAGTTCAGACTATTAAGGATTTGGTAAGCATATGGAAGACCCGCTATTTGTATTGTGATGCCCAATGTAAGGCAATTAAGGTATGACGCCACAACTACTTGTTGCCGGAAATTCGAAGCCTTCTGAAATCTTCTTATTGATTTAATTTCCAAGCTAGTTGTTTGGGTGTTGACGAAATATCGCCTTGACTAAATAAGCCAATCAGGATATTCCTAACTCACTAAAAGAAAGAGACGAAGTATAATGACTAAAATTACGATTTGTGGAAAAGGGAACATGGAGCAAGCAATCGGTAATGCCTTTATATCGGTGGACAACGCTGTCAACTACATTGATGTTGGGGATCCGGACGACAATATCGGTGATATTGTCGCAAACTGGGCAACAAAGCGAAGCAGTAACAGATGATGAACCGCAGCAGCTAAGAAAGCCGAAATCTACTCGGCAGCAGTTGTTGGCGAATGATCTACCGGTAAGAACCACCGTTGTTTCCAAAACCGATGAATACAGTGAACATGGTCATGAATTGAAATTGGTAGGCACTCACTTTGTTCGCGAGGTCGTTCATCGAATCCCAGGGCGTTTGTTTGTCGAGAAAATCTATGAGAAGACCTACAAGTGCTCGACTTGCGAACTTGAAGATGGATGTAGTCATATCTATCGTGGTAACGCGCCGAAGGCGTTAATTGCCCACAGCATTGCGACGCCTTCGTTGATCGCGTCGATTTTGCATCAAAAATGCATTCTCGGGACACCGCTCTATCGCCAATTAAAGGATTGGCAGCGTGCAGGCGTCTTATTAAGTGAGACCACAATCTCAAATTGGGTCATCAAGTGTGCCGAGTTAGTGAAGCCAGTTTATGACCTGATGCGTAGCCACTTGATGAGCCAAGGTTTTCTCCAAGGCGATGAGACCCCTTATCAGGTACTTCAAGAGCCTGGCAAGTCGGCGCAGAGCAAGTCGTATATTTGGGTAGCCCGTAGTATCACGCGGTGCGAAACGCCAGTCGTCATGTATGCCTATGCGAATACTCGCTCCGGGAAATTCGCTCAGAACTTATACAGTGGCTTTCCTGGTGTCCTACAATGCGACGGCTACGCCGGCTACAATCTTCTGGGTGATTCAATCACTCGCGTTGGTTGTTGGGCGCATGTACGGCGTAAGTTCTTCGATGATTTCAAGAACACTAAGAAGATGACGCTGGGCTTGAAGCTACTCAATCAGATGCTTGAACTCGAACGGAATTGGGCAGGCTTAGATAGCGCATCACGCCTGGAAAAGCGTCAAGTGGTGCTTAAACCGTTGATCGAGCACTTTTGGGAGTGGTGTGATCATGTCGAGACTTTACCAAAAGATCGTCTAGGTAAAGCATTGGCGTATGCGCAGGGGCAACGTGTCGCATTAAATCGCGTCCTAGAATTTGGGGAAATCGATTTAAGTAATAACGCTTCTGAGTGCAACATGAAGAGTTATGTGATTGGCCGGAAAAACTGGCTGTTTAGCACTAGTCCAAAAGGTGCCGAAGCCAACGCCATCTGGATGACCGTGGTTGAAACCGCGAAAGCCAATGGGCTCGATCCGCGGAACTACATCACACAACTGTTAGAGATTGTCTCACAGCTACCAACATTCGCAAAAACGGAATCGTTGGAGGCGTGTTTGCCATGGAATTTAAAGACTAACAGTTCAAACGTAGAATCAAGCGTTTAAAGAATACGAAGGCCCGAAATCTCAAAAGACGAGATTGCGGGCCTATTTCAGCGGTCGATTACTAGGTGCTTACCTTACGAGCGGGATTCATATGCGGTCAGTTATTGGGTGCTTACGAATGAAAGGGCATAAGAAAAGCACCTAGACCAGTTAAGGCCCAAGTGCTTCATAAAAAAACTATCAACTCTACTTGACGAAGAGTCACAATCTCAAAAAACAAGTTTGTGGGGTTCCTTCGTATGGTTGATTATTAGGTGATTACTAATTGTTAGCGGTTTACTGACGCTCTAAAAATTTGAGTCGAAGTTCTTTTACTTCACTAAAATAATCCTTCAGCACCAGAGACCCTCATTTTCTATCTCTACTGGCGTTCTCGTCTGTAAAGATTGAAAAGACTGTAGGTGAACATACTGAGCAACAAGACCACTCCCATCAGTGTCGTTACTAAACTATTGGTATCTCCTGTAGCAGGCATGTTTTGGTCGCCTTTGTGCTTATCGTTGTTACTTTGTGATGAACTCTTCTTAAAGTTCTTGACAATAACCACAGCCTGTTTTCCGATAACCTGTAGATCGACAGTAAACGAAAGCTTACCATCATTTAGTTCATAACCAGCAGGGGCGGCAGTTTCAACAAAGTAGTAGTCGCCTGGCTTCAGGTCATCAACTTTAATTTGACCCTTAGCATCTGTCGTCAAACCACTGGCAATCTTAGTGCCGTCTTTCTTATACAGATCGAATACTGCACCGGAAAGAGCTTTACCAGTATCGCCGTCTGTCTTGTTCAAGACAACGGAGCCGGTCTTCTCGGCATTGGTTGCAGAAACGGTCGCAACCTTGGTTGTCGTTTGTAACTCAACCGTGAAGTTCAGCTTACTATCATTCAATTCATAGCCAGCTGGTGCTGCTGTTTCGACAAAGTAGTAGTCACCTGGCTTCAAATCATTGACTTGGATCTGACCTTTAGCATCTGTCGTCAAACCACTGGCAATCTTAGTGCCGTCTTTCTTATACAGATCGAATACTGCACCGGAAAGAGCTTTACCAGTATCGCCGTCTGTCTTGTTCAAGACAACGGAACCAGTCTTCTGACCATTCGTTGCGGAAACGGTCGCAACCTTGGTCGTTGCCTGGAATTCAACCGTGAAGTTCAATTTACTGTCATTCAATTCATAGCCAGCTGGTGCTGCTGTTTCGACAAAGTAGTAGTCACCTGGCTTCAAGTCATTGACCTTGATTTGACCCTTAGCGTCTGTCGTCAAATCACTGGCAACCTTAGTGCCGTCTTTCTTATACAGATCGAACACCGCACCAGAAAGAGCTTTACCAGTATCGCCGTCTGTCTTGTTCAAGACAACGGAACCAGTCTTCTGACCATTCGTTGCGGAAACGGTCGCAACCTTGGTCGTTGCCTGGAATTCAACCGTGAAGTTCAATTTACTGTCATTCAATTCATAGCCAGCTGGTGCTGCTGTTTCGACAAAGTAGTAGTCACCTGGCTTCAAGTCATTGACCTTGATTTGACCCTTAGCGTCTGTCGTCAAATCACTGGCAACCTTAGTGCCGTCTTTCTTATACAGATCGAACACCGCACCAGAAAGAGCTTTACCAGTATCGCCGTCTGTCTTGTTCAAGACAACGGAACCAGTCTTCTGACCATTCGTTGCGGAAACGGTCGCAACCTTAGTCGTTGTTTGTAATTCAACGGTGAAGTTCAGCTTACTGTCATTCAATTCATAGCCAGCTGGCGCTGCTATTTCGACAAAGTAGTAGTCACCTGGCTTCAAGTCATTGACTTGGATCTGGCCTTTAGCATCTGTCGTCAAACCACTGGCAATCTTAGTGCCGTCTTTCTTATACAGATCGAATACTGCACCAGCAAGAGTTTTACCAGTATCGCCATCTGTCTTATTCAAGACAACGGAGCCAGTCTTCTCAGCATTGGTTGCGGCAACGGTCGCAACCTTGGTTGTCGTTTGTAACTCAACCGTGAAGTTCAGCTTACTATCATTCAATTCATAGCCAGCTGGTGCTGCTGTTTCGACAAAATAGTAGTCACCTGGTTTCAAATCATTGACCTTGATTTGACCTTTAGCATCTGTCGTCAAACCACTAGCAAGCTTTGTGCCGTCCTTCTTATACAGATCGAACACGGCAACGGAAAGAACTTTACCAGTATCACCATCTGTCTTTGTTAGAAGAACGCTCCCTAATGCTTTATCATTTGTGACTGGAACTTTTAATTGAATACTATCGCCATTAATTGTAAAGGCATGCTGAGTATCATCTAGCTTATATCCATCAGGAGCCTTTGTTTCGACAATATAATAGTCTCCAGCATTAAGGCCGGTATAACTTACAGTGCCATCTAATCCCGTCTTAAGATTCGAAGCAACCTTAGTCCCGTCTTTCTTATAAAGATCAAATATTGCTCCAGCTAAAGGACTTGAGTTATCAGCATCAGACTTTTCAACCGTAACTTTTCCTTTTTGATTAGTTTCCGAAATAGAAACGTTATTATCATCGTTTGCATCACTATACTGAAGGTTAATTTCCTTACCATTGGCCAAAATGGTAGAGATTACATACCCATCTGGGGCCTTTGTTTCAACTAAAATATACTTCCCAGATTTAAGATTGTTCCAAGTAATACTGCCAGATGAATCTGTTGTGCCTTTGCGAAGCAACTGTCCCTTTTGTCCAGAAACATCAGACCAAAGTTCAAAAGAAGCTCCAGCAATTGACTTTTTGGTATCTGCATCACTCTTGGTGAGAACAAGATTGGTGTTCTTACCCGTTGCCGACCCACTATTGTTTACTACTGCCGTCGATCCACTGGTATTGTTATCAACATCTTTTTCGCCTTTTCCTGATATCGATGCTGTGTTTGTCAACATATCATTAATTTTTGACGAATTGATCAGTGAGCGATAGTGTATCGAGTAAGCCGAGCTGATTTCATTTGTAAAGGAAATCTTCATCGTTTGCTTACCAGTTGCATTATCAGTCTGCAAATCCACAGAGTAATCCTTACCAAGTACTAATGGCTTGCTCTTGTCTTCAGTAAATTCACCATTAGAAGCTACCTTCCCTGGATAGATCACAATAGAACTCTGATCAATAATCTGATTGTCAGAAGGCTCATCGGTAACAACTGCATTGCTGAAAGTTGACTGGGCTTTATTGACCCATATTGTCCATAACGCATAAGCAGAGTTTGTTGGGTCTTGTTTGCCACTTTTATCCAGAACATTGCCACTGTTTGGCACTGTCACCTTAGCCGTCAAATCACTGGACTCTTGGTTGTTTGTATAGATCGCTGTATTGTCATACGATTTTTGATCAATGACCTTACCAGAGAGGCTAGTCTGGTAACTCAATACATAAGCTTTAGAACTATTGTCTGGTAATTTCGCAGTAAGTTGTTTCTTAGCGCTGTCAAAGGAAATATTAGCGGAAGCAACTTGTGTCCCCAAAACATATGAGCCATCTTTGTTAATAGAAGCCTCATACAACTTGGCACTATCTGCTACATAGTCTTGGTCACCAATGATTGGATCAGTGATGGAAGCGTTGCTAAGTTGACGTTGATTATAGTTAGCAACCACGTTCCAAGTAATTGTCTTCGAAACAGCGTTGTAACTTCCTGACTTGCTGCCATCATTTTTAAACTCAGTCTTAGGAGTGAAATCTGCCTGTCCCTTGTTTGTATGATCGTGACCGTCTTTGTCAGTCCAAGTTGCCGTAGCAGTGTTAGTCCACTTGCCCCCATCTGGAAGGCTATTCGTTTCAAAGGCAGTTTTATAACTTAGTGTATACCAACTTGTGGCATGTTCCTTTAAAGCATTAGCAAAGGATATGGTAAACCCGTTTCCCTGCTTGCTAATCACATAGTCCGTTCCTTCACTGAGGGTTGTATTACTATCTTTATCCTTTAGAACAAAGGACTTATAGTCTACGGTCAGCCCATTCGGGACTGGATCGGTCATTGACCAATTGCTCATATCTTGCCGAGCCATATTGATATCAAAGTTCCACGTAACATTCTTGGTGTTGTAATCAACGGCCCCTAGAGACTTAGTTAGCCCCTGCTGTCCGACTGGATTATTTTCAGAATTAGAGGTTTGGCCGTTGCTATCTACCCTGTTACTAATCTTTTGGCCTTTATCACCAATTGGGTCTGTTACTTGTGACTGATACGAAATTTTGACTCCTTGGTTCAAACCATTGGGGAAAGCAATAGTCATTTCAGTTCTATCAGTGTTGTAAGTCACTTCATATTGATCGGCACTAATAGGCACACCAGCCTCATCAACTAATGAAAGCTTATTGTCCTCCGGGAATGTTTGGCCCTCTGATAACGTATCTATTAATTTAGTATTGGCAGGAAGTGCCTTTTCACCATAATTGTAGTCAATATGCCAGTTATACTTTTGACTACCATTATTATCCTGACCGTCAAAACTCTTGGTTAAAAGTTTTCCGTAGTTAGCGTTTACTGTCGCACTAGCTGGATAGTTTTTATCACCGTTAGTTAAGGTAGCGTTGTTCGTAAAGGTTAATTTTCCACCATTATCTGGCAATTTACTCGAATCAATATCGCTAGTGTATTCAACCTTAAAAGCCTGATAGGTATCCGCATATGCACCAATAAACGTAATTTTTCCATTTTCGACCTTGTAATCTGTACCTTCTTTAAGAGGATCGCCAGTTTTAGTCACATTCCCATTCAGATCAACTGTCAAGGGATATACACTAACCGATTTCAGCGTGGTTGGCACAGTGTTGGTAGTATCACTTGGCATTGGATCAGAAATTGTTGCATTCTTTAGCTCTTGACCATTGGTATTAATTGTGACGTTCCACGTAATCCCGGTTGGATTATTTCCAGATGTGTTAGCGCCAGTTAGTTGACCAGTCTTTGCGATGTCGTTACCACCTGATGGCTGAACAACGATTGGTATCGTTACCGGTCCAGTAGTCGTGTCAATGACAATGCCTTCTTTGCCAGACGATGAGTCACTGCTGATGGTAGAAGTATAACTAAATGTCCCTTCAATGTGGTTCACGTTTTCAACATCACTGTTAAAGGTGAACTTAACTGTGCCATCAGCAGCTATGCTATAAGTTCCATAGTCACCGAGGGTTCCCGTACCTGGTTTATAGGTAACTCCTTCAGGTAACTTAAATGAGAAATAGTCACCATCTTTTACTTGGTATCCGTCTTTCAGCTCATCCGGAATTGCCCACGTATATTGAAAATTAAGATTGGTATCTTTTGTCACTTGTGTAGAATCAACAGGATTACCTTTGCTATCTGTGAATTTAATATTTGCTCCGGTAATGATTGTTCCTTTGGAGTCATCTGGCAAATATTGTGAGATATCATTGCCCTCAGCACTCACAGATACTGTCTTTACGATTTGGCTCTTCGACGCAACACTAGAAGTAGCCTTGCTGCTAACATTCGCTGAAGGTTTATCAGCTTTTGCTACTGAAGTAGTATCAGACAGTTTTGCAGCAATATTTTGACCATCCATCGAGAAATTGATAGATCCGGCTAAGGATGAAGCATCTGTGAGACTTAGTTGGATAGTCGCCGTTCCAGAAACATTTCCTAAAACCGATAGTCGTAATTTATTAGCAGAATAGGTATATTTTCCGACAACTTTTTGATTGGCATCAAGAACGTTGGAGTTGGCCATCTCTTTTAGTTGCTGATTGTTAGAAAAAGATACGGAAACATCCTTATGAATACTTTCATCCGTTAAATTGTTTAATGAAAGTTTCAAATCAATGTTCCGCGAACCAGCAGTTTCCTGGGTTGCCCCCAGAAGTTGAGCCTCAGTAGAATCACCGGTCGCACTAGATGTAACAGCTTCCACAACTTGGGCTGATGATTGTAAGAAGAGCAATAATATCAGAATACAAGAGTACGTCTTCTGAAGTAATCGCCTTTTTTTCATAACTTATATCCTCCTAAAAATTCACTGTCCAATATAATTAAAAACATCGTCATACTATTTGCACCCGCGTAAACTGCGGTTGGACTAGAGCTGACTTTCCTCATCATTACAATATCTTGATGTTTGAAATAGACGGGTAAAATTTAGAGTCACTCAATGTATAAAACTCCACTCATAACACTTTAGAAGTGTACCACAAAAGTTGACGTTTTAAAAGCTCGGTTTCAAATCCGGATGTAGAATACCTGGGAAAATTCCAAAAAAGAAATGCATTAGGTACGATGAAATATTGTCGATCTCCTAAAGCAAGTCACTTTGCCGCAATAGCAGCTGTTCTTGCCGTTGCCGTCGATGAAACCGAGGGTGTCGTTTGAAAACCGTTCTTCTTCAACCGTGGCGAAAGTAAGTTTAGATGCGACGGCGGGCGCAGAGACCCGACGACGAACTTATTGCTAGCACTTTGCCTAGAGTTTCCTATTGGAAAGAAGCGTTCACTACTCGAATTGATAGATTGAGCTTTTTTGGGGGTACACCCCCAAAAAAGCAGAGACAGGCGATTTAAATGCAGTTTCAGCTTCCTTTTTGGGTCGTTTTTAATTCAAAATAAGAAATGAATATTGATGTATAAATTGAAACTCCGTTTAGAGGTGGCAGTATATGAAGATTGGATATGCACGTGTTTCAACAACGGATCAAAACCTAGCTAGACAAATTGAGGCTCACACTTTGTTGTACAATTCTTAAATAGCCAATTTGTAAGTGTTTAACTGTTAAGGCTGATCATTGCTTAAGTAAGCATGAAGTTATTAAGATTGAGGTGTGTATGCGGAATATACATTTAGATAGTGTGAAGCTTCATCGTTTCGACAAAGACAGTAAGTAAGAAATATTTGTATGAATCGGTGAATCTCAAACACGGTAAATATCATGGATGCGTACAGTAAGAGCGTATGTGTGCTTGTGACAAAGAGATGGAGAATTAATAGTGATCTTCTTGTATTTGCCTCTAGCATGTATGGGGCAAAGATACCTGTGATAAAAGATATAGAGCCTAATACGCTAGTGATTTGTCAGCGTATTAGGCTCTATATCTGTATTTTGAAGGTGGCACAATCCAACGGTGTATTATTTAATATTATTGAATCCATCTGCGCATAAAAGTGTGATATACCGCAGTTTAATGTTTTAGTCATTTGAGAATAATATTTCCCGGGAAATAATTTACAAAAAAAACAACATCACCTAAATTGGCGATGTTGCTAATTGTTATTTATTTAACAAATTTTTGCTAGTTCCCGTGGTCAAAACTTCATTAAAGTTATCAAAACTGATTCGAATCATATCAGTCAAGGCTTCCTCAGTGTATGAACCAATATGTGGCGTTAAAATCACTCTTGGATAAAGATCAATTAGTGTTTGTAAGTGCTCGTCGGAGATTTTTGCGCCCTCAAGATTTTTACCAATAAATTGACCTTCATTTTCGAGAACATCAGCTGCAAAGCCACCTAATTTACCAGCCTTCAGCGCAGCAATAATATCACCAACATTAGTTACCTCTGCCCGTGCAGTGTTGACCAAAATAGCTGTTGGTTTCACGAGCTTCAATAAATCAGCATTAATGAATTGATCATTCTCACCCTTAATGTAAGGTACATGTAAGGAAATAATATCTGATTTAGCTAGCAGCTCTTCTTGGCTAACAAATTCAACGACAGCTTTTGCAGCGTCGGATTGGTAAATATCATAACCCAAGACTTTAGCGCCTAATGCCTTATACGATTGTGCTTCGGCGACCCCAATATGACCAGTCCCAATAATTCCAACTGTCAAATCACGAATTTCATGACTGAATTCTTCAGGAATAACTTGGAAGTTTTGCTGTTGTGAGCGATATGCGGCCAAAGCAACATGCCGTTGTAGCGTCAAGCCTAAAGTCAATGCCAAATCAGCTACCGCATTCGGTGAATATGAAGGTACGCGCGCAACCAATTGACCATTTGCTTTTGCTGCTGCTAAATCAATATGATTAAAGCCGATTGTCCGTGTGAAAACGTACTTAATTCCCCACTCCTTCAGCTTCGCCAAATTCGTCGCGTCACCACCACAATTAGCTCGCAATAAAACTGCGTCCATCCCTTTGGCTGTCTCAATGTTGTCATGAGTTAGTAATTCTGGTAATAATTTCAACTCATAATTATATTTGTTTAGTTTTTTAAAGAATGGTACCTCATTTTCGCGAACACCATAAGCAACAATTTTGAACATTAGTAAGTCCTACCTTTCTGAATATCCTCGTACTTAACTGACGCTAATCTTGACTGAACTACATTAGCCTAGAAAATACCAGTTGCACCTAAGATCGAAACCACCACAATCCAGATTGGCATCATAATAACCGCACCAATCGTTGATAGCAATGACGCATTCGAAGCTAATACTGCTTCACGATCAAAGCCGATTGCATATGAAGACGCAACCGCTGCCGTTGGCGTTGCCATCATAATAATGATGGTTGCCAAAGCAACTTTATCAACTGGTAAGATATGACTAACCGTTAACAATACTAATAAGATAACATTGATTGCTGGGACAGCAATCACTTTCATGGCAGTGTAGTACCATGAAGTCTTATCAGAAGCAGCACTCTTCAAAGTGATTTCACCTAGTGTTGACCCAATTGCCAACCAAGCTAGTGGTGATGCTAAGCCTGCCAAATAAGTTAATGGTTTAAAGAGCCAAAGTGCCGTCAAATCAATTCGATAAAAAGCCACTTGAACAGTTTGGTTCGTTGCCGCATTAAATGCACTAACTTGTGGCATATATGGTTGAATAATCCAAAGAATCAAACCTAAGAATGTTGCAATAACAATTGGATTTAAGAACATTTGCTTAATATTCTTTTTGTCCATCTCTAAACCACTCATTTTGATATAAGCGTAAGAATAGAGGAAAATCCGGTAACCAATATTGAAGATTGAAGCGTACATGGCACCCTTAGCGCCATAAATTGCGGCAACAATTGGAATCCCAAAGAATGTCGTTGAGCCGAATGTTGTCAAAACACTTAAAACATCGCCGCGACCCTTAGGATACTTTAAATACATTAATTTCGTTACAAAAATTAGAATAATATAAACAACGATCCCAAAAATCAGCACATTGATTCCTTGACGCAAAGTCTTCTGATCAATTGGTGCCATGAAGGAATTAAATGCTAATGCAGGTAATGATACTGATAAAACAACCTTAGTTAAAACTTTCCCGAATTGGGCTGTAAAAATGTTCTTCTTTCGTAAAACAAAACCCAATAAAATGATAAAAATTGTCGACGTAATTGCACTGACAATATTCATATTCGTAAAAGTTTCTGCCAAAACTTTTCCAAAATTCATATTTAGTCCCTCCAAAGAATAATCAATAATAACTAACACCAGTCATTATTCCATAACTATTTCATTCAAGCAAACATTAACAAGCCTGAACAATTAACTTTGTTGTGAATTATAATTGTAATTAATTTGGATAAAATAAATAAAATTCTTAAATAAGTTTTTGGTGATAATCAAGATAACCGCTTGCATTGCCCATAAAATCATCATCTCATTTCCTGTCAACAACTAGTTTCAGCTTTTTTTGTAAATTTCATCAAATTATTCGTGAATCTCACTTATGGTCATCTTTCACATACTCATCTAAAAAACTTTTTACTTGTGAAAAATATTCGGCCGGATTCCGCTGATAAGCTTGCGTATGACCTGCGTTGGCTACCAAATATTCCGCTTTAGGCGCCGTACAAGCTTGATATAAAACCCGTTCTGATTTTAATGGCACATAATTGTCCTCTTTTCCGTGGATAAAGAGGGTGGGCGTGCTACTTTTAGCAACTTGACCTGCAATATCACCATCTTGCAAACGATAATGGGCAAAATGTTTCGTCAATAAACTAGCTAACCACACTGTCGGCTCTGGTATCAAATGATATTTCGTTAAGACACGATGTCGAACTTGGGTATAGACTTGGTCAAAGCCACA
This sequence comes from Lapidilactobacillus gannanensis, assembly GCF_003946675.1. Classification (GTDB taxonomy): domain Bacteria; phylum Bacillota; class Bacilli; order Lactobacillales; family Lactobacillaceae; genus Lapidilactobacillus; species Lapidilactobacillus gannanensis. The sequence continues at coordinate 98,430 of NZ_RHOT01000002.1, read as the reverse complement.
GTCAGCAATAACTGCCTTAACTTGAACAGATAAATCAGTCTCACCGCTAGTAGCAAGCACAGTTGCTGCACCCATACTGACACCAAACAGCACAATTGGTACAGCGCCACAATGTCGTTGAACTTGTTTAATCCAACCAACATAATCACGCCGGTCTTGCCAGCCAAAGCCAATATGAAAGCCACCACTAACACCTTGCCCGCGACTGTCGGGAAGTAACACTTGATAACCTAATTTTTGGAACAGTTGTGCATACTTGGCCATTTGTTGGTGGGTGTGGTGATAACCATGAGCAATGATAGCAACTGGTTGGTCAACTTCACCCGCCAGAAAATTAGCCTTTAAAGTTAATTGATCTTCACTTTGCTGTTGCCAAACTTGCCAATTCTGCTGGTCATACCAGTTCAAAAATTGCGTGCTATTCTCTTGACGCGATCGCTGGCGATATTTTTCTTTTGCTATTGGTGTCGTGCGAATTGCGATATCATATGTTTTCCAAGCCGCAATTATAAAAAATATTAGTACTAGTGCCAGTACTATCACACCAATTAACCACATAGAAATTACCTCCAGCATTATTTATTGAGCTATTAATTATTATCTAGTTTTTAAAACTAGATGTCAAATATAATAATCCGAATTTTCCGTTTTCAGACAACGATACTTGTTGTTGATAATTGCTATAGCAAGTATTTTCCTGCTAGTACGATGAGAAAGCTAGTTAGGCCGCTTTATTCACGCCTATCTAGGTCCAAGGTCTGATTTTACTTTCCTTAAGGCTTCCGTCAAACTTTCTTCACATTTATCCGTTATATTATAATCATAGCTTCGAGGGATTACCCCCTCCTTTGGAGCTAACCCATAGTAATGACCCAACTTTTTCATTTCATTCTTACTCCTCCAAAGACAAGAATGATTGTAGAGGCCTCCTCTACAAACCCCGTATACCCATATATACGAAAACACACCAGTTGCCCGCTGGTGTGTTTTTTTTGATGCCTATTTTAAACTGCATGTAAAATCAAGTAACGGCGCTAACTTATCTATCAAGCTGGTGATTGCAAGATCCTAGCGACGCTGATTTAAGCAATCATTGATTGCGCGCACTAAAATCAAATTTTAGAGCCAATAGCCCCTTGCTAACCAATTAATTTTCGTAAATATAAACTTTAGCTTCGTAAGGACGTAGTGTTGTTCCTTGATCATCAGCATAGTTCTTAATTAATGGTTCGCGATTGCTATCTTTCAATTCTGGCAAGTCGCAAGTAACTGTATCTTGGCTGAAATTGCAAACAACCAAAATTGTTTGTTTATCATCATGACGATGATAAGCCCAGATTCGCTCATCATTGGCTAACAGCAATTCATAATTACCATAGACAATGACCGGAAATTGATGCCGCAAGCCATTAATCCGTTGATAATAATAATAAATTGAATTAGGATCACGCAAAGCCGCTTGCACATTGATTGTCTCGCAATTCGAGTTAACAGCAAGCCATGGATCAACGCCCTCTTCAGAGAAGCCGGCATTAATCCCATCATGCCACTGCATTGGCGTCCGCGCATTATCCCGCGACATTTTATGAGCAGCTTCAATGAATTCATGATTGCTTAGCGCATGGCGATCTTCAACTAAGTCACGATAGGCATTAACCGTTTCGATATCACGATAATCAGAAATCGAGTTGAAATCATAGTTATTAGTCATCCCAATTTCCTCACCCTGATAAATATAAGGTGTGCCTTGAAGAAAATGTAACGCAGTAGCTAACATTTTAGCCGAAAGTACACGATATTCTGGCGTGGTATCATTACCAAACCGTGAAACGACCCGAGGTTGATCATGATTGTTCCAATATAACGAATTCCAAGCTTTACCATTTAACTCTAGCTGCCACTTACTCATAATTTGCTTTAATTCTGTTAATTTATAAGCCTTTGGCCGCCATTTACCCAATTTAGGGTCCTGGTCAATTCCCATATGCTCAAATTGGAAGATCATCTCTAACTCATGACGATCAAAACCAGCATAATTAATCGCATCATATGGTTTAACATCAGGCGTTTCCCCGACCGTTATAATGTCAAATTTAGATAAGACTTTCTTATTCATTTCTAACAAATAGTCATGGACATGAGGACCATTAGCGATTGGCGCAATATAGCCATCTTTATCTGGTAAAATATTTTCTGGTTTCGAAATTAGGTTGATAACATCCATTCGAAAACCATCAACGCCCTTATTCAGCCACCAAGCCATCATCGTAAAGATTGACTGCCGTAAATCAGGGTTGGTCCAGTTTAAATCAGGTTGTTTTTTGGAGAAAAGATGTAAATAATACTGGCCAGTCTGCTCGTCAAATTGCCAAGCAGAGCCACTAAATGACGATTGCCAGTCATTAGGTTCATGCCCATCAACCGGATCATGCCAAATATAATAATCACGATACTTATTTTCCTTACTAGAACGGCTTTCAGCAAACCAATGATGTTCATCAGACGTATGATTGACAACCAGATCCATCATAATCTTCAAACCACGATGGTGCGCTTTCTTTAATAACTCTTCAAAGTCGGCCATCGTACCGAAATCCTTCATAATTGCTTGGTAATCAGCAATATCATAGCCATTATCATCATTCGGTGATTTATAAATTGGGTTTAGCCAAATCACATCAACACCTAAAGTCTTGATATAATCCAAATGTTGAATAATCCCCTGTAAATCACCAATACCATCACGATTGGTATCCTGAAAACTACGTGGGTAAACTTGATAAACAACAGCCTCTTGCCACCAATGTTTTTGCATCAATCATACCTCCGTTTATCTTTTGTTAAGTTAAGATTAGTTTAATTAACTAGGCTTTGCAAGAGTAAACCGCTCGTTTCCGGTAACAAGCCCCGATTAAAATTTATTTTTCACGAATAGCTTGAAAAAAGGAGCCTCATTAGACGATTTCATTTTCAAAAACTGCTACACTTATTATTAGTTAGATTATTATCTTATAAAGGAGTCTTATCCATGGAAACCCTCACTTTTAATCAAACCGCTAATGGTTTACAGAATACGCAGACCGAAACTTGGACTTTCAAACGTGGCATTGGTTATGCACCTGTACAGGCACTTGTCTCAGCCACAGCCGTTTGCGAAAGTTATGTCTATCAGGAAATTCTAACCAATTCAAAGGTTAACTATACCTTTGAAAAAACCGTCGTTTCTTATGAACGCGAAGAAGCAGGTCATGTTAATCCAGTCAAGACAATTAGTGTGACCTTCTATTTAAAGGACGTCCCCGTTGAAAAGCAGGGATTAGCGACGCGGGCACTACGGCTAGTACAAGCAAATTGCCCAGTTACACAATCACTTAATGCTAGTATTCAAATTTCAGAAACAATTATTTTTGATGACTGATTAATCTCGTCAGCCTTGCATCATGCTTATTCCAAATATGATCAAAGCGACTAACCAGTGAATCTTAACGTCAAAAAAAACGAGCAATTCGAATTGCTCGTTTTTTTGACGTTAAGCGAAAATTGATACTGTCTAAACGTACAGATAAACAGATAAGAACATCAAAAATGAACCTAACATAACGAAAACATGCCAGATAACATGAATATATTTAATTCCACGCATACTGTAAAGCAACGCACCAAAAGTATACGCAATACCACCTGCAACTAATAGCCATAAGCCAGTACTCCCAATACTAGCCGCCAAAGGGCGCGATGCGAGCACCACGATCCAGCCCATTAAAATATAAAGTAACGTTTCAAAAATTGGATGTTTACCAACAACAAAAACCTTATACAGGATTCCCAAAATTGCTAAACCCCAAATAACGCCAAACATCGTCCAACCTTGCCAACCACCTAGGGCTACCAAAGTATATGGTGTATAGGTGCCAGCAATCAAAATGAAAATAGAGCTATGATCAAAAATTTGAAAGACATGACGCGCTTTCGTAAAAATCAAACTATGGTATAAGGTCGAAAATAAGTACAGTAATATCAAGCAACTACCATAAATTGTGAACGTTACAATTCGAATCGGGCTATTTAAGCTCACTGCCCGAATAATTAGCAAAATCAAACCTGCAACTGCTAAACCAAAGCCGATGCCATGAGTAATCGCTGAAAATACTTCATTACGGACTTCATAACGATGCGTATCATGCTGGGGTGTACTAAAAAGTGCTTTAACTATCATTATCATCATCTCCAAAAATCCTTCTCGATGATATTATAACACATAACCTGGTATTTAAAACCAGATGATAATATTTATTTGTTATTGCCACAACCATTATTAAAACATAAGGTGACTGAATTTATGATGTCTATAAAAAGATAGCTCCTAAAACGATTGTTATACAGCCTGGACAAGAACAGTAAACCTGAGTACAAAAAAACGAGCAATTCTTGACGAAATTGCTCGTTTTTGCCGTTAAGTAGAACTGGTTTCCTATTGAGAACACGTTTCAACAGGTAAAGTTCGTTTAGTTTTTGATAAAAGAACTTAGGTCACAGCCTGATGACCCACAAAGTACCCGCTTGTTTTTAATTCCTTACTTAATATAGGCGTATTTGTAATTCCATTGAGTTCCTGCTGTGTTATGGATAATTCCCTTAACATCCTTATTTTGCATGTAAGAGTATACGCTTTGGTATAACGGCGTTACGCCTTGGTCTTTGGAGAGCAATTGACTTGCAGCAACTAAATCTTGCCAACGCTGTTTTTCATTATTAGCATCAGCATTTGAAGCCTTCTCAACCAAAGCATCATATTCTGGATTGCTGTACTGGCCATAATTATATGAAGTTCCGGTTTCAGGAATTTGTAAGAAAGAAATCGGATCATTGAAGTCAGCACCCCAACCAGCTAAAGCAATATCAAAATTACCATCACGGCGCTCTGTTGAAGCAACCGTAGTTGGTACAGTCCTGATTTTAATCGTCAAGCCTGATAATTCTTTCTCTAATTGCCCCTTCAAATATTGCACTACAATGTTAGTTGAAGGATCATCGCCGTTATCATTCCCCGCCAACAAGGTCAAGGTAACCTTTTTAACCCCGGTTTCCCGTTGAGCGTCCGCCCATTTTGACTTAGCTAATTTCAAATTATAATCCATTGTATTAGCAGTCTTCTGGGCCTTTGAAAAATCTTCACCAGTCGTTGGATTCTTCGCTAAATCTGTTGAAACAAAACCTGTTGGTACTAATGAACCACTACCTAATACTTTTTTAGTTAATTGTTCACGGTCGAGCGCTAATGAAAAAGCAAGTCGAGCATTTTGATTTGTTAAAATCTTTTTCTTAGTTGCGTCTTTTGAAGCAAAGTTATAACTCAAGTAACTCACATAGGAATACGGATATTGCGTATACTCTTTGTCATCTTGATACGTTGGGACCTGCTCTTGCGATAATTGACTTAAGTCTAATTTACCATTTTGATAGAGGTCTAAACTTGTTTGGGCATTACTAACAACGGTATAACTGATTTTATCTAGCTTAACCTTGTCCGCATCCCAATACTGCTTATTCTTAACAAATTGCCAAGTATTATTGGTTCCCTTCCAGCCAGTAATCTTAAAGGGACCACTGTAAACCATATATTTGGAATTAGTGGCATATTTCTTGCCATATTTTTCAATAACTTTTTGATTTTGGGGTCCAAATAACGGATAAGCCATTAATACTTTAAAATAAGGAATCGGCTTTTCCAGAGTAACCACAACTGTTTTTTTATCAGGCGCTGCAATCCCGATTTGATCAGGATTCATCTTGCCTTGATTAATAGCATCAGCATTTTTAATCCCATCAAATAAATAAGCATATTCTGACTTAGTACTTGGTGTAACGGTCCGCCGCCATGAATAAACAAAATCCTGAGCCGTAATCGAATCACCGTTACTCCATTTTGCATCACGTAAGGTAAATGTATAGGTTAACCCGTCAGCACTTTTCTTAACGGATTGAGCCAGTCCCGGCGTAACCTTTCCATTTTTGCCTAAGCGATAGAAACTTTCAAAAGCATTCCCAGTCTGACCATAGCCAGTCGCCGTAGCAATATCAATTGTATTTAGCTGTGAAGCTGCCGATAGATTCAAGACCTGGGCTGACTTACCAGAATTCGACGTGGCTTGTTTACTGCCACAAGCTGTTAGGCCAATTGCTAAAGCAGCCACCAATAACCCGCTAATAATTAATCGCTTGTTCTTCATTTTTTAAATAATCCTTCCATGGTTTAAAAAAGCTAGTCACGAATAGAAACATCCGTGGCTAGCCGCAATTACTACAATACTGATCAACTTTATTTAATACTAATCTTCACACTAGTACTAACATCGTAAATCGACAATAGAGGTAGATTTTGAGGCACACGGAACCAAGCTGTTGTTCATTAAACAACAGTTACAACACACACTCAAGTTTTTTGCTGTTTGGTTAGACATGACCTTCAACCTCCTAAGAAGAATTGTGAAACGATTTCATATTTTATGATACTTTTTAAAAGTAAGTCTGTCAATACAAAACCATCCCACCTTTTTACGAAATCGCTACAAATAATAACTCACCACAAATAAACAGTGTCCTAAGTGCCTGCAGTAATTTACAGGTAACAAATTTTTACATCTCTTGTCCGTAATAGAAATTGAACAGTTAACTAGTCACCCAGTCACTAAAGCAGCTCATTTGATTTACAATACACAATAATTAAGAAAAGTGCCTTTTCGCCTTTAAAACCTGGTATAATTAACTTATTAAGATTTCCTATTATTTTTAGTAAGCGGATTCAGTTTCTTTGTTGTGAAACTGTTTGTAATTTAAAATCTTATCATTTTTAAATTACCCAGTCACTAAAATTTTAGGCTCTTCCCATAGAACTATAAAATAAAGTTCTTAATCATCTAGTTAAATACTTAGTTTACCGCGATTTTTAAACAGACTAGGGCATAATATCAAACTGAGAGCACCCCTGTGTCGATTCTTTGATTCCCCCCTTCCTACCATCTGTTCAGTAAAATCTACCTATGCAAGGGCAGCCGAGCGGTAATTCAGTCTTTCGCCACTCCACCCCCCTCATGGAGTGGCTTTTTATATAGCAGCGTTATAACGACTATACCCATTACTAGAAATGGGCGTGCTGCCACGTGTTCTCAAAAACAACCGGCTCCGCTTAACGCCAAAAATACCGAGCAATTCTCTCGCAGAATTGCTCGGTATTTTACGTTAAAAAGCATCGATTGACCGCTTTTTTGTCACACTCTGATTCCACATCAAGGTGCACTAGCTAACCATTGTGACGCACTTTTTTCTTAGTTTTACTAAAATTATTTAGTTACTTTGATTAATTTAACAGCATATGGATCCAAAGCTAGTGTTCCTGTAGCTACTGCTTGTTTACTCAACAAGTCTTGGCCAGCTTTAGTCCAGTTAACTTGTTCCGTGTTACCACCATTATTGATAATGAAATAGTAACTAGCATCAGCTTGATCACGACGAGTAATTTCAACCGCTTCACTAGTAGCATAATGCTCCCAACCGAATTGATCGATTAATTGACCAACTAAGTAATCTAGTCCCTTAGCCGCTAGTTGGGTACCTACATAGAAAGCTTGACCTTGGCCAAAATCATTCTCTGTAACTGCTGGTGTATTTTGATAGAACTCACCTTGGCTATACTTAGCCAAGGCCTTAGCACCTTCAAGATGCATAATGTCGCAAAGCATATCACAAGTGAAATCAGCTTGATCATTGAATGTTACTTGATAGTGCTTTTCTGGTGGTAATGCATCAAATTCTTCGACCCAGACACCAAGTAATTCACGTAGCGGACCAGGATAGCCACCAATAAAGACATTGTCGTTACGATCAACTAACCCACTCATGAAGGTGGTTAAGAAATGGCCACCATTTTTAACATAGCTAGTTAAGTTAGCAGCCACGCCATCCTTGATCATGTAAAGTACCGGTGCGACAACTAAATCATATTTAGCCAGTTCTTTCGCTGACAAATCAGTCGGGATTAAGTCGACAGCGACATTCTGCCGATAAAAAGCAGCATAATATTGATGAATTTGGTCAACATATTTCAACTGAACTGTTGGACCGCTGGCATACTCTAAAGCCCAATAATTATCCCAATCAAACATAATTGCCACTTTAGCTGGTGTACGTGCACCTAAGATTTCCGTGCCTAAACCATTTAATTCATGTCCTAAAGCAGCGGTTTCCCGGAAAACCCGGGTATTGTCAGTATCAGCATGACTAATAACCGCACCATGGAATTTTTCCGTAGCACCCCGTGATTGTCGCAATTGGAAGAATTGAATGGTGTCAGCACCATGGGCCATTGCTTGATAACTCATTGAACGCATTTGGCCAGGTCGTTTTAAGGAATTATATGGTTGCCAATTTTGTTGTGAAGGTGTTTGTTCCATTAACATAAATGGCGCGCCACCCTTGACCCCACGCATCAAATCATGGGACATCGCAGTAAAACTGTACGGTGTATTGTATGAAGGATAGTTATCCCAAGAAACAAGATCCATCTCTTTAGCCCACTTGAAGTAGTCTAAATCCTTGAAAGTCCCCATTAAGTTGGTCGTAATTGGGGTATCAGCATCAAATTGACGAATAGCATCGCGCTCATCAGTGAAGTTTTGCAAGATACTATCAGACATGAACCGCCGATAATCGATTGATAATCCAGCAATCGTTGAATTATCCTCACCAATTGCATCACCTAAATCATTAGGTGGAAAAATCTCTTCCCATTCATAAAATGTATGACCCCAGAAATGAGTATTCCAGGCCTGATTAACAGCATCAAGTGTTTGATAATGTTTCTTCAGCCAAACTCGGAATGCTGCGACACAGTTGTCACAGTAGCATTGACCGCCATACTCGTTAGAAATATGCCAACAAACAACATTGTCTAAGTGACCATAATGTTTAGCTAATTCGCCAGCCAATTTTTGACCAAAATAACGGAAAATCGGACTATTAGGACAAGCATTATGCCGACCACCAAACCGATGATGGCGACCTTCAAAATCAGTCCGCGTCACATCTGGATAACGATTAGCCATCCATGCTGGCAAAGCACCTGTTGAGGTAGCTAAAACAATTTGAAAATGATTTTCAGTTAGTAAATTAATAATTTCATCAAGCGTTGAAAAATCATAGCGTTCCTCAGAAGGCTGAATTTGTGCCCAAGAGAAAACGTTAATCGTGGCTTCATTAATATCAGCCTTCGTCAACAGTTGCATATCCTTATACCAAACTTCTTTAGGCCATTGTTCAGGGTTATAATCGCCGCCAAACAAAATACGCTTAAATTGTTTTGTTGTCATTATTTAACCTCCATTATTACGTGATAACGTTTTAATAATCTCAGTTTAACTGACAAAAGCGCTTTTTTGTCGTATGATTTGAAGAGAAAGTATTAGTATTTGAACTTTTATCAGTGAGGTGCTTAATATGCGGGTTGTTTTTACTCAAATTAATAATCGTCTACCCTTATTTCTTGAGAGCATCGGCGCGGATTGGCAACAAGAGGACGTTCAGCGACCTACTGGTTATCGTTATTATCACTGGTTACAAACAACTTCTGGACAAGGTATCGTGACCATTAATGATCAGGCAATTCTCTTAAATCGCGGCACTGGTATTTTAATTAATCCCCATGTTCCCCATCAATATCAGAGCGTACAACCAAATCAGTGGCGCACCGAATATTTAACTTTTGGTGGGCGGAATGCCAGTGATTTGTTAGATAGTCAACAACTAAACTATCAGTTATTTAACAAAAATAACTTAACCTTACAAAAATTTATCGAAAAAAATGGATCAGCCGTCACCTTGACGTCTGATCCCAATGAGCTATCTATTTTTATTTATCGGTTTATTCTCTTATTGAATCAAGCCCGGCAAGAAAATGGGTTACTTAATCCACGCCAGCATAATTTACCAATCTTGGCTGATATTAAGCAATTCCTTGATCGACGTTACGAACAGGCCATTAGTAATGAACAATTAGCAGCACGTTCCGGCTTCACTACCCAACATTTAAACCGACAATTCAAGCAGCGTTATCATGCAACACCACTACAATATTTAACTGATTTACGTTTACGTAAAGCCCAAGTGTTATTGATCAGCCAACCAGAATTAAGCATTGAACAGGTGGCCATTCAGACTGGCTTCAATAGTAGTAGCTATTTTATCGCTCAATTTCACCGCCAAACACAATTAACCCCACGTCAGTTCCGCCAATTACATTAAACTTAATCAGTAAAATCAACAACATGTGGGCCAGTTGTTTGAATACCAGCTTCAAGAATTCGTAAATCTGTTAGTATTTCGGTATCACTGACTAATTTAGGCTGGCCAGCAGTTAAGGTTGCAACCATCGCATCATAAACTCGGCCATAATCGCCAGTTGGTGTCGGTAAATCCTTATCGATCCAGTCACCATTGCTATTTTGATAATGCAAATGACCATAGGCACTTGGCGCATCTTGACCAAAGTTAGTCATACCTGGCATAATTTGTGCTTTTAAATCATTTTCCTGCTGATCGATGCCGTATTTAATGAAACTACCCATTGTACCATGCAAAATAAACTTAGGATAAGGCGTCGCAATCAAATTACTAGACTTCACTTTAGCTTTAAAGCCATCATAAAACAGATCAACTTCATAATAATCATCTAAATTACCCTGATTTTGTTGTGGCCGAATATCATAATAGACTTGATCTGGCTGGCCAAATAAAGCAACCATCTGATCAATTGTATGAATTCCTAAACCATAAAACTGACCATTAATAGCTACACCATCCTGTTGTGTTGATTGACGACGATAATGATCTAAATGGGATTCAATTTCCAAAGGCCGACCAAGATAGCCAACTTGTAGAACCTGTGCTAAAGATAAGTAATCACTATCAAAACGGCGATTTTGGAAAGGCATCGCAACTAAGCCTTTTTCTTTAGCTAAGTTCAGTAAAGTCTCTGCCTCTTCCGCTGTCTCACAAAAAGGCTTCTCTACAAGCACATTCTTACCATTAAGTAGCAATTGCTTGGCTAGTTCAAAATGAGTGGCAGCTGGGGTCGTGATCGTCACTAACTGAATGTCAGGATCAGCTAATAGCTCTGAGAAATCGGTAGTTAATTGAACCCCAGCTTGTCGATACTCAGCCTGTTTCTCAGAATAATGACGAAAACCATGGTCATAAATCATTTTCACGCGTAGATTCTGCCGCTGTTGCAAATATGGTAGATGATAACGATTAGCACTTTTACCAAAGCCAACAAGAGCCATTGTAACTGTCATAATTCATTCACCTCATCAAAAAATTTACTATCTTAATTGTACTTGCTTTCCTCAAAAAAAGCAGGCTTTAGGCCAAATCACGATTTAATTATGAAAAAAAGATTGCTTGCAATTTTTTTTTGCTGTTCTAAACTTAACTTAACGAATCAGATTCCTTTGGGGGGAAAAGTAACATGACGTTTTCAGCAACGACACGACAAGAAAATCTATTGCGCTTAGCCAATGAGGATTTTGATGTTTTAATCATTGGTGGTGGGATTACTGGGGCTGGTGTAGCATTGCAAGCTGCTGCTTCTGGCTTTAAGACTGCCTTAATTGAAATGCAAGACTTTGCAGAAGGCACTTCTTCACGTTCCACTAAAATGGTGCATGGTGGCATCCGTTATTTAAAAAATTTCGATGTTGGTGTTGTTGCTGACACGGTTCGGGAACGGCAGAATGTCCAACGAATCGCACCACATATTCCCCGACCAATTCGCATGTTATTACCTATTTATCGTGAGCCAGACGCCACATATGATATGTTCTCGGTAAAGGTGGCAATGGGGCTTTATGATCGCCTGGCCGGCATTACCAACCCCAATTTAACCAGTTTTACGCTAACTAAAGAAGAAGTTTTAGAACAGGTTCCTGAAATCAACTCTGAAAACTTACTTGGTGGTGGCTCTTATTTAGATTTTACGAACAACGACGCTCGTTTAGTCATTGAAAACATCAAAAAGGCGGCCGCTTTTGGTGGCGTGATTGCTAGTCATGTCAAAGCCACCGCGCTGACCCACGATGAGTCCGGAATCATTAACGGTGCCACTGTGCAAGACACACTATCTGACAACACTTTCACTATTCAGGCCAAATTTGTTTTAAACGCAGCTGGTCCTTGGGTTGATCAAATTGATTTAATCGACGATCAAGTCCCCTTTTTAAAACAAATGCGCCCCACAAAGGGCATTCACTTAGTAGTTGACTGGCACAAATTACCAGTTCCGCAGCCACTTTACGTTGATAGTTTACACCATGACGAACGCATGATTTTCATTATTCCTCGTTTTGATAAAACTTATTTTGGTACCACAGATACAGATTATCGCGGTGACTTAGTTCATCCACAAATCGAGCAACAAGATGTCGATTATTTATTGTCAACAGTCAATCAGCGCTTCCCTGAAGCCAAAATCAAATTAAGTGATATTGAAGCTAGCTGGGTAGGTATTCGGCCACTAATTGCTTCTAATTCAAGTTCTGACTACAATGGCGGTGGTGGTTCCCATATTACTGACCAAAGTATTGACCGCGTTATTGGCATCGTCAACAATTATAGTCAAGGGCGCGCCTCACGTAATGAAATCGCCGAAGCAATCCTCGCCAGTGAACAGGACTTGTCAGAGAAAATTCTTAAACCTTCGCAAGTCTCTCGAGGTAGTGCCTTAAAAACCAAGGAAGATGGCCTAATTGTTCTTTCCGGTGGTAAAATTACCGACTATCGACGGATGGCGGCTGGTGCCATCCAATTACTAGCAAAGTTAATGAAGGAAAAACATCATTTGACCTTTTTACCAGTTGATTCTAAGCATCTCCAAGTTTCCGGTGGCGATATTAATCCAGACACTGTTCCTCAAGAGCTACAAATGATCAGTAATCAAGGCGAAGCTTTAGGTTTAACTCAAGTGGAGGCACAAAGAATCACTGATTTATTTGGTTCCAATGCTTTGCAGATTTTTACTGGCATTCGTACTACCAAACCGGTAGCTGGACTCTCTTTAAGTGAAACGCTAATTCTTAATTACTGTCTCGAAGAAGAAATGGTTTTAACACCAGTTGATTACTTGCTGCGTCGAACAAACCACTTGCTTTTCGAGGCTGAAAGTTTTACCAAAATTGCCAAACCCGTTATTACTGCTATGGCCGCATATTTTCAATGGACACCTGAAGAGATCGACCAACAAACAACGCATTTAAAACACGCCTTCCAGCAAAGTCAATTAACCTATTTGAAGGCTGGGCAAAGTCATAGTGTTAATTTATAAAACCTAAATTAGCCAATTAATTTTTACTTGCTGAACTTTATTAAAATGAACATAGATTAAAACGCTCTCTTTCTAAAAACACTAGGCAGCACCAGTTGAATCAACCTAAAAGCTCAACCAAGAATTTTGTTGAGCTTTTTTTATTAGCAAAAAATGAAGAATTCGATTTAGTTCTCATTTTTATTTAGCCAATAGTAACGGCTCTATTGATTTAATAGTCCTTGATGGTTTTCAACAATCTCGTTAGTTTTCTCAGATAGTTCTCATGATTAACCACAAAAATTGGTTTATAGTAGTTTTTGTATACTTTTGTTATCTAATTTAAGGGGGTCAATCATGACTGATGAGAAAAAACCTAAGCAGCTATTTTGGTATAATATTGCCTTGCTTGCTTTCGTTAGTGTTTGGGGTTTAGGAAACGTCGTTAACAACTTTGCCCAAGAAGGTTTAGTTGTTGTTGTTTCTTGGATCTTGATCATGATTTTATATTTTGTTCCATATACATTAATGGTTGGACAAATGGGTGCCACATTTAAGGATGCTGAAGGTGGCGTCTCCAGTTGGATCAAAGAAGTTTCAACGCGGCGGTTAGCTTATTTTGCGGCTTGGACCTATTGGGTCGTTCATATTCCTTATCTCGCACAAAAGCCTCAGTCAATTTTAATTGCTGGTAGCTGGTTATTCCGTTCAAATGGTAATTTTGTTAAAAATACACCATCGATTATTGTACAATCACTGTGTTTGGTTATTTTCTTAATCTTCTTGTATATGGCTTCACGTGGGATTGCCACTTTGAATCGTGTTGGGACAATTGCCGGCATGTCAATGTTCATCATGTCAATCCTATTCATTATCTTAGGCTTGTCAGCACCAGCAATGACCGGTTCCACTATTGCAACTGCTAATATGACCCATGTTAGTAATTATATTCCTAAGTTTGATTTTAAATATTTTACAACAATTTCGATGTTAGTCTTTGCCGTAGGTGGCGCTGAAAAAATCTCACCTTATGTTAATAAGACTAAAAATCCTGCCAAAAACTTTCCTAAGGGCATGATTGCTTTAGCAATCATGGTAGCGGTTTCGGCAATCCTCGGTTCCTTCGCTATGGGCATGATTTTCGATGCGAATAATATTCCTGATGATTTAATGGCCAACGGTGCTTATATTGCTTTCCAACGTCTAGGTAATTTCTATCATGTTGGTAACCTACTCCTTTGGATTTACGCAATTGCAAATGCGATGGCCTCAATTGCTGCTTTAGCTGTTTCAATTGACGCGCCACTACGAATTTTGCTTGATGATGCTGATCCTAAATATGTACCTAATGCACTACGGCGTAAAACTAGCGGCGGTGTGCCAATCAATGGTTATAAATTGACCGGTATTCTTGTTAGTATCATCATTATTATTCCTGCTCTTGGTATTAGTGGTACTAACAACCTCTACAACTGGTTACTAAATCTTAACTCAGTTGTTATGCCATTACGTTACTTATGGGTATTCTGGGCCTTCATGATGCTGAACAAGCAACTTGATAAGTTCCATTCTGACTATATGTTTGTTAAGAATCCTAAAGTTGGTTTTGGCTTTGGTGCTTGGTGCTTCCTATTTACCGCTTTTGCTTGTATTTTAGGTATGGTGCCAAAGATCACTTATGCTAGCAATCCTAGTGCATGGTGGTTCCAATTAATTCTTAATGTCTTAACACCGATCGTTTTAATTGGTATTGGTTTCATCCTACCAGCAATTGCTCGTCGTCACCAAGAAGAAGTTAATTAATTTTCAGTTCATAAATCATAAAAGAAGGCCACAACCATTAATGGTTGTGGCCTTCTTTTATGATTTAAAAACATCTTTCATTATGTTTATTTACTAGAACTTTTCAATCACTTCCGCATTTAACTGCCGAATAATTAGTTTAGCCAATTTCAATGCGTTTTCGTAATCTTCATAAGCAATAAAGCAATATGGTGTGTGTGCATAGCGCACTGGTACACTGATAACAATTGTTGGGGCACCATTATAACGATTTATAATGGCTCCGTCTTGACCACCACCTGTACGAACTGATCGTTGAATAGGAATATCATTCTTAGCGGCGACGTCAAGTGCAAATTGTTGGAAATGCGGATTCGTCACAATTGTTGAATCAAAATGACGTAGCATTGGTCCTTTACGCAGACCAGTTTGAATTAAATAATCAGGCATTACTGTATCATCAGCTGGAGCACCTTCGAACACGATTGCTAAATCTGGTTTGATTTTTCGGACAACAACCTCAGCGCCGCGGTCACCGACTTCCTCTTGTGATGAAAGGCCAGCAACAAGATCAACTGCTAACTGATCCTCGCTTAAATCTTTCATAGTTGAAGCAAGTAATGCTGTTCCAATTCGATTATCGAAAGCCTTTCCCAGAAACAGTCCAGTTTTTTCATTATATTCACAAGTAACATCAGGAACTACTGGCGCGCCAATTTCAATTTGATAAACATCTGAGACTTCTTTTGCGCTACTTGCGCCAACATCGATGCTTAACTCATCCATTTTTGGCAAGCGAGTTCTTTCCTCAGGCGTCATAAAATGTGGTGGTGTACTACTAACAATTCCAGAAATCCATTCACCAGCCCGATTTCGAATTTTGACCTTTTGAGCTGGAATGGTTACCGTCGCCCAACCACCTACTTGGACAAACATCATTTGTCCGTTTGGCTTAATGGCACGAATCATGAAACCAACCTCATCTGAATGAGCATCCAATTCAACAATCGGTTTTTTACCGTTGTTATTTTTTTGTTGGACAAACACATTACGCATATGATCTTCGCTGACTTTTCCAGAGCCAGCCACCTCATCTTTGAATAGTGCTGTCACTTCATCTTCAAAAGCGGAAATTCCATAAACGTTAGATAGTTTTTGAATCAAATCAATTGCTGCAGATTTTTCCATATTGCCATCTCCTTTAATGTTTCATGTGGAACATTTCATACAATGCCTTTATTATAAGCTATTTATCACTGTTTGTCTCACTCGCATTTACTTAAAAAATTAGATTTTAGTCTATCTGGCCATCGGTTTTCAGAAGAGCTCAAATGTTCCACGTGGAACATTTTGCTAAAAAATTATTTCGTTATTTGATTCAAAACATGCTATAATGTCTGTGGGTGCCAAACCCTGAGAACAGAGTCTGCTGGCGTGCAAACGTTTAGAAAACAGACTTGTGTTCTCTTTTTTTATTTATTTTTCAGTAACTGTGCTAAAATCGATTTTGGGAGATGAGA
Organism: Lapidilactobacillus gannanensis; assembly: GCF_003946675.1. Lineage (GTDB taxonomy): Bacteria > Bacillota > Bacilli > Lactobacillales > Lactobacillaceae > Lapidilactobacillus > Lapidilactobacillus gannanensis. The sequence continues at coordinate 81,777 of NZ_RHOT01000002.1, read as the reverse complement.
TAAATGAATAATCCAAAGTGGCTTAACATTCTTTTAGTAATCGTCTATGCACTAGTGGTCGTGTTACTGATTGTTCATCAAAGTATGGCTTCAATGTATTTAATGGGTTTTGGTATGTTAGGTGAGGCAGTTTACGGCTTAATCACCTCTTCTAATAAACATTAGATCCCAAATTAGAATAACAGGCTTTACGATGCCAAAAAGCATTTGCAGCTAACACATTTAATCAGAGGGTTTTAAAATTGTAACTGCTCATGTCCTTTAATCTGATGTTAAATCATTTCAATATACTATTCACTAGCATTAATTTCTAGCCAAATATTGATATTGAGTAATCAGCCCAGATCTACTAATGTAAGACTAAATAGTATGACTATCCGGAATTACTGAGTAGAACTGCTCACTTCACTTAACCCAGTTGGAAAGTGAATGATCAGCAGCAATGGTTAACTTATTATTTTATCCACGATACTGGACTACAACCTGATCGATTTTAAATGTAAGCGTGTTTGAGCTCTGCTTTCACCAATTCGTGACAACTTAAATCTTTATTAAGCCTAGTATTTAGAAAGAGCTTAGTCATTTTACATAAAGGGAGCAATCATCTCACTCAGATGATTGCTCCCTTTAATAACTGCCATTAATAATCATTTATCCCAAACATCACGCAAGATAACGGTTTGATGGCGATCAGGCCCCACGGCAAAGGTTGCTAATGGTACACCAGTCAACTCAGCAATCCGCTTCAGATAGTTCTGAGCGTTAATTGGCAAATCAGACAAGGCTTTTGCTTGAGTAATATCTTCCGTCCAACCGGGTAATTCTTCATAAATCGGTTTACATTTTGCTAATTCCGTCAAACTGGCCGGATAACGATCAATTGTTTCATCATTCAAACGATAACCGACACAAATTTTAACAGTTGGTAAACCAGTTAGCACATCAATCGAATTTAAGCATAAATCAGTCAATCCTGCAACGCGGCGCGCATGACGGATCACCACGGCATCAAACCAACCAATCCGCCGAGGCCGTTTAGTAACAACACCGTATTCATGACCGGCTTCACGAATAAAGTCACCAGTTTCATTTAATTGTTCAGTTGGGAATGGCCCATCACCAACACGTGAAGTATAGGCCTTGGCAACCCCAACCACATGATCTATTTCAGAAGGACCAACACCGGCACCAACTGACACACCACCAGCCGGATTGGAAGAAGTAACATAGGGATACGTTCCCTGATCAAGGTCTAACATCACACCCTGGGCACCTTCAAATAAAACATTCCCACCTTGGCGCGCAGTTTCATCAATTAATACCGAAGTATCTTGAACGAACGGTGTCAATTGTTGTCCGTACTGATAAAATTTCTCAAAAATATCATCAAACGATAAAGGTGCTTGATGATAAACCTTGGTTAGTAAATCATTTTTTAACTTTAAATTTTCCGCTAATTTTTCTGCAAAAACGTCACGTTCGAGCAAATCGGCCATGCGGATTCCAGAGCGACTAGCCTTATCCATATATGCCGGGCCGATGCCACGATTAGTAGTCCCTATCTTATTAGCACCTCGATAAATTTCTTGAGCTTTATCAAGAGCAATGTGATAAGGCAAGATTAAGTGAGCCCGATTTGAAATGACAAATTTATCAGTACTTAACGACTCAGCATGAATATGCGCAATTTCAGCAACTAACGATTCCGGATTAATAACAACACCATTACCTAAAATACTAAATTTATCAGCATACAAAATTCCTGATGGGATCAAACGTAACTTGTAAACATGGCCCTCATTTTTTATTGTATGTCCTGCATTGTCGCCACCTTGATATCGAACGATTGCGTTAGCTTTTCTGCTTAAGAAATCGGTAATTTTACCTTTTCCTTCGTCGCCCCATTGCGTACCTATTACCACTACACCAGTCATTTCGACAGCTCCCTTATCCTTGATTAAATCAGACGCCAAGGAGTATCTTATCATAAACACTAATATTAATCAATTTGTAGTTGCTATCGTTCGTGTTTTAACCGCTTTCTTAAAATTTTTTTTGTTCATTTAAGTATTTTCTTGATGCGATTATTTCCCGGGAAATAATTCCCAAAATTAATTATTGTTCGCGTGTTGAAACTGAGGAGAATTTATTAAAGGATTTAACAAATAATAAATTAACCGTCCCGCGGGCTCCCGAACGGTTCTTTTCAATAATAACTTCCACTGGGCCAACATTTTGATCTTCATCATCATTAACTGCTGGTGCTCCTGAAGTGTCACCATCACCATCTTCACCTTCATCACGATAATAATCATCACGATATAAGAAGGCAACAATATCAGCATCCTGCTCAATTGAACCTGATTCCCGAATATCAGATAACACGGGGCGTTTATCCTGTCGTTGTTCGACACCACGCGAGAGCTGTGACAAAGCAATGACGGGCACGTGTAATTCTTTAGCCAATTTTTTTAATTGCCGTGAAATTGCCGAAACTTCTTGCTGGCGGTTCTCTTGGCCACTACCTTCAATTAATTGTAAATAGTCAATCACAATTAAACCGAGATTTTTCTGTTCCTGTTGGAGTCGGCGACACTTAGCTCGAATCTCGGCCATTTTAACACCAGGTGTATCATCGATATAAATTTTTGCTTTAGCTAAACTAGCCATTGCGACGACTAATTGTTGCCATTCAGCATCATTTAATTGACCAGTTCGTAAGTGACCAGCATCAATACTTCCTTCAGCACAGACCATCCGGTTAACTAATTGTTCCGCACCCATTTCCAAACTAAAAATGGCAATCGACGTATCATCATTACGCGTTCCAATATTTTGTGCGATATTTAAAGCAAAAGCTGTTTTACCAACACCAGGACGCGCTGCTAAAATCAATAATTCATCTGGATGTAGACCAGCAGTAATCTTATCTAAATCGGCATAGCCAGTCGACAACCCCGTAACGGTGCTATCATTTTGAGTTAATGCATCGATGTTTGCTAGCGATTCCGTCAATACGTCACTGATCTGTTTAAAACCATTACGATTACGGTTCTGTCCAACATCCATAATCTGCCGTTCGGCGTTATCAAGAATTGTAGCGGCATCATCATCCTGCTGAAAGCTATCTTTTATGATATGATTTGCTGTTCCAATTAAATTACGCAACATTGATTTTTCTTCAACAATTTTAGCGTAATAGGTAATATTGCGAGCAGTAGGTGTGGCAACGGCCAAATCACTTAAATAGCCAATACCGCCAATATCTTCCAATTGATGATGACTTTCCAGCTCGTTGCGCATTGTCACCACATCAATAGCCAAATTTTGATCATTCAAATTGATCATCGCCTGAAAAACAACTTGATTCGCGTGATGATAGAAATCAGCCGGAGTTAAATACTCCATAGCATCAATTAAAGCATCTGGTTGTAGAAAAACGGCCCCTAGTACTGATTGTTCTGCTTCTTCACTATTTGGTGGTAACTGACTTGCTATATTATCCATTTTTACTCCTCATTACCTGCGTTATAACGCTAAAAAACTCGTTTAACCTATTTTCTAACTAATAATCTCGTCACTCTTATTATAGTAAAAAAAACCGTCAAGGGGAATATATCCTCGTTGACGGATTGTTAAACTTATGAATGATAGCTGCTTATTCGGCAGTAATATGAACGCGGATCGTTGCATTAACACCATTGAATAATTTCACTGGCACGTTGGTGTAGCCCAATGCTTTAATTGGCTCAGCTAATTGTAATTTTCGCTTATCAATCGTGATTTCATATTGTTTCGCCAAAGCTTCAACAATTTGTTTACTTGGTACTGAACCAAATAAGCGGCTGTCAGCACCAGCTTTAGACTTCAGTTGAACTACCGTGTCATCGGCTTCTAATTTTTCCTTAATTGCAACTGCTTCTGCCTTTTCATTAGCTAATTGCTTAGCTTCTGCCTTTTGTTGGCCTTGTAATTGACTAATGGCTTCTTTAGTTGCAACTTTGGCAGCACCATTTTTAATTAAAAAGTTACGCGCATAACCATCAGGAACTTCCTTCACATCGCCACGCTTGCCTTTACCACGTACGTCTTTCAAAAAGATAACTTTCATTGTTGTAACCTCCTATGATTGCTGATTCTGCTCAGTTTGATCTTGCTGGTCCAGAATCGTAATTAATTGCTGCTTAGCCTCTTCAATTGTCGTGTCCTTAAGTTGAGTCGCGGCATTAGACAAATGGCCACCACCACCCATTTTTTCCATAATTATCTGGACATTGAAATCGCCAAGACTTCGTGCTGAAATGGCAATAACATTATCAACCCTGCGGCTAATGACAAATGAAGCATCAATACCAGCTAATCTAAGAATGGTATCAGCCGCCTGAGCAGCGATAACTGGATCATAAGCCTGACCCTCCTCGCCAACTGCCAGCGCAATTCTTGGTTTCACCATTTCCATGCCGTCAATTAAATGATTACGCTGAATGAAATCATCAGCATTTTCTTTCAACAACCGTTGGACCATGGAATTATCTGCACCAACCGAACGTAAATAACTAGCAGCATCAAAAGTTCGTGTACCAGTTCGCTGTGAGAATGATTGCGTATCTACTGAAATACCAGCTAACATTGCCGTTGCTTCAATCTTATTCAAGGGCTCAGCATCAGTTGGCTGATACTCAAAAATTTCAGTTATCAACTCACAAGTTGAGGAAGCGTAAGGCTCAATATACGTTAGCATTGGATTCTCTGGGAATTCCTCCCCACGACGGTGATGATCAATAATCACGACCCGTTGCTCTAATTTATGATATAACTCTGGACTAATCGAAATTGACGGCTTAGAATGGTCAACCATAATTAGCATACTCTTTGCCGTTGCTGATGCCAAGGCTTGTTCCGGCGTAACTATGCATTGAATCAAGTCAGGATACCGTTTGATTTCAGCAACCAATCGCTGCACATCAGAATGAATTGATGATTGATCTAAAACAATGTGGCACTTCACATTATTCATTTGTGCAATCCGTCTAATTCCCAGTGAGGAACCAATTGCATCCATATCTGGATGATTATGCCCCATCACATAAATATCTTGGACTTGTGTGAATAACCCTTGTAAGGCTTGGCTAATCATCCGTGCTCTAACTCGAGTCCGTTTCTCCATCGGATTGGTTTTACCACCATAGAAACGAGCTTGTTGACCCTTAGCCCGAACAACAACTTGATCCCCACCACGTCCTAAAGCCAAATCTAAATTATTCTGTGATGTGACGGCAAGATCTGCTAAATCATCGCTACCATAGGCAAAACCGACACTTAAAGTAATCGGAAAATTCTGGGCCGACGTATCTTCACGAATACGATCCAAAATTTGAAATTTATTTTTCTCAGCTTTAGCCAACGATTGAGCGTAAGCTAGGACAAAGAAATGATCCTCATCAACCCGCTTCAAGAACATTTCATAACGACTTGCCCAATTACTCAAACGATTAGTCAGGTAATTGCTCAAGTTGGAAACCCCTTGATCATCCATTGTTTGCGTAATTTCATCATAGTTATCGATGAAAATTTGGCCAATCACGATTTGCTGATCAATGAATCGTTGTTCAATTTTTGCTGAGTGTGTTACATCCAGTAGATAGAGCGCACCTACTTTAGCTTGTAGCGTGATTTCAAACTTATATTGATCCCAGTCAACAATCCGTGAAACATCGTCTTCCTGGTGTTGTTCAATTAAAGTAGCCAAATCAGGATCAACATCTTTAATTTTGCGCCCTAAGACACTACGATCGCCTAAATACTTCTGTAAGGTGGGATTGACCCACTGAATTTCATAATCAGTATCAAATAACATGATTCCAATCGGCATTTGGATCAAAGCCTCTTGCTCACCACGTTTAATTCGATAAGACAAGTCGGAAACATACTGATTGGTATTTTTAGAAAGCACTTCAAACCCGTAAAAAATAACACCGACTAGCAAAATAATTGCCACTAGAAAAATGAGTCCAAAAATAGGCTCAATAATCAATGCAATCACACTGGCAGCAATAGCAATACCGAGGACAGTCAACGCGATAACTCGCAATTGCAAATCGGCGAAAAAGGTCGGTAAAGCAAATTTATTCCTTAAGAAATTAATAAACTTCTTCATAATACCCCTTCGTTGTTAGTTCCGCTAAATATCCATTCAAAACTATTTTACCATAAATTAGTTTTCTCTGTAGTCTTCCCAACTGGCAAGACCTTAAATCTGTTAAAACAGAACTAGTTTTGACGCCATTCGAGCTTACTTGTTGTGAACGCGGCCAGCATTGATCGAAGTTGATTAAATGCCAAAACATCAAAACCTAGTAAAGATAGAGGAACAGACCTGAAATGGAGCACTTCATGGACACCAAAGGCCCAAATCAATCCGGGCTGCGTTTCCATACCTGCCGGCCGAAATGGAGTTGACCGCTACTCTGCCTAAACAATTTGGTTTTAAAAACGTTGATCACAGTATCAGCTGCCAATTGTAAAATAAAAACCTCACCCAGCAATAAGCTAAGTGAGGTTTGTTTATTCAGAATTATTCTGCACTGACGAAAGGCAATAAGCCCATGATCCGTGCACGCTTGATCGCAACTGTTAATTTACGTTGGTTTTTAGCACTCGTACCAGTTACGCGGCGTGGTAAAATTTTACCTCGTTCTGAGATAAAACGTTTCAACAATTCTGTGTCTTTGTAATCGATATATTCGATGTGATTAGCAGCGATAAAATCGACCTTACGGCGACGACGGCCGCCACGACGTTGTTGAGCCATGTTGGTTCCTCCTCTCAAGCGTAATCAATAAGTTCTTTTAGAATGGTAAATCATCATCAGAAATATCGATTGGTTCGCTACTATCCGCAAAAGGATCATTCGTCGCATTATTGCCACTATTGTTCCCTTGATTTTGGTTATTAGCAGTCCCATTAGTTGGGCCAGTCGGATTCTGATTATTGAAGTTGTTATTATTCGTGTTGTTTGATTGATAACCGCCACCATTATTAGCGTTACCGCCCATATTAGTATGGCTACCATCTTGACTACTCTTTGGTTCCAATAACGAGAAGTTATCAACGACAACTTCGGTTACATAAACCCGGTTTCCTTGATTGTTTTCGTAATTCCGTGTTTGCACCCGGCCTTCGACACCAACTAAAGATCCCTTATGCGTGAAATTAGCGAAATTTTCCGCTGCTTTCCGCCAGAGTACACATTGAATAAAATCAGCTTCACGTTCACCTTGGGCATTCGTAAATTGACGATTAACGGCAAGTGTAAAAGTTGCCACTGCAGTACCGCTACCGGTATAACGTAATTCAACATCCCGAGTTAGTCGACCAATAAGCACTACACGATTAATCATTGAAAAAATCCCCTTCCTGAACTCATCTCACTGAAGTTTTATAATTATTTTTTGTCATCGCGTTTAACGATCATGTGACGTAAAACAGCATTGTCGATTTTAGCTAAACGGTCAAATTCGTTGATTGACTTATCGTTGTCGGTCTTCACATTAACAATGTGATAAACACCGTCACGGTAATCATTGATTTCATAAGCGAAACGACGCTTAGACCAATCTTTAGAATCAACCACTTCAGCACCATCTGCAGCTAAAACTTCATCATAATGCTTGATCAAAGCAGCCTTAGCTTCTTCGTCGATATCAGGCTTGATGATATAAGTAACTTCATAGTTAGTTTGTGTCATGGTTTGTACACCTCCTCGTGGACTATTGGCTCTTTTCTACTAAGAGCAAGGAGTAAGTTAGTCAATATGGCTACTCACAAGCTACTAGTTTATCATAACTAAGCCAATTTAACAATTTAATTTTGTGAATTAGCTAGAATTTTCAGCCGTTATTTCTGAATTTCCCACAAAAAAATACTTTGGTCGCAATTAACTGGATGTTGAATAGCTTACCTAATTAATTACGCCAAAGTATTTATAAATTACTTTTTTAAATTAAAATTTATTTCTGATCATCAGTATTTTCATCGTCATGTGTAGCTGTATCATCAGGCTGTTCAGCGCGATCAACTAATTTCTGGACATCACTTGGTAATGCTTGCGGTGTCTCATCAGCAGGATTACTGACAGTTGCTGATTCCTCACTTGCTACCTCATTCGGATCATCAGCTGTAACTGCTGCAGAATCAGGATCTTCAGGATCTTCAGAATCTTCAGGCTCTTCGTGATCGACCTTAGCCATTGCTGCAACCTTGGCACCATTATCGACCTTGATCAAACGAACCCCTAAAGTAGCCCGGCCAGTTTGCGAAACGTTAGCTACTGCAAAACGAATCAACACGCCTTCGTTAGTGATTAGCATAATATCTTCGCTACCATCAACAACGGCCATACCAGCTAATGGCCCGTTCTTTTCGGTGATGTTGGCGGTCTTGATACCCTTACCACCACGGCCCTTAACTGGATACTCGCTAGCTGCAGTCCGCTTACCATAACCATTCTCGGAAATAACTAATACTTCATGATCAGGTTGTAAGACGGCTGAGCCCACAACATAATCATTCTCGCGAAGACGAATCCCCCGCACACCGGCGGCAGTTCGGCCCATTGAACGAACATCCTGCTCATTAAAAGTAACAGCATAGCCTAGATGTGTGCCAATGAAGATATTCTGAATACCATCAGTCAACAAAACATTGGTTAAAGAATCGCCATCACGTAATGTTAAAGCACGCAAACCATTGCGGCGAATATTAGTGAATTCAGCCACCGGTGTCCGCTTAACCGTCCCTAACTTAGTAATAAAGAATAAGGAATCATCGTCATGAACTTCATGAATCTTAACCACGGTTTCAATCTTCTCGCCATTTTCCACGCCGAGGAGATTAATAATTGGCAGGCCCTTAGCAGTACGACCATATTCAGGAATTTCATAACCCTTCGCCCGATAAACCTTACCAACGTCGGTGAAGAACAGCAAAGTATCATGCGTTGAAGTGTAAATCAAGTGTTCGATGAAATCATCATCGTGAACACCCATACCTTGAATACCACGACCACCGCGATTTTGAATTTTAAACTCAGTGGCTGGCAAACGTTTCACGTAGCCATTATGAGTCAAGACAATCATCACGTCTTCTTCTTCAATCAAGTCTTCATCTTCAAGGCTTAATTCCTCACCAACTAATAATTCGGTCCGCCGCGGATCGCCGAAGCGACGTTGAATTTCAAGCAATTCTTGATAAATAATCGTGTCAATTCGTTCTGGACGAGCCAAAATATCTTTCAAATCAGCAATCGTCTTCATCAGTTCGTTATATTCTGACTCAATTTTTTCTCGTTCCAAGCCAGTTAAACGAACTAAGCGCATGTCCAAAATAGCTTGAGATTGTTTGTCACTTAACCCAAAATTACTAATCAAAGTATTCTTAGCAATTTCACCTGTTTCTGAACCACGAATAATCCGAATGATTTCATCAATGTGATCCAGCGCAATCCGCAAGCCCTCCAAAATATGAGCCCGTGCTTGTGCTTTCTTTAAATCAAAAACAGTCCGCCGACGAATAACTTCTTCTTGGTGCTTCAAGTAATACTGTAAAATCTCTTTAAGGCTCAATTGCTTAGGTGCACCAGCAACAATCGCAACCATATTAAACCCGAATGTTGTTTGCATTGGTGTTAATTTGTAGAGATTATTTAAAACAACAGTGGCACTGGTATCGCGGCGAACGTCAATGACGATCCGCATCCCTTCACGATCGGATTCATCAGCTAAATCGATAATGCCATCAATTCGCTTATCACGTGCTAATTCAGCAATTCGCTCAACTAATTTGGCCTTGTTGACCATGTAAGGAATCTCGTGGACAATAATTCGCTCACGACCGCTCTTATTAGTCTCAACTTCAGTTTTAGCCCGAAGAATAATCGTCCCTTTGCCAGTTTCGTAAGCTCGGCGAATACCAGACTTACCCATAACGATTCCGCCAGTCGGGAAATCAGGCCCTGGTAAAACTTCCATCAAATCTGCAATCGTTGCATCAGGATTTTTCATTAACAAATGTAACGCACTAATAACTTCGCTTAAATTATGCGGTGGAATATTAGTGGTCATCCCGACGGCAATCCCAGTAGCCCCGTTAACTAGTAAGTTAGGGAAGCGTGCTGGTAAAACGACTGGTTCCCGTTCAGTGCCATCATAGTTGGGTTGGAAATCAATTGTATCTTTATTAATATCCCGCAACATTTCTACGGAAATTTTACTCATTTTAGCTTCGGTATAACGCATCGCTGCCGCGCCATCGCCATCGACTGAACCAAAGTTACCATGGCCGTCAACGAGCATGTAACGGTAACTAAAATCTTGGGCCATCCGCACCATTGACTCGTAAATTGCGGAGTCACCATGGGGATGGTACTTACCCATGACGTCACCGACAATTCGGGCCGACTTCTTATACGGTTTATCCGGCGTAACCCCTAACTCATTCATCCCATAAAGAATTCGCCGATGAACGGGCTTTAAACCATCGCGAACATCAGGCAAAGCCCGAGCCACAATTACACTCATCGCGTAGTCTAAGAACGAATCGCGCATCGTTCGCGATAAATTGATGGTTTCAATGCGATGATCTTCAATTTCTGCCATTTAATTCATCAACTCTCCCTTTAGACATCTAAGTTCTTGGTATACTTGGCGTTCTTCTCGATAAATTCGCGCCGTGGTGCTACATCGTCACCCATTAACATTTCAAAAACGCCATTGGCTTCTTCAGCATCAGTCACTTCAACCCGATCCAACCGTCGATTTTCCGGATTCATGGTTGTTTCCCATAACTGGGATGCATCCATTTCTCCTAAACCTTTGTAACGCTGAATCGCTGGTTTCGGTGAAGCTGGTAGTTGACCCAGCACTTCATCTAATTCTTCATCAGAATCAATGTAACGCATAAATTTACCTTGACGCACTTGATATAGTGGTGGCTTGGCAATATAAACATAGCCTGCTTCAACGATTGGTCGCATGTAACGATAAAATAACGTTAACAGTAAGGTTCGAATATGAGCACCATCGACATCGGCATCAGTCATAATGATCAATTTATGATAGCGCGCCTTGGTGACATCGAAATCACCACCAAAACCAGTCCCCATGGCCGTAAATAAAGTCCGAATTTCTTCATTAGCTAAAATCCGGTCCATGGAAGCTTTTTCGACGTTCAGAATTTTCCCACGAATTGGCAAAATTGCTTGTGTTAACCGCGAACGACCTTGCTTAGCAGATCCACCGGCAGAATCACCCTCGACGATAAATAATTCAGAAATATCTGGATTTTTACTAGAATTATCAGCTAACTTACCTGGTAAATTGCTAATTTCCAAACCAGACTTCTTCCGAGTAACCTCGCGCGCATGTTTCGCTGCTAACCGTGCTTTCGAGGCTAATTGACCCTTTTCCACGATTTGCTTAGCAACCGTCGGATTCTCCATTAAGAACTTCATGAAAGTTTCGGAGAACAGACGATCAGTGGCTGTCCGAGCATCGGAGTTACCTAACTTCGTCTTAGTCTGACCTTCAAATTGAGGGTCCGGATGTTTGATCGAAACAACGGCGGTCATCCCTTCACGCACATCATCCCCAGACAAGTTATCATCATTATCCTTAAGAATATTGGCTTTATGACCATAATCATTGATGATCCGCGTTAAGGCCGTCTTAAATCCGGCCTCATGAGTCCCACCTTCATAAGTGTGGATATTATTGGCAAAGGTTAACAAATTCGAGTGAAAGTCATCCGTATACTGAATTGCGACTTCCACAGTAATCCCATCCTGTTGACCTTCCACATAAATTGGCTCAGGGAAAATCACGGTTTTGTCTTCGTTTAAGAATTCAACATAGCTCTTGATCCCACCAACATAGTGATAAGTGATGCGCTCAGCTGTTGCGGCTCGCTTATCAGTAAAAGTTAGTTTCAAGCCCTTATTCAAGAAAGCCAGCTCGCGAATTCGGGTATTCAACACTTTGTCATCATAAACGGTGGTTTCAGTAAAGATGTCACTATCAGGAACAAAATGAACTTTAGTGCCGTGTTCATGCGGCGCTGCGGTGCCAATGACTTTCATTTCGGTATGCACTTTACCCCGAACGAAATCCATGTAGTAACGCTTACCATCACGGGTCACGGTAACATCCAAGCTGGTCGACAAAGCGTTGACAACTGAAGCACCAACACCGTGGAGACCACCAGAAACCTTGTAGCCGCCACCGCCGAATTTACCACCGGCATGTAAAATCGTGAAGACTGTTTCTAGCGCTGGTCGGCCCGTCTTGGTTTGGATACCCACAGGAATACCACGGCCATCATCAGTTACGGTAACACTATTATCTGGTTCAACTTCAATATCAATTCGCGTGGCAAAACCGGCTAAAGCCTCGTCGATCCCGTTATCAATAATTTCCCAAACTAAATGATGGAGACCTTGACTACTAGTTGAGCCGATATACATTCCGGGACGCTTACGAACCGCTTCAAGTCCCTCTAAAACTTGAATCTGACTAGCATCATATTCTTTAACTTTTTCGTCTTTAGCTTCTAAGGCTTCTTCTTTTTTAGCAGCTGCTTGTTCAGCCGTTAATTCTGGTTGAGCATTGGCTTGATCGACTGCCGTTTGATCAATATTAGCCTCAGTAGTGGGCTGTTCGTGATTTTGCGCATCATTTACTGGTTGATTAGTTGTTTGCTGCGAATCATTCTCGTTACTCATGCGAAAACCTCCTCTGGTTATTCTGATTCAGTGGTAGCGGACGTCACTTGCCCAGCGGCCACTTGGAAAATCGTAGGTTTACCAATAATTTCTTCGGCAACGCCATCAAGACTAGTGGTGGTTAAGAAGGTCTGCACCTGATTCTTAATGGTATGTAATAAATGGGTTTGCCGTAAATCGTCTAACTCTGACAGCACATCGTCTAACAGCAATACGGGCGCTTCGCCAGTCTGTTGCTTGACCATTTGAATTTCAGCCAGCTTTAAACTTAAAGCAACGGTGCGTTGTTGCCCTTGTGAACCGAAATCTTGCACATTACGGTCATTCACAATAAACGCCACATCATCACGATGTGGTCCCAAAACAGTCGTTCCTTGTTGCAATTCACGCTTACGATTCTTCTGATATTGATCTTGTAAGAAATGATAAATCTGATCTGAATCCGTTAATTCCTCATCGGGCAACACCGTCTGGTAAACAAACTGCAGTTGCTCACGTTGCTGGGTGATTTGCTGATGTTGCTCTTTGGCAAAAACCGCCATTTGCTGCAAAAATTGATGTCGCGCCCAAACAATTTCAGCGCCAAAACCAGCTAGTTGATCTGACAAAATATCCAAATAAACTAAATCCTTAGCTTCATGAAATTTCAATTGCCGCAAATAAAGATTACGCTGCTTCAGAATATTGCGATATTGGGTGATGTTATACAGATACTGGTGATTGATCTGACCAAATTCCATATCAATAAAACGGCGCCGTTTAGCTGGTGAACCCTTGACCAATTCCAAATCCTCTGGCGCAAACAAAATCACATTAAACTGACCCACATATTGGGACAGCCGATCTTGGTCCAAATGATTGATCCGCGCTTTCTTACCTTGATGACTTAGAATAATCTCCAAGGGCAAGGACCCTAACTTCCGTTCAATCACACCACTGACCTTGGCGAAATCAGCGCCCCATTTAATCAGCGCTTTGTCATCATTCATCCGATGTGATCGCGCCAAAGCCAACACATAGATGGCTTCCAGTAAATTGGTTTTACCTTGGGCATTTTCACCGATCAGTACATTAATCTGCGGCGAAAAAGTCAGATCCAAATCACTGTAATTGCGAAAATTCTTTAATTTTAATTCTTTCAGGTACATTTTAGGCCTGCACGATTTGGTAAACTTCGCCAGACGCTAATTCCACCACATCATTGGGATAAAGCTTCTTCCCACGACGATTCTCAGTAACCCCATTGAGTTTAACAGGGGTTTCTTGCAGGTACCATTTCACTTGGCCACCACTGCCAACGATTCCTGCTTCTTTCAATAACTGCGTTAAAGTCATGAAATTATCTGTTAATTTAACTTGTTCGATTATTTTCGCCCCCAGCACACCACGATGAGTTAGTTTCACTATTAAATTATACTCTTTTTTACCTAAAAAACAATTTAGACTGGAAATTTGGCGTTTATAGCAAATCTTAGTTTAAATAAACTAGGTAGACTATTTTTATTAAAATTGCTGAGAAGGGCCGTTTTTTTGATTTTAAGTAAAATGGCCAATTTTGAAAAACAGACTAAATTTAACCGACTATTTGTGACGATGACCTTAAAAACCGAGAAATTAAAAACACTAATGATGATTTTGCTCATTATTTTTCATAATTTAGCCAATTCCCAATGCTTTCATGATATATTGAGGATGTTGTCGGAAGAAACTTCCAATTTTACAACTAGTTGGAGGTGATACTGATGTTTAGTGACTTATTTGCGCCTCTAATCGTGGGCATTCTTCTATTGCTGCTTCAGCACTGGCTAGATCGGCACGATTAACCGATGACACACCCACTAGAAGATAACGAAATAGTGTAAAAAAAGCCCTCAACTACTGGAATAGTTGGGGGCTTTGGTGTACTAATGTTAGTAACCTATTTGCACTTTTAGTATAACAGGTCTAACACAAATATGCCATTAAATGGCCTATAGTACAGGCATTGAATTGACAACAATTACAATTCAAATTTTTAACATTAACTTTAGTAAAAATAACTTTCGAACTATTATCTGGAAAAATACCACTACTTCATGGTAAAAACCACTTTAGACACACGACAAATTTAAATATTGCTCGTGTAGCTAGATTGGCCTTTTTCGTTTTGGTAAATTTTCAAACTGGCGTAAGGAGTTTCCAGTGTTAGTTAAGGCGAAATAAAAACGTTGATCATGATATTACTCATTATTTTTCATTTTTCAATCAATCTTGAATGATTCCATGATATATTGGTTATGTTTCCGGAATAGACTTCCAGTCTAGCAGCAGAGTGGAGGTGATCTGATGTTCGGCGATATTATTGCGCCATTAATTGTGGGCCTTCTACTAATGCTGATTCAGCATTGACTTGATAAACACAATTAGCCGATGACACACCCGCTAAATTAAGATAATTAGTGTAAAAAAAGCCCTCAACTACCGACATAGTTGAGGGCTTTGGTGCATCTGATGTTGCAATATCATTGTGACTACAGTATAACATGTTTTAGTGCATTTAGACCACTGAACAAGAACACGTTTCGAATTCCACTGTTGTCTACGAAAACCCACGATATCAAAAAAGTGATTCTAGGGACACGACCTATTTGAAAATAGGTCGTGTATCGAAAATGACAGTTACGGAAAACTAATCTTAAAAAAGCGTATCCAAATTAATGCAGTTTATTTTAAACACTAAAAGACTCAAGATTTCTCTATCATAGGAACAACAGAGAATGATCTTGAGTTTTATTTAGGAAGAATCAAGGCCACTTGCTATAAACGAAGAATTTATGAGCATCGTTTCTTGTTCAACGTTCCTAAACCAAAGAGTGATAATAGTGAAGCGCCAATAAAAAAAGCAGCCTAATTCATTTGAATTAGGACTGCTTACTTAAATCAGAAATTAATTTTCTTTTTTAAAACCAATTTTTGCCAAGCTGAAGATTGTCGTTAGTAACAGAACGAACCCAGCAACGATTAATAAGTTGCTGCTATGTTGTTCCCCAGCTTGTGGTAATTTCTGTTTATTGCTGTCTTTTTGATTTTGTTGGTCTTCGTGGTGGTCAGTTTCATGGTTGTCTTCAGAACCGTGATTCTCATCCCCAGAGCCGTTATCTTCTTCACCAGAACCATTGTTATCTTCATCAGTGGTTTCTTTGTCTAAAGTATTGGTGAAATCATGGCCGTTTTGACTAGTGGTATAACCTGGCACCGCCACTTCTTTAAAGGTGTAGGTATATTCTTTGCCTAGTTTGTCGAGCTTGGCCAAACCAGTGAACTGATATCGCCAGTTGGTGGCAGCCGTCGCTGTGGCTGTTTGACCAGTCTTTTTACCGTTACGATAAAGTTCGAAAGTCACGCTGGCTGGCCGTTTATTAGCAGCGTTATTATCATCGACCCAAGTTTTCGTACCAGCAATGCTGGTTTTCTTTAAAGTATTAACAATGTCAAAGCCGCTATAAGTCACCTGATAATTATTAGGGACATCCGTTTCTTTAACAAGATAAACATATGGCTTGCCATTCTCATCGTACTTAGCAAGATCAGTAAAGTGGTATTGCCAGTTATTCGCTGCAGTCACGGTTTGAGTTTGCGTAGTTGCTTCACCGTTCCGATAAAGCATAACAGTCACGCTGTCAGGTCGTGAATTTGTCGCGTTGTTATTATCTTGCCAAATCTTCGTACCACTAATTTCAGTGGTTTCTTTGGCAATATACGTATTGACGAAATCAGTGCCGATTTGTTCACTGGTGTAATCATCAGGAACATCAGCTTCTTTGACGGAATAAACATATTCGTGACCATTGCCATCATCTTTATCTAAGTCAGTAAAACTGTATGCCCAGTTATCAGCAGCTGTGACTTGCTTACTGTCGATTTTTTGACCGTCGCGATATAGGTCAATCGTGATACTACTTGGTCGGTTATTTTCATCATCGCCGACCCAAGTCTTGGTCCCTTTAATCTCAGTCTTTTCTGGTTCAGTTGTTGTTTCTTCGAGGGTATTGGTTAAATTATCGCCCTCGCGATCACTGGTGTAGCCAGGCACGGCGTCTTCACCAATGGTGTACTCGTATTCGGCACCATTTTCATCATATTTCGGCAAATCAGTGAAGCTATATTGCCAGTTGTTGGCCGCCGTTACTGTTTGCGACTTAAATAACTCGCCATTCTGATACAAGTGGACATTAATACTATCAGGCCGGGTTTTACCAGCGTCGTCATTATCGATCCAAGTCTTCGTACCACTAACAGCTGTTGTTTCAGGTTCTGGCGTTACTTCTGGTTCAATCGTGTTGGTGATCTCCAAACCATTTTGCGTTTGAGTATAGCCAGGGACCGTCTCTTCTTTAACGGTATAAACATACTCTTTGCCATCAGCGTCATATTTAGGTAAATTGGCAAAATTATAAGGCCACTCATTACCTTCACCACTGACTTTCTTTGAATCTATTTGAACACCATTCTGATAGAGGTCCACTTTAATACTGCTTGGGCGTTTCCCCGCAGCGTTATCATTGTCGACCCAAATTTTGTTGCCACTAATGCTGGTGGCTAACGTGTTGGTGATATTATCATCACCATCAACGCCAGTAATATAACCTGGCACTTTCCATTCCTTCACGGTATAAAGATATTCGTCACCGTTTTCATCGTACTTCGGCAAGTTATCGAAACTATAATGCCAATTATCTTTGGCTGTGATTTCACGATAATCGATTTACTGGCCATTCTGATAAAGATCGACGATAACTTGTTTAGGTCGTTCAGGATTATTACCATCGATCCATTTCTTGTTACCAGCAACCTTAACTGTTTCGGCCGTTTCTTCTTTACTATTCGTGACAGTTAATTCAACGGGCACGCCATCCCCAGTTTGGAAAGCCGACTGGAAATCCCAGCGATGGGTCTCCCCGCCAACAACGTTGACATCATCAGCAATTAAACTACCATCAACGTTTTGATAAGCGACAATCTTAGCTTCCGGTGCCAACATCGTGCCACTAAATGGCTGATTAACATTAATCGTTGTGTCGTTAGAATTATAAAAATTGAAAAGGATCTTAGCATCAGCAAAATCTTCAGTTTCTTGATTATGACGATCATTTTCATCAATGACTGGGATGATTTTAGAATTAATATTAAGTTCACTACGACCCTTTAAATCAACGTTGACAATAATTGAGGGGCCATCAGAACTAATCCCTGAAATCTTTAATGGCCGATCTTTTTCTAATTCAGCAGCGTCGAGATTGTAATAAACATAGTCACTTTTACTAGTTTGACTAGCAATTGTCACTTTGAAGTAATGTTTAACACCATCAAGTTGATAACCTTCAGGTGCTTTGGTTTCGACAAAATAATAATCACCGATTGACGTTAAATTATCTAAAGTGATTTTGCCGTTTTTATCAGTTGTTAACCCTTCACGAATTGGTTGCTCATTACCCTCTTCATATAGGTCAAAAACAGCACCTGCCAAAGGGTTACCTTGTTCATCAACTTTAGTTAGTTCAACTGAATATTTAGCACTCTCTTCAGCGTCAGGCGAAATTGCAATTTCGCGATTATTTTCATCAGCAAATTTAGGCGTAACATTGGCTGAATCTTCCTTAGCAGCCCATTCCTCGCCTTGCGTTTTATCTTCGCCGAGTTCTTTCTTAATGTTGATATAAGTCTCGTCGTTAGAAGGATCTTGATAAATTTCGTCAGCAGCTAAATGGTCCATCTTACTATTTTCTAGATAAACGGTATTTTGATTTTCTAGACCAACATCAACGTTGTCACCGACAACAACCTTGTTGATCCGCGCATCACTACTACCAGAATCAACGAAGGAACTATTGGCGATGTTTTCAATGTTTTGGAAATAGTTAATGTCTTGATCAACTAACCCTTGAATAATATTAGTTCCGAAATTAACTTGCCCATCAAATTCGCCAGTGGAAATGTTGCCATTGACGTGAGCACTAATTTTCGTTTTATTTGAGAAAATATGGAAGTATTGCGCCGCGCCTAAGGGTGCATCCTCAGCTTCAGGCACATCATCATAGAAGTCGCCACCACTAGGAACACTCTCACTACTAGCTTTAGTTGCTGCCAGCACACTAACACTATTTGCCGAGAATAGTGGTGAAATTGCTAATACAAAAATTGTAAAAATCGTTCTAAATTTTGCTCCGATTCCTTTTGCCCTAAACATCGCTGATCGTTCCCTTAAAAAAACTAATCATTAGTCATACAGAAATAGTATAACGCTAATATATAGATAAATGAACCTTAAATCACAAAGATTTACACAAATTTCGGCCATTTTCTGAAAATACTTTCGATCTTGCCGATTAGTTCGTTATCATTGCTAATGACGACGTTCTTTGATGATTTATTTTTAAAATAATGAAAATTTTCATGACCATTAATTGCACTTTAGTATGCTAAATAAATTTATTTTTATCAAAATGATTAGTTGCTTTAAAAAACGGTTGTTGCTGCCAGCTCAATGGATTGCCGATTTAATTCATTAATTTACGCTTAAAAATTTTCAATAATTAAGTCAAAAAAACAACCAGTGAGCGTTGAACATAGCTCACTGATTGCTTTTTTAATGGCTTTCGTTTACTTAAAAAATTCTTTTAATGCCAGCGCGAATGGCTGGTATTGTTTGTTGCGCACCTTTGCCTTGGATTCCCGGATGAAATGGTAGCCGAAATACCCGAATTTGATCTGCTTGCACGGCTTGAGTCAATGCTGAAGTAGTCGTAATAGGACCAGCTTTTAACAATTCTAATTGTGCTAACAGTAAGGTCACGATTTTGTCAGAGCGGCGACTTTTGTGAATGCCCAGCACTAAATCAAGTTTTCGCAGTCGGCACTGATTATGAACTAATAAATCATTCGCAACACTTAATAATTGCTCAACAATCGCCGCATAGCTAACATTGGCCCAAACATTCTCAGCATCAGGGTTAGAATCCCACTTATTGGTGATCATGTCAGTCACGAAGGCTCCTGCTAAATTCAACTTAAACTGATTTGGCTGTAAATGCTTAGCTAAATAACGTAACCGCCGATCAGTTGTACTAGGATGGTGAAAAGCTTCAAAATCAGCATCACTGACTACAGTCTTTTGACTAGCAGGATTAGACAGAATCAGCATGGTCTGACCATTAAAGTTGGTTTCCTTTGCCTGCACAGCTGCCCGAAATGAAATGCGATCACCTTTCGTATTGCCAATGGTCGCAGGCGGATTCTGCGCTTCTTTCAACGAATCTTGATAAATCAGCCAAGAGGCAGTATCGCTGTAGTTACGATGAGTCGCAAACCAATTTAGGTCAGTCCCCGATAAATCACCATATTGCTGATTAGCTTTAAATTTTAATTTTGTCATCAACATACTCCACTAATAGTTAATTCGGATTATTTAAAATTACCTAAACCTATTTTTGTCTTTTACCAATTCATTTTCAACCGTCATTTTTAATTACCGCTACTGACGACTAGTCGTTACCTACTTGATTACCCTTTTTACGACGAAAGCAGATTCTGGCCGTGACTGTTATATAACAAAATATAATGTCGGCCTTTTCGCCATTTATGCTGCTTGCATAATCATACATTCTAATGCTGCTTTTTTGCTCATAAAAAAGCAGCGCCGGTTCTGACTAAAAGTCAAAATCAACGCTGCAGCGAAACATGTTTTTCTTTTTTAATTAAAAGTTCGGACTGGGGTAATCAATTGGATGTAATGTTCCTTATCCTCAGATGGGTATAACGTAAATGGTCGTAAGTTAGTGGTGAACGCCAAAATAATATCGGTGGCACCAAAGGCCCGTAAGGCATCTTTCATATAATCTGGGTTAAAGGAAATATCTAACTCCTCACCTGACAAAGTGGCAATTTGCAAGTTTTCCTCAGTGGTCCCTACATCTGGCGAAGTACTCGATAAAGTCGCCACATTATTAGCCGGGTTCAAAATTAAACGGACCACATTACTGCGACTAGCATGAGACAACAATGACGCTCGGTCGATTGCGGATAACAAATCGCCAGCAGCTAATTGCAAGGTTGTATTGGCATCAGTCGGAATTAATTTTGTTGTGTCTGGATAATTGCCTTCTAGTAAGCGCGAATAGAATTTCGTGTTACCAAAGGAGAATAAGACCTGAT
This sequence comes from Lapidilactobacillus gannanensis, assembly GCF_003946675.1. Classification (GTDB taxonomy): domain Bacteria; phylum Bacillota; class Bacilli; order Lactobacillales; family Lactobacillaceae; genus Lapidilactobacillus; species Lapidilactobacillus gannanensis. Next base: position 60,812 of record NZ_RHOT01000002.1, on the reverse strand, counting down.
TTTCATTGATTTTTAAGCTGACATCTTCTTTAAGATCAGCTAACATTCGGCCTAATTCTAGCAGACTTTTACCAGGAATCACTAAGTTATAAGTTCCAGTAATATTTTCCAAGTCTAACCGGCGTTGGGCTAAACGATGACTGTCGGTTGCAACTGCTAACAAGCCATTGCCGTCGATCAGAAAATGAACCCCAGTTAAAATTGGGCGACTTTCTTGATTAGAAACGGCTAAAACAGTTTGGTTGATCAAATCGTGCAGAATGTCAGCGTTAATTTTCAGTTCGTTTTGTTCTTCAATTTCTGGTAAACGCGGATAGTTATTAGCATCAAAGCCATTGATCGTAAATTCTGATTGGCCAGAAGTCAGAACAGTTTGAAAATTGTCTTGAACGTCAAAAGTAAAAGTTTCGTCAGGTAGGCGTTTAACGACTTCCCCGAAGAAGCGCGCACTTAAAACAACTGCGCCGACTGATTCAACTTGTAAATCAAGTTCCTCATCACTAACTGGTAGAAATGACTCGATTGAAATATCAGCATTGCTCCCAGTAAGCTGTAAGCCATCATTAGTTAAATCTAATTTAAGGCCTGTCAAAATTGAGATGGCCGTTTTTGAAGGGATGGCACGTGAGACGTCGTTGAAATAACGTAAAAAAGCAGTTCTATTTATCGTGAATTTCATAAGAGGTTCCTCCTAGGTGTGCAGTTAATTATATAAAGAATTTAAAGTAATAATAGTAGGGCCTGTTGAAGCTGTGGAAAACTAGGCCGCATAAATGATTTTATTTGTTTTCCACTGTGGATAACTTGTGGACAGATTTGGGGATGTTTTTTTTAATTATCCACAGGGCCATATTTAGCCTTGCAATAATTTGCGGAGATCACTTAATTGTTTTTTCAGTTCAGCATCACTAAGTAAATTCTGGCTAATTTTATCGTAAGCGTGAATAACAGTCGTGTGATCCTTACCACCGAATTCTTTGCCAATTTTTGGTAAGGAGTTTTCAGTCAGTTCGCGCGACAAATACATCGCAATTTGTCGTGGTTCAACAATATTTTTAGTTCGTTTCTTCCCAGTCAAATCAGAAACTTGCAACCGATAATATTGGGCGACGATTTCTTGAATCTTACTAATTGATAAGCCGCGTTCTGCGGAGATTTCCTGCAATCCGCGCAGTGCCGCCATCGCATTTTCCAAATTGATGTCGATTTTATTGATGGTGCAATAGGCTTGGACGCGGACTAAGGCACCTTCAAGTTCACGAATATTGGTATCGATTTGGCTGGCAATATAACTTAAAGTTTGGTCATCAATTTCGAGACCTTCAGCTTGGGCCTTATTCCGCAAAATCGCAATTCGCGTTTCCAAGTCTGGTGGTGTGATATCAGTAGACAACCCCCACTTAAATCGGGAAACCAAACGATCTTCCAACTTAGGAATTTCGTTAGGAACGCGGTCGGAAGTGAGGACGATTTGTTTTTTATTTTCATATAATTTGTTGAAAGTATGGAAGAACTCTTCTTGAGTTGCTTCTTTTTCGGCGAAAAATTGAATATCATCGACTAATAGTAAATCTACCGAACGATATTCACGACGGAATTCTTCTTGACGCCGAGTTTGAATGGAGTTAATGAAGTCGTTGGCGAATTCTTCACTGGTCACATACTTGACTTTGGCCTTAGGATTGCGCCGTAAAACTTCATGGCCAATCGCCTGCATTAAATGGGTTTTGCCTAAACCCACGCCGCCGTAAATGTTTAGCGGATTATAAATTTGCCCTGGTTCTTCGGCAGCAGATAGTGCCGCTGCTTGGGCTAAGTAGTTCCCGCCACCAGTGACGAAATTTTCAAAGGTGTATTTATCATTTAAGTGGGTATCGTGGGAATAAACTTGCCCCGGTTCTCCTGGATCGATTACAGCTGGGTATTCCTTAGCTGCTGGATCCTCGTGTTCATTTTTGACGACGAGTTTAATATTTAAATTCTCACCACTAATTTTTTGCAATGAAACCGTTGCTTGATCAATCAACCGAATCCGCCAATAGTCAGCGTGGTACTGCGAAGGTACCTCCAATACCAACGTTTGGTTGCTCACTTGCAGCGGCACAACAGTTTTGATCCAAGTGTCATAGCTTAATGGTTCGAAAGTTTTCTTATACTCGGCGTCTAGTTGTTGCCATAGTAATTTTGCGTTATCCATGGTGACGCCCCTTTATTCGGAAATAAAAATGAAGATACTTGCTTTAGTATACAATAGATAAGCCGAAAATAAAAAAGTTTTCCACAGATTTGGCAATAAAAAATAAAAGTAATGCACAGGTGTGGCCAAAATTATCCACAGGCTGTTGATAAAGTGGATCATTTTCAGAAGTTTGCTGACTATTAACAACAACTTGTGGACAACTAACTGCTTGCGGTCAAGCTTACATTAAAGTTATCCACCATTCCCCAGGGTGTGCGTAAAGTTATCCCAAAAACGGTGAATTGTTAAATTTATCCCCAAAAGTAGTGGACAGGATCTTTAAAAAGAAACACTTTTCCACAGCTTATTGACAAGCAAATTTGGAAAAATATGTATATTTTATGAAAAAAATCGTAACTGCTAGTTTATTTTTAAGCGCGTATATGATAATATATTTAAAGTAATTGCGCTTGAAGAACTTTTCGATAAAAAACGATCTTCATGGTGTATCCACTTATATTAGGAGGTGCCACACACATGACAACAAAACGGACATATCAACCAAAGAAACGTCATCGTCAACGCGTTCACGGTTTCATGAAACGGATGAGCACTAAAAACGGCCGTAAAGTATTAGCAAGACGTCGTACTAAAGGTAGAAAAGTGTTATCTGCTTAAGGCCACTGAAGTTTCAGTGGTTTTTTTATTAGGTCGGTAAATGACTGATCTAATTTTGGTAGTATTTCGAAAAAGAGCTGCTCAATTGCTTGATCCGAAAACACCGCTATCCAATTTGCGGATATCGGTGTTTTTGACTTTAAAAGCAATTAAGTGCTTTTTAGCAAACTCGTTATTTTTTATTTTACTGAGTGAAAGTTTGGGTTCGTGTAATGCGTAAACGTTATCGAGTTAAAAAAGAGCGGGAGTTTCAACAAGTTTTTGAAGCTGGCCACTCGAAAGCAAATCGTAATTTTGTGATTTATCAGCTGACCAAGCCTGGGCAAGCTCATTTTCGTGTGGGTATTTCTGTGGGCAAAAAAGTTGGCCACACCGCCGTTTGTCGTAATCAAATTAAACGTTATATCCGTCAAAGTCTGCAGGAATTGGAACCGCAATTGCGGCAAGATGTGGACTTTTTAGTGATTGCGCGTAAGAATGCTAAAAATTTAGATATGAAAGAGACTAAAACAAATCTGATCCATGTGCTAAAATTGAGTCAGTTGTTGAATCCAAAACAAGGAAATCAAGTCGATTGATTCGTGAGGGAAAATTAGTGAAGAAACGACCACAGTTAAAGAAAATTATTTTGCTGGTCTCATTATTAAGTCTTGTTATTATTTTGGCCGGCTGTTCTAATTTAAATGCCCCAATTACTAGTAAAACACCTGGTTTTTGGGATCATTATATTTTGTATCCATTCTCTTGGTTCATTTTGAAAATTGCATCATTCTTGGGTAATAGTTATGGCTGGGCAATTGTGGTTTTCACCATTATTGTGCGGATTATTTTATTACCGCTGAACCATTTCAGCACTAAGAATATGCAGAAGCAAAGTGCGATTCAACCAGAATTGCAAGCTTTACAAAAGAAATACAGTGCTAAAGATGCTGAGACGCAACAAACATTACGGCAAGAGTCCCAGAAGTTAATGTCTGAAGCTGGCGTTAATCCATTAATGGGCTGTTTGCCAATGTTGATTCAGTTACCATTTATGTATGCCTTGTACCAAGCAATTTTTCGGACAACTGAATTGCGTCAAGGGACCTTCCTTTGGATGCAGTTAGGTCAAAAGGATCCTTATTACATTATGGCGATTTTGGCCGGGATCTTTACGTTCTTAGCAACTTATATCAGTAATATGTCGATGCCACAGTCCGGTGCTTCTGGCAAAGTGATGATGTATGTGATGCCTCTAATGATCATGATTCCAGCGTTGAATATTGCCTCAGCTATTTCCTTGTACTGGGTTGTTTCCAATGCTTTCCAAGTTGTCCAGACACTGATTCTACAAAACCCATTCAAGGCTCGGCGTGAGCGTGAAGCAAAAGAAGCGGAAAAACGCGAAAAAGAAAAGGCGTTACGACGGGCACGAAAACGTGCTTATCGCCGTCATTAATTTCAAGTTTAAGAAACTGGAGTGAGTGATCAATGGCACAATTCGAAGGCGTCACTGTCGACGCTGCAATTACAAAAGGTTTAAGTGAATTAAAGTTAACCAAAGCTGAGGCCACGATTCAAATCATTCGTCCAGCAAGTCGTGGTTTTCTTGGAATTGGTAAGAAAACAGCTTTAGTTGAGGTAGTCATTTCATCAGCGGCCAAAGCTAAGAAACAGCAAGTCAATGAACAAAAGATGCAGCAACATATGCGGGCTGATGCGGCTAATGATCCACAACGGTCAGTAGCTAAGTCTAAGGTGCAGTCAGCTCAATCAGCTGCGATCACGCCTAAAACTGCGGTGGCAACTAAGCCTAAAACCAAGTCAGCTACGGAAACACCGCGTAGTGATGAACAGGCAGTTAAAGATTTGGCAGTTTATTTAACTGACTTAACGAAACGGTTAGGTGCACCTTCATTGGTCCGCGTTGAACAGAAACCACAAGAAATTACATTTCATTTAGATACGGCTAAAGAAGGATTACTGATTGGCAAGCATGGTCGTTCAATTAATTCTTTACAGTATTTAAGTCAGACGTTCTTCAACCATCGCGGCCGGACTCATCAAATTATTGTCTTGAATGTTGGCGATTACCGCGAACGGCGGGAACGCGCATTAACGGCATTAGCCAAGCGGACTGCTCGCGATGTGATTGCTGATCATCAAGCGGTTTACTTGGACCCAATGCCCTCATTTGAGCGAAAGCTAATTCATACGTTATTAGCTGACAGTCCTTATGTTGAGACATTCTCTGAGGGAAATGATCCTGAACGTTATGTTGTGATTGCACCACGGAAAACAGTTAAATTACCTTAAAAAATTTAAAAAGTACAACCGTGACTGCTGAAGGGCAGTTGGGTTGTACTTTTTGTTTGGGCTCAGGATAAATGTTGGATTTACTTAATAGGCCCTGTCAATCTGTCGGCAAAAACTGCAACAGATTGGAGGTGACTAATCATGATTGAATCGCTTTTGGTTCAGTTACTTGTGGGTGTCTTACTGGCACTTTTTAATTATTGGTTGAGTAACCACAAGTAGTAATTCCAAGGCAATCATTCAACCCACCCGTTTATTAACTAAATAAATGTAAAAAAAGCCCACAACTACCAGCAATAGTTGTGGGCTTTGGTGACTAATCTATTGAATCACTTTTGTAAGTTCATTGTATCATTAAACTGTTCAAAAGCAAGTCTGTTATTCTAACAATCTTAAACACAAGTTTTAATTTAGGTGTAACATCGCTAATTTGAATTAGTTTAAGTCGTTCCCCATTTTCTAGTTAAGAGAGGCAGGTACCAGCAACATAGCGGGCGTTGTTGTCAACCTCAATCCGGCCGCGTTCCACAACCAGCAAGCCCAGAATCGAGTCAAAACCAGTTCTGTTTCAAAACTTCACCATGGTTTTATCTTTTGTGATGCTGAAACGTGTTCGGAGCGACAAATGGCTAGGCCTAATTTGATAATTTGCTCGGTCACTCGCAGTGCCCAATCAAATTATCGAAATTACGCTACGCCAAAAACCCGTCGCTCCTCACACTCTGATTTTTTGACAAATTGTTCTTTTTGGCTTATATTATGTCTACAAACTGAATTGATGAAGTAGTCAAAGTGCTTTATCTGCCATTCTCTTTTTAGTGGATCAATTTAATTGGTTAGCTGACGGGAATGGTGGATTTTAGGCACTTTTTTTATGTTTATAAATAGAAAGAGGTTTTTGCAAATATGGCAACTGTAACGGAGTATGATACCATCGCCGCCATTTCAACACCGCCTGGTGAAGGGGCAATCTCAATTGTGCGGCTATCTGGTGATCAGGCAGTGGCTTTGGCTAATCACGTTTTTAAGGGTGCTAATTTAACAAAAGTAGCTAGTCATACGATTCATTATGGGCATATTGTTGATCCGCGTGACCAGCAAGAAATGGATGAAGTAATGGTGTCAGTCATGTTGGCACCGAAGACTTTTACTCGTGAAGATGTTGTGGAAATTAATTGTCATGGTGGCATTGTAGCGACTAATCGGATTTTACAATTATTATTGGCTGTTGGCGCGCGGATGGCCGAACCTGGTGAATTTACCAAACGAGCTTTCTTAAACGGTCGAATTGATCTAACGCAAGCAGAATCAGTGATGGACTTGATCCGGGCTAAGACTGATCAGGCGATGAAAGTTGCTTTAAATCAATTAGATGGTAACCTGCAACATTTGATCAAAAATCTTCGTCAAGAAATTTTACAAGTTTTGGCACAAGTTGAAGTGAACATTGATTATCCTGAGTATGATGAGGAACAATTGACCGCGCAAATGTTGCGGGAAAAAGCAATTCAGGTCGAACACGAAATTGATCAATTATTAGCGACTGCCAATCAAGGCAAGATTTTACGCGAAGGTTTAGCGACTGCCATCATTGGCCGGCCGAATGTCGGTAAGTCTTCCCTGTTAAATTATTTATTGCATGAAGATAAGGCAATTGTCACTGATGTTGCTGGGACCACGCGGGATGTCTTGGAAGAATATGTTAATGTTCAAGGCGTGCCACTGAAATTGATCGATACTGCCGGGATTCATGACACGAATGATAAGGTTGAGAAAATTGGGGTTGCCCGAAGTAAAAAGGCTTTGTCGGAAGCTGATTTAGTGATCTTGGTACTGGACGCCAGTGAGGCGCTAACTAAAGAGGATCGGCAATTACTTGATTTGACGGCTCAACAAAAACGAATGATTGTATTAAACAAAGCCGATTTAACCTCACAAATTACGCCAGCAACTCTGGCAGCACTTGGTGTCACTGAAGATCCCATTGTGGCTTCAGTTAAAACTAAAGTTGGTTTGACTAAGATTGAAACCGAGATTAAAACTTTATTCTTCGGTGGGATTGAAAATCAACAAAAAGATATTTTAGTGTCGAATAATCGGCAAATTGGCTTGTTACAACAAGCACGGGCTTCGTTACAACAAGTGCTAGCTGGTCTGAATCAAGGCTTGCCAGTCGATTTAGTACAAATCGATATGACAACTTGTTGGGATAAACTAGGCGAAATTACCGGTGAAAGTGCCCCTGATGAATTAATTACCCAACTGTTTAGTCAGTTTTGTTTAGGAAAGTAGGTTAAAATTTGGAAGTAAAGCGGTATCCTTCAAAAGAATATGATGTTATTGTCGTTGGTGCAGGTCACGCTGGTTCAGAAGCAGCTTTGGCAGCAGCACGTATGGGACAAAAAACATTATTATTAACAATTAATTTGGATATGGTGGCCTTTATGCCATGTAATCCTTCTGTTGGTGGTCCGGCTAAAGGGACCGTCGTTCGCGAAATTGATGCTCTCGGTGGCCAAATGGGGCGCAATATTGATGCGACTTACATTCAGATGCGCATGTTGAATACTGGTAAGGGACCAGCAGTCCGCGCCTTACGCGCCCAAGCTGACAAGGCCGATTATCACGCCGTTATGAAAGACACGATTGAGAAAGAACCGAACCTAACTTTACGGCAAGGCGTCGTTGATGAAGTAATCGTTAAAGATGGTGTTTGTCAGGGGGTTGTAACTGCAACCGGCGCTGAATATTTTGCTAAAAGTGTGGTTTTAACGGCCGGTACTTCTTCACGGGGTAAAATTATTATTGGTGAATTAACTTATTCATCTGGTCCTAATAATTCATTACCTTCCATTAAGTTATCAGAAAACTTGGAAAAATTAGGCTTCAAGTTACGGCGCTTTAAGACAGGAACACCGCCACGTGTTGATGGTAATACGATTGATTACGATAAAACAATTGAACAACCTGGCGACAAAACGCCACATCATTTCTCATATTTAACGCCAGATTCAGCTTATGTTAAAGATCAATTATCCTGCTGGATGACTTATACGAATGGTACGACTCATCAAATTATTCGTGATAATTTAGATCGGGCGCCAATGTTCTCCGGGATTATTGAAGGGGTTGGGCCCCGTTATTGCCCATCAATCGAAGATAAAATTGTCCGCTTTGCTGACAAACCACGGCATCAATTATTTTTGGAGCCAGAGGGCCGTCACACTGAGGAATATTATGTCGGCGACTTCTCAACCTCAATGCCCGAAGAAATTCAGTTAAAGATGTTGCATTCAGTTGCTGGATTAGAGCATGCTGAATTAATGCGTCCTGGTTATGCGATTGAATATGATGTTGTGGAGCCTTGGCAATTAACGCATAGTTTAGAGACTAAAGTAGTTAAAAACTTATTTACTGCCGGACAGATGAATGGCACTTCTGGCTATGAAGAAGCCGGTGGCCAAGGAATTGTTGCTGGAATCAATGCTGCTTTACGGGCGGCAGGTAAACCAGCCTTTACTTTAGGTCGTGATGAGGCTTATATCGGCGTTATGATTGATGATTTAGTGACGAAGGGTACTAATGAGCCTTATCGTTTATTAACTAGTCGTGCTGAATATCGCTTGATTTTACGCCATGATAACGCTGATTTACGGTTAACTGAGAAAGGTTATCAGTTAGGCCTAATTTCTGAAGAACGTTATCAGCAGTTCTTAGCAAAAAAAGCTGCCATTACTGCGGAGTTAAAACGACTGGCGACTTATCGAATCAAGCCTAAACAACCTGGTGTAGCTGAATTGTTAGCTGCTAAAGAGATGGCGCCGTTACAAGATGGTATTTTGGCCAGTGAATTTCTCAAGCGGCCGCAAATTAGTTATGCTGATTTATTGACGATTATTCCGGCAGCGGAACCAGCATTGGACCGTTATAGCGCTGAACAAGTTGAGATTCAAACAAAGTATGCTGGCTATATTGATAAAGAACAGCAGAAAATCGCGCGCTTACGTCGCTTAGAAGCTAAGCAAATTCCAACTGGAATCGATTATGAGGCTATTAATGGTTTAGCAACTGAAGCTCGCCAGAAATTGACGAAAATTCAGCCAGAAACGATTGCCCAAGCATCAAGAATTAGTGGGGTCAATCCAGCTGACTTAGCTATTTTAAGTGTTTATATTGAACAGGGACGAATTGCCAAGGTGCAGTAATCAACTTTTTTCAAACAATAAAATGAGTTAATGATGCTAAAAATAAGCGTTGATTGCAATTTTAATCTAGCAATCAACGCTTTTTTGTCCTTTAATAGTAGTAGAGGTGTTGAATGTGGGAAGAATTAGGGCAAAATTGGACTTTAATCATGTAACCTTTATTGGCAAGGGCCTAGTCGTCGGTTTGATTTCTGGGCTGGTGGTGAGCTTATTTCGCTTGATCATTGAAAAATCGTTGTTGCTGTGGCAATTTTGGTACGGCAAAGCTCACCAACAGTGGCAATGGTTACTGTTAATTGCCGCAATTCTGATCGTAATTGCGATTATCAATGCTTATTTAATTAAGCGAGAACCTCATATTATGGGATCAGGGATTCCAGAAGTTGAGGCTCAACTGGCAACAACCCTGCATTTAAATTGGTGGTCGATTTTATGGCGTAAGTTTGTCGGTGGGGTCTTAGCGATTGGTTCTGGCCTGTTTCTAGGGCGTGAAGGACCGTCGATTCAGTTAGGTTCTTCAATTGGTCAAGGCTTTGCTCAGTTGACCCATGAACACGAAACCAATGAACGAGTGCTTTTAGCGGCCGGAGCGGCTAGCGGTTTGTCTGCAGCTTTTAATGCGCCGATGGCGGGGACGATGTTTGTTTTGGAGGAAGTCTATCATAACTTCTCACCATTAGTCTGGATGTCATCATTGGCTGGGGCATTAGGGGCTAATTTTATTTCTTTGAATTTCTTTGGGCTCACGCCAGTCTTGCAGATTCACTATGATACTAGTTTTCCCTTGCGGCTGTATTGGCATCTGTTATTATTAGGTATTTTTTTAGGCTTGTTAGGAATTTTGTATCAACGAATCTTACTATATATGCCACGACTCTACCAGAAAATACCGCGTTTGCCTCGACGTTGGAATGATATTGTGCCACTAATGTTAGTCATGGTAGTGGGATATTTTTGGCCACAAACACTTGGCGGTGGCAATGGCCTAATTTTGAGCTTGGCTAAGCAACAACCAGCAGCGATTATTGTATTAGGACTCTTTAGTCTCCGCTTTGTTTTCTCAATGGTTTCCTACGGTTCTGGTTTACCGGGAGGCATTTTCTTACCAATTTTAACGTTAGGTGCTTTAATCGGTGATTTATATGGTGTTTTAATGGTTCAGGCCAAGCTGTTGCCAGCATCACTAGTTATGAATTTAGTTATTTTTGCAATGGCGGGTTATTTTGCCGGGATTGGTAAAGCACCTTTTACGGCAATTCTATTAATTACGGAAATGGTCGGTAGTTTGAGTCATTTAATGCCACTAGCAGTTGTTTCTTTAACTGCTTATCTAGTCGTTGATGTGCTCGGTGGTGAGCCAATTTATGAATCTTTATCAGCACGGATGAACCTTAACCAAACGCTGGCTCAATTAACTGGGCGCAATGATCGGCTAGAGATTCCAGTTTTTGAAGGGACCCGCTTTGTTGGTACGGAAGTTCGTGATATTGCTTGGCCGAAGAATACTTTGTTAATGTCGATTCGCCGCGGTTCAAAAGATTTGATTCCTAAAGGCGATACTGAGATTCGCGCTGGAGATACGTTGATTGTCCTGACTGATCATCAACAACGCGCCCAAGTAAAACGAGCACTATTAGATTTCAGTCGCGAATCAGAACAATTACGACCGTAATTTGGGTCAATTTATTTCCCGGGCAATAATTTGCTGATGAAATGATGAGATTTGAATTGATAGTTGAAATATTTGTTCAAATGCAATAGAATTAATTGAATAAGTTAGGAGGATCATCATGTCACAAAACACTCATACTGGTATGAACGGCGATCGTCGTCCCATTAATCATGCTAACGTTAAAAAGAATGCTAAGGCTCAAGACAAAGTATTAGCTACTTTGAAGAAATTAGCTGACGCTGATAAATAATTTTAGTATAAAAAAAGAGCTGGGAATTTTCCAGCTCTTTTTGCTTACTTTTTTAAATAGTCGCACTATCAGTTAACCAGTCAAAGCTCAATAGGGTTTGGGTATTTTTCATGATTGGAATCCATAATTGGGCGGTGTAAATTTTGACTAGGCTCCACCAGAACAAGGAATCACTTTTTTGGCTTTTTGTTAGATGGAGCTTAACTAATTCACCGTCTTCAGATTTACATTCAATATTTTTAGCATTAATAATTTTTTTAATTTGAATTGTTGTAATTTCTTGGTTGTTATCGTTAATCAACATGACTATCATCCTTTCGTTGACGATGAATAAATCATAACCAATAAAAATGATAGTTCTGAGTTTAAAAGTGGCGATAAATCATGATTAATTTTTGAAGAATTGATTTTTTTTATTAACGAATGCTAAAGGTCTTAGGTTTGTGCTAAGATAAGAGTAAATTGGTTTAAATGGGGTAAATGCCATGAATGTCTTTCAAGTATTGAAATTTATCACAGTTAATCATCAAAGCGTTTCGCCAGATCAGGTAACATTAACTGACTTAAATGGTAAACCTAATGGCGTGATGACTGATTTGGTTCATGATTTGTTGACTAAGATTTATCTGTTTGTGGATTTAAATGCGGTCAATGATCCTCATGAAGTGATTACAAAGTTAGCCACAGTCACGCCATTACCAGAAGATGTTCTGGATGAATATCAGAAGGCGTTAGAGCAAATGGTTTATCAAGTCAACTTTGCGACTAAGAAACAATTGGTTGAAATTGTGTATGATGATTTTGTATAAAAAGCCGAGTTTGGTTATTAGCCAGACTTGGTTTTTTTAATCAAGTAGTTGCGAATTATCGGTGAGGTTTAACGTATTCAATAAGGTAGGGATCAGCGCTATGCATTTACGATGTGCGTACTGTCAATTAGATTTAAATTTACAACATTTTCAGGTGGGGACGACAGTTGTGACCAGTGTTTGTGATCTCTGTCAAAAACGCGGTCTACAGCCGGCCAGCTTTAGTAACCAACAAATAAGTTATTTTGCAGCAGCTCGACAGTGGACGTTCTTGGGATTACCGCAAGAATTACAAATGACGCCAATGCCAGCAACGTTACAGCTTACGCGAGAGCAACGTAAAAGTTGTATGAGTTTGATTAATAGTTTTGATGCGTTACCAGCAGATTGGCAAACAGTTGACCGCCGCCAGCAATTCTATGCGGAGTTAATCCATTGGCAGGATCAGCCTAGCTTTATTTTCACAGGAAACTTACCAACAGACTTAAGCAAACTAGGTTGTGACACAACGGGATTATTTGATAAAAACACACTTAGCTATACAACGCGCGCACGAGTGCGGGAATTTTATCATTATCAGTGTCAGTATTGCGGCCGTTATGGTGATAGCGTGGATCATAAAAATCCGGTGACGCTATCAAATGATAATAGTTGGGAAAATTTGACTTTATCGTGTCGTGAATGCAATCGACTCAAAGGTGATATGCCTTATGACTTGTTTGTCAGATGGAATCAAGAGTTATCGATTTTATTACCACAGTTAGTTCATTCAGAACAAACGCTACAACGTTTAACCACACAGCAACAACATTTGCAAAATCAATTAGCAGCGCAACGGCATCTAACTGGTGCGGTCACTAGTCCCCGATTAAACGCGCTTCGTCAAGAGATTAAACTGGTTCAGGGATTACGTGATGGCGAAGACAGTGATTATCAAAAGCTAATTCAATTAAGGCACGATTATATAATTAGTAAGTTTCGAGTTTGGCAGTTGCGTCAGTCACTTGAGGCGGAGGAGGAAAAGTAAATGCGATTCTTACATACTGCTGATTGGCATTTGGGGCGTAAGTTATTTGGTTATGATTTATTAGCTGAACAACAGGCCAGCTTTGCCCAAGTTGTCAAAATTGCTCAAGCGGAGCAGGTGGATGCCGTCGTGATTGCTGGTGATTTGTACGATCGTCAAAATCCCAGTGAAGAGGCTGTCCGCTTGTTAAATCAGATGATCAGTGATTTGAACTTAACTTTAAAACAGCCGTTATTAGTGATCAATGGGAATCACGATAGTGCCGTGCGACTTGGTGTGGGTTCTCAGTGGTTCGAACAAACGGGCTACTATTTACGAACGACTCTGAATTCGGTGGATCACCCGATTGTGATTGGTGATAGTCAATTTTTCTTATTACCATATTTTGAGTTGTATCAAGCACGGCAATTTTTTGACGATGAGACAATTCATACATTGGCGCAAGCAATGACAGCTTTAGTAGCACGCATGATGGCTCAGTTTGATGCTAGCAAGAAGCATATTTTGGTGGCCCATTTTTTTGCGGCTGGTAGCACGCACTCTGACTCAGAGACCAGTATCAATGTGGGTGGTTTAGATGCAGTGCCATTGAATTTATTAACGGATTTTGACTATGTTGCGCTGGGTCATATTCATAATAAAGATGCGTTACATGAGCCGCGAGTTCGTTATAGTGGGTCCTTAAATAAATTCTCTTTATCAGAAGTAAACCAAACTAAGGGCGTCTTGATTGTCGATACAGAACCAGAAATCAAGGTACGATTTCGTCCCATAACGCCGTTACATGAAGTGCAACAATTAACTGGAGCCTTTGCCGACTTAAGCGATGCCAATTACTTGCAAAAGCATGGCATTGATCAAGCAGCTTATACGGGAATTGTTTTAACGGATACGAATGTGATCAGTAATGCCAGTAATCGGCTGAAGCAACAATTTCCAAGATTCTTAACGATGAGTCGGGCTAATGGTGTTCAATTTAGTCAACAGCGAACCTTAGCTACCACGAAACAACAAACGCCGCAAGATTTATTAGCTGACTTTTATCAGACAGTTACTGGGCAGCCGCTAACTGATCAGCAGGTTGCTTGGGCAGCTAAGGCGTTAAAGGAGACAGAGCAATAATGCGACCACTACAATTGGAATTAAATTATTTCGGTCCCTATCGGCAACAAAAAATCGACTTTACTAAGTTTGACCAGCAATCAATGTTTCTGATCAGCGGTCCAACTGGTGCCGGCAAGTCGACTATTTTTGATGGATTAGTTTTTGCGTTATATGGTAGCGGTTCTGGACCACAACGGCGCCCTCAAGATTTTCGCTCGGAGTTTGCTACGCCAGCAGATGAAACGAGTGTTAAGGTTAGCTTCACGCAACAAGGCCAGCTGTATGAACTTATTCGCAAACCCGCCCAAACATTAGCTAAAAAACGTGGCAATGGGACGACGGATGTAACCAGTTCGGCTGAACTGACGATTTATCAAGATGAGACAGATCAAACTGAGGTAAAACAATTAACGCGTGTTAATCAGGTCAATTTGTATTTAGCTGATTTACTGCAAATGAATGCGGATCAGTTTCGGCAAATTGTGCTGTTGCCTCAAGGCGAGTTTCGACAATTTTTAGATGGTGACAGTGATCAAAAAGAAGCGGTTTTGCGGAATTTATTTCAAACTCAGCGTTATGAACGCTGGGTCGACCAGATTCAACAGCTTTATAAAACTGCCAGTGCTAAAAATAAAGCTCATCAAGATCAGTTGGACTTTTTATTGGCGCAGATTCCTTGGCAGCCAGCCTATCAGCCAGCAGCTACGGCGCCACTCGCGCAACGGCAAAGTTTATTAAAACAACAGTTAACAGCTTTAATGCGTGCGCAAGAGCAGGCCCAACAAAGTTATCAACAAAAAGAGGCAGCGGTTAATCAACAGCAACAGTTATTCAATCAACAGCAGCAAGTTTTAAGTGATTTTCAGCAGCGAGAACAAGTGCTAAAAGAACAGCAAACACTGCTAGCACAGCAGCCTAAGATTCAACAGTTGATTAATCAGCGTGATTTATATCAGTGGGCCCAGCAACAAGCACCATCCTGGGAGCAATATCAGCAACAAATTGCTCAACAGCAACAATGGCAAGTACGCCTGCAAACCAAACAACAGGAGCAAGAGCAAACGCAACGGCAAATTAAGCTGACACAAGCCCAAGTGAATGGATTGTTAGCCCAAGCACCAGCATATGAGCAACAACAGCAACAATTAACACACTGGCAGGCGTTACAACCGTTATATGAAACTGTTGCGCACTTAACAACTAAGGCTAAGCGACAGCAAGCACAGGTTGACCAGGGGCAAGCAGCACTGGCACAACAGCAAGTAACGCTTGCGGACAATCAACAACGCCTGACTGAATTAAAACAGCAAACTGAGCGACAAACGCCACTATTAACTAGACAAGCGGCTTTACAACAGCAAAGTCAGCAATTAAAACATTGGCAACATACGGCTAAGGCACTTGCGCAAGTAGCAGCACAACTTGCGCAACAAGCGCAGACCTTGCAACAATTAAAGGCTAAACAAGTAGTCGAAAATCAAGCGCAAGTAACAGCAACACAAAACTATCAACAGTTGAAAAGTGATTTTGCTAAGAATCAGATTGCCTTGTTGAGCCAAGACCTATTGCCCGGTACACCGTGCCCCGTTTGTGGGTCAACGGATCACCCGCAATTAGCAACGACTGTTATTACTGCAGATCCAGTCACTCAGGCTGAGGTAGAAGCAGCTGATCAAAAGCGTCAGCAAGCAGCGACCCAATTGGCCAATACAGTAGCAAGTATAACGTCGTTACAAAAGCAAGTGGATCTGACTACTACTGAGAATCAAGCGGCTTTACAACAATTAATTAATGAGGTACAAATGGCTGCTTGGTTGACCACAAGAACTGATTGTCAGTCGAACATTGAGCTTGCGCAGTTAATGGCACTTTTGCAAGCGGAACAACAGGCTAATCACGAGCAACTTCAGGAATTGGCTCAAGAACAACAAAATTTAGCTCAAGCCAGTGTGTCCTTTAAGCGATTAACGTTGCAACAAGAACAGTTACTGACGCAACAGCAGCAGTCGACAGCTCAGCAGCAACAACTAGCCAATGAATTATTAGTGACACAGACGCAATTACACGATCAACAACAACAATTGCCAACAGAATTTCCGACGTTAACAGCGCTCACGGCTTCTTTGCAGCAGGGGCAACAGGCTATTCAACACTATCAAGCAGAAACAAAGTCACAACAACAAGGTTTACAGCAATTACAGCAAACGTTGGCTGAACAAAATACTGATCAAAAACACTATCAAGAACAATTGCGTCAAGTAACTGCAACATTGCAGCAACAACAAGCTAAGTTGGCAGCTGTTTGGCAGAGACAGTGGCCAACACTGACTTTTGCCGAACAGCAGGCTAAATTAGATGAGCTGATTTCGGTATCCGTTGATCTCGATATTTTGCAACAGCAAATCACGGATTATGAACACAATAAAATCCGCTTGGAAACATTGGTCAATGAATTAGCTGCAAAATTGGTCGGAGTTGAAACGGCACCTGATTTAACGACAGTTCAGGCTGAGCTACAAGCTTTGAAAGAGCAGGCTAGTGTTCAGCAACGCCAAGTTACTGAAATCGAAAATCAACAACAGCAGCTGCAGAAAATTGCTGACCAATTAGTCGAGATTAGCCAGCAAATGACTGATTTAACTTCATTACAAGAACTTAGCGAAGTTACTCGCGGTTTAGGCTCGCAAAAATTAGGTTTGGAACGCTATGTGTTACAAATGTATCTTAATGAAGTGCTCAAGGTTGCAAATAGTCGGCTCAGTCAACTTACTGCTGGTCGTTATCAGTTGGCATTAGCTGATGAACTTGGTACTAATCGGAAGAACTCCGGGTTGGAGCTGAATGTTTATGATGATTACACCGGTGATTATCGCAGCGTGCGCACTTTATCTGGTGGGGAAAGTTTTATTGCCGCGTTGGCTTTAGCACTAGCCTTAGGTGAAGTTGTCCAACAGCAGACTGGCGCTATTGAAATTAATGCGCTGTTTGTTGACGAAGGGTTTGGTTCTTTAGATGAAACGTCACTGCAAACTGCAATTGCAGCTTTAACTAGTTTAGAAGGTCAACAGCGTCTGATCGGCATTATTAGTCATGTACGTGAGTTACAAGTCCAACTACCTAATCAATTACAGGTTGTTCCAGACGGTAATGGTGAGAGTCATGTTCAATATCAGGTATTAGCAGAATAACCATCAACATTATCAAAAAAACGTTTAAATTCGCTGACCATCATTGGCCTTTGAATTTAAACGTGTTATTTATTTGCTGTCTTTTCAAAATGATAAACGGTCCGAATATGAAAAAAGTCACTGGAACCTAATACCATCGCTTAAATACGATCATTTAATTGGAAAAATGACTATTTTTAGCGCATCCCGCCCTGTAAGTAGCGTTTCAGGAAGGTTTGAGTCCGTTCTTTTTGAGGGTTAGTGAAGATTGCTTCGGCTGAACCCTCTTCGGCGATGACACCCTGATCCATGAAAACGACATGGTCTGAAATATCACGAGCAAAGGCCATCTCATGGGTAACTAGGATCATAGTGAGCCCAGTGTGAGCCAGCGCTCGCATTGAATCGAGCACGTCATCAACCATTTCTGGGTCAAGGGCAGAAGTTGGTTCATCAAAGAGTAAAACTTCTGGGTTCATTGAAACAGCTCGGGCAATTCCTACTCGTTGTTTCTGACCGCCGGATAATTGGGCTGGTTTGGCGTTTACATATGGTGACATCGCAACTTTATCTAATTGTTCTAGGGCAACTTTTTTGGCCTGAGCTGGATCGCGTTTTAGAACGGTCGTTTGCCCAATCATACAATTTTCTAACACGTTTAAATTATTGAATAAATTGAATGACTGAAAGACCATCCCAACTTTTGCTTGGTAATCAGTTAAGTCAAAGTCGCTGGTTAAGATACTTTGCTGGTGAAATTTAATATCGCCATTAGTGGGATGTTCCAGCAAATTAATGCAACGTAGCAGTGTTGATTTACCGGAGCCAGAAGCACCAATAATGGAAAGTACTTCGCCGTGATTGACTTCTAAATTAATATCTTTCAGGACACGATGGTCGCCGAAGGTTTTCTCTAGATGTTCGACTGTAATAATTTTTTCGTTAGTCATTATTCTACCTCCGAATTAACTTTGGGAACAGAGACTTGATCTTGGTTGGCCATTAAATTGTAATTCTGGGGGCCAGCCATGTGGCGCTCGATAGCGCGTAAAATTCGGGTAATTGTGAAAGTTAAAATCAAGTAAATTGCCGAAATAATCAGATAAGTATGGAAGAATTGGAAGTTCTGCCCCGCAATAGTTGAACCCTGGAAGAACAATTCAGAAACGGAAATCACACTTAAGACGGAAGTATCCTTGATGTTGATCACGAATTCATTCGTAACGGCCGGTAAGCTATTGCGAATTGCTTGCGGCAAAATAATTTTATTCATGGTTTGTAAATGAGTCATGCCCAAAGCGTGAGCAGCCTCAAATTGGCCAGCATCAACAGCAATGATCCCACCGCGCATGATTTCAGCAAGATAGGCCCCAGTGTTGACTGAAACGATGACCAAGGCGGCAGCCAAACGGTTCATATTCCAACCGAATGCTTGCGCGGCGCCATAATAAACGACCGCAGCTTGCACAATCATAGGTGTACCACGGAAGACCTCAATGTAGACAGATAATAACCAATCCATTACCCGCAGTAAACCACGTCGCGCTTTTGAACCAGTTCGCGGAATGGTCCGTAGAATGCCGACTAATAAGCCAATGATGAAACCAACAATTGTCCCGACCATCGAGATCAACAAGGTAATCCCAGTACCACTTGCGAGCATGCCGCCATATTGTTTCAAAAGGGCAATGACCCAGTTACCAGAACTCTTACTTTGTGGCTGTTGTTCGACAGCTGTCGTCATAATTTGATCACGTTCATGAGCTGAGATTTTTGCTAAAGCCGCATTGATTCTCTCTTTATCAGGATCATTCTTTCGTAAACCGATAGCTAAATCGGTGTCGGCTGGATTGGTATGAAAACCAGCAGTACCACTAAATTCCAACATTTTCACATTAGGATTGGCGCGCGTAACGCTAATTCCTTCGGGTTTTTCAGAAACGTAGCCGTCAATCGTACCAGATTCCAAAGCGACCCGCATTGAAGGGAAATCTTTCATGGCTGGTTCTTTAATGACCCCTTTAATTTGGTTGAGTGCCGTGTAATGATAGGTGTTTAATTGGCCAGTTAATTTGGCATTTTTAAAATCACTTAACTTAGTAGCATCCGCATATTTCCCGTTTTTACGAACGATGATCACTAATTGCGATTTGTAATAAGTATCACTGAAATCAATTGTTTTGCGTCGTTCCGGTGTTGGGGACATGCCAGCGATGATGGCATCAATTTTACCTGAAGTTAAGGCTGGTGCTAGGCCATCCCAACTAGTTTTGACGACGACTAATTTTTTGCCTAAAGATTTGGCGACTTTCTTGGCCATCTGTACGTCGTAACCACCGGCGTAAGATGATGAGCCTTGAATTTGTACGGCGCCATTACTGCTGTCCGTTTGGGTCCAGTTGAATGGTGGGTAGCCAGCTTCCATGCCGACTTTAAACGTATTGTCAGCAGCCTGACTGGTGTGCGTTGGGATTGCAAGAAGGGCAAAAAATAATAACCCTAACCAAACCAAAAACTTGTGCTGTTGCTTCATGATGAACTCCTCCTAGTGTCGTTGGCTTAATTATCGCCAATTCCAATGTTAAGAGCCAACAAAAAGACCTTTACTGAACGTTAATTCAATAAAGGTCTTTACCATAATTTTAATACTGAATGATTGAAACTCGTCGTGCAAATCATCCCAAAATCATAGCGCTCCCTGACAGAAAACTGTCAAGACAGTTCAACAGCCTTTCAACTGTTGCCCCAACCTCCGCGACTTCCAAAACTCGCGGCAATTTCGGCAATCCTCCTTAGACTTGGTTCGACGTGTTTGGACACTTCCCAAGGTTAGTGATTCATGCGACCTCTATTTGCTTTGTGGCATTTTAACTTAATTGCATTTTACTGAAAGAAAAGGTGATTGTCAAGGGCACGCAAAAAATGATTGGTTACCGACGGCTGGCTAAAATAAAGTTTCAGGATTTAAGACGGTTTCTGGATAAAGTTTTTTCTGGAGTTCGGCAAGTTGGGTCAACATAATATGATTGCCGTTGATCCGTGAGAAGGCTCGAGAATCTTCAATATGTGCTAAGACAATCGCTGGTTCTTTAGCTTGAGCAATGGCATTTAGCGCCAACTGATATTGGATCTTGGCTAAATAGTAGGTGACATGGTTATCTGAGCAAATCGAAATAGCGTAATGTAATAACTCATCACTAATCAAATAGTTCTTTTTGTAGGCGCCATAGAAATCGCCACAATTATAAACAATGCTGAGAACGCGCCAAACATCCTTCGTTGACTGGGTAGGGCACTGATAAATCTGATCTAGGACTTTGCTGAAATAGAAATCGGCCTTGTCAATTTGTTGATGACGGGCATAAGCCATGCCACAACCAGTATGAGCCAGAAGTTTATAGATCAAGGGCGCGTGTTCCGCGGCCATTAAGATTTGATTGAAATCAAATAAGGCATCCGTAATTGGTTTATCTAAAAGGGTGGCCAGATAGCCACGCAAATAAAGGAAACGCCAATGCTGCTCATCATTGGCGGCATCTTGTTCGTTAATACTATCAACGATCTTCTGGGCTGCTTGATATTCACTAATAACGAAATTAAATTCAGCGCGATCCATTTTCTGATTGAGTTGGGATTCGGGCACACCAACCTTAGGAAAAAGCTCGTCCAATGTTAACTGGAGTCGACGACATAGTTGAATTAAAATCTTCATGGTGGGAATTTGGCCGTTATTCTCCAACCGACTTAGGGTTGCTTGCGTACAAATTCCTGCAGCCAGTTCTTGTTGTGAGAAACCCATCTTTTTACGTGTTAACACAAATCTTTCAATATTCATAAATCCCATCACATTCCTGCTTAAATCCAATCATACTTACACTGATGAGCGGATTGCAACAATTATAAGCATTCTTTTTAATCAACAAAAAAACCAGTGCCGAATAGTTTCGCCACTTATGATGACTGGAAATTCGCCAGTCAGCCTCCGTTCAAACTAGATGATAATATTTTTCTTTACAAGCTATCAGTTTTACTGTAAGCGCTGTCGTTGGCAACTGTCAAGATGAAATTATTATTTTCGTGAAAAAATATTTTAATTGGCCACTATCTATTTGACTGCTATGATTGCTTTGACATTAAGAAGATGTTTTTTATTGGCCAATTTGAGTACTTATGAACATTTACGAAGACTAATTAATCGGTAAATCATCATAATTATAAGAGAATTTGTCGGTTAATACCCAAGTCACATCATGAAAAGATACTGAAAATGAGACTGCAGTTTTTGACCGTCCCCAAAATGTTGGCTGTCGGAACATAGTCACAAAAGACAGCCGGTTCCGCTTAAAGCAAAAATGCCGAGCAATTCTAACGAATTGTTCGGCATTTTACGGTAATGCTCACTGGCTGACCGCCTTTTGGCACACGCTCTTTTGATAGTGTGCACTGACTAATTGTCTGTGGCCACTTTAATTAGGATGATAACTACCAACTATTGTGCACGCTAGCGTTTTTATTTGAAGTTTAAAATTATTTTTATTAACTAGGGTTAATTACATAATCCCAATGGTGATCCCGCCAACCATAACTAAGGCCAAGCCCATTAGTGTGAAGATTAATTCTTTACGAGTTTTGTGCTCGTGAAGGAAGAGAATACCACCGATGGTTGAAAGGACGACACTCATTTGAGTTAAGGCAAAACCAGTTGCTACACCATTACGACGTGCCGAAATGATGTAGAAGAGTGCCGCAATTGCGAAGAAGAAACCAGAGGCTAAGTTATACCAAGTTGATTTATCTTGGAAATAATTATGTTGCTTATTACGACCAGAAAATAGGGCAAAAATCGTTGACATCAACGCCATGCCAATTCCTTGAGGGAGGAAGCCAGCCCAAGGATCAGCGCCAACTAACTGAGGAAAGACATTGTAACCGAGATAGCCTAAGGTGGAAATGAAGAATGTAAAAATCAACATGCCAACATCGCCCTTAGTCTGGTTGTCTTGTTGGTGAGAACGAATTGTCGTGAAATACATACCAATAATAATGCCGACAATTGCTAAGGTGCCAATGATTTTCATCCGAGCACTAGCCCATTCACCGAAAACTAAAACACCGATTAAAGCAGTACCAATAATTTGCAATCCAGTTGAAATCGGCATGGCCTTAGACACGGTCATTTTCTGAAACAATTGATATTGCAACATTTGACCAGTGGCCCAGCAAGCACCTGATAACATGCCCATTAGTAATAGTTGCCAGGAGATATGAGGTTGACTGCTAATAAAAATCACAATTGCGGTCAGAAAAGTTGCGTAGGTAGTTCCCATAATTTGATTAATATGGTCACCGCCGGCTTTCGTTGCTACCAGTGGCATAATGCCCCATCCTAAAGCAGGGATCAGCCCAATTAATAAGTTCATAATTTGTTTTTCCTGTCCTCTCGTTTCGCGATTGTCAGGCTTGAACCTGGCAGATTGATAGTGGGTAAAACTCAGAATTATATTCTATCGTACTTTCAGAAAAAACGCTACAAATTACTTTGTTATAATAAGCTAGATTGCGTGACAGTGTGTCATATCACATGTAGTCGTTAATCAGTGGTTGGACACAAAAGCTTCAAATTCCTATGTTATAATCAAAAAGGTTTAGGTATTCCTAATTAAGTGTAATCGCAAAAATATTCTAAAATAAATCTAAGGAAGTGGTAGGATGTCGCAAATTCGACGTTCAAAAATTTTACAATATCTCGTGATGTTGGTTGCGCTAGAAATTATTGCAATCAGTATTAATATGTTTTATGCCCCGCATGATATTGCTGCTGGTGGGGCGACTGGTCTGGGTATTTTACTTGAAGCGGCTTTTGGCTTTAACTTGTCCTTAGTGGTCTTGATCATCAACATGGCCATGTTGATTTTGGCTTATTTCTTTTTGTCGAAACAAACAGTCTTGAAAATTGCTGTTGGTAGCTTCGTATTACCTTTATGTCTGGCGTTAACACCACAAATTAAGTTAATTAAAGACCCCTTATTGACGGTGATTGTCGGTGGTTCTGTTTTCGCTGTGGGTATTTCGATGTTGTATCAAATTAATGCTTCCAGCGGCGGAACTACTGTACCACCATTGATTATTAAAAAGTTCTGGGGCGTTAAAACTTCCTTGTCATTGTTGGCAATCGATGGTTTTATTTGTTTGCTAAACGTGTTTGTTTCTGGTTTTGAGACGATGGCTTTGGCGATTACGTCGCAAGTACTGACCACGATTGTCATGAATTTTATTGAAACTGGTTTAGATCGTAAGAAAATTATTTACATTATGAGTGATGATGTCTTGGAAGAGATTAAGGCCAAGCTTGGTTTTCTAGGAAAAGCTTTAACTATTTTCAATGTGACGGGCGGTTTTACCGGCCATGACAAAGAAATGCTAATGGTCGTGGTAGAAAATCCAGATTACCATCAAATGCTAGAAGTAGTTCACGAAATTGATGCTAGTGCGTTTGTATTAGTGATGAATGCATCCGAAGCGCGGGGCGGAATTTGGAATGACGGTGACCAGTATAACGTGAAAGTGGAAATCCCCAGCGATTCACCGGCTGCCAATGAGCATCCAACCAATTAAGAAAATGTGCTAAGTTGCGCCGAGACTGTGACTTACCAAACTTCCTTTCTTTTTGTTAGCACTCCGTATATTCAAGTGCTAATTTCTTGAATCATTATACAGTCCGACTATAATAGATGTTGAAGGTTAAAGAAAGGAAGTAAACAGTTATGGCACATGAATTAATGAATCGTCGTAATGATTTATTTGGAGGATTAAATGATTTCTTTGATGATGATCACTTCTTTAACAATCTAGGTCGGATGTATTATGGTTTGGCCGAACACAATGATTTGAAAACAGATATTAAAGAAACTGATCATGATTATAAAGTTACAGTAGAAGTTCCTGGTTTGGATAAGAAGGACATCAACGTTCGTTATGACAATGATGTTTTGACAATCAGCGGGAAAAAGGATAGTTTCTCAGACGAAGCCGATAAAGAGGGCAATACCTTAATGAGTGAACGGAGTTATGGTAGTTTTACTCGGCAATATCGGATTCCTCGGGTTGATGCTGCTGGCATTAAGGGTAAGTATGAAGATGGTATTCTAAAGATTACGTTACCTAAGGAAAAGCAAGAAACGCCTGCAGATCATCGGATTGAAATTGAATAGTCACGCGCTGTTAATTAGTGCGTTGTGAAGCTGTAAGTTTAGTGCTACGATGAAATTAAGTACACTAGATTTGCAGTTTTTTTAGTAACAAATTTTTATAAAACAATCATTAAAAAGGGGTGACTTTTATGGCGGAACATTCTCAGATTGCGGATAATCAACAGTTTCAACATAAGTCACGCATGTTCAAGTGGGGCATCAGTCTCAACGTTGTTTTTATTATTGCTGAGGCAATTGCCGGTGTCGCTGCTGGTTCATTGGCTTTATTGGCTGATGCTGGCCATAACTTAAGTGATGTTTTAGGCTTATTAATTTCTTGGCTAGCCCTGTGGTTATCCCAAAAAAAGCCGACTAAACAGCGCACATACGGTTATAAGTCGTCCTCAATCCTCGCAGCCTTGGCTAATGCGGTATTTTTATTAGTGGCTGTTGGCGGCATTATTGTTGAAGCAATTCAACGCTGGGCGCATCCGCAACCAACTTCCGACTGGATCGTTATTATTGTGGCGGCGATTGGGATTGTCATTAACGGTTTAACAGCGGTCTTATTTATGAAGGACCAGCATGGTGATTTAAATATTCGCGGCGCATTTCTTCATATGGCCGCTGATGCCGGTGTTTCTTTAGGCGTAGTCGTTGCTGGCTTTATCGCTTTAATGACTGGCTGGCAACAACTTGATGCTATTGTTAGTTTAGTGATTGCGGTAATTATTTTGATTGGCACTTGGAGCTTATTACGGCAGTCCGTTAACTTAGCCTTGAATGCTGTTCCAGAAGGCATAGATATTGACCAAGTTAAAAAAATAATCATGGCTGAACCAACAGTTGCAGACGTTCATGATTTACATGTCTGGGCGATGAGCACGACTGAAGTGGCCATGACTGTCCACGTTGTGCGGACAACACTGGCGGACAATAACGAATTCATTGAGAAAATGAATCGCGAATTAAATCAAGGGTTTAAAATCTGTCACCTGACGATTCAAACTGAATTAGGAAAATGTAGTCCTGAGTTGACGGATGACAGTATTTAAACAATAATAAAGAAGCCTGATCAATTGTTGCATGGACAATTGACCGGGCTTTTTTTGTGGTTGAATTTGTTTGTTGTTCAGAAATTTGGCTTTCTGGGAATGTAGGTAGAAATTGGTTTACGCTCCTTGCCTGGATTAAGAAGTTTGACGCAGCACCACTGGCAGAAAGACAGATTGATGTGAACTAATTTAACTCTAGACGGAATGGCGTCAGAATCAGTTTCGTTTTGAAATGTTATTCAGGTTTTATTTCTCAATAATATGATGCATCCAAGTAGTAAATAAATCTGGCCAAACAGCAACTTGCGGTTGAATGCCAGTGCCGGAAACATGTTGGGTTTCCGCATTGGCCAGACTTAGGCCGTGGCCGCCTTCAGGAAAAATGTGTAGCTCGCAGGAAACTTTTGCTTTGCGTAAAGCACCGGCAAACATCAGACTGTTTTCCATTGGGACTAAACCATCTGTGTAGGTGCACCAGAGGAAAGTTGGCGGCGTAGCTGGGGTGACTTTGTTTTCCAAAGAAACTTCAGCGCGTTTTGCCGGATCACTGTAGTCATCACCAAGTAGCGCCTTAATTGATCCTTCATGGGCGAATTCACCGGAAGTGATGACTGAGTAGCCCAAACTTAAGCCGTTTGGTTGGATATCTTCAGCCTTGAAGCCATATTCGCGCAGCAGATCGGAATTCCAGAAGACGGCTAAGCTAGCCGCTAAGTGCCCACCAGCTGAAAAACCTTGCACCGCAATTTCATCAGGCTTGACATGCCAATCGCTGGCATGCTGACGAACAGTTGCCACTGCCTGAGCAACCTCTAGTAGTGCAACTGGAAAGTGAGCTGGCGCAACACTGTAACGTAAAATGAAAGCCTGAAAACCGCGGGCAGCAAATTGCATTGCTACTGGTTCCGCCTCGCGGTCAGATAAGAATTCGTAGCCACCACCTGGCAAAATAATGACTGCTGGTCGTTGCCGCTTAGAGTCCATTTCTGGTGAATTATCTAAAATATAGCCAGTTAAAGTGGCCGTTTTGGATAGTGGTGTTGTCAAAGTTTCTTGTAAATATTTCATAAAAAAAGCTCCCCTCTAAACGTATTAGTTGCTCTAATTATACGTCAAAAAATTGGCTAATGT
The DNA here is from genome assembly GCF_003946675.1 of Lapidilactobacillus gannanensis. Classification (GTDB taxonomy): domain Bacteria; phylum Bacillota; class Bacilli; order Lactobacillales; family Lactobacillaceae; genus Lapidilactobacillus; species Lapidilactobacillus gannanensis. The sequence goes on along the minus strand of NZ_RHOT01000002.1, from coordinate 34,050 downwards.
GGTAAGCGTGCCCCGCCTTGTCAATAGTAAGTTCGATTGACGGAATCGGTTTCGGATTTAGTTTTTGTTATAATGAAAGTATCAGTAAAAAATTGGGAGCGAATTTATGACGTATTTAGGGCAAATCACCATTATTTTATTAGCAACTTTGGTTGTGGGCTACTTGTGCAATCGCATTGGTATTCCAGCAGTTTTAGGCGAATTAGTTGCCGGAGTTTTAATCGGGCCGGCCCTGCTTAATTGGGTAACACCAACTAATTTTCTGCACCAAATGGCCGAGATTGGGGTAATTTTATTGATGTTTGCGGCTGGTTGCGAAAGTGATTTAGTGCTACTGCGTAAATATTTCAAACCTAGTATGGTGGCAGCGTTTTTAGGCGCAATCTTACCAATCGTCACGATTTGGCCGCTCGCACAGATGTTTGGCATGAGTAGCCAACATGCGTTATTCTTGGGCGTTGTTTTCGCAGCGACTTCAGTATCGATTTCCGTAGTCGTTATGCAAGAATTGGATTTTACAAAAAACCGTGAAGCCAGCACGATTCTTGGTGCAGCAGTTGTCGATGATATTTTGGCGGTAATCATTCTTAGCTTAATGATGTCGTTTCTAGGCGAACAAAATTTAAGTACACCAGCATTGATTGGTCATTTTGCCTTGCAAATTGGTTACTTTGTCGGTATCTTTGTGGTCATCAAGTGGGTAACGCCGGTGATTTTCCATATTGCTGAAAAATTACAAATGCGTTATGCCAGTTTAGTGATTGCGATGATTATTGCTTTTGGTCTGGCCTATCTTGCTGAAGTTGTTGGGTTAAGTGATGTTGTCGGTGCTTTCTTTGCCGGGGTTGCGGTTAGCCAAACTAAATTTCGCGAACAAATCAGCCAAGCGGTTGATAATTTGGGTCAGGGATTATTTATGCCAATTTTCTTTGTTAACATTGGCCTGAATATGACTTTTAAAAATTTTGTGCCGCAAATCGGCTTTATTTTAGTATTAACAGTCGTTGCTATTCTGACGAAATTAATTGGTTGTGGTGGCGGCGTTCGCCTACTGGGCTTTAATCGGCCGAGCGCGCTAATTGTTGGTTCAGGCATGGTTTCTCGAGGTGAAATGGCGTTAATCATTGCTCAGATTGGGTTGACTAATCATTTAATGTCGACGGCGCACTATTCCGCAGTGATCGCCGCGATTATTCTGACAACCTTAGTTGCACCATTATTCTTGAAGTTGGCAATTAATCATCAAGCTAAAGTGAACGAAAGCTGAGAACAAAAATATTAAGTGCACTTGTTAAAATGGCACTAGTTTTGACTGCGTGTGAGCTGTGCCAGTTGTGACCTGCTGTGGTTGGTCGTAACGAAATTATCTTCTAAACGCAATTTAAAATTCAGCTTCACCAGGGGTTCGTGGATAAGGGATGACATCGCGAATATTGGTCATGCCAGTTAAAAACATGATTAAGCGTTCAAATCCTAAGCCAAACCCGGAATGGCTGGTTTCACCGTAACGCCGTAAATCTAAATACCATTGATATTCGGCCGGATTTAATCCAGCAGTGGCGATTTTCTCAGATAAAATTTGCGGACGTTCTTCACGCTGACTACCACCAACTAATTCGCCGATTCCCGGTACCAGTAAATCAGCAGCGGCGACGGTTTTGCCATCATCATTGCGGCGCATATAGAAAGCTTTAATTGCTTCAGGATAGTTGATAACAAAAACCGGTCGTTGATAAACTTCTTCGCAAAGATAGCGTTCATGTTCGCTTTGCAAAGCGACACCCCATTTTACAGGATAAGTAAACGTTTGTGGTGCTTGCTGCAATAACTCGATAGCGTGGTCATAGCTAATAACTTCGAAGTCACTAGTTGTAGTGGCTTTTAATTTTTTGATTAAATCCGCATCAACTTTTTCAGTGAGTAGCATTAGCTCTGGTTGTGCTTTGGTCATCAGATAATTGATAACGTATTTGATTAATTGCTCCTCGATTTGTAGCATTTCTGCCAAATCACAGAAGGCCATTTCTGGTTCAATCATCCAGAATTCGGCAGTATGGCGAGTAGTGTGGGAATCTTCGGCTCGAAAAGCGGGACCAAAGGTGTAAGTGTTTCGAAAAGCTAAAGCAAATCCTTCATCAGGTAATTGACCACTGACAGTTAAGTTAGTGGCTTTTTTGAAGAATTCTTTGGAGAAGTCGACTGTTCCCGTGGATGTCAAGGGTAAGTGATCGAAATCAAGTGCGGAAACTTTAAACATTTCTCCAGCCCCCTCGCTATCGCTACTGGTAATAATCGGGGTGTTGACATAAACATAACCGCGCTCTTGAAAAAACTGATGAATGGCGAAAGCTGCTAAAGAACGAATTTTAAAAACGGCATAGAAAGTGGCAGTGCGTGGTCGTAAGTGAGCTTGAGTACGCAAGAATTCAAAGCTGTGCTGTTTCTTTTGCAACGGATAGTCAGCAGCGGCTTGTCCTAAAACTTCAACTGCTGTTGCTTGAATCTCAAAAGGTTGAGCAGCTTTAGGTGTTAAGGCAATTTGACCAACAACTTTGACAGTGGCACTAAGATTCAATTTGATTACAGCTTGATAATTTTCTAATTCAGCGGCGCTTAAAACTACTTGAATGTTGCGCAAATCAGTCCCATCGTTTAATTCTAGAAAGCTGACGTGAGCGCCACTGCGAATAGTTTTAACCCAACCAGTCATGGTAACCAGCTGGTCGATTGTTGTGGGCTTGGCTTGAAATAAATCACGAGCAAATACCTCTTTCATCATAATACCTCCATTTTTTCGACAGCCAATGAGTTTTAGAGTATAAAAAAATCCTCCGTCCCCAGACAAGGGACGAAAGATTCACTTTCGCGGTACCACCCAAATTGTTACATGCTTAACCACTTTATCAGAGTACTAACATACTCCCCAATGGTAACGGATTGGTCACGTCGCACCCTACTTGAAGTCAGAAATTCTTTCAGGTCGAAACTAAGAAAGTGTTTTTCCAGAATCATCGTCTTGATTGAGCTTCCACCTACCTCAATTCGCTGCGCAATCCGACGAAACGTACTCCTCTTTCTCATTGTTTTTAAACTGTCATATTTGATTGAAGCTAGTCTAACACTAAAGAATTATGATGGCAAGAGTAAATAAGAAAAAAGTGATTACCAAATAATCCGCCCTCAATTTAGGAGACCGTCCATTTTTGTTGGTACCAGCGTTGGCCAAATAAGTAAGGCAAAATCAATTAATATCAGGCTGATCAAGCTACTAATCAGCAGACCGCTAAACTTTGGCAACTGAGTGAATAAGTTAAGATAGCTAGTCAATCCAAATTTAGTTGGCAATAAATAATTGAAACTGAGGCAACCACCGGCCATTACCGTGGCGCCAGCAAAACTAATGGTCAAGTTTTGACTGACTGTTAAAAGCACAAACAGTGTCCAGAGTAGACTGGCGGCCAATAAGCCACCCAATATGATGGCTAGACCCAGTCCTTGTCCCAGTTGCAGTGTCTGTTTAGTGGTTGCTTGCAGTGGCATTTGCCAAGAATCAGTACTGTTTTTAAACAGGCCGCTACCAGCCCACCAACTCAGCAAGAGTGTGCTCAAACTACCTACCATGTAACAACTCGCCCCAATTGTTAGCGCGGTAAGATAACTAGTGCCTGCATAACGCCAACCACCACGAGCAGTCATCACCATGAACTGCTTTTGACTGCCAGCAATTTCGCTACTGAAAATTGCGGTTAGCAGCAGACTGCTGAGTAGTAGTACCAAGGGATGAAAGAAGTGTTGGGTGAAGTTTAACCAGGCGCCACCAGTTAAGGTCGTGACTTGTAAATCGTCAAAAACGAATTGTTGCTGGCCCATGACCGTTAAAATAGCTGGTGGATAATTTATGCGACTAGCAAAATCATTTCTAGTGGGTGCATGTTGCAGTTTTTGATTTAAGCGCCGATAATCTTGGCGTTTTTTTAATTCGGCTTGAATGAATTTCTGCCCTTGGCGATTCTTGAGGGCCTCGCGTTCAATTACCAAGTCCGCAAAGGTGGTTTGAATGATTTGTTGGCGCACGGTGATTAAATTCTGATTGGGCTCCAGCGCTTCAAAGTCCTCCAGTTGCTTAGCACAACTACTTAGATTTAATAATTCCTGTTCAATTTGTTGTTGTAGGTGTTGCCGTTGAGCTACTTGCCGCTCGTGCTGTAAATAAAAATTACCTGCCGCAAAAACAATCGTTAAAACTAACAGTACTAATAAAAGATGACTACGCCAAAACTTCTTGAATTCAAAGCTCATAAAGATTCACCTGCTGTAAATGTTGCCGTTTCTGACTATATAGACGCTGATACTCTTGCTCCAGCTCAGCAGTGGCAGTTTTCGCAACGATTTGTTGCTGTTCAATAAAGAAAAATTGGCTGGTCAATTTATTAAGTTCTAATAAATTGTGGGAAGAAATCAACATGGTTACTTGATGTGCCGCTAAATTAGCAAAAATATCGCGCAGAATAAATAACGTATCCGGATCTAACCCATTGAAAGGTTCGTCTAGAAGCATAACTTGGGGCTTCATCAGTAAGGCCAAGGTAATTAGCAGTCGTTGTTTTTGGCCGAGAGAATAGGTTTTTACTTTGCGGTCAACAAAGTCAGTCAGCTCAACAATATCCAGCAGGCGAGCTAAGTATTGATCGGAAGTTTGATAATTCTGCTGAACATAACGTAAGTGATCGCGTTCGGTTAAGTAGGGATATAAAACCGAATTATCTTGCAGAAAAGCTAATTTAGCCAATTGCCACTGTTTTAAAGCAGGTTGGGCCAGAATGTCGATGGTGCCACTTTGCGGCTTTAATAGGCCCGCTATTAATTGCAGTAAGGTTGTTTTACCAGTGCCATTGGGTGCAATCAGACCGTAAATTCCTGGGGTGTTAATTTGCAATTGGGCGTCTTTAAAAATCATTTTTTGATGATAACTGAAGTTTAGGTGGTCAAGATCGATAATCATCTGGTGGCTCCTTTCTCACGGCGGGCAAACACTAGCCGAGCTAAAATAAGGACAACAATAATGCTGATACTGAGACTAATTACACCTTGCAGTAAAACTGGTTGACGCAGCTGATAGCCTAAATAATTGCTGGCGACTGCGTCAATTTTTAAATAGGTTAAGGGCAGCCAAGACGAATTTGGTAGTATCGGAATTAGGCAGATGATGCCACTAGTAATTACGGTAGTAACTAGCGTATTTCGAATTAAGACACCGATTAGGAAACTCAAAGCATTGAATAGTAGCACCGCTAAAATTAGTAACAAAAAGCAACTAGCTAAATAATGGCTCAATGGTTGCAATGAGGTGCGGTAAGGCTCAAAGAATGTCGGTGCGTATTTAATCTGATTATATGGTGAGGCAGACGCCGTCCCACGTTGCCAACTGAGGACTGGATAATTTAGTGAACCAGCACCGAAAATCAGACTCAAGGCTACAAAACTAATCAGCAAAATGCTGGCGATTAAGCCACAACCTAACAAATTTGCTGTCCAATATTTAGTCCAGAAAATCCGCCGCGGTGATTGGCGTAAGAGTAGAAAATCAATGGTAGGATTACGACGATTCAATTCGCTGACTAGAATATTGCCACAGACTAAACTAATTAGCAGTAATAGCAGCAAGAAATAATTTCCTTTGAAAAATTGCCAAATGAAAGCCCAACCGCTTAAATAGTGACGTTGATTTGCTTTCTTAAAAGTTTGCATTGTTGCTTGGCTGCCATTAAAGTTGGCTAAAGTTTCTGGATTAGTGAGCACTGTTTGCGGAAATATTGGTGTGACGTGCTTTTTTTTGAGCCAACTTATTTCGGAGTAAGTATCATTTAATTCGTTGGCTTTTAAAAGCGTGTAAAATTCACCATTATCTGAAGATTCACCAAGGAAGGGCACCCAAAAGGCTTGAAGTTTTGTGGGATCGATAAAGTAGTTATAGTAAGCGTTCATAAAGGCCGTTGGTTGTTGGGTGTTAGTACTTTTCTGTAATTGTTCAACGCGAGTTAGATTACGCTGGTAAATTGGACGGTCAGCAGCTGGCTTTTGTTGTAGCCAGCGCTGAAAAGTCTCATGATATAAGGCCAGTTGTTCTTGAATAAATGTCGTTTGGTTTTGTTGTTGACGCCAATCGTTAAAGACTAGGGCTGCAAAAATAAGCAAAATAATACTGAACAAACTCTTAATTGGCATTCGTTTAAATACTTTTTTAATCTCAAAAGAAAGCACTCAGGTCACCAACCTTTTGTTTGATAATAGCTTGTTGATTGATTAACAGTTACTACCCTGAAGATAACGCCTATAAAGCGCTTTCTCAAGAACAATTGAACTATTATTGACCAAATTTACGCAGTTTGATTAAAAATCAAATTAATTCTTGCTACAACAAAAGCCCACTAACGACAAATCGTTAGTGGGCTCTTTATATCACTAAATTGAAATCAGTGACTACTTCTTTAAGTTCTTTTCGACGTAGTCCTTAACTTGTGCTTCGGTCATATCTAGGAATGGTTTCATAGTTTCTTCAGTCTTGATTGTGTCGCGACCATTGCTTTCCATGATGAAATCCCAGATTGCGTCACGAACAACCGTCTTGTCGTCGCTCCATTCGAATACATCTGCCATTGGCAAGTTCAATACTTCTGGTTCTGTTTCAATATTTTCAGCCATAATGAAAACCTCCTTGATTATTTAAACAAGTTCATTATAAGTCATTTAAACTTAAGTAGTATAGAAAAAGGCTCATAAATTTAGCAGACTAAGTAAAAGACTGCTAGTACGGCGTTTTGCGGACTGCTAAAAAGGAAGCTTATTATTTTGAAATCAAACCTGTAATGACACTGAAAAAACAGAACCAGTTTTAACGCCATTGCGGTCTTGTTGGTTGTGGAACGCGGCCGACGCTGATTTAGAGTGTGACAAAAGGCGTTAAGCGGAACCCGTTGCCTTTTGAGAACACGTTTCAGCAGCTAAAGTTCGTTTTATTTTTGGAAAATAGACTTATGTCACAGTCTCCAAGACAGGTCTTATCGTAAGTACTGAAGCATCAAACGTGTTCAGAGCAGCAAACGGCTATGATTAACTAAAATAATCACTCGATCTGGTTGCACCAGCTCAAGCAATTATTTGCAGTTACTCTACGCCGGAAAAACGTTGCTCCTCACACTTTAAGAATAATTTGGCTGCTCCTCGCAGGCTCAGAAGCAAATAAAGACCATTGGCTGACAACCACGCACTCCATTTTTGCTAGTGCTTAAGGCAGTTATAGCAGAACGGCTCAACTCAGCAAAACTGTTGTTATACTCGAATAGCGAAATTCAAAAATTTGCTTATCAGCTCTCTAAATGATGGCCCGCAACTCTAGATAACTTGTCAATCTGGTTATTAGGTCACATCAATTTGGTTCTCTATGAGTGGTGTTCAATTAAACCGTTTGATCCAGGCAGGGGCCCAGCGATTGGCGTCAATGGTGAAATTATTCTTAGCAATTTATTGCTTAGAATAAGGCTCGCATTTGAGATTGTTGCTGAAAGCAATAAGCTCAAATCGATGCCCACCATGTTCCACGCCCATTCAATCGCTGGGCCCCTGCCGCCAACAAACTAGGGAGCGACTTAAAACAGTTCTTTTACATATTGTCGGAAATTTGCAATAAAATCAAATCGTTTTCAAAAACTTGACCACCGTCAATTTATTAAGACCACCAACTCGGTAAACTAAAGTCATTAAATGTTACGAAAGGTTTTGAGGTGGCAGAGATGAAATTTCAAATGTATATCCAGAAACACACCAAACAAATCACTTGGCTAACCGGCGCTTTAATTGTTGCTGGTTTGGCCTTACAATACTTAGCTCATTTCCAATTAGGAGCGAACATTCTTTTAGCAATTGCTAGTGTCATTGCGATTATTCCAATTGCAATTCATGCGTACCAAGCACTGAAGGTTAAGGTTGTTAGTATTGAACTGCTGGTTACGATTGCCGTCATTGGGGCTTTCATTATTGGCGAGTACAACGAATCAGCAATCGTCACGTTCTTATTCTTATTCGGGAACTTTCTCGAGCAGAAGACCTTGGACAAAACCCGGGCTTCAATTAAGACGCTGACCGAAATGACACCAACGACGGCCTTAGTTTTACAGGACGACGGCACTACCGAAACCGTTGACGTCGATGACGTGGAAAAAGGTGATCGCGTTTTAGTTAAAACAGGTGCTGCAATTCCAGTTGATGGTGTGGTCGTTGATGGTAGTGGTTACGCTGATGAGGCGGCGGTGACTGGTGAGTCGCGGGCGGTTAAGAAAACGACTGACGACCAAGTTTTTTCAGGCACCATGTTAAGCGATGGTTATTTACAAGTGAAAGCCACTAAAGTCGGTGATGATACTACTTTTGCTAAAATTATTGAACTAGTGGAGGACGCGCAAGATACCAAGTCTCACGCTGAGAAGTTTATTGATCGATTTGCCAAATATTACACGCCAGCCGTTTTACTGATTGCACTGGCCGTCTTCATCATTAGTCGTGACTTCAAGTTAGCAATTACTGTTTTAGTTCTTGGCTGCCCTGGTGCCTTGGTAATCGGCGCCCCGGTTTCTAATGTGGCAGGTATTGGTAATGGTGCCAAACGCGGCATTTTAATTAAAGGTGGCGAAGCAATGGATACCTTCGCCCATGTTGATACTTTTGTGTTTGATAAAACAGGGACGTTGACTCAAGGTAAGACTGCCGTTTCCGAAATTAAAAACTACACCACTGATGCGGCTCAAGTATTGGCGTTAACCGCTAAAATGGAAACTTTATCTGATCATCCCTTAGGTCGCGCAGTCTTAACATATGCCGATAATCAAAATGTGGCTTACCAGGATTTGGTGGTCAGCAATAATCAAACTTTAAAGGGTCAAGGAATTGCTGCCGAAATTAATGGCGAGCAAGTGCTAGTCGGTAACTTGAAATTAATGACGACGTACAAGCTAGCGTTATCAGCTGACCAACAAGCTGATCTGCAAGCTTTACAAGCTACTGGTAGCTCAACCATGATTGTCGCTGTTGCTGGTAAAATTGCTGCCTTGATTGGTGTGGCGGATATTATTCGTCCAGAAGTAAAAGCCCAATTGGCTAAATTAAAAGCCGCTGGCGCGAAGCACTTAGTCATGTTAACCGGTGATAATCAAGTGACGGCTGATTATGTAGCTAATGAATTAGGCATTGATGAAGTTCACGCTGAATTATTACCTGATCAAAAAGTCGAATTTGTTAAACAATTCCAAGCCAATGGTCAAAAGGTTGCTTTTGTTGGCGATGGTATTAATGACAGCCCATCTTTGGCGACAGCTGATATTGGGATTGCCATGGGTAGCGGCACTGATGTGGCTATTGAGACTTCTGATGTGGTCTTGATGCAATCTAATTTCACTTCGTTAGTTCACGCTTATCGTTTGGCGAAGAAAACGGTGCTCAATACTAAAGAAAACGTGGTGATTGCCATTGCCGTTGTGGCCTTCCTACTGTTAGGTTTAGTTGCTGGCTTCATCTACATGGCCAGTGGGATGTTTGTTCATGAAGCTAGTATTTTAGTGGTGATCTTCAACGCCATGCGCTTAATTCACTTCGGCGGTTCGCCAGTTAAAAATAATCCTGACGTCCAACAACAAGCAATGACGCAAACAAATTAATTTTAAAAAGCTTAGCAAACTTGACCACGGTCAATTTTTTAAAGAAGTTTTCCTCGTATACTAAATTTATCAGATATGAAAGGGAGTTATGTTTTATGAATAAGAAAGTTATTTTACAACTAGATGCTTTAACTTGCCCATCTTGCTTAACTAAAATTGAAGGTGCGCTGAAAGCACAACCAGGTGTTGGCACCATTAAAGTGTTGTTCAATGCCGGAAAAGTCAAAGCTGAAATTGATGATTCCCAGACTAGTGCTGACGCTTTAAGTGATGTTGTGACGAAGTTAGGCTACGAAGTGCAAGGCGTTAAAGTAAAAGATCTCTAATCAGATTATTTTCTAAATGTCAAAATCAAACTGAGTTCAATTTGCAAGCTAGGCTCAGTCATTCTAAATAAATTCAATTCCAAGGAGGAATTATCATGAACTTTAATTCTGAAATCGACGCTAAATATCAAGCTGAGTTAAGACAAGCTGATCTTGATCATCACAAACCAACTGCTGGGGCGATGGCAGGCCACATTGTTGCTAACCTGTGGTACTTTGATGTTAAACTTCATCAAGCTGTCTGGTTCGTAAAGGGTGCCCAGGCGCTTCAATTACAGGACTTTTATGAAACTTTAATTCAAGAAAATCGCCAACAGTTAGATGACCTAGGTGCCATTCTTCTTGATGAAAATGAATTACCACCCGCAACTGTTGCTGAATACACGAAGTATACTAAAATGAGTGAAGACGCACGTTTGAAGTATGTTACAGCAGCTGATTTAGTTAACGAAACAGCTCATGACTACACAACAGCCAATATGTTTATTGATCGGGCAATTATTTTGGCCCAACGTGAAAATCGCCCAGCCTTGGCTAACTTCTTGATCAATTTGCGTGGTAGTAATAATCATCGGACTCGTCAATTACAGGCCTTGATTGGTAAAACGGCTTGGGAAGACTTAGTCGAAGTTGACGAAGATGACGAGGATTAAACTAGTTAAAACCACGGCGTAGTTGCTTAGGTGTGGTAATAAGTGAACGACAAGCTAGATTTAGGGCCCGGCCTAGATTAAGCAATTTGATTCATTTGTTTTCAGCGCCCGCACTAAATTTTGAACCTGAGTTTCATATTACTGCAAAGCAGAGGATAAGCTCACGATTACCAGCAACTACGCGTCATATAATGATTCTAAAGCTGGCTAGCCACTGACTAGTGATCAATTAGCTAGGTCGCAGCCAATGATTATTCCCCGTAATCATTAGTCACACTAGTTAAGTAACAAACTTCAAGTTTTAGTCACATTTAAATCATGGCAATACCATTTTTAAGACATTAGTTTTTCATGGGATGAGGTTATAGTTATCAATATAGAAAGTTACTTAGTGCTAGTCACTAAGCTTTCTAGCCCAAAACCCTAAAACCCAAATTACTAATTTTCTTCATTTTACTCCTCCCCTTTAAAATGAAAAGAACACCACTTCCTGCCCAGAAGTGGTGTTTTTGTGTTCAAGCTGTGGCAGGCGGTGGGCTTTTGGCGTAGGGTAACTTCAAATAATTGCTTGAGCTGGTGCAACCAGATCAAGCAATTATTTGAGTTAACCATAGCCATTTACCGCCTAGAACGCAATTATGTTGTGAAAGGTGACGGTCTTTTGTCACCTTGAGCATGATTATGTTGTGATAAATGACGGTTTTTTGCATAGGTCGTTACCAGCTTAGCAACGTCAGCGTAAATTGTTAATATTTAAAAGTTCTTAAGCCCATTTAGCCAGAATTAATTTACCAATTTCTTGCCAGTGTGACTCAAGAACGAAGTGGCCGCCATCAAGTAAATGAACCTCAGTGTTAGGCGCATCCTGTTTGAAGGCTTCAGCACCTTGATAAACAAAACTAGGATCGTTTTTACCCCAAGCAGCCAAAATTTCTGGTTGATAGTCGCGGACGTATTGCTGGAACTTAGGATAATTTTTAACATTATTTTGGTAATCAAAAATTAAGTCTGATTGACGTTCAGCATAGTCCGGTGATTCCGTGTAGTGAATATCTAAAGTGTAACCATCAGGTGAAATACTGTCAGGTTGTTCACCACCTAGGTATTGGCCCTTAATGGTTTCGGGAGCAAAAGCACTTTGATAGCTTTTACGTAAAGCTGCAGTTGGGTGCTGCCAGTAGATTGCCCGCTCAGCCCATTTCGCGCCTAAACCAGCTTGATAGATATTACCATTTTGGCTAACGATTCCAAGAATGCTGTTGGGATGGCGAGTTGCTAATTCGAAACCAATTGGGGCACCATAATCAAAAACATATAGATAAAACTGGTTGATCTGCATAACTTTAAGGAAATCGTCCACATAATTAGTTAAGTTCTCAAAGGTGTAATTAAATTCAGTATGCCGTGGTGCAGCAGATTGTCCAAAACCAATGAAATCCGGTGCAATCACATGAAAATCATTGGCCAGTAGTGGCATCAGATTACGAAACATTTGACTTGATGTGGGGAAGCCATGTAGTAATAAGAATACTGGCTTGTCCTGCGAGCCACTTTCACGATAGAAAACGTTGAGTCCATTTACCTTAATCTTAGAAAATTTCATAAGTATAACCTCTTTTTTTATCTGATGATGAGTTCATTGTAGACCGATTTTGCCATATAATAAATTATCGTAATGCTTCACCATGCCGTTAGTTACGTTTGCTGATTGTTGAGTGATCGCCAACTAACTTTTATAAAAAAATTGTGTATATTAGCTTGCTTTTTTTAGGTGGTTCGCGATACGCTATAAACAGCAGTTTTTTAAGGAGAGTCGGACGTTTTGCGGAAGGATCCAATTCAGTTAAAGTGGTTATTTTTGGGGTCGTTGATTACTAACACAGGAATTAGTTTTATTTGGCCATTGACCACGATTTACATGCATGAATATTTACACGAAACTTTGACCGTGGCTGGTCTGGTATTATTGATTAACTCAGTAGCCACCATTATCGGTAATTACCTGGGCGGGTGGTTATTTGATCATTGGAAACCTTATGAGACAATTGTGGCCGGAATCGTGATTGCGACTGCTTCAGCAGGGGCATTGATTTTCTGGCATGGGTGGCCAATTTATGCGATTTTGTTAGTTATCCTCGGGCTGGGTAACGGGATTGTGGTGACCTGTATCAACTCAATCGCGACATTAGTGCGTAGTAAACAGCCGAGTTATGTTTTTAATGTCCTGTATTTTACTAGTAATTTAGGCTTGGTTTTTGGTTCCTTAGTGGTTGGGTTTATTTTGCCACTGGGTATCCAATATGTCTTTTTAACAGCGTTTATTTTATTTGTGTTGTTCTTAATTGTGGCGTTGTTGACGTTCCGCAATCTAAATCAAGCGAAGCAAGCTATTCGCCGTAGTAAGGTCACGGATACTGGTGATGGGCGCACCCGTGAAAAGTTACCCATTTATTTATTGTTGTTGATGTTATTTGTGGCCTGGGTCGGCTATGAGCAGTGGCAAAGTAATATCTCTGCCTATATGCTGCATTTAGGAATGACAGTGCGTTCTTATAGTTTCTTATGGACAGTTAATGCTGTCTTGATTGTCACCTTGCAACCATTATTGACTCATTTTGATGATTATTTATTAAAACATTTACGTGGTCGCCTTTATACTGGCTTCTTCATGTTCACAGGATCTTTCGCGATTTTATTAACGGCGAAACACTATGCCTTCTTTATTTTAGCAATGGCTGTTTTGACAATTGGCGAAGTGATTGCCTTCCCAGCAGTCTCGACTTTTGTTAACGAGCGGGCTTCTTACCAAGAAAAAGGCAAATATCAGGGCTTGGTGACGATGGCTGCTTCGGCAGGTCGGGCCGTGGGTCCCTTAATTGGTGCCCTAATTATTGAATCATTGTCCTATCCAGTGCTGTTTATCTTCTGTGCGGCAATTGTTATTTTAGCAACGTTAGCATTTATTTTGATTGGTCGCGGTAAAAGAAAACCCGCAACTGATCAAAAGTAGGTAGTCAGGTTTAATTGCGATGATTGGCGCTTAAAATAGACCCGTCAGTAAAGCACCCGGTGAAAATAACGGCTGTCTCAAGCCAGTTGGCTAGTGAGTGCTAATGTCAAACAGTGTGGTAAAAGGCGGTCAGACAGTGAGCACTAACGTAAAATCCCGAACAATTCGTCAGAATTGCTCGGGATTTTGTCGTTAAGCGGAGCCGACTGTTTTTGAGAACACGGAGAAGCTAAAATTTGGTTTGTCTTTGATAACGTGACTGATGTTACCAGCTTTTTTGGCGTTAGATGATTTACGGGCAGGCTAACCGATAATTTGATTTATTGTTAAATGGTACCACGGCACCACTGTTAAAGTTAATTGACGGTGTTTTTGAAGGGGATGTTGTAGACTGAGGTCAATGATAAGGAGGGAATTCTGATGAAGGAAGTCACAGTTTATCTGGTCCGCCATGGGGAAACCTATTTTAATATTTTCGATGAGTTTCAAGGTTGGAGTGATACACCATTAACGGCTCATGGGCAGCAGCAATTAGCAATCACTGCACGAATTTTGCAACCACTAATTTTTTCAAAAATTTATACCAGTGATACTGCACGAGCAATGACGAGTGCAGCCCAGATTTAGCAAATCAATCAGTGGCAGCTACCGGTAATTAGTTGGGCCGATTTACGCGAACATTTCTATGGTGCCTTTGAAGGTAAAAATGTTACGGCTACTTGGCAATTAATTGCGCAGAGCCATCAGTACCGTGATTATGCTGATTTGGTCGCCCATTATTCAGTTGATACTTCTCAGGATTTCCTGGCAGCCGTTGACCCAGCTCAATTGGCCGAAACCAGTGCCCAATTTTGGACGCGCTTTTTATCGGGATTACAACGCATCTTTCATGAAAATCAAAGCAATCGGCCAGTGTTGCTAATATCGCACAGCGCTAATATTCGCGCTTTAATTGCCCGCTTTGCGCCGGATCAGTTAAGTCCCTTAAACCCCGAAAATAGTAAAATCACCAAAGTAAGATTAACAATGACACCTACTTTGACAATTAAAGTGGTCAGCTATAATCAACAAAGCCAGCGCGTGATCAAAGGCGATTAACTGGATTCGGTTGCTTTTTGAGCAGCCGTTTCCGCTACTAAAGTCTATTTTATTTTGATCACAGGACTGATCTCACAGCTTCTTCACGTCGCCATTACTTAAAAATAAGTCAATTCTTCTATCAAACCTAGCACTTGGCAGACTGACGTTTTTCAAGACTTATTCTTGACAATGCCACTGGTGATAATACCCGCGATTGCTTTACGAAAAGACCCTAAATGTTGGCTAGCCGTGGTACACTAGAAACGATTATTATTTGGGGTGATAGGGATGCAGAAGAAATTAAAAGAACGACTAGATGTTTTTAGTGATGCTGTGATTGCTATTTTAATTACGGTGATGGTATTGGAATTGCCAATTACGATGCGCCATGGCGCTGTGGTTTATTTACAATTATTTAAATCGATCGGAATTTATTCAGTTAGTTTCTGTTTCATTGCTAATCTTTGGTACCAACACGCAGTGACATTTAATGAGGCCGAACAAGTACCGAATGCGATTGTGATTTTGGACTTGATTTTCTTATTCTTCTTATCGTTGATTCCGACTTTTACTCGCTTGATGACTTCGGCCACGACTAATTATAATGTGATGCTATACAGTGGGCTGTGCTTGATTATTTCCTTGATTTTCCGAATGATGACGCGAACTATTATTCGTGACAAGTATACTGAAAAAAGTGATTTACGAGTCATCTATAATATTATTTATGGTGCCAATTTTTGGGATTCTGGCATTCTCTATTTGATTTTGATTCCCGTGGGCTACTTTTGGCCGCATGTTGTCTTGGTACTATTGATTGCTTTGTCGGTTCAATCTTTCATGAAGCATGGCCAGGAGCATACTGATTTCAGCGAACTGGAAAAGATGGCCACTACAGAAAAAAGAGGATTTGCCGGTTTATCAACGGATGATCAGCGGGCTTTTTATCGTTTGGTCCACGAATATTTTCGACAAGCACGTTGGGGCCGCCATGATCAGCAGAAGCAAACAGAGGCCTGGAACCATTTCGCTGAAACAGCTAAAACGCAATTTAATATTTCTGATGAAACACTGCGTAATTGGCTGCGGAGTTCACAGGATATTCGCCGTCAGCGATTAAATTAAGAACCTTTTCAAATCTGAGCAGTCAAATATTTTAGGGTGTTTCCTAGTTGATAGTGGTAAAGGTCGGTTGCTTTGGTGACATCGTTTGCAGTTAGACCTAATGTCACATGACCACTTCAATTTTAAAAAATAATCGCACATATTTAGCGCCTAGTTAAAAAAGTTTATGAGGCTAAATCCGGCCTTTTTTAAACTGATGACAGTGTTAATTTTTGCTAATTCGTTGCCTGAACACTTAGTGAATGGGCAATTTTAAAAAGAATTGATAGCGATTTAATTGTTTAATTGATAAAAATTACACGAACCTTTTGTTAGTAAAACACTTACTTTAGAAGCTTTTCTAAAAAAGTAAGTGCTTTTTTGTTGTCATCTTAACTAGACATATGCTATTCTATTTTTGTTGATAGGGGTTACATTCTGTCACTAATTTTAATTGGTTGAAAGTCAAGGCGAAGACTAGTTAAAAGTGCGGCTGTAACTGCTAATGTCGTTCAGGTAAATCTTTTGTTGCTGAGAATTATTTTTGGTTTTTCATTGTTGATTACTGTTACTTACTTCTGGGGGGAAGCAGTAACGCTATTCTTTGATTAGACATAGGAACAATTAATCGGTTAGTTGAAGGTCACTTTTTGGATGATACAAAAGGTGGGAAGCAGCGCCGATAATTTTTTAGCCTGTAATCTTGATTAAGCAAATTAATAAACTTGTCTAGCCATCGTGTTGTGGACAATTCATTTATGGCCATAATCTGCTAGATTATTAATTGCATTGATCAGACGCTCTGACGCAAAAAGGCTTTAGTCATGTGCTGCAGGAAACTGTAGCAGGGGGGAATCATGAAAAAATATTTAAAGATTTATAATGATTTGTTGTCAGATATCAAGTCGAAGAAATTACGAGAGGGGGATTTATTGCCTAGCGATCAGAAGCTGGTGATGCGCTATACAGTATCTCGGTAAACCGTTCGTAAGGCGGTTCATTTGTTATCAAACGAAGGTTATATTCAAACGATTCGTGGTAAAGGTAGTTTGATTCTGAATACGGAAAGACTAAATTTTCCGATTTCTTCGGTTGAAAGTTATCGTGAAGTCGCAGAAGCTAATGGCTTGGAAGCAGAGAATAGCCTGATTGCGATTCAAGATCATGTTTTGGTACCGGAACAATTATTATTCGGTTCGCCGGGCATGCGCGCGCAATTGATCTTACGTAAGCGAACGGTTGATGATGTGCCAGTGACGCTTGACTATGACTACGTTAATGAGCAAGTTGTTCCTGAAGTGCCAGCAGTGGCCGCACAGTACTCGTTATTCAACTATTTCGAGAAGAACCTTAATTTGAAGATCAACTATGCTGTCAAACACATCACGATTGAACCTGCTAATGATAATGACTGTTGTTACTTAGGGGTTAACCAAAGTGTCTCAATGGTGGTAGTCCGCAGTGAAACGCACTTAGCTGACAATCGCGTTTTGGGTTACACTGAGTCACGCCATCGTGCTGATAAATTCAGTAGTGTTGAGTTTGCAAGAAGGCAGAGCATTCATAACTGATCTGTCAGGGAATAAATTCAAAGTTAACCAAGGATTAATTTTTCATGAATTGATTTTTTAGGTAAATTTACTTGGTAGTTTAAATTTGTCTAGGAATTATTGGTAGATGATACGAAATTATTCGGACTCAGATGAGGGGGAAATGGACATGTTTCATTTTAAAAAGCACGAGCATACCGACAATATTTTAGCGCCAGTCGCTGGTACCGTAATTGAACTTAGCAAGGTATCTGATCCAGTTTTTGCACAAAAAATGATGGGTGAGGGCTTCGCAATTACGCCTGATACAACAAACGACCAAGTAGTGGCACCAGTTGATGGGGTAGTCACAGTGGCCCAAGGGCATGCTTTCGGTATTCAACGGGATGATGGCTTGGAGTTCTTAGTTCATGTTGGAATCGATACAGTTAATTTAAAGGGTGCGCCGTTTGTTGTTCACATTAAACAAGGCAAGCAAGTTCACGCGGGGGAGAAATTAATAACAGTTGATTGGTCAATGATTAGTCAAAATAATTTAGATGATACAGTGATGGTATTAATCACGAATTCAAAGACTAATATGGATCAATTTCAGGCCAATTATGGCGAAATCAATCAAGGGGCTGTCGCGGGTAGCGCAACAGTCAAGTAAGAGGGGGAGCGAGTTATTATGGCGAAGACAGACTATAGTGATTTAGCAAAACAAATTATTGAATTGGTCGGGGGACCAAGTAATATCAATAAATTGATTCATTGTATTTCACGGCTACGTTTCTATTTGAAGGATGAGACCAAGGCCCAAACTGATAAAATTTCGAATTTGACGGGTGTTGCTGGTGCAATCTACAATGCTGGCTTAGGTCAGTACCAAGTTGTTATTGGTCCAGCAGTGACTGATGTTTACGATGAAGTTATTAAGCAATTGGGACCTGGATTTGCTGATGAGGCAGCCACAGAGGAAGCAATCAGAGAAACTGCTGGTCAAGCAGCAGCACAACGGCCAACTAGTTTATGGGGCTGGATTACTCGTGGGTTCCAGCTATTAATTGGGACGATTACTGGTTCCATGATTCCAATTATTGGACTGTTAGCAGCTTCAGGTATTTTAAAGGGTTTTCTGACACTCTTTACTTTTAACTTGCATTGGATCGATACGAAATCAACCACCTTTATTATTATTAATGCAATGGGCGACTCGGCATTTTATTTCTTACCAATTCTAGTAGGGTATACAGCAGCAAAGCAGTTGCATTCAGAACCAATTACAGTAGCTGCTATTGCTGGGGTGTTAGTGCATCCAACGATTGCTGCTTTGTGGGCGGCACCAACTAAAGGGATGGCTACATTAATGGGAATTCCATTAAATGCAACTTTCTTCGGCTTACCAATTCACATTCCACAATACACTTACTCAATTTTCCCAATTATTTTTGCTGCTTGGCTAGCACGCCCAGTTGGTAATTGGCTAAAGAAAGTTTTACCACTAAGTTTACGGGCAATTTTCCAACCATTGTTTACTTTATTCATTGTGACTAGTGCTGTGTTAGTTTTAATGGGCCCAGTGATTTCCCTGTTATCAAGTGCATTGGCAACAGGAATCAACTTCTTAGTTACGGCCAATGAAGCAATTGCTGGCTTAGTCATTGGGGCTTTATATCAGACCTTAGTTATCTTCGGGCTGCACTGGATGATTGTACCGATTGTTTCCAACGATATTGCCATGACCGGCCATTCCGTGCTTAATGCTTTGATCAACTTTACAATGATTGCTCAAGGTGCTGGTGCATTAGCTGTTTGGGCTAAGTCAAAACGCGCAGATATTAAGGGCTTGGCATTAGCAGGCGCACTCTCAGGATTCGCCGGCGTCACTGAACCAGCAATGTACGGGATCAACTTGAAATACGGGCATGTTTTCTGGACAGCTAGTATTGGGAGTACTGTTGGTTGTTTCATTGCCGGACTTTTCCACATTGATATGTTTGGCTTTACTGGTTCACTAATTGGTTTCCCATCCTTCTTCTCAAAGACCAATCCTAATAATATTTGGGTCTTCCTAGTTGCTTCAGCAGCGACCTTAATTGTTTCTTTCCTCTGTGTTTATTTCTGGGGCTTTACTGATGCAGATCTTGACAAAGTCAAAGGCGCGCAGAAGAAGAATGTCTTTAAAGGTGCTGTTAACTAAATAAGGAGTTTATGATGACAACAGATTGGCAAATTGTTTATCAAAATATTCCCCAAGGACCAAAATCTTATGGTCAGGAGTCAATTTTAACTTTGGGAAATGGTTATCTTGGCTGGCGGGGGGCGCCAGTAACCGCCCAATTTAGTGAGGATCATTATCCAGGTTTGTACGTGGCTGGAATTTTCAACCAAACGACAACCATGGTTAATCATCGTAGCATTGTGAATGAGGATATGGTGAATTTACCTAATCCACAATTAGTGAAAATCTTTATCGACGGGCAAGAACTGACTGCACCCTATGATCAACGTAAGGCTTGCCTGAATATGGATCAAGGAACACTAGTTGAACATTTCGAGTATCAGCTAGCAGCCGGACGCTTGAAATTAGATACTGTCAAGGTTTGCGATCCCGTTCATTATCACCAGCTCGCCTTGAAGTTAAATATTCGACTTGATTTCGCTGCCCAAGTAAAAGTACAGTTGCTGGTTGATAGCCAAATCAAGAATCAAAATGTTCAGCGCTATCGTGAATTCAATAGTCAAGAATTTAACGTTATTAAAGCTACTGATCATCTGGTTCATGCCGAAACTAATCAGTCAAAGATTACGTTAGCTGTTGGTGGGAAAACAACAAGTCAACAGGCGACTTTCACGACCACCTATCCTGATCATAATGTGGTTGATCAAGCACAAATAAATCTGGCAGCTCAACAAGATTTCACCATTGAGCGGGTGATGGCAGTGGCAACTAGCTATGAGACTGAGCACCCATTACCAGTCGTAATGAAGGGATTGTCTCACAGCAGCTTTGCCCAAATTCAGGCGACTAGTTTAGCACATTGGCAGACTTTCTGGAAAGATGCAGATGTGAGAATCGATAGTGATGATCCAGATCTGCAACGTTTAGTGCGGATGAATATTTTCCATCTTCATCAGGCAGCTCAGCAATTAGCAAATAAGGATTTAGATGCATCAGTTGGTTCCCGCGCGTTAACTGGGGAGGGTTATCGCGGTCATATTTTCTGGGATGAATTATTCTTGGTCCCTTATTATGCCAGTGTGGAGCCAGCAACAGCCAAAGATATTTTGCGCTATCGCTTAAAACGTTTAACAGCCGCACAGAAGAATGCCCACGCCCAGTACGAACATGGTGCGATGTATCCTTGGCAGTCGGCGATGTATGGGGATGAGCAGTCGCAGAGTATTCATCTTAATCCATTGACTCATCGCTGGTATCAAGACAATTCTCGTCTGCAACGGCATGTCTCCTTGGCAGTTGTTTATAATATCTGGTCTTACACGCGAATTACTGGAGATTATGACGTACTACGTGAGGGTGGCCTGAAAGTACTCCTGGAGACCACTAAGTTTTGGCTGAATAAGGTCACTTATGATGGTCAACGCTACCATCTCTCAGGTGTAATGGGCCCCGACGAATTCCACGAGGCTTATCCGAATACTAGTATTGGCGGCCTGTCAGATAATGCCTACACGAATATCATGCTAGTGTGGTCACTTAACTGGTTACTAGATTTGCGTAAAAACTCCGATCTTGATTTCGCCGAGATTTGTGCGGAAGCTGATTTTGATCAGACCTTATTACAAAAAGCGAGCGACGTGGCCAGCAATTTGGCACTATTTATTGATGAAGCAGGTGTGATTGAACAGTATCAACATTATTTCGGCTTAAAAGACCTTGATTTAGCTGCTTATCGTGAAAAATACGGCGATATTCATCGAATCGATCGGATTTTGAAGTCCGAAGATAAGTCGGCGAATGAGTATCAAGTCAATAAACAAGCTGATGCATTAATGGCTGTTTATAATTTAGGTGAAAAAATGATGCAGCAGTTGGTAGCACAACTTGGTTATCAACTACCGAAGAATTGGCTACGGCGCAATCGTGATTACTATTTAATACGAACAGTTCATGGTTCAACTGTTTCACGGCCAGTTTTTGCAACGGTTGACGTGGTGCTAGGCGAGTTGGATCATGCCCTGAAATATTTGATCACGGCAATTAAGTCTGACTTTGATGATATTCAAGGTGGTACGACTGCAGAAGGCATTCATACTGGGGTGATGGGCGGGACTTTATCGGTGATTGAACATGCTTTCGCTGGGGTGAAGTTCTACGACAACCATGTACTAGTCGAACCCAAAATACCCCATGATTGGACGTACCTGTCATTCACGCAACGCTTCCATGGCACTTTGTTACGCTTTACTTTCCAGAACAATACCTTGGCAGTTGAGGCTGATCAGGATATTTGTATTATTGTTCAGGAGAATAAAATCCACTTAACTGCTAATCGTGAAGCACGAATTGTTTTAAACCCAAGATTTTAACAGTCCTGTTTAAAAGGTTGCCCAACTAAAGAATCAGTTGCAAGTCTGTTAAATTCGTGATGATTTAAATAGGCGCAAGCAGCTACGTTGACGGAGGGTCAGCTGACCGTTTCGTCAGTGAGCTAATGGCAGAACCAGCTGTGATAATAGGCTGTTCACTCAAAAAATAAGATGAACCTTAGCTGCTGAAACGCATTTTTAAAAAGTAGCCGGTTGCTGTTAACGCCAAAGTACCGAGCAATTCTGACGAATTGTTCGGTATTTTACGTTAATACTCACCAGCTGCTCGCCTTTTGTTACCCGCTATTTTTACGTTAATGCTCACCTGTTAACCGCCTTTTGGGGACACACTGATTTGGTATTAAGCAGTTCCAATTGTTTTTAAGTCCTGTTGATTGGTTAGCAAGACGAATCAGCGAGCGGTCAGAACAAGCTTTGAATTTTATTGGCGAAAAATAATTAAACTTTGCTGTTATCAGCTGATAAATAGGCTATCTTTTTGAAAAAAATTCAGTTAAAATGTGGGTGTTAGCAACTAATGAAGAATATCACTAAATGGTTTTAGTTAAATCAAGGAGGATTACGATGGCACAGAATCAAGAAGTAGCACCAACTTATCAAGTGAATTTCATGAGTGAGGCCACAGCCGAAGCATTGGGGAATGTGCAAAGTGGTGCAGGTGGTCCCTTTGGTTCAGTGGTGGTTCGAGCTGGCCATGTCTTGGCTGCGGCGCACAATCAGGTGTTAGAAAATCATGATCCAACTGCCCATGGCGAGATTATGGCGATCCGACAAGCCTGTACTAAATTAGGTAGTCATGATTTAAGCGGGTGCGTGCTCTATACGAACGCTTATCCTTGTCCAATGTGTTTAAGTGCCATTATTTGGGCCAATATTAAAACTGTTTACTATGGCAATACGGCTCAAGATGCTGCAGCGATCGGTTTTCGTGATGATTATCTTTATCATTACATTGCCAATGGCTGTCAAGATAATCAAGTGTTGCAAATGGAGCAACATGATCACGATTTGACTATCGAGCCATTCAATCAGTTTGCTGCTAAGAAGGATAAGCAGCTTTATTAATGAAGCAAAAGTTAAGCGCGGTGCGGAATGGTGCTTAAGTCTTCCCCAATTTGGAGAGGTGGTTGCTGGGCGATTGTACGAACGCAAGCAGCGGATTAAATCTAAAGTTGGTTTTGGGCAAAATAGTGGACAACTCCGTTGCGGCCGGCGGGTTGTGGAACGGCGTGGCCATCGATTTGAGCTTTTCTGCGAAAATCTCAAATGCGAGGCTTATCCTAAGCGCTAAAGCGCCAAGGATAATTTCACACCTGACAACCCGGCGGCCTCCACTGCGTTTTGAGCTAGTTTGGTCCACTTTAGATTTAAACGATCTTAAGGCAGTACTGGAAAAATTGCTTAGCGTCTACTAAATGAAATCAGTAAAATTGAGTAGCATAATTAGAAAACTAGATTACAGTATTCAACAAAGCCTGTGTAACAATCTTTCGAGATAAAACCGAAAGATGCCACACAGGCTATTTTTGTCTAATTATTACTGCTGAGTGAATTAAGTTGAACAATCCTACTAGCACTGCCTTAACCACTAACAACAGTGAAAATCACTAACTCAACTCCAGACGGAATGGAGGGATCTTGTCGTCAGCCAATGGTTTTTATTTGCGCCCGAGCTTGCGAGTAGCAGCCAAATTTGTCTTGCCGCTTTAGCGGTTAGACAAAGGCTTGTATTGGAGACAATTTGGTTTGTAATTGGCTTCAATCAATGCCGGCAGCGTTCCACGACAAGCAGCCCGCAATGCAGTCAAAACTAATTCTGTTTCAAAAGCTTCACTAGGTTTTAGTGTTTTTGAACTTGGATCTGTAGTTAACTCAAATCGACGGCCGCCGCGTTCCACAACCCGCAGCCCGGAATGCAGTCAGAACCAATTCGGTTTTAACATCGTCACCGGTTTTAAAGCTTACGAACTGAGAAGCCATTTTTGGCTGCTAAATCAGCTAAGTGCTGATGACAGGTAAACATAATGAGCTGATGCTGTTGACTTTGCGCGTGCAAAAATCTCAAAGCATTTGCTGCCCGAGTGTCATCATACTCACGCAAAATATCATCCAATAGGAGTGGTAAACTACTTTGCTCGGGCTTACTAGTTAGTAAATTAGTAATTGCCAAGCGCAATGCTAAGTAAGCTTGATCCGCAGTCCCATTACTTAAATAATCAGCTTCGTGGTAGCGGCCCTGATCACGAACCTCTAGGGAGAAACTTTTCGGAATTAGCAGTTCTTGATAACGTCGGTCGGTTAAAGTTGCTAAATATTGACCGGCTTTTTCTTTTAATGCTGGTGCGAAATATTTTCGCCGTTCATCAATAACTTGTTGCAGTGTTGTTTGAGCCAATGTTAAAGCTTGATAGCGAGTTTGTAAATGAGTGACTGTTTCGGTAACTTCTTGTAGGTCATGTTTGATTTCATCCAGTGAGCGACCAACCCCTTGTAGTTGATGCTGTAACTGATACCATTGATCATCGAGATCACTAGGAAACTTGGCCAATTGGTCTTGGAGTTGTTGGCGTTGGTCAGTTGTTAGTCTGATGGCATTAGGATTTACTTTCAGACTAGTTGCTAATTCAGCTGCACTAATTTTGATACCAGTTACTTGTCGTTGACTATCAACGGTTGCTTTAGTCGTTTGGTAAAGCTGGCCGACTCGGTTTAAAGTTGTTAATTCCTGTTGTGCTTGCGTCAGATTAGTTATTTCTGGGTGGCCAATTTGGTGAAAGTAATCTAGTAAGGCGGTTTGAGTTGTTTGTTGTCGCGCCTGTAAGTCATGCCATTGTTGCTGTTGGACTTGGTCTTTTTGTTGTAATTGATAGTTCACTTGATAAGTTGTAAAATCGGCAACTTGTTTTGCGTGGAGTTGTTGGATCAGTTGTTGTTGTGTATTAGCTAATTGCAGGGCTAGTTGCTGTTTTAATTCGGTTAGGGCGGTGGTGTTTAAGGTTAGTTCAGGCAAGGTCAGTTTAGTTGTGGCTAATTGCGTTTGCCATTGTTCCAAGCTTGTATTCCAGCGATCCCAAGCAGTGGCTAAGCGTGGTTGAGCCGCCTGAATTTGATTAACCACTTGTTGTAACTGTTGTTCAGTGGCAGTTAACTGGCCTAATTGTGGCGCTAATGCTGCTACTTTTTGCTGCAATTCTAGCGCTTGGGCCTGTAATTTTTGTAAAGCATTTTTTGGCTCGGTTAAATCTGAATAGGTAGTTGTAGAGGATGTGGTGGTTGATTTACGCAGTAAACTGCTGACAGCCAACAGTAACCCAACACCAGCTAAAACATAGCCGAAGGTAAACTTAGTCAAGCCTAGCAATAACCCGACGATTAACACGATTAAGCCAGCACCTGTGATGAATTTCTGGGATTGTTGTTGCTGTTTGGCCTGTTTCACAGTGCGGCTATTAGTTGGTTGGCGCTGTTGCGCAAGGTCAATGAGGTCCTGGTAACGTTGCTGCTGTTGTAAATTTTGTTGTTGTGCGATTTTTAATTGCGTTGCTTGGGTTTTTAATTCGTTGGCAGTGGCTAATTGCGCTGTTAGTTGTTTCTGTTGTTGAGTTAGCTCACGCCAAGTTGCTTGTTGAGTTAGTGCTTGATCAGCGGCTGGCGTTAATGTTTGCTGAAAGAAATTCTGCAATTGCTGGATAGTTGTTGTTTGTTGTTGTAATTTGGCTGTCGCGGCATAGTCGGCATCACTAATCGGCAGGCTTAACTCCTGACCGTTTATTTGGGTTAAAACGGCTGCAGCTTGCTGCGCATTAACTGCATCTTGAACTAATTGTTGCAGTTTCGGCAGGACTGTTGTGACTTGTTCCGGTTGAAAATTTAGCGCCTTAAGGGCCTGGATTTGCTGCTCGTTAGCTTGAATTGCTTGCAAAAGTTGTTGCCGTTGCTGAGTTTGTTGGCGCTGCTGATCTTGTTGCAGTTTGGTTTGAATTTGATCGCGTTGTTGCCGTTGTTGACTAAGCGTCTGCAGTTGTTCAACTTGGGCGGTTTGGGCGGTCTGACGTTCAATGGTGGCTTGTTGTTCCAATTTAAGTTGCGTTAAGTGTTCAGTAGCGGCCACTAGTTGGCCCTTACTACCTGATTTTGAACGTAAATCAGTGCTGGCACTTGTTAAGCGCGCCAAGACGTCATTAGCTGAAACTGCCTCATCACCACTTTGGGTCAAATTCTTAACCAGTTTCTCAGTTAAATCATCTTGGCCTTGACCGTTAGTGAAAATCCCAGGTTGGCCAATAAAACCAGTTTTAAGAAAGCCGGCTAAGTTTAAATCTAAAAGCCATTCGCCAACTTCTACTTTAGGTGGTAATGGTACAATTTCATCCGTCTTGAGATTAATAATTTCAGTCGTATCTTTGCTGAATGTTTTCCCAAAGTGTTTCTCAATTTGGTAGCGTTGGTGCCGAGCCGATAGAATTAAACTACCGGCCATTTCTCGGCCACTCCAAGGCTGATACTTGCTGCGAATAGTTAATTGGCCCTTACGATCACGACCTTGGTCGCCATAAAGCATTAATAGCATAAAACTCAGTAGAGTGGTTTTCCCTTGTTCGTTAGCGCCATAGATTAGCTGCGCTGACTGATCCAATTTAAGTTCGAATTGATGGAACATGCCAAAATCGATTAAATTAAGTTGTTCAATGCGCATCAGTTAAGTCCTCCTGAAAGGCGCGCAGGCCTAGATCCAGAGCCAACTGCCAGTGCTGACGTTCGGTTTCGTCAGTGGCGTGCTCAATTTTACCTAGTATTTTTTTGGTAAAATTCCCAGTCAGGGTATCCAATTGCGCCAGTTGTTGATAATCAATAGCTAAATGCGTTTCGTTATGCAAACGTAAATCAAAAACTGGTAACTGTGCTGCTAAACCATTTTCAGTAATTAGCGCATTAGGTGGTAAGGCGCCCGTTAAATGAATCTTATAGAGATTACGAAGATAGTCTGGGCCGTCGTTAGCTGCTAAAGTTGTTTTGATTCTGGCCGCGGCGGCACGATTACTATCCAGACCGCTTAAATCAATCTTTAATTCTAAGTACTGACGTTGGGCAAGTGGTTGAAAAGTAACAGTCGGCTGAGTTTGGCCAGGTTTGAAATCAAGCACTAAAATACCCTTGGCCCCTTGCTCATCGAAACCATGGCCTTCTGGCGTGCCAGCGTAAGCATATGCGGTTGCCCCAGCTTGAGCTTGAATTCTTTTGTGAATGTGACCTAATGCCAGCCAGTTTAAACCTGAAGCAGCAATTTGCGCAGTTGTTAATGGATTATAAGGTGAGTGGTCAGGAGTGAAAGCATCGCCATGAAGCACGCCAATTTGCCAATGATTTGGTTGTGAGGGTACTGGCTGCAATAAACTTGTTTTCGCATAGGGTGCTGTAAAGCCCGCGCCCCAAACAGTCAGTTGTAATTCGGGCAAGTCTAATTGCGTCCAAGCACTTTTAAATATGAAGACATTATCAGGCCACTTTTGCGAGTCGTCCCAACAGGAACCAGCGTAAGCAAAATCATGATTACCAGTGGCAATCATTACTTTGATCGGGGCAATTTCACGAAAGGCATCCTGGACATCCTGCACTAGCGCTGCGTCAGGATTAGGGGTGTCAAATAAATCACCGGGAATTAATAATAATTTGGCGTCAATTTTTTGGCAATAATGAAGCGCGTCAAGAAAAGTTTGCCAAAGATCCTGCTGGCGCTGCTTTTGACGACGAGGGTAAGCTAGTCCGGCATAAGCAAAACCGAGATGGACGTCGCTGATTTGGACGATTTTCGTCATGATTGAAAAACTCCTTGTTGGTTAAAATAACAGTGGGTAGAACAATTGTTCCCATAATGATATGTTAGCGTTAAGGCGGGTTGGCGTCAATCTTTGTTAGGAAACAATCGGCAGTGAGAGCAAATTAATTGCTTTCGCTGGTAATTTAATTAGAATAATATAAGCAAGAAAAGATTGCCTACAATTTATTTTCGGGAGGAATTGCCATGACTAAAAATGAAACGCAAGCAGATCTCCAACGACGATTAACAGCAGAAGAATATCAAGTCACGCAAAAGGCAGCGACTGAAGCACCTTTTACTGGTAAATATGATCAGTTCTTTGAGCCTGGTATTTATGTAGACGTAGTTAGTGGTCAACCGTTATTTAGTTCAACTGACAAATATGATTCCGGTTGTGGCTGGCCAGCGTTTTCTCAACCGATTGCGCCAGAAAATGTTGTTGAACATGCGGATCATTCTTTCGGAATGGTTCGCCAAGAAGTGGTTAGTCAAACAGCGCATTCCCATTTAGGCCATGTTTTTACGGATGGTCCTGCTGATCGTGGTGGGTTGCGTTACTGCATCAATTCAGCCGCTTTAAAGTTTATCCCAGTTAGTCAATTAGCGACGGCTGGTTATGGCGAGTTTGCCCAGTTATTCCAATAGGAAGTTTTGTAATTTGTGGTCAGAAACTAGTGACTAAGCTTAAATGTGCTAGAATTAATTGATGCTTAAATAGGCGGGTCATGAAGCTGTTGATAATGGCCGCCACGCTGCGTTAACTAGTTAGTACCAGAATGGCGCCAGCACTTAAATTGCTTTAACGCCTTTTGCTGCTGGCTAGTTTGGCTATTTTCTGAATAAGCCAATTAATTTTATTTATTGTACATTTAAGGGGAGTTTCACGCATGTTGATTCGTCCAGAACAGTCCAAAGATTATCATCAAGTTGAGCAGGTCGTAACGACAGCTTTTGCCAGCGCAGAATATTCAGATGGTCATGAACAAGAGTTAGTTGCCGCTTTGCGTACTAGTGCGGCTTTTATTCCTGAGTTGTCACTAGTGGCGGAAATTGATCAACAAATTGTTGGTTATATTCTATTTACTAAAGCACAAGTTGGTGCGCAAACAGTGTTGGCGTTGGCACCACTGGCTGTTTTACCCAAATATCAAAATCAAGGAATTGGCCGCCAACTCATTCAACAGGGACATCGCTTAGCACGCCGATTAGGCTATAATTATGTTCTTGTTTTAGGTCACGAACATTATTATCGTAAGTTTGGTTATCAGCCAGCAGCTAGCTTGGGCGTAACTGTGCCTGCTGATTTTCCGGCGACAAATTTCTTTGCTTGTCGATTGTTAACGTTAGCACCGCCATTGCATGGCTCAGTTGTTTATGCGCCAGAGTTTGGCGTGTAGGCTAAGTGTGATTAGTTTACTAGTGAAGCGTTGAAACTAGTCGCCAAACAACGTTCAAGGAAACCAAAATCTAGTGAAGTTGTTAAGGCAGAATTGGTTCTGACTGCATTCCGGACTGCTCGTCGTGGAACGCGGCCGACACTGATTGATGCCAATTACAGACTAAAGCTCAAAGTACTAAAATCCAGTGAAGCAGTCAAAACGGAATTGATTCTGACTGCATTCCGGGCTGCGGGTTGTGGAACGCGGCCGACATCGATTTAAGCCAATTACAAACCAAATCTCAAAGACACTAAAGCCGGTGAGGTTGTTGAAACGGAATTGGTTCTGACTGCATTCCGGGCTGCTTGTCGTGGAACGGTGCGGCCATCGATTTGAGCTTTTCTTCGAAAATCTCAAATTCGAGGCTTATTGTAAGTGCTAAAGCACCAACAATAATTTCGCGCCTGACGACAAGATCCCTCCATTCCGTCTGGAGTTAAGTTAGTAATCCTAACTGTCGCTAGTGATTAAGGCAGTTGTAGTGAGACTAAGCAACTTAGTTCATTCAGCAATAATAAATGAACAGTTAGATAAAAATAGCCTGTGTGATATCTTTCAATTTTATCTTGAAAGATTGTCACACAGGCTTTGTTGTATACTGCAATCTAGTTTGCTTACAGTGGTGCTCAATTCTGTTAGTTTTATCTGGTGGTTGCTGGGCGATTGGCGTCAGGTGTGAAATTATTCTTAACGGTTTACCGTTTAGAATAAGGCTTGTATTTAAGATTTTTCGTAGAAAAAGCTTAAATCAACGCCCACGCCGTTCCACGCCCTCAAAATCGCCCAGCAACCACCTTCTCAAATTGGGGAAGACTTGGCACTATTTGCGTTCCACAACCCGCCGGCCGCAACGGAGTTGTCATCTATTCTGCCCCAAACCAACTTTAAATTGGAAGTATCCTGACTATATTTAGTAACGTTAATTATTCGCGGACGATCATAACTGAAATGTTGGCATGTTTTGCCATATAGGCTGCTTGACTGCCAAAATGTTTAGCTAGCCCTTTTTTGGCTTCGGCACCAACAATTAGTAAATCAGGTTGATACTTGGGAATTAACGTTTTGACAATGGTTTCACCAGGGTCGCCTTCAGCGATGACGGCGCGGACATTAGTAATACCAGCTTGTTGAGCTAGCTGGACATAGTTATTCACGTGGTGTTCTAGTGCTGCTCGTTCACCATGAATGTAATCTTTATTCAAGACTTGATAAACATTCATTTCAGCGGACTCTAGAATTGAGGTGATCACTAAAGCCGCATGATCAACTTTGGCACGATGGAGGGCATATTGAAAGGCTGCCAGGGCATCGCTAGAATCATCCACTGCAACTAAAATTTTCTGATAATCACTGGTCATTATTTTGCCTCCTGTGCATGATATTCTTTTGTGACTTCAGCTTGATGTTTAGCTAAACGTTGGTTGCCATGATAAAGATCGATTAGGCACCAAACTAATAATGCGAGAATCAAGGCGATTGAGATATAAGCACCAATATGCGCTTTCAAGACGGCGTCAGCACTGGGTTTGTCACCCAGAAAATCAGTGAAAGATTTCGGCAAGTTCAATAAATTAAGAAATGTTAGCCCAATTACTGAAATCCAACCACAAATTTTGACCCAAGTTGAGTTTTTGAAGCGCTGGCCCATTTCTGCTTTGCTATCAGTCAACATTAATAATGGCAGCATCGAAAATGGTAAGGCAAAAGCCAAGAAGACCTGGGAGTTATTCATTAGATTGTTTAGTGCTTCGTGTTGATCGACCTGATTTAATTTGCCAGTCATCATGACGCAGATCAGTACGGGAATCACTGAAATCAAACGGGTTACTAAACGACGCGCCCATAATGGCATCCGCATGTGGACGAACCCTTCCATAATGACTTGGCCGGTTAAAGTACCTGTAATGGTTGAATTTTGGCCAGAAGCCAATAAAGCTACGGCGAAAAGAATTGATAGTACGCCAGATTTGGCAACGGTAATCAGCACGCCATTACTCAAAGTTGAAGTGTCAGACAAGGCTTCAAACAAACCGAAGAATGAAGGATCTTTGACGGCACCAGATTTGAAGACAGCGACACCCATGATCAAGAGCAATGAGTTAACGATAAAGGCAAATCCCAATTGAATATTAGAATCCCACTGACTAAAACGAACAGCAGTTGCCACGTCTTCTTCATCTTCATGATCAATTTTCCGAGTTTGCGAAATGGCTGAGTGTAAGTAAAGATTATGGGGCATGACGGTGGCGCCAATAATGCCTAGTGCCCCACTTAATGGTGTCATGCCCCCGACTTCTGGATGGGTTGCTACAGCACCTGCAGCTGGAATAGTCCCTTTGATAATTGCGGCCCAATCAGGATTGGATAAGGCAACTTGATAAACAAAAACGAGTAGAATCACTAAAATCAAACAAACAACAATCGCTTCGATTTTGCGAAAGCCAATTTTAGTTAATAACAATAAGACCAGAACATCTAAAACGGTTAAGAAAACGGCGATGACTAGTGGAATATGAAATAACAAGTATAAGGCAATTGCTGCACCGATAACTTCAGCAATATCTGTTGCCATAATGGCAAACTCAGTCATGATCCAAAGAATAATTCCTAGGGTTTTACTAGTGCGCGCCCGAATAGCTTGGGCTAAATCCATCCGGCTGACAATCCCCAGTTTAGCTGCCATGTTTTGCAGTAACATCGCAATTAAACTCGAGATTAAAATAATCGACATCAATAGATAGCCGAAATTTTGACCACCAGTAATACTTGTTGACCAGTTACCTGGATCCATATAGCCAACTGCTACTAGTGCGCCCGGTCCGGAATAAGCGAATAATGTTCGCCAGAACCCCTTGCCCTTAGGTACTTCCACCGTACCGTTGATTTCCTCTAGTGAGGGTCCATTCGCATATTCAATTAATTTATGCTTATGGGCTGTATTTGGTGCTTCTTTCATAGAAACCTCCCCTTCTGTTGCTCGCGTGACACAACTGCGATGCAACTGCCATCACTGGCGTGGTGATATTTAAAACAGTAATCGGCCAAACTTAGTATACAACAAATATAGCCTAGTTGAATAAAAAAATTAGTCTGGGGTAAAACTTTTATTTATAGAAACAAAATAAAAATCGTTAGCTATCTGGTTAGGCTCGCCGTTTGTGACCGCTTGAAAACTTCGCGAAGTCAAGTTAAAAGTTTTTGATGTGTTGTAAGTTGGGAGAATTAATCTAAAGTAGAAATAGAATTGTTTCAATCAGAAAAACAGCAACCACATGCTAGCGCGATGCGATCACTGCTTAATTATTAAGGCCATATTTTAAAAGTGATCCATATGATTGTCGGTTAAATACTTTTGCAGAATTGGTTGCCATTTTTCTTGGTGTAGCAGTTTTATTAATTGCCAGACATCATTTATTTTTTTATTTAATTGCGCCTTATCAGCAGATGTTTTGAAGGTATCAATTGCCTGAAAGAAAAGTCGAATAATGGCACTGATGGTACTATTATCGGTGTTTTCAAGAGCATATATTTTTTCCTTGAACAGCTTAATTAGTTCAGAATTCTGTCGTTGGATACCTAGGCCAAGACCATTTTGACACAGTAAAACAATATTATTTGAATAATAAATAGTTTCTTGATACTCCTCGGATAGAGGCAACACGTTTTTGAGGATGTGGGCAATGTATTCCGAGCTGAAGACGTACATACAATTTGAGAACATAATGATTTCAAAATGGCCCCCAGGTTTCAACGTGATCCAAATAAGCTTTGATTTCATTCACTAAGAGGTCATAGCTTGTTGTAAATACTTGTCCATATTGCACTTGATTGAGCAGTTCACTTTGAGCATATAAATAGAAGAAGTAATTGTCGCCAGTTTTCTGGAATTGTTGTAATAACAATCTGCTATTTTTTTCAGCCTCAGTGGTATCTTTATTCTCTAAATATTGAGAAAAGGTATGTTTTTTCGAGGTGCTTTTTTGACGATAGATGAATTCGTATTCTTCAAGAGTGATGTTTAAGCGATTTAAATATTTAATTGCATGAGGCAAGCTAATTTCAGTTTGTCGCAGTTCAAAAGAAGATAACGCCGTACGACTAGTAATGCCACGGGCTAGTTGAGCTTGAGTCAGCCCCCGTTCTTGGCGGAGCTTTCTAAATAATTCACCATCATTCATATAGATACACCTCGATTATTGATGACGCAATACTTAAAAAAACAGTACTTTTAGAACTAATAAAGTACACTTAATTTTAACGTTAAAAGAAAGAAGTGTTCAACTATTAATTTGTTAGGCGAAAAATTATTGTGAGAACAAGGATAAATCAAATGAAAGAATATCTTAAGCGACATCAAGTTCGCGTGCTGCTTATGGCCCAGAAATAAGAATTATTAAATTAAACGATGGTTATTTAGTTAGTGACAATTAATTGGTTTTTTTAAAAAAGATTCGGCAGATTATCTGGGAAAATATTTTTCATAAGGTACCACAATATTAGCGAAAAATGAGATTAATAAAAAGCGAACAATATAAATGATACTTTGATAAGACTTGCAATGAAAGAGATATACTTCGACTAAAATGCTCTAAATAAAATATAATTATGAGATTATTTAATGAAAATCATTTACTTATTTAATAATTGTAATATAGTTATAACCATAGATTGAATTTTTGATGAAATTTTAATGCTTTGAAGTTCGTTAAACAAGGAAATTAAAATTTTTAACTAGGGACTGTCTGAAAACTAAAAATTCAGGTATAATCTGAGGAAAAACGAATCGAGGCATTCCGATGACAACACCTA
>NZ_RHOT01000019.1 GCF_003946675.1 Lapidilactobacillus gannanensis | reverse complement strand
GATCTGAATGATTGATACAAGTTCATTCTAGACAATGGCGGTTGTGAATTATAGCCGTGTAATATTTACTCGCTTACGACTGATCTCACCAACGCTTACTTTTTTATTTTCTGAAGAATCTTATTTTACTAACGTCAACTGTTTTATGAAGGCTGGATTTGGTATAATAGTAGGTAAAAATTAATCAGAAATCGAGGCGAGTCTATATCGTCAAATTATCACAAAGATTGCAAGCAGTTGCTGATTTAACAGCCCCTTGGCGGCGAATAGCGGATATTGGTTCTGATCATGCTTACTTACCAATTCATTTAATAGCTACTCAGCAAATCGATTACGTGGTGGCTGGCGAAGTCATCCCCGGACCCTTTGAAATTGCTCAAACTCATATTCAAAAAGCTGGTTATCAAGCTCAGATTCATGTGCGCTTAGCTGATGGTTTAGCAGCAATTCATGAAGCCGACCAAATTCAGTGTGTGGTTTTGGCTGGTATGGGTGGTCGCTTAATTACCGAAATTCTTAATCGCGAACCAGCAATTTATCAGCGGTTACAGGGATTGGTTCTAGAACCAAATCAGGATGTTGCTGATGTTCGCCAGTGGGTGGCTGATCATGGTTGGCAAATTACTAAAGAGCGAATTGTTTTTGATGAGGGTCATTGCTATCAGATAATGTTGGCGCAACCACAACCAGTTGCTCGACCTTATACAGCAGTAGAACTTTTAATGGGACCGATTCTATTACAAGCGCAACCACGAGATCCGGTTTTTACTAAATATTGGACGTTTAAATTACAGCAACGGCAACAATTGGTGCAACAACTGCAACAGGCCCAACAATTACCAGTTGTTAAGCTTGCGCAATTGAATCAGGAAATTGCCTTAATTAAGGAGGGTTTAAAATGTTAAATCCAACTGTGGAACAAGTTATCGAACGCATTGAGTCATTTGCACCACCAGCTTTTGCGGAGCCTCATGACCCAGTCGGTTTGCAATTAGGTAATCGCCAACAACCAGTTAAGAAAATCATGGTGACGTTAGATGTGCGGCCAGAAGTTGTCGCCGAAGCAATTGCTAATCAGATTGATCTTATTATTGCTCATCATCCGATGATGTTTCATCCAGCACATAATCTCGATTTTCAAGATCCGCAAAATCAGATGTATGCTGATTTGATTCAACATTCAATCGCCGTTTTTGCGGCACATACGAATCTAGACGAAATTCCAGCGGGAATGAATCATTGGCTGGCGCAAGCTTTGGGACTAACTCAGTGTCAACCTTTTAATCGTCAGCTTAAAGCCGATCCAACGGTTAAAGCTTATTTGGGAGTTGTCGGGCAATTAGCCCAGCCCCAAACAGTTCAGCAATTTGCCAAATTCTGTCAGCAGCAGTTTCAGCTAACTGGCTTACGTATGATTACCCATAAACCACAGCAACTAGTTCAGAAGGTGGCAATTATTGGCGGTGATGGTGGCAAGTTCTATCCCGCAGCAATCGCGGCTGGTGCCGATGTTTTCGTCACTGGTGATGTTTACTACCATACAGCACATGATATGCTGGCTCACGGTTTGTCAGTGCTTGATCCTGGCCACCATATTGAAGCAATTATTAAACAGCAATTACCGCCATTATTGCGACAATGGGCGAAACAAGCCGGTTGGTCAGTCACGATTACTAGCTCGCAATTAAGCACTGATCCTTTTCAATTTATTTAACAATCTTTAACAATATGAGACTCATTTAGTGGAGGTTATCCCATGGAAAAATATGAAAATTTATTACCACGCTTTTTAGATTATGTCAAAACAGAGACACGTTCTGATGAAAATTCAACGACCATTCCTTCAACAGCAACTCAAGTAGCTTTCCAACAAAAATTGGCTGCTGAATTAAATGGTATTGGCTTAACTAAAGTTAACTATAACGACGTTAATGGTTATTTAACCGCATTATTACCAAGCAACTTAACGAAAAAAGTGCCCGCAATTGGTTTTTTAGCACATATTGATACCGCCGACTTTAATGCCGAGAATATTAACCCCCAGATTGTGGAAAATTATGATGGTCAAGCCATCATCAAACTGGATGCTGCTGGCGAGTTTGTGCTTGATCCTGCAGAATTCCCAAATTTAAAGAATTATGCTGGTCAGACTTTAATTACGACTGACGGTCGCA
This sequence comes from Lapidilactobacillus gannanensis, assembly GCF_003946675.1. Classification (GTDB taxonomy): domain Bacteria; phylum Bacillota; class Bacilli; order Lactobacillales; family Lactobacillaceae; genus Lapidilactobacillus; species Lapidilactobacillus gannanensis. The sequence goes on along the minus strand of NZ_RHOT01000019.1, from coordinate 41,441 downwards.
CGTTATTAGGAGCCGATGACAAATCTGGTGTCGCCGAAATTATGACGGCCATGAGTTATCTGATTGCTCATCCTGAGGTTAACCATGGCGATCTTTGGGTTGGATTTGGTCCCGATGAGGAAATTGGTACTGGTGCTGATAAATTTGATGTTAAAGCTTTTCCAGCTGATTTTGCCTATACCGTCGATGGCGGTCCTTTAGGTCAACTAGAGTATGAAACCTTCAATGCTGCTTCGTTAGATGTTGAAATTAAAGGAAAGAATGTTCATCCTAGTACAGCCAAAGGCATTATGGTCAATGCACTGCAATTGGGGATTGATTTTCAAAATGCACTTCCTGCAGCCGAAGTGCCTGAAAAAACGGCAGGTCGGCAAGGTTTCTTCCATCTACTGAGTTTTAACGGGACGGTCGATGCTGCGAAGATGAGTTATATTATTCGCGATTTCGAGCGGACTGGTTTAGAACAGCGGAAACAATTAGCTCGTGAGATTGCTGATAAGATCAATCAAGATTATGGTGAAGAACGGGTCAAAGTGATTTTACATGATCAATATTACAATATGGTTGAAGTCATGAAGGATCATTTAGATGTTGTTCGATTAGCAGAACAAGCAATGAAGGCATTACAAATCACGCCTGATGAAGAACCTGTTCGTGGTGGAACTGATGGTTCAAAGATTTCATTCATGGGCTTACCAACACCTAATTTATTTGCTGGTGGCGAAAACATGCACGGCCGCTACGAATTTGTTTCACTCCAAGTGATGGCACAAGCAGTTGATGTTATTTTGAAGATTAGTGAATTAAATGCCCAATAATGCTGAAATAAGTTCAGCGCCATTACCAATTACGGGGCAAACAGCGCTGTATGGCTTAGTTGCCCATCCGGCCCATCATAGTCTGTCGCCAATGATTCACAATTATGGCTTTAAGGTGCAACAAATTGCTGCCAGATACATGGCCTTTGATAGTCAGGCCTCAGCCGCAGAAATCGCGACTAGTATCCGCGCACTAAATATCCGAGGCTTGAATTTATCATTGCCTTATAAGGAGACAATGGTACCACTAATGTCTGAACTAACGGCAAATGCCCAATTAATTGGTGCCATCAATACTGTCAAAAACGACCATGGTCATTTGATTGGCACCAATACTGATGGACTTGGTTTGGTAGCCGCATTAACTGCGGCCCAAGTCAATCTGGCCACGCAACAGGTGATTTTGTTAGGTGGTGGTGCCACCGCACGGGCTATTTTACTTGCTTTAGTTGAAGCTGGCTGTTCCCAAATCACTGTGATTCAGCGGGCCAATAGCCAGCATTATCAGCAAATGCAGGCATTATTAGCTCAGTTACAGCTTCCTCAAGTTATTTGCCAGCCGTGGTCGGCTTTGACTAATTTAGCTAAAACCAACGTTACTTTGGTGGTTAATGCGACCAGTATTGGCTTTGGCCAACAGCAGGGACATAGCCCCTTAACTGCAAATTGGTTAAGTTGTTTAGCCACAAGCTGTCAAGTTTGGGATGTGATTTATCAGCCTCGGCAATCAGCCTTGTTAACCTTGGCTGCGGCGCGAGGTTTAACGACTCATAACGGCCTAGCCATGCTTTGCTATCAGGCAGCAGCATCTTTCGAATTTTGGACAGGACAAGTATTTCCAGTTCCGCCAATTTATCAACTTATTAAACAGAAATGAGGTTTCTATCCTTGATTATTCAATTTAAACAACCATTGAACCAAGCCGTTGTGCAAAGCTTGCTACAACAACTAAAAGAGGAACATCATCATGGCATGTTAGTCGCTAATCATTTAGTGATTTTTGATGCTGATGAGTTAACCTTGAATGAACGTCAAAAATCCGTTATCAGTGAAGTAATTCATACACAACCGCGGTACGTGCTAGGTAGTCGAGTTTTTCATCCAGAAGATACAATAGTTAAAACCCCACATAATAAAATCGGTGGTCATAATTTTACGGTCATGGCCGGACCATGCTCCGTTGAAAATGAGGCGATGATCCAAGACTTAGCAGTTCAGGTAAAGGCTGCTGGAGCCACAGTTTTACGTGGTGGGGCCTTTAAACCACGGACTTCACCTTATGATTTCCAGGGACTAGGTGAAACTGGACTAAGTTATTTACGTAAGGCCGCTGATGCCACTGGATTAGATGTCATCACTGAGGTCATGTCACCTGAGCAAATTCCGATGATGTTGCCTTATACTGATATTTTTCAAATTGGGGCGCGCAATATGCAGAATTTCGCTTTGCTCAAAGCTGTTGGTCAAACAAATAAACCAGTTGCTTTAAAACGTGGTTTGGCGGCAACCGTCGACGAAATGTTAAACGCCGCTGAATATATTGCTAGTCAGGGAAACTTACAGATTATTTTGATTGAACGTGGGATTCGTTCTTTTGATGATAAATATAGTCGCAACGTACTTGATGTTGGCGCGATTCCAATTTTGCAGAAGTTAAGTCACTATCCAGTGCTAGTTGATCCTAGCCATGCAGCTGGTCACGCCGATTTAGTCCCGATTTATGGTCAAGCTGGGGTTGCGGCTGGCGCTCAAGGTATGATTGTCGAAGTTCATCAGAATCCTAGCCAAGCATGGTCTGATGCTGCACAACAATTAACGCCAGGAACTTTCAAACAAATGGTCGTTACAACGGCAAAAATTCACGATTTACTAGTTGCTGATCAAGCGGCCAAGAATTAAGGTGCGCTCGTGAAAACTTGGTCGGTTCAATTGGCAGAACACCAATCACAAATATATTTTGCACCTGGAATTGGGCAGAACCTGGCGACATATTTGCCAGAGTTAACTCATAAAAAAATTCTTTTACTAACTGATAGCAATTTAGCGCCACTTTATTTAGATGAAGTGGTGGCGCAGTTAAAGCTGCTACCAGCTGAAGTTACACCAATGGTTATTCCAGCAGGCGAGCATAGCAAGGAATTATCAACTGTCTTGCAAGTTTATCAAACCTTGATAGCGCAACAATTCTCGCGTCAAGATTATTTACTAGCCTTGGGTGGTGGTGTCATTGGTGACTTAGGTGGTTTAGTTGCCAGTACTTACATGCGCGGTATGAAATTGATTCAGCTGCCCACCTCGATTGTGGCGCAAAGTGACAGTAGTTTAGGTGGTAAAACAGCGATTGACTATCAAAATTATAAAAATCTAATCGGGACTTTTTATCCAGCTAGTAAGATTCTGGTTGATCCAGTTTACTTACAGAGTTTGTCGGCCCGGGAAATGAGTTGTGGCTTGGCGGAAGTGATCAAATCACTATTAGTTAGCCAACAGCAACCGGCTGACTACCACTTACTAACTACCAGCCACTTTCAGTCTGGTGTCTTACCTGCTCAAGTTGCACGGTTGATTCAAGCGGCTTTGCAAGTAAAAACCGAATTTGTTAGAGCTGATTTTTACGATTTTAAAGAGCGGCGGTTTTTAAATTTTGGTCATACAATCGGGCATAGTGTTGAAGCCTTGGCCCATGGTCAGTTGCACCATGGTGAAGCAGTTAGTATTGGCATGGTTACCATGTTAACTGCCTTGGTCGAACATCGATTACTCGCACCAGCAGTTCTTAATGTAGTTGTTAATTGCTTGCAACAATTACAGTTGCCGCTCACAATTCCGGCCGACTTACCGCGTCCTGCAATTATTCAACAACTTTATTTAGATAAAAAAGCCGCCAACGGCCAAATCGAGTTAGTGTTACTAAAAGGCCCAGGACAAGCTTATTTACAAACAATGGCAATTCCTGAATTTGCCAAGTGGTTAGGATGGTCAAAATAACATGTTCAATTATGTGACTGCCGGGGAGTCGCACGGACCCTATCTGTCCGCAATTATTACTGACTTTCCGGCCCAAGTTCCTCTTGATCAACACCAATTCTGGGCTGATTTACAGCAACGTCAGCGCGGTTATGGTCGTGGTGGCCGAATGAAAATCGAAACTGATCGCGTTCAGATAACGAGTGGTGTTCGCTACGGCTTAACTTTAGGATCACCAATTGGTTTACTATTAGCCAATCGCGACTTCGCTAACTGGCAAGAAGTGATGTCAGTTTGGCCCACTGAACATAATGATGCCGCAACTAAAAGTTCAGCAGATCGACGTAAACGAATCGTGACTCAGCCCAGGCCAGGTCATGCCGACTTAGTTGGTGCCTTAAAATATGATCATCACGATTTACGTAATGTTTTAGAACGAGCTAGTGCCCGCGAGACCACAATGAGAGTTGCGGTTGGTAGTCTTTGTCAACAATTCTTACGTCAGTTCAAGATTGAAATTCTTGGTCTAGTGACTAACTTAGGACCTGTTGATTTAGCCGCAACTGATCTGGCTGCAGTTTCCCAAACACAAAGTCAGGCTAATTTTCGCAAGTGGCAACAGCAGGTGGAACAAAGTGACCTACGAACAGTTAACCCACAAACCGCTAGTGCCATGAAACAAGCGATTGATCAAGCCCAAGCTCAGCGCACCACTCTAGGTGGCCAATTCTGTGTGGTCGTTCAAGGACTGCCCAGTGGTTTAGGTAGTTATACCACCGCAGCTGAAAAGATAGACGCACGGCTGGCAGCAGCATTAACTAGTATTAATGCCGTTAAAGGCGTCAGTTTTGGTGATGGGTTCGCTTTAAGTGCGATGCCTGGACGAGCGACGCTAGATGAAATTATTGCTGATCCTGACCAAGGCCTAGTTCGTAATCATAATCATCAGGGCGGACTTGAAGGTGGGATGACTAATGGTCAGCCTTTAATTATTCATGGCGTGATGAAACCGATTCCCACACAACCAATTGGTGGGGCGACTGTGGATTTGCGGACTGGTCAAGCCGCGCGCGCAACAGTAGAGCGCTCAGATGTGACCGCCGTCCCAGCTGTTTCGGTCATTGCCCAGAGTATGGTTGCTATCACATTGATGCAGGCTTTTTGCGAAATGTTTGGCAGCGATACTTTACCGCGTATTAAACGTCACTATCAAGATTACTTACAGGAGCTTCATGAACGAACAACAAATTATTGATACTTATCAAACTAAATTTCAACCACAATTAACTCGCGGCTTACGTGGCAATTATCAGGCGCCCAGTGACAAAAGTATTTCTCAACGGGCGCTTATTTTTGCGGCGTTGGCGCAGGGGACGTCAGAACTGACCAGCATATTACCTGCTGAAGATGTTCGTCATACTGCTAATGCACTCATGCAGTTAGGCATTCAGATTGTTCAGCGCGAACAACTGACTTGGGTCGTAGGACAAGGCGGCTGGCAGTTTAAGCCGTTAACCTCACATCCTCAATTGGATTTAGGCAACTCTGGTACCGGAACACGCTTACTACTGCCTTTATTAGCACGGCAGCCTTTTACAAGTCAATTAATTGGCGATGCCAGTCTTTCGCAGCGACCACTAACCCATTTTTTGACAGCCTTACAGAAAATGGGTGCTAAATTTGTGGGTGGTCCGGGATTACCGTTGACCATTTTACCTAATGGGCAATTACAGGGGCTTGATTATCAGTTGCCAGTTGCCAGTGCGCAATTAAAAAGTGCGCTAATTCTGGCTGCATTACAAGCCCAAGGTCCAAGCCATTTGGTGACTCTAGCACCCACGCGTGATCATACGGAGCGGCTATTGCATTTATTTGGCGCGTCAGTGGCTGTACATCAGCAGCAAATTAATGTGTTACCTTTGCAACAGCCACTACAAGCAACTGGCTTAACCATTCCTGGTGATCCGTCAAGCGCAGCCTTTCTGATCGTGGCGGCATTATTACTTCCGCAAAGCCAGTTACGCGTCACTAATCATAGCTTAAATCCAACTCGGACTGGTCTGCTGCAGTTATTACAACAAATTGGCGCGCCAATTCAGATTCAACCAGCGTTGGTCAAGACGGCTGAACCGGTAGGAACGATTGCAGTTGGCAGTTTAGGGGCACAAGCATATGCACCGCTTTTAATTGATCAGCGTAATTTGGGCCAAGTCATCGATGAAATTCCGATTCTGAGTTTATTAGCCACGCAGTTAACGGGAACCTCAATTATTCGGCAAGCAACGAGTTTGCGCCATAAAGAGACTGATCGCTTACATGTTGTGGCTGAACAGCTGCAACTATTAGGCGCTCAAATCAGTGAACAGGCAGATGGTCTGACCATTGTTGGACCAACGCCACTGCATCTGCCTGACCAGCCATTAAATGCGCATCAAGATCACCGCATTGCGATGACCTTGATTGTGGCTTGCCTAATACTTGGTCAAAAGGTACCGATTATCGGCTTAGCTAGCATAGCAACTTCTTATCCGCATTTTCTAGATGACTTAATTGCTTTAAATCAGGGGGCGAGAGCATGACCGTTATTTTAATTGGTTTCATGGGTGTTGGTAAAACGACTATTGCTCAAGCCTTAGCAGCAGAATTTCAACTTTCTCAGCTGGATAATGACCAATTTTTGTGTCAGCGAGAACAACAAACAATCGCTCAGCTTTTTCAACTTTATGGTGAAGTTGGTTTTCGCCAACGTGAGTTACAAGCTTGTCGTGCGGCCATTCAACAAGCACCACAAGTTTTGGCACTAGGTGGTGGCATCATCGAATCTGCAACAAGTCGTGAGTTTTTACAACAACAGGCTAACGTGTTGTGGCTCCAAAGCGATTTTGCAACATGCTGGCAGCGAATCCAAACAACCACTAGCCGACCTTTAGTCCAAAGTTTGCAAGAATCCGGCTTGGCCGATCGTTTTCAAAAGCGTCAGAAATGGTATCACCAAGTAGCAACTGATGTCATGGATATCGGCCAACAATCCCCCCTGGATCTGGCAACTCAAATTTATCAAAAGTATTTTAAATAAATGCTCGCAGGCGCCAAAAAACGTGTGACAAAAGCAGGTAGTTGGTGTGCATTAACGTCAAATGCCGAACAATTCGTTAGAATTGCTCGGCATTTTTGTGTTAAGCGGAACCGGTTGCCTTTTGAGAACATGTTTCAGCAGTTAAAGTGCGTTTTATTTTGATAAAATAACGGATGTCCCAGGCCTTTCAAAGCCGGGTTATAGATTAGGATCAACTTTAAAATTTAACGGTGATTGTTGCGTTTGTTTCGTAATCAAGCGACTGATTAGTGCTTGATAGCCAGTCAAAGCGATTTTGGCGACTTGTGCATTATGCTGATCCAATTGTGCTTGTTGCTCCTCGTGACTGCTTAAGTTTGAGTAAACTTGGTCAGTGGCTGCTAATTGCTGCCAAAGTTTAGTCGTCACCTGACTTTGGGTCTGACTTAAATCACGGGCGAAGCGGAAATGATCGCGGTCAACCAAAACCCCAGCATGCTTGAACACCCAGTAAGCAGAACTAGGACTGTAATCAGCTTTACCTCGTTGATACATCAGTGGAACGTGGCTACCTTGGCTATAGAAAGGAACGTAAACGCTTTGAGCACTGACACCCATGGCTAACCAATGAACCCCAACTAAATTTGGTGCGACATTGGGACGTAATTGTAAGACATGTGATTCTTGGGTAGTCGCCACGCTGATTGGACGAAAACGCTTTGCAACTGGGTCGGCACCCATTAAATCATACTCAGTACCGTTAAAATGATCACTCAAGACGCGTTGAACATTGCTGACGGTAATTGGATAGTCAGCCCGTTGAATAAAGGGCAAATCCTGACTTTGTGGCTGTTGTACAATTGATGGTGTTAATAAGTGCTGACCACTCCAAACTCGTGGCGTATTGTAAACAAGATCAGAATCATCATTAGTGCCAAAAATTCGCCGAAAATTAAATGGTTTTTCCGTTGGCCACAGCTGATGTTCAGCCACAAATGTGCGCAGATTAGGGGCGGTTATAAATTGATTAGGATCATTAAAGTCAATGATCTCAATGGAAATTTGATTGGCAACAACAGCATAAGCGTCGTCAGGAATCCGTTGAGCGACCCACTGATGGCCAGTGGCAACCTCAAAGTACCAGGCTTCCGTTTGGTCCGCAAATAAAATACCATTGGCTTCAGCACTACCAAATTGATCAATGATTTTGCCAAGACGCTGGACACCTTCGCGGGCTGTTTTAACGAAGGGGAGAATAATCGTGATCATTGCTTCTTCTAATAAGCCACTAGTTTCATTGAAGGGATCATGAGCTAAGGTCCGTTCATTCCCGTAGGCACTTTCCGTGGCACTCATGGCAACATGATATTCGTTAATGCCACCTTCAGCAAACACGCCATAACGATCAGTCCATTCGGGCATTGCCGAATATTGATAACTAAGCGTCGGTAAATCAAGGGCGAATTTATTTGCTTTTGATTTGAAGTGACGGTTGGCCACTTCTGACCGTGCATTAAACGATAAATGTTTAGGCCAGGCTGTTTGACTATCTTCATTTCGACCAATCATTACCGAACCATCATTAGTGGCTTTGCGGCCGACAAGAATTGACGTACAAGAACTTCTTGAAATTTTAGGTTGCATTTTTTACGCTCCTTGTTCATGATAAAGAGATACTGTTAATAAAAGGGGGACTCCAAGATGCCTTTAGTTCATATTGATTTAATTGCTGGTCGCAGTGATGACCAACTCCGCCAATTGGTTAAGGATGTCACGGCTGCCGTGACAAAGAATACTGGTGCGCCAGCTGAACATATTCATATCGTCTTAAACGAAATGCAACCTAACCGCTATGCTGATGGTGGTGTGCTTCGCAGCGACGAAAAATAATTTATCCAGTTAGCGGAAATGTGTTTTGGAAAAAGCACTTAGTTCCGCTTAATATCAAAATACCGAGCAATTCATTGCGAATTGTTCGGTATTTTGCGTTAGTGCGCACCGGCTAATCGCCATCGTCAGATGCTGTTCTTATTTTGGCCTTTAGTGTAAGAAAAGATTAGACTGCCAAATATTTTTCAAGATAAACTGCCAAGCCATCTTCATCATTTGGCAGTGCAGTCACATCATTAGCAACAGCTTTAACGCGGTCAACACCATTGGCCATTGCAACGCCCCAACCAACATGCGTTAACATTTCCAAATCATTCACCTCATCACCAAAGGCAATAATATCTTTGCTAGGAATTTTAAAGTAATCAGCCAAGTATTCAACACCGGTATATTTGTTGATGCCTTGATGAACGATTTCTAGCGCATTGACTTGACCACCCCAACTATTTAATTCAATCTGGGGATACTTACTAAGTAGGGCTTGTTTGATGTATTCTTGATCGCGATTATCCACGAAAATGGTAAGTGAAGTTGGATCTTGTTTTAGGGAGCTTGAGTTAAGAATTTGGTTTTTAGTTAGCGTATTAGGAAAAAAACCAATGTCTAAATCTGCAATTTGATCAGCATAGAGAAAGTTTTTGCCTTCAGCAGCGACCATTCGAATGGGTAAGTCTTTTTTCAGTTTAAGCACATCAAAGACCAAATCACGAGGAATCGTGGTGCTTTTTTCACCAGCCCAAGTGTGATTAGGCACGTGAATCAAGCCACCATTGAAATTAACCATTGGGGTATCAAGTCCCAATTGGAAATAATAATTTTCACTGATTCGATTTGGACGACCAGTAGCAATTGCCACCATATTACCAGCTGCGGCCGCGCGGTGGAGTACATCAATTGTTTTTGGGGTGATTTTTGATTGTTTATTTAAGGTTGTCCCGTCTAAGTCGAGGGCAATTAATTTTTTTGTCATCTTAATTTCCTTTGTTTTCAATTTGGCGAGCGAGTTAGATCAATAAAAAAATGGTTGCCATTTTCTGCGATTCGAAACAGCAACTTCTGATCTAATCATCTTTAATTGCATTGGGTGCCAGTCAATCTTCAAAGTACCTATCTATTTTAGCAAATCATGCTTGTATTATAAAGTCCTTTATTTTGAATGATAGCCTGAATAAGCCAGGGTTAATGGGTATTTGGCGTAATCATTTGAATATTTGACTCGTTTTTTCGCAGCGACAATCATCTTTGATTTACAAAAGCTGACCAGCTGGTTACGATAAATAAGACGATCAGTTTGCTGAAAGGAGCGACAATAATGTCAATTTTAACAAAAATTTTAGGGGTACTTGTAGCGCTGGAGTTTTTATACATTTTATATTTAGAAACATTTGCAACGACATCGCTTAGGACAGGGCGAGTTTTCAAACTCAGTCAGACAACTTTAAAACGACCAGAAGTCGGGGTTCTTTTTAAAAACCAGGGTGTTTATAACGGCTTGCTTGCTGTCGGATTACTGTACAGTCTGTTCTTGGCAACTGCCAACGTAGAAATGACGCGGGCAATTTTAAGCTATATTATTCTTGTTGCGGCCTATGGTAGTTTAACCAGTGATCGGAAAATATTATTCACTCAAGGTGGGCTGGCCATTTTAGCTCTGATCAGTTCTTTCTTTTAGTTTATTACTGAGGATTATTTTCAGAGACTCTTTTTGAGGGTTGATTGCGATTTTTTAGGGATATCAGTATAATTAATGCAAGGAGTTGATCATGTGACTGCAGATGAAATGAAAGATAAAATTTTAACTGCACTGGAAGCAGTTATTGACCCAGAATTAGGGATTGATATTGTTAATTTAGGCTTAATTTATGAAGTGGAACTGGACGAAGATGGGCTTTGTACGATTAAAATGACCTTAACGACCATGGGTTGTCCATTAACAGACTACTTATCAGATCAAATTAATCAAGCAGTTATGCAAATTCCCGAAGTCAAGGACGTGGAGATTGATTTGGTTTGGTATCCACAGTGGACACCAGAACTGATGAGTCGCTATGCCCGTATTTCGCTAGGAATTGGCTAATGGATCAAAAAAGACATTAAAAAAGGTCGCGTCCAGCGCAACCTGATTTAATGCCTAAAATGGTGAACATTACTTTTTACTAGCGAAGTATGCACTTAATCGTTGTGCTTCTTCATCAGTTGGTTCAACTTCACCAGCCTTAATTTGATGAATCTTTTCAACACTGAAATGACTTTCAAAAGCGATTTGCGTATCAGTTAGTTCTTTTTGCTTTTGAAAATTGATTAATTCTTGTCCGACCGTTGATAATGCCATCTTTATACCTCCTTAAATATCGCCAGCAACTTGACGCAACTTAATTTTACCATTATCGCGAAAAGATAGAAAATAAAAATGTAGGTGATTATCTTGACAACAAATCTAAATGACTTTCCTGCCAATGAATTTGCGGCATTTTCAACCACAAAAATGGCTTATTTCTTACCTTACACTGAAGCCACAACCCCAGAAATGATCAAAAATTTCTTTGGGGCTGACTTTGGTAAAAAGGCCGACCTCATCAACAATAAATTAGTTGTTCTAGGTGGCGAAGGCTGGTCACCAGTTGATTATAATACCATTATTGCGCGTTTCGTCAATAACAAGTATAAAGTGATGGACGTTGATTACTATCGTCGTAATTTTAACGATCCCATCACTGACAGCGAAGGTAAGGGCATTTTCTAATTTTAATTTCGTAAAAAGGTTGCCCCGATCATTCTTTAAGACGAATGATTGGGGCAACCTTAAGTCCGTTTCTTCAAATCGTTATTGGCTTATTGATCTAACCAAGCTGCCAATTCGTCAGCAATTTGTGCGTGGGAGAAAGCTTGAAATTCTTGGATCTGCTGACTTTTCAAGTGAGTAATCATTCGGGGCATTGGCGCAGCAATGACTTGCCGTAAAATTTGTGCGGCTTCAAAGTCCCGTTTATCAGTGGGATGATTAGTAATCCCCGCCAACACAACATCAGGTGTTAAATAGGGGTCAGCTGGCGCCAAAACTAGTTGTGGTTGTTCAGAATCAGCGGCAACTGCTAAAGCTAACGCCGCCTCAGGACCGACGGTAATTTGTTGTCGGGATTGAGCCTGTCGAATCTCAGGTAAGGCCGCTTCTTGATCAACGACTTTAATCGTCAGAAAGTCAACTAACTGATCCTGAATCTCAGTAGCTGTTAATACAGGGCTGGCTTGGCCAGTCAGTCCAACTAATAGACGTTGTAAGTTAACGGCAGCAACAGAGGTTAGCATTGGTTCGCCATTTTCAAAGAATCGAGCCACTGGCGTCATTTGCTTTAAAGCCACTGTGACACCACTAATTGGTGCGCCAAGTTGTTGGGAATAATAGGCCGCTAAAACATTGCTAAAATCATGAGTGGTCGTCACAATTTCTGTAGCGGATGTGGCTGCTAGGCTGACTTTGAGCAGATTGAAAATTTGGCCCATTAGCAGACTGAACTGGCAATTATCCAATACAATTAATTGTTCTTGATTGGTCGCTGCTAACTCTTGAAAATGAGGTTTATTAACAGTCAGCTCAAGCTCTTGCGCGGTGATTGGCTCCTCTAACTGGTAGAGCTTAACTAGGGGCTTGTCCAAAGCAGCTGCTAACTGCTGACGTTGTAAGCCATGAACTTGTTCGGGGGCAAAGAAACCAACCAAGCGAGCAGTTTCTGGTAAGAAATGAGCCAGACTGATCAATAATGCTGGGTCATTTGCCAGAAAAATGGGTTCAGTTTGATCATGATTCAGTTGCTGCTGTAAAGCAAATAATTTGAAATAAAGACTAGCCGCTAAATCGCGATCAGTCATCGTTGGCTGATGATACAGTTCAGCAATCTTCAGTGAAGTATCAGTTGAAGTAATTGACAGGTGAGCTTTAGCCGAGAATACCTCGGCCAAACTGGCCGCAGCAATTGTCTTAGCCTGTTCAGATGTTAAATCAGGTTGGAATGTGGTGAGCACAGCACTGAGCAAGTCAACGTCAGTGCCCTGCTGAATTTCAGGTGCTAATGGGGCAATGTTAGTCGCCGCAATTGCAGGTGAATTAGCAGTCGTTGCCCAAGCAACAGCGGGTGTTACTGGAGTTAAATCTTGGCAAGTTAGATATGAAATCGTCATTTATTTCGCATCCTTATCATTTTGTATCCGTTTTATTTAACGCTCAATTCCATTCTAACTTTAATCAGATCAAATTAACAGTCTAGTTTTCAAAAGCTAGCTAACACTTTAAGGAAAAAAATATGGATTATTTGAAACAATTGCGTCAAGCGAGTCAACCGTATCAAACAAATATTAGTTTACAAACCCAATTAGCAGAGATTCAACGTGCTTGCCATGAGCTAGCTGCAGGACAACTGCTATCACGGCCTTTGCCCCCATTACAACTAACTGATGATGACTGGTGGGAATTCTTGCGATTAGGCGCGCAACAACAGATTTGCCCTGAACAAATTCAGCGTGATTATCAACAATGCCAGCACTTATTACGAAATTGTCGTAAGTATTTGCAATATCATTATGGTCAGTGGACCTTGATCTCACAACAAGCACTGCGAGTTTGGACTAAACACTGGCCGTTTCGTCGTTATTTGGAATTAATGGCAGGTGATGGTCGTCTAGCTCGGGGGTTAACAGCACGAGGTCAAGCCGTGATTGCTACCGATAGTTTGACTTGGCAACAAGAAAATCAAACGGGACGCCAGCTTTTCTTTCCAGTTCAAAAGCTAACTGCTCAGGAAGCAGTTCAGCAAATTGGTCCGCAAGTAGACGCAATTATTCTCGCTTGGAGCCCCAATAATGATCCAATTGACTGGGTATTACGTCAGCAAATCGCTGCCTTGCCCAATCAGCCTGATTTAATTGTTATTGGTGAAAAGTTTGGCGTGACCAATAGTGAATTATTTTGGCGAACTGAACCGGCGCAATTTTCAGCCCAAATGTTGCAACTGCGACGATACTTACCGGCAACTAGTGATGGTGTTCAGGAAGCAATTTATTTATATCGAGCAACTGCGAAAGGTGGTCGCGATCAAAAATGAAACGGAAAATTTTTTTGGATTTATTGTTAGCCGTCTTAACTGGCTTACTGGTTTTATGCTTTCAACAAGACGAACAACGTAATAGTATTAGTCAATTAAATCGTAACGGGTTATCAGAGAATAGCTTACAAATTAACCAGCATAAAAAAATGGCCGTGGAGCCACTAATCAAGAGCTTAGCTGCCAGTAAATTGACTAACTTTCAGATTCAATTTATCGCTAAAGATAATCCAAATTTCTCCTACGTTTATGCCAAAGGGAAGACAAATGAAAATTTACCAGTTTTAAGTGGTCGGACTTTTAATACAAATGATTATCAATCAGAAGTGCCATTTGTCGTGCTGGGTAAGAACCAGATAGAGAATACTTATCAGCCCCAATCACAAATGTATTATCAATATCAGCAACAATACTTAGCGGTTATTGGCACGGTTGGCACCGCACAAACATCAGCAATCAACGACCATACTTTCATTTCATTATCACCAGAACAGCCAGATCAAAACCTATTGACTAGTTCTTTCCGAATTGTCTATGACCCAGTAACATTGAATACTGCCCATACTAAGCAAATTCTAAAGATGTTCCAAGCCAGCACAGCCACACGTTTAATTGATAGTTCAACTGTTAAACGGGAACGTCAAGGTTGGTTTGAACGATCCGGTATTTTATTGACGCAAGTCATTTTGATTTTTACTTTTATGGTCATTATTACTTGGGCGTTGGTATACTTGATTTTAGTTTCAGGTCGTCGTTTTCAGTTAGGTGGATTTTTACGAGACCAGTTAACACTGAAATTAATTGGTGAAATCGCCTTAAATGTCTTATTGAGTACCATCGCCGGTCTTCTAGTTGGTTGGCAAGTCTTCCAAGTTAGTCATTTACCGATAATTGCTGGTTTAGTTGGAATTTTCGATGCTTTAACCATCATTATTAGTTACTTATATATGACTAACTCACGTCACTATGCTAAGTTAAAAAAGGCCGCCCGAATTCTTTATCAGGAGCAAAAACAAGAATGAAGTTACCACAAGATTTTCAAACCAAATATCAAACCTTATTGGGAGCGGAAAGCACAGCCTTCTTGGCCAGCTTACAAGAACCAGCCGTTAAGGGGTTTCGTCTTAATCCGAAAAAAATCGCTGCCCAACCAGAACTGCAGCAACGATTTCAACAAAACTATTCAGCAATTCCTTGGAGTCACTGGGGATTTTACGGTCAAGTTCCAGGTGATGATATCGCCCAATTGGCAGGTGATTTATATAGCCAAGAACCTAGTGCTCAAGCTGTGGCCGCATTAGCGAATCCAGCGGCCAATAGTCGCGTGCTGGATTTATGCGCAGCGCCAGGTGGAAAAACCACGCAATTAGCCAGCATTTTGAACGAAACTGGTTTGTTAGTTGCTAATGAAATCGATCGCCAGCGGGCCAAAGTGTTATCAGAAAATGTGGAACGCTTTGGTTACAGTAATACTGTGGTCACAAATTATGCGCCCGATCAATTGGCCCAGTTATTACCACATTTCTTTGATGTGATTGTTGTGGACGCTCCTTGTTCTGGTGAAGGGATGTTTCGTAAAGATCCCCAAGCAATTGATTATTGGTCAGCGGCTTATCCCAAACAATGTCAACAACGCCAACGTCAAATCCTTTTAAGTGCCTTAGCCTTATTAGCACCCAATGGGACCTTAGTTTATTCAACCTGTACTTTTGCCCCGGAAGAAGACGAAGAGAATATTGATTGGTTGCTGCAACAAGCACCTAATTTTGAAGTGGTGGCACCTACTGGCAGTGGCTGGGAGTTGGCCGCTGCTGGTCGTCCTGAATGGGGCCATCAAAATCCGCAACTTAGTAAAACAGTGCGTTTCTGGCCGCAATCAGTGCGGGGGGAAGGGCATTTTATGGCAAAATTGGTGGCAAAGTCAGCTGTAACTAACACTCATAACACTCGGCAAGAAACAGCTGAAATAGTACGCGGAAAACAACGCCCCAATCATCATAAGGGTCGTTCAACTACTGGTCCGACTTCAGCACAATTAGCTCAATGGCAAGCCTTTCAGCAGGCAACCTTGAAGCAACTACCTGCAGGTTTGACCACAGCAACTATTGTTAGTCGAAAAGAACAGCTTTTTGCAATGCCTACAGCTTTGTTGGTTCAACCACAACTACGATTTGTTCGGCGCGGTTTATGGTTAGGGGCCGGGCTTAAAAATAGATTTGTTCCCAATCATGCCTTATTAATGAGTCTCCCTCGGTCTGCGTTTAAAAACGTTATCGATTTAACGGAAAGTGACTACCAACATTATCGTCATGGTGAGACTTTATCTTTCCCGGAAATGGCTGGCAAAGGTTGGTATGCCGTCTGCTATCAGCAACAGCCATTTAGCTGGGGATATTTGACCAATCATACGTTGAAGAACTTTTACCCTAAGAATTTTCGGCGCTAGGCTTTGCATTTCATAAAACTGAATGCTAATAAACTCAAAGATTATAACTGTGGCATGAGTTATTTTAACAGAATAAAATGAGTTGGAACTGTTGAAATCTGTTCTCAAAAGGTATCCGATTCAGCTTAACGCTAAAACACCGATCAATTCGTTAGAAGAATTGATCGGTGTTTTAGATTGATGCCCACTAGCCAACCGCCTTTCAACATGAACTGGGGCCGTTTAGTTTTCTGATTTTAATTTTGCTAAATTTTCACTGCCTTTATCGTTGCTGTTAGGACTGACAAAGATAATAGGTAGGGCAGGGTTTAGGAGCCACTTATTCGATTGGATAATCATTAGCTAAGGTTAGTTAACGGCGCGTTGCCAAGTACTGCGGCCAATCAAAGCCAATTTGTTGCACAAAGTTTAATAAATCAGAACCCAGAATCAAATCAACCTGACGTAGAGACCACGGCGTCTGGCAACCAAACATTAATAGAATCCCTTTAAACTCAGTCAGCCATTGGTCAAAGATTTGAATCATTTCGTTAAGATCATGATGAAGTGCCAGATGCAGGAAGTAGGCCGACATGCCCACATAATCTGCCCCCAAGCTGAAAGCTTTGGCTGCTTCCCAGGGGGTACGAATGCCGCCACTTGCAAAAATAGTTGTTTGGCCATTTTGCGGTTCAATTTGCTGGGTATTTAAGTAACTCAAAAGGCTTTCAACAATAGATAGACCAAAGTCGCGATAATCTGCCACTAGCCGTTGCGAACGGCGTTCATTTTCTATTGCAATGAAGTCGGTGCTACTTGCACCAGATAAATCAATTCCTGCCACATCAAGGCTTAACAATTGATGAATGCTTGAACTGCTCATGCCAAAGCCAACTTCTTTAGCAATTAACGGCGTCACTGGACCAATTTGAGCTTGGAGCCGTTTAAAATTCTTAAACCAATGAAAATCTTGATCACCTTCGGCCATCGCAAATTCTTGTGGCGCGTTAAGATGAATTTGTAAAGCATCGGCTTGCAGTAATTGAATCATTTCTTGCGCAAATTTTACTGGATGATTGGCCCCTAGATTAGCGAAAATTAAGCCTTGCGGATTTTCTTGGCGAACAACTTGAAAACTTGCTGCAGCTGCTGGTGAGCTTTTTAAAATACTCATAGAACCTACCGCCATTGGCATACCAAAGTGGGCCGCTAATTGTGCTAATTTTTGATTGACCTGTTGGGCTGTCCGCGTACCCCCAGTCATCGCATTAATATAAAAAGGCGCGCTAACTGGCTTGCCAAATAGCGTCGACTTTAAATTTATTTCAGTTAATTTCAATTCGGGAAATTCTGGGTGTAATAAGCGCACTTGCTGAAAATCAGCATTTCCTTGCGGATGGGCGCGATAGAATTTCTCAGCAATTGCCATGTGAGCGCGTTTGCGCTGAGCTTGCAGTTCTGCCGGATTCATTGTCATACACTGGCCTCAGTTAATTGGAAGACGGATAAGGGCAGGGTAGTAATTTGTTGTTGGTTCCAGGCAGAAATTAAGCGTGCTTGATCAACGGTATGATCTGTTAGGACAATGCCACAGTCACCACCGCCAGCACCGGAAGATTTGGCTGCGCCACCACAATCCTCAGCAATCCGACAAAGTTCTTGTAGGGCCGGAGTTTCAATGGTAACCCCTGAGAAAAAGCCTAAATCTTTGATCAATTGCCGGTTATGTCTAATCTCGGCTTTAACAATTGGGAGGTGGTGATTGCGAATACCGTTGATCATCTTTTGAACGCATTTTTGACTTTCCGCGAGAAAATGCTGATATTGCTCATGCTCAGCAAATTTAGCAATCGTGATTTTGTCGACGAGCCTACTAGTCGAAGCGGGCGAACCGGTCCAGCCAATTAATAGCTCCAGTTCATTGGGAACATGTAATAGTTCAATTTTTAGGCCAGGCCATTCGCTGGCAAGAATTTCGCCAAAAGTATTGGTTTGTAAAACTGTCCGTAACCAATCCTTATCAAAAGTACTATAGGCAATCCAGCCACCGAAAACACTAGCGGCAATATCGCCAAGCGAGCCATTTCCCTGCACATTAAAATGAGCAATTGCGGCCAGTTTAAAGAAGTCCATCCGACTCAAGGGCAGTTCATAAAACTGACAAAGTGCCTTGACTGTGGCAACTGTCACCGCAGCCGAACTTCCTAAGCCATATTTGCGGCCACCTTGGTCTTCAAGCTGACTATTAATATCCAAATCGTAAATCTTTAGGGGACGCCCCATTTCGAGTGCCAGTGTTTCAACGACTCTAATCGCTTCTAGAATATAATGATAGGGATTATCACGATTATCAAAAATCATTTGATCGCCACTGCGCCGCCAATGGAAATCAGTTTCCGCGTATTGTCGTGAATTAATAGTGCCTTGTAAAGTCGCCTCTGAAACAGAAACCGTGATAAAGCGATCTAAAGCAACAATAATCGCCGGATGTCCGGGTTCCAAAACAGCGTATTCGCCAGCAATATAAAGTTTTCCTGGCGCTTTGACGGTAATCATTTAATAAATTCGACCTTTCTACGATTAATCAATTATTTGAACAGCTGGCCCTGGTTGACAGACGGTGCCAGCTAAGTTTGGTAAAACTTGATGAAGTTGTGTCATAATTTGGTCAACATCTTGCCTAGCACATATTAGTTTAGGGTTCGGTCCGGCGTCAAGGGTTAAATAACAACTTAACCCTTTCGTACGAATTTCCTGAACAAATTGCCAAATGGCTAAAGTTCCCGGGGAAAAATAAGTAAAAGGTGGGTCAGCACTTAAAGTAGTCGCATGCATTTGCATCGCATTCGTTTCCGCTAAAGCGCCAATTTGGGTAATATCACCAGCGGCAATTGCAGCCCGCATTGGCGCTAATGAAGCGGTCGCCGCTTGTACCCATGCAGGATAAAAAGGCGAATGGGCCACAGAATGCTGCATACCAACTGTTGATAAGACTTTTTTGGGGGCAGCATTCACCACTAGCGCAATCACTGCGATGGGGAACGGAACCGGATCTAATAAATTGGTCGCATATGATGACTGATCATCTGTACCTGCATGCCATTCAACAAAACCACCTAAAATCGAGCGACTAGCTGAACCTGAACCATGACGTGCCAGAATCGACAATTGCCGACTAGTTAGTGTCAACCCTGCTGCTTGACTACCAGCTGCAGCCAAAGCAGCAAACGCTGAAGCTGATGAGGCAAGACCAGCAGCGGTTGGGACAAAATTTTTGCTTTTAATAATGGCACTCCGATTAAAACCAGCCATTTGTCGAATTAAGTCTAAAACCCGACTCATTTTTGCGGTCGGGGCCTGCCACTTATTTTGAAAGTAAAACTGATCAGCTGTTTGTGCAAGCGTTTGGTCAGTAAAAGTCACGCTTGTTTCAGTATAAAATTGGTCTAACGTTAGCGAAATCGAATTGTTGTACGGGATTATCGCCGAGGTTGAGCGCTTGCCCCAATACTTGATCAAGGCAATATTGGTATAAGCACGAGCTTTAGTCATGAACAGACTCCTTTGTTGAATTAAGCGCGGTCAGCCAAGTGGTCAGACCAGCTTGTTGAAATTGTTGTTGGGCTGCCTGCGCACGAGCATAGTTACTAAAATAACCAAAGCTGCAGCCGCCAAGGCCACCGCCAGTCAGTTTGGCACCTAAAGCACCAGCGGCTTTAAGTTGCGCCAATTGTTGATCTAAATCAAACGTACTGACGCCAAGTTGCCGTAATGCTAGTTGGTTTTGATCTAACAACTGGCCAAATTTCTGTTGGCGCGTTGTTAAATCGGTTGTTTGTTCTTCAGCCGTTAACAATTGCCGCACTTGTGGCACCAATTGCTGGATTTGATCAATTTGTTGTTGCCAGAAAAGTGGCCGTTGCTGCCGTAATGCTGCCACTTGTTTAATGGCCACGCCAGTGCGACCGGTTTGACCACTATCAACAATCAATAAATAGCCTGGCAAGGTCAAAGTGATTGGCTGCGGTTGCTGCTGTTTCAAGAAATAGTACCCTTGACTTGCCCCAACAACCAGCGCGTCTAAACCACTAGGATTACCATGTTGCACCTTTTCTTCAGTGGCAATAATCGCTGCGATTATTTGTGGCGAATAGGGTTCAGGTAGCATTTTTTGGAGGGCGCGGGTAATTGCAATAGCAATTGCCGCAGAAGAACCCATGCCACGCTCAAATGGAATTTGACTGGTTACTGTCAATGAAATTTTTTCTGGGCGTAGGCTGCCAGCCGGCCAGTAATCAAAAAAGGCAGCTAACAACGCTTGCAAATTAGCCAGTTCTTCTGGTGCCAGTGCCAAGTCACCATGATATAAAACTGAATTAATCATTATTTGAGTTGCGCCCGTCGTCAGACTACCTGTTGCAGTTGCTTGCACAGTCACCGTTATTTCTGGTAATGGAATGGCAATTGCCGGTGTGCCATAAACAACAGCATGCTCGCCAACCAAAATTAATTTTGCATGGCTAATACCGGTGGTCGTTAATTGCTTCATAACTTCACGTCTCTTTTATGAACTATTAGCAGCTGACTGGGTAAAAATTGCCAATCAGTGCCACTTACTTTTATTTTACCTTAAATTGTGAAAACTGTCCTAGAAATCTTTTGTGTAGTTTTCAAAATAATCCTTAGCAATTTGATTAATTTTACTGGCAGTGGGGCAGTTTTAAGTGCTAGTTATGCTAAAATATTTAATAGCAATGGAAGGGTGTGGTCCTTGAATGAAAGTAATTTATGGTCGCCAACAGGATGATGTTAGAGCACAATTATACCAGCAAATTGGCCAAGATTATCAGGCTAATCCTCAAGCTAATTTCATTTGTTTAGTGCCAAATCACATTAAATTTAATAGTGAAGTTCAGATTCTGACGGCGCTAGGCACCAGTGATCCCCAGCTTAGTGCTAGTGGCATGATTGCGAGTAGTCGCTTACAAATTTTGTCATTTTCACGGTTACTATGGTATTTCTTACGGGATGATCCCATGTATAATCGCCCACAATTATCGGCCGCAACACAAGCAATGCTGCTGAGTGATTTGTTGAATGCGCATCAGACCGAACTGCCTATTTTCTTTGGTGAACGCCGGCGAGTTGGTTTCTTGGAACAGTTGGGACAACAATTGACCGAACTGAGCCAAGGCGACTTTACGGTGGCCGAATTAACCATGATCACCCAACAATTAGGTTTGCAGGATGTGCCTGCGTCAACGACCGCTAAATTAGCAGAATTAACGTTTATTTATGATCATTACCAAACTGAAATCAGCCAAAACTTTGTCACCAATGAACAATTATTGGCTTATTTAATTGCCCAAGTAAAACAACGTCAATTTAAACAGTATTTCATCTACTTAACTGGTTTTTCGCACTTTAACCAGCAACAATTGACGCTTATCAAGGCGTTGGCCCAACAACAGGCACAGATTTACCTGACGCTTTATCTACCAATGACAGATCAGAATAGTGCCACTAATTATTATTTTCATAGTTCTTATCAAACTTTAGCGCAATTAGGCGTCAGTGATTTTGCAGCGCTGGCAACTGATGAACGCTTGCCAGCAACTAAGTCACGTTTAAGTCCCGAATTAGCTGCTGTTGAGAATTTTTGGATTGCTTCAACAAATGGCACAACTTTGCCTGAGGCACCTAAGCTAGCTCATCCTGGTAATCTTCAGGTTTGGCAAGCAACCTCAATAACCAGTGAAGTACGTGCAGTAGCTAATTATATTCGTGAGTTGGTTGCCTTACAGCATTATCGTTTCCGTGATTTTCTAGTTGTCGCTGACGATTTGTCGCAGTACACAGCAACCATCGAAGCTTTGTTCCGCCAAAATGACATTGCTTATTTTAACGATTTACAAACACCGATGGCTAATCATCCCTTTGTCGTTTTCATGCGTTCATTATTGCAGCTCAGTCAAGGTAATTTTCAGCTAACTGACTTATTTGCTTGGTTACGAACCGAATTATTGCTTCCAGAATCGTTAACGGCGGCGGACTTTCGGGAACAATTAGATTTACTTGAGAATTACGCGATTGCTTATGGTATTCGGCCGGAACAATGGTTTAAGACAAATCCTTGGCATTTTCAAGGTCCCTATCAAAAAGTCGCAGCTGCTGATGTTGACTTAACGCCTTTACAACAAAATCAATTAGCCGCAATTGAAGGTTTGCACCAATTTGTGGCTCAAAGTTTAGGCCAATGGCGCCAACAAGTTAAAGCTTTAACGACTGGTCGTGAGTTTGCGACCGGACTTTATCAATTTCTTGAACACTGGGGCGTTTTGCGGCAGCTACAGCAATGGGAACAAGCCAGTATTGCTAGCCACAATCTGGTGTTAGCCCAGCGTCCACAACAGACTTACCAAGCCTTCGTTGATTTACTCGATGATTATGTGACTGTTTGGGGTGAGCGCGCATTTGATTTATCACTGTTTACAGATTTGCTCAACGCCGGTTTCGATAATACGGAGTTTGCCCAAATTCCCGCGACCTTAGATGCTGTTTTAATTTCAGAAATGGGGATGGTTCAAAATCAGGACCATCGAATCACGATTGTTTTAGGTGCAACGCGGGAAAATATGCCTCAACAGCGGCAAGCACAACAACTAATTGACGATCAGGAACGGGCCTTGATCAATCAAGTGACCGACCAAACCGCTGGCCCGCAGTTACAACCAACAACGGCAGAAAGTGCTGTGGATTTGCCCTTGCAATATGGCACGGTCTTCTTCAGTGGTAGCGAACGTTTGATTTTCACTTACCCAAGCACCGATAGTAGTGGCGCTAATAATGAGATTTCGCCTTACGTACAACGCATTCAGCAGTATTTTAAGCTAGGGGAGCCCACCTTGATGCGCGAATATCCGCCTTTGGTTGCGGCTAATCAAGCTCAAGAAATATTAGGTTTTGCTGCCTCAAAACGCGCTGTTAGTGGACAAGTGTTACTGTTAGCCCGACAATTACAAGATCAAGGGCAAACTTTACCAACACCATGGCAGTGGGTGGTAGCTGGATTAACAAGCGGACCTGATCAAGTGTTTTATCGTTGGTTACAAACAAGCCTGAACTATCGTAATCAACCTGTTGATTTAAGCCCAGAAAATGTGACTGGCCTTTACGGTCAACATTTATATAGTTCCGTCTCACAGTTAGAAACCTACTATCGTAATCCGTATGAATACTTTCTTCAATTTGGCTTAAAATTACGTCCGCGTCAACTTTATCAACTAAATAGCGCAGATACTGGCACTTTCTTCCATGATTATTTAGATCATTTCATTAAAATAATTGCGCAACAACAACTGAATTTAGCTAAGTTGAGTGGGGAACAGCTAACTGCACTCAATCAACAAATCACCACCGAATTATTGGCAAGTGCGCCTTATCAAATGCTTAATGGCCCCGGCCAAATGCATTATTACGCCCGTCGTTTAACGAAAACCAGTGCCTTTATGGCCCAGGTAATTAATGAGCAGGCGAAACATACAATTTTTCAACCCTTTAAAACAGAAGTGCAATTTGGGGTCATTGCTGGTCAAGCTGGCTTAACTGGGATTGAAATTGCGCTGCCTAATCAAACTAAACTATCTGTTCGTGGTAAAATCGATCGCATTGATCTCGCAAAAATTGGCCAAGAACAATATTATCAAGTGATTGACTACAAGTCTGGCCAGAAGAAGTTTGATTATACTTTGGCTTATTATGGCCTATCATTGCAGTTATTAACCTATTTACAAAGTGTGGCGAATAACCTGCATCAATTAGATTTAAATCAAACTCAACCGGCTGGCGCCTTTTACTTGCATATCGGTGATACCCCGGTTAAATATCAAAGCCAGATGAATGTCTTACAGGAAATTCTTGATCAACATCGTTATCAAGGATTGCTAGTTGATGCCGCCGATAGTGACGCTAGTTCAGATTACCTAGGCGCACTCGACCCGCAGGCAATTGAACAAAAATCCTGGTTATATCCCATTAATTATTTAAAATCCAAGCAAACTTATAAAATGGCAACCAATAATGTAGGTATCACACCCACGGAACTGGAACAGTTGCTGCAACATAACCAGCATTTGTTGCGCCAAGCAGCGACGGATATTTTCGCTGGTAAATTAAGCTTGGCGCCATATCGCTTAAGTAATAAAGAAACTGGTTTGCAATATAGTGATTTTAAAACCATTATGATGTTTGACGCGATGCTACCAGAAAATCGTTATCGCCAGTTAACTAGCTTAGATAAAAAAGATGTTTTCACTAAATTACAGGAGGAACAGCAGGATGACTGATTTTACACCATCTCAACAAGCCGCAATTACTCATCATGGTCACGACATC
Source organism: Lapidilactobacillus gannanensis (assembly GCF_003946675.1). GTDB lineage: Bacteria > Bacillota > Bacilli > Lactobacillales > Lactobacillaceae > Lapidilactobacillus > Lapidilactobacillus gannanensis. Next base: position 16,796 of record NZ_RHOT01000019.1, on the reverse strand, counting down.
CTGGTGTCTGCATCAGCAGGTTCTGGGAAAACAACCGTACTAGTTGAACGCATAATCACGGAAATCTTGTCCGGCGTCAATCTTGATCAATTATTGGTCGTTACTTTTACTGATGCCGCGGCCGCAGAAATGCGTGGCCGGATTCGCCAAGCAATTGAAAATCAATTAGCGAGCACAACTGAACCTCAGCAAATTCAGTTTTTACGCCAACAACTAAATCTACTTGGGAGTGCCCAGATCAGCACGCTGCATGCTTTTTGCTTACAAGTTATTCGCAAGTTTTATTATGTTTTGCAATTAGATCCAAGTTTTCGTCTCTTAACTGATCAAACTGAACACGAATTATTGATGGAAAAAGTTTGGCAGAATATCCGTGATCATTATTATGATATGGATGATTCAGCTTTCTTTGCGCTGGCTGATCAATTTGGTAGCGATCGTTCTGACCAAGGCTTAGGCGAAACAGTTTTTCAACTGTATCAATTTGCTGTGGCTCGGCCGAATGGTGAAGCTTGGCTGCAAGGAATTGCCACTGATTACCAAACCGGTGAACAACTAACTGATAATCGTTATTTTCAGCGGTGGTTGCGACCATATTTTCGTGGCCAAGTTCAAGAAATTCAAGCGACTTTACGCCAATTGCTCACGGCTACTGAGCGAATTAGCAATGGCGAGAAATTGCTAGCTACAATTGAACAGAACTTACAATTGACTCAGACTTGTTTAGCGTTACCAGCCGCCAGCTATCGCGATTTTAAAACCGTTATCACGGGGCTCACTTTTCCGGCCCAGTTTGAATTGAAGGGGCGTAGTAAGGCCAATAAAGAGCTTTACGCAACTGAATTGCCCCAGCGCCAAGTGGTGAAAACATTACTTGAGCGTCTGAAGAAGGAGTTCCAGCAACCTTTAATCGATGATTTCTTCTTTGCTGACGAACAATTATTGATTCATGGCCAACGGGAAACGGCTCAGATTTTAGCAACCTTGACCAAAATCACCCAAGAGTTCATGACTGCTTACCAAGCCGAAAAACAACGACTAAAAGCACTAGATTTTAGCGATTTAGAACAATTAACTTGGCAACTATTAACATGGCAAGATGAAACCGGTGCACCTGTGCGCAATTATTATCAGCACCAGTTTCATGAAGTGTTAGTTGATGAATATCAAGATATTAATCCGTTGCAAGAGGCTATTTTGCAAGCAGTTGCCCAACGACAGCCGGGTAATTTATTTATGGTCGGGGATGTTAAACAGTCGATTTATGGCTTTCGCCAGGCCGACCCGAGTAAGTTTCTTGAGAAATATCAACAATTTAAGCTTACTGAGCAACCGGGCGAGCGAATTATTTTAGCAGAAAATTTTCGTTCCACCGCAAATATTAACCACAGTACCAATTTTATTTTCCAGCAGATTATGCATCATGACTTTGCCGAGTTGGATTATGACCAGGATGCGCAATTGGTCACTGGGGCTCAAGACTATCCTGCCGACTTAGAAACGACTACAGAACTATTACTTTATGATCAAAAGAGTGCTTCTGCAATAGACAGTGAGCAGTCTGAGGCGATTAATGACGAATTAGCTGCCAGTCAAGACAAAAAGTTAGCCACGATTCGCCTAATGGGACTTCGTCTGAAACAATTGGTTGACCAAGGTTATCAAGTTTATCAGCGTGGTGCCAAGGGTGCGGCTGGTCAAAAACGTCCGGCAACATATCGTGATTTTGCAATTTTGGTGCCAACAAGACAAAACAATCTAGAAATTGTCAGTCAATTTCAAACTTTGCAAATTCCTATTTTTGTAAAAGATGCCAATGATTTCTTCCAAACTACGGAAATTCAAATTATGCTAGCCTTATTACGCTTGATCAATAATCCGGAACAAGATATTCCCTTAGTGACGGTGTTACGCTCACCTATTGGTGGTTTTGATGAGAATGACTTGGCCGCCGTTCGTAGCCTAACTAAAACTGGGAACTTTTATTATGCTTTACGACAAGTGACCTTATCCACTGACAAGGTTGCGCCCGAGCTACTGGCAAAGGTCCAAACCATCCTCAACCGACTGCAAGCCTTGCGTGAATATGTCGTGCAGCATAGTATCGCGGAATTGATTTGGCAGATTTATCAAACAACCGGTTATTTGGATTACGTTGGCGGGATGCCAGGTGGGTTGCAACGTTCTTTAAATCTACAGGCCTTATATCAGCGTGCCTTTAGTTATGAACAAACAAGTTTTAAAGGTCTTTCACAATTTATTGACTTTATTGAGCAGATGCAGCAACATGATCAAGATTTAGCGCAAGCTCAAGTGGGAACTACTGACCAAGATGCAGTGCAATTAATGACGATTCATGGCAGTAAAGGATTGGAATTTCCCATCGTATTTATTTTTGATTTAGACCATCGTTTTAATATGCTGGATTTAACGCAACGAAAATTGATTTTAGATGGTAAATATGGTCTGGGTACGAAATATTTGGATTTAGACCAGCGCGTGAAGTATCCAACTTTAATTAACAGTTTCGTTCGCCGTCAGCATCAACAGGCTTTAATCGCCGAAGAAATGCGGAAACTATATGTTGCCATGACACGTGCCAAGCAGAAACTTTTATTAGTTGGGGCAGTAAGTGATTGGGATCGCGAATTAAGCAAAGATCAGTTAGTCGAGGGTGATGATTGGACGGCAGTTCTGTTGCCATTACGATTACGTCAGCCAGAAAAACTGAACAGTTTTTTGCAAATGATTTTACCAGCAGTTTTACGTTCGCCAGCTTTAAAAATTGTGGGTTCTCATAACGAACCAGATCTTCCTAGTGAACAGCAACTGCATCGTAATCAAGCCAATTACTTAATCCATCTTTATCAATTGGCTGATTTGATTCAACCTGCGCCATCTGTGCCAACAAATACTGCAGCTCAGGGCCCTAAATCCGCGGTGGATACTAAGCTCCAAGCAACAATCGAACAATTATTTAATTTTAAATATCCTTATCAAACGGCGACGCAAACGACAGCTTATCAATCAGTCTCCGAAATTAAGCAGGCATTTACTGATCCCGATCAATTTCAGCTTAGTTTCCTGCCCTTAGCCACTGGTGCGGCACAAGCGACACCACAAGTTGCCAGCGGGCGTTACTTGAATGATGATTTACCTAAACCAAAATTTTTAATGGCGGCGCAGGCAGTGACTGGTGCGCAAATAGGGACTGCCACGCATTTATTGCTGCAACGGCTTGATTTGCGGCAACCAATGACCTTAACTTATTTAGCAGCTTTACGGGACAACTTAATTGATCAAGGGTTACTGGAAGCAGCAGTGGCTGCCAAAATTGAATTAACTGAGGTTCAGCATTTCTTTACCAGCACATTAGGCCAAGCCTTGCAAGATCCTGCGAATCAAGTGTTCCGCGAAGTACCGTTTTCACTGTTGTTACCAGCGCAAGCAATTTTTGAAATGCCAGACGAACCCAGCGTTTCAAATCTGCTGGTTCATGGTATTATGGATGGGTACTTAATTGGCCCTAACGGGGTCACTTTGTTTGATTATAAAACTGATGCGATTTCGTCAGTGCAATCAACTCAGCGTTTATCCCAGTTAACGGAACGTTATCGTGGTCAAATCAATTTGTATGGTCAAGCTTTAAGTCATATTTTGCAACAACCAGTGACCCACAAGTTTCTTTATTTTCTCAGTGCTAATCAGCTGGTTGAATTATAGAAATTTAAAATCGGGTCCAGAAAGGAGTTGCTTGTTTTGTCAGGAAAAACATATGCCGTTGTTGATTTGGAAACGACGGGTACACAGCGCCATGCCAATCATCATATTATTCAGTTTGGCTGTGCCATTGTCTCTGATCAGAAAATCAGTACACATATTTCCTTGACGATCAATCCTTTGCGACCGGTCCCACGAGAAATTATTGAATTAACTAAAATTGATCCAGCTGTTTTGAAAACATCCCCAACTTTTGCGGAAGTGGCACCCACACTTCATGACTTATTAGCGGATAAAATTTTTGTTGCGCATAATGTTAATTTTGATTTACCGTTTATTAACGAGGAATTTAAAAATGTCGGCTTACCACCGCTAGCCGTTGAAGCCATTGATACAGTTGAATTGGCGCAAATCATGTTACCACAAGCACCTAGTTATCGCTTACAGGATCTCAGTGCTTATTTAAATATTGTGCATCGGCATCCGCACCAAGCAGACAGTGATGCCATTGCGACTGCTAAGATTTTACGGTTGCTCTTAAAACGCGTTCATCAAATGCCAGGACCTTTGCTAAAACAGCTGGCCCAACTAAGCCAAAGTTTGAGTTTGCAAACAGGGCAGGTCTTTCAGCAAGCCTATCAGCAAAACCAACAATCAGTTTTACCGGCTTATTTGCAGCAAATTGGGCCTTTTGTTTTACGCCGCGAAGTTAAAGCTGACGCAACTTTAGAATATCGCCAGTTACAAGACTATCCAGCAACAACTGCTGAAAAAGTCCGCCAGTGGGGCCACTTGTTAAAACCGCGACTTGCTCAATTTGAGATGATGGATTTTATTCAGCAACAATTATCAGCAACTAAGCAACAATCACAAAAGTTGGTCATTGAAGCGCCTACTGGAATTGGCAAATCTTTAGGGTACTTGCTGCCATTGTCTTACCAATTGACGGCAACACCGGCAAAACGCTTGGTCATTACGACGCCAACCACTGTTTTACAAAGTCAACTCAAGCGTCAGGCTTTACCAATGCTAAATGATTTACGAGCAACCAATTTTAGCAGTGTAGTTCTAAAAAGTGCTGCTCATTATCTTGATTTAAGTCGTTTTGCTAATTACCTGCGCGTTGGCCAGCAAAATCGCGGAACGGTCATTAATGAAATGCGGATTCTGGTGTGGCTAACACAAACTAAAACAGGCGATTTAGATGAGTTGCAATTAACTAATTATGAAACAGCGTTCTTTCAAAGTATTAATCATTTACCAACATTGTCGCCAGGTAATCGTTATTATCAGGTCGATTTTTGGCGGCGCGTGCAACAAGCGGCGGCAACGGCGGCAATTGTATTAACAAATAATGCCTACTTAGCGCAACATCTAAGTGATTTTTCGACGGAACAAGCCATTCTAGTGATTGATGAGGCCCAGCATTTTGCTGATGACTTAACGCGGAGCTCACGTCATTACTTCTCGACCATGCGTTTAGCTCAATGGGGACGGCAAGTGAACGATATTTGCCATTATCTACTAGACAATGCTGATATTGAACCAGCTTTAACCCCATATTATTACCAGCTAAACACTTGCCAGCACCAACTTGAGCAGTTCACCAGTGCCTTACAAACATTAAATGATCAGATCATTTTATTAGTTGGTCAGAGTTTTATCACTCAGCCAGTTTACCTAGATTTAAGCCAAGCCAAAACGCGGCAAAATTTACAGCACGCGCTAACAGCAACAATTAGCCAGTTGGATCATTATTTGGAACGTTGCTTGCTTGTGGAGACGGCCCTTAATCGCAGCCAACTTAGTGGGGCCACACAGCAACGTGTTCATCATTGGCAAAGCCTTAATAATCAGTTAGAGGCAAGTTTAGGTTATTTGATCGCCGCGCGTGACCATTTACAAGATCCAGTCTTTGCCAGTTTCGGCTTCTATTTAGATGTGGATGATGACGGTATTTCTTATCGATTTAATTGGTTGGCAAAAACACATGAGCAATTGCGGCAAGAATTAGATCAACAATTTCCTATTCAGCTGTACACGGGTGCGTCATTAGCAGTTGGTCAGAAATTCAATTACTTCCTACGCCAGTTAAATCTCGCTGCTGACCAAGTAACGACACTCCAACTAGCGTCACCGTTTGCTTACGAAAATAAGGCGGAGTTACTGCTACCGGCCACCACTTACTCACCGTCGGAAAATGGCGCTGATTATGATCGTTGGTTAGCTCAAGTTATTTTGCCGATTTTGCAAGCGACAACGCAACAAACAATGATTTTATTTAACTCCTTGGCCAGTGTGAAGAATGTTTACTACGCTTTACAACCAATCTTAGGCAATCAACGTGAGCTGTTTGCCCAAGGTGTCACTGGTAGCAATGATAAAATTGCGAAACGCTTTCGTTTTGCACACCATGGCGTACTCTTAGGCTCGCAAAGTTTCTGGGAAGGGGTCGACTTTCCTGGGGAACAATTGTCATTATTGATCATCACCCGAATTCCGTTTGAGTCACCCAAGAATCCAATGACCAATTATCGGCAAAGTCAAATGACCGCTGGTGGTCAGTCACCGTTTTATGCGGACACCTTACCCCGGGCAATTCTTAAATTAAAACAAGGTTTTGGACGGCTAATTCGCACCGAAACAGATCGGGGCATTGTCTTAGTACTTGATGAACGGATTGCTCACAGTAGTTATGCGCGTGAGATTCAGCAGGCTTTTCCTAAAGAACTCTCATTGCTCACGTTGGATAATCAAGTTTTACCACAACATATTCATGATTTTTATCAGCAGAATTAATGACAATAAGCTAATTAGTTTCATACAACTGAGCTGAATTATGTTCTGCGCGTGCTTCACAACTTGATATTTTTTGGTATAATTTAAAGGTGGTTAATTAAGGAGTTTGACATGACGCGTAAACGTAGAAGAATTATGTGGTTTAGTATTTTAGCAGTTGTGGTGGTTTTTTTCGGATTTTATCTGATGGCCTCAATGCCACGGATCAGTGCTCGCCAACAAACTGAAGCAATTGCCAAAAAAGCTGGCCTGACTGATGTTGATAATTTTTCGATGTATCAGCGGCAGCAGACATACTATGCCGTCAATGGTTATAATAAGCAGCAACAGCTGACTTATGTGATTGTTAATGGCAAAACAGGTAAAATCAAGCTACTAGCTGGTAGTAAGGGCTTAAGTCAAAATCAGATCCAGGAAATCGTCCAACAACGCTATCAGCCGGCTAAGATTTATGGTATTAGTTTAGGACTTGATCAAGGCGACCCAGTTTGGGAAGTAGCGGTCAAGAAAAGTAATGGTCATCTAAGCTATCGGCTATTGGATTTTTATACAGGTAAAACTGTGGATTTAATTGATAATTTATAAGTTGGGAGTCATTTGGGAATGGTACAGCAAATACGCATCAATCAAGCAAAAGATCACGTTGACGAAGAGGTTAAAATTGGCGTTTGGTTAACTGATAAACGGTCAAGTGGTAAAATTTCTTTCTTGCAATTACGGGACGGGAGCGCCTTTTTCCAAGGGGTTGTTGTTAAAAATAACGTCAGCGAAGAAGTTTTCGCTTTAGCAAAAGAATTACATCAAGAAAGTAGCTTCTGGGTTACTGGGGTGATTCATCAAGATGACCGCTCACACTTCGGCTATGAAATTGAAGTAAGCAACCTTGAGCTGATTGGTAATAGTGAAGACTATCCAATTACACCAAAAGATCATGGGATTGAATTCTTATTAGATCATCGTCATTTATGGTTACGTTCAAAGCGACCATTTGCCATTATGCAAATTCGTAACGAAATGATTCGGGCCACTTATGAATTCTTTAATAAAGAGAACTTCATCAAAATTGATCCACCAATCTTGACAGGTTCTGCCCCAGAAGGGACAACTGAGTTATTCCATATTGATTATTTCGATCAAGACGCCTACTTAAGTCAAAGTGGTCAGTTGTACATGGAAGCCGGTGCTCAAGCATTTGGTCGAGTGTTCTCTTTTGGGCCAACTTTCCGCGCTGAAAAATCAAAGACACGGCGTCATTTAACCGAATTTTGGATGATTGAACCTGAAATGGCTTTCACTCATCAAGCTGAAAGTCTTGAAGTACAAGAAAAATATATCGCGTATTTAGTTCAAAGCGTGATTGATAATTGTGCTTATGAACTGCGGTTATTGGATCGCGATGTTGAATTACTGAAGAAGTATACAAAGACGCCATATCCACGGATTTCATATGATCAGGCCATTGAGATGCTACAAAAGGCTAACTTCGATGTGAAGTGGGGCGATGATTTTGGTGCGCCAGAAGAAACTTATATTTCTGATCAATTTGAACAACCAGTCTTTGTATTAAATTATCCAACTAAGATCAAACCATTTTATATGAAGAAAGATCCAGAGCGCGATGATGTTTATCTTTGTGCAGATATGTTGGCGCCTGAAGGTTACGGCGAAATTATTGGTGGTTCTGAACGGGAAACTGACTATGAAGTCTTACGGCAACGAATTCTAGATGCTGGTTTGGATGAAAAAGATTATGACTGGTATTTAGATTTACGTAAGTTTGGTAGTACTCCACATTCTGGCTTTGGTTTAGGCTTTGAACGAGCGATTACTTGGATCTGCCACTTAGATCATTTACGCGAGGCCATTCCATTCCCACGAATGATCAACCGAATCGAGCCATAAAGTGATGGTTGTTATGTTTTAAAACGATGTCTTGAAGAATGAATTTTATGAAGTAAAGGAATTACGACTAATGAGTGAATATACGCTAAATGATTTAGTCGGAACGCCGCAAACAGTAATTGCCAACTTGATTCTGGATCATTACGCCTTATTAGGAATGGATGACCATCAATTGGCAATTTTTTTGCAAATAATCAAGTTTCGACAATTAAATGAAAACTTTCCCAGCCCGGAGCAACTGGCTCAAGTAGTCCGCCAACCAGTCACTAAGGTTTACCAAACTTTGCAAGAGTTGGTAAAAAATGGTTTTCTTGCAGTTACGGCTTTTAAAAAGGATGGCCAGCATCATGATCAATATGATTTAACGCCATTTTTCAATAAATTAGCGCAATTGCAAAATCAGAAAAATCGTGTTGACCAGTTTCAAACGCAACAGGCCGAAATTAGTCAGCTTTATAAAGAATTTGAAGTTGAGTTTGGTCGGACTTTATCACCAATCGAATTTGAAACGATCGATAGTTGGTTAAATCAGGATCATTATAGTGTCGAGATTATTCGATTGGCGCTAAGAGAAGCAGTGCTCAGTGATGCACGTTCTTTCAAGTATCTTGATCGAATTCTATTAGATTGGCAACGACGCCAAATTAAGAACAGTGCTGATTTACAACGTTATAAACAAAAATTCTAAATTGTATTTTGAGTAGGAGGTTAGAGAATGTTAACACCTGCGAAAAGTCGGCTGGCGATTGAGAAAATTATTGCCCTTTATCCAAATGCAGTGGGGAGTTTGACGGCGCGCAGTCCCTTTGAAATTGTGGTGGCAGTACTATTAAGCGCTCAAGCAACTGATGTCTCAGTGAATAAAGCCACGCCTGCTTTGTTCGAACGCTTTCCTGATCCAGCTGCTTTAGCTGCAGCTACCGCGCTGGAAGTGGAACCTTACATTAAACAAATTGGACTCTATCATAACAAAGCCAAATACCTAGTGGCATTGGGTCAGAAGCTAGAGACTGATTTTAATGGTGTGGTCCCGCACACAATGACTGAATTGACACAATTGCCAGGTGTTGGGCGGAAGTCGGCCAGCGTGGTATTAGGTGATGCTTTTGGTATTCCTGCTTTTGCAGTCGATACCCACGTTTCACGAATTGCCAAACGTTTGCAAATCGCCGCCGAACAGGCTAGTGTTCGGCAAGTAGAAACAGCGATTACGACCGCCTTGCCTAAAGCGGAATGGATTCACGGCCACCACGCGATGATTAATTTTGGTCGCGACATTTGTCACGCTCAGAAGCCAGCCTGCCAGACTTGTCCATTACTGCCAATGTGTGCTTTTGGCCAAAGCTATGTGCAGACTCATTAATCGCTAAACTTGTTTGTTACTGATTTGAAGGGAAGTTTTAAGATGCCCATTAATTATTGGTTCGCCATTTTTTCGCTAGTCATTATGTTGGTGCTGTTATTAGCGATGCTCAAGGGGAACACCCGTAAAGCTCAAAAAAAGCAAAATCATGATGATCCGGTTATCGTCGCTCGTTGGAATCTGTTGTTGGCGGAAAGCCAACCCGTTCTGTTTAAACAAACCAAGAAAAAGAATGTTCATTTTGGCGCCGCTATCTTTTTTTATTTGGCAAGTGTTGTCGTGATGTTTGCCAGTTTCTATTCGGTAACACGTTATGCAGATCTTGGCCTGTTTCAATTCAGTTGTCTCTCATTTGGCTTGTTTGCGCTAGTAAGTCTTGTGACTTATCGCCAGTATTATACCGTTCGCAAACAACTTATCACGCACGTTCCCGCTGAACATCCAGGCATTCCCGATGAGTTCGTTGCCCGGCGAAAAATGTTAGCGACTAAAACTGCCAACAAAACCTATTATTATTTTCTAAGTATGTTTTTTTTAATGCTCGCCGCATTACTGTTGACTATCTAGTGTTGAACTCAGCACAAAAATAACGAGTGTGTGATAAAAGGCGGTTAGCCGGTGCGCATCAACGTAAAATGCCGAACAATTCGTTAGAATTGCTCGGCATTTTTGCGTTAAGCGGAACCGGTTGTCTTTTTGAGAACACGTTTCAGCAACGAAAGTTCGTATTATTTTTTGGAAAATAGACTGATGTCCCAGACTTGTTATTTTATGTTAATGCTTGCTAGCCTGGATGCAATACTAATTATTTAACCTTTTTAAATTTTCAGAGGCTTTATTAATTTTACTTTATTGTCCTGGCTGAGTACTGGAACTCGTATCGGTGCTGGAAGAATCACTACCTTCGTTATTGCCAGTTTCATTATTGTTATCACCTGATGAGGGTGATTCGATTGTCGTATCTCATACACCTTCCTTATTGCCAGTTTCATTATTGTTATCACTGCCTTCACTATGTGAGGATTCACTGCTAGAACTACTTGATTCAACGCTAGTGCTACTTGACTCGGAACTACTTGATTCAACGCTAGTGCTACTTGACTCGGAACTACTTGATTCAACGCTAGTGCTACTTGACTCGGAACTACTTGATTCAACGCTAGTGCTACTTGACTCGGAACTACTTGATTCAACGCTAGTGCTACTTGACTCGGAACTACTTGATTCAACGCTAGTGCTACTTGACTCGGAACTACTTGACGAGGAGCTTGACGACGGTTTGTTGTCAGTCGTGGTTGCTGGTTGATGGCCTTTAACATAGAGCACATTCCCAATTCGAACAACCGTACTTGGTTTAGTCCAATCACTATTGGTCACATTAGTACTTAGGTAACTCATCATATTCCGATAAATTAACTGCGCAATGGTTTGGTCGGCGACCCCTTGTTGCGCCGATTTATCGTAACCGGTCCAAACAGCAATTGAATAATGCTTGGTATAGCCAGCAAACCAAGAATCTTTAACCGTGTTGTTCAAGGCAGGGTTCTTGGCTAATTCCTCATCAGTATAGCCAGTAGTCCCGGTTTTACCAGCCTGGTAGAGACCACTAATTTGTGTTGCCGTCCCACTACCACTGGTAATCACGTCTTTCAACATGTCAGTGATCATATAGGCTGTTGACGATTTCATGGCAGTTTGGCCTTCGTTATCGTCATAATGATGAACAACTTTATCAGCGGTCGTGATCGAAGCGACATATTGCGGTTGATAGTAAGTACCACCATTGGCAAAAGCATTGTAAGCAGCAGCCACTTGCAAGGTGGAGATATTATCGCCAATCCCGACTGATAAGCCAGCATCACTGGCAATTTTAATACCTAGATTACTAACAAAACTACTAGCTTTACTAAGACCCACAGTTTCTAGGGTGCGAACGGCGGGGATATTCCGGGAAACAGCTAAAGCTTGCCGCATTGTCATTTCACCTTGGTACTGGAGATCCCAGTCCTTCAATTGAATATTAGTTCCAGGATAAGTATATTCAGAGTCGTCCACGGTATGATTAGTGGCCCAATTTAAATATTCAATTGCTGGTGCGTAATCTAACAGTGGCTTCATTGTTGAACCATTGCTACGATCTGTTTGTGTCGCATGATTTAAAGCCATCTGGACTTGACCAACTTTACGATTACCAACCATGGCGATGACATTGCCGTTGTTGGGATCCGTGATAGTGACCCCAGTTTGTAAACTATTATCAGGGAAAGCAATGGTATCACCATTAACCAAATCATAAAGATGTTGTTGCGCGTCCCAATTAAGATTTGTTTTAATTGTCAAATTATCGCGGTAGGGGTCATAGCCTAATTTCTTGACTTGCTTAACAACTTCCTGAATATAAGCATCTGCAATCACAGCATTATTTTCACTGGCGGTAACTTCACTTTGTGACTTTAAGCCAGTGGTAATTGGCGTATTGATTGCTGTTTGAGCTTGAGCAGACGTGATTTTCTTATTATCGAGCATTGCTTGAATAACTAAGTCACGCCGCGCTTTGGCAGCATCCGGATGAACATAAGGATCGTAGCTTGAGGGGGCATTGGGGATACCTGCTAAAAGGGCAGTTTGAGCAAGACTTAATTGGCTTAAACTTTTACCATAATACAGCGTTGCCGCAGTACCCATACCATAAGCCCCATTAGACATGAAGACTTTATTAATATAATATTCAAGAATCTGTTCCTTGGAATACTTCTGCTGCGCCTGCATTGCTAACCAAGCCTCTTGAGCTTTACGTCTTAAAGTCTGATCTGACTTATTCGTTGAGAAATAAGAAAGTTTGATTAGTTGTTGGGTTAAAGTACTACCACCTTGAGGGGCACTATTGGGATTTGTAATATTATGCAAAGCCGATGACACAATCCGAATTGGATCAATCCCTAAGGGTTCTGAGTAAAAGCGGCGATCTTCGATTGAAACAACAGCGTCTTTTAACTGTTGGGGAATTTCTGAACTCTTAACATAACTGCGATTCTCACTGCCGAGTCGGGTAATTTGATGATTATTTGATGCCAAAACAACAGACGAGCCACCTTTAGTTAATTCCTCGGTGCTTAATTTTGGTGCATCTTTGGCATAGTAGAAGAAGAGACCAGCTCCTAGCAGGATACCTGCCAGAATAAGCAGGAGTGCCCAGCGAATGATTCGTCGCCACAATGGTCGCTTACGTTTGGGCTGCCCACCACGACCAGTTTTGGAACGAGTTTGGTTTTGTGAAGCTTTCCGAGCCTCACGAGTCATTGTATTATTTTGTGCCATTTTTTCACCTAATCCATTTGTTGAGTTTTCTGAATTAATTGATCAACCGCACCCAGATAATCGAGTAGCGGTTGATAGCCTATTTGCAGTTCATAACCCGTTTTAATAATTTCCGTTAAGGGGATGGACTTACGACCATTGGTTTGCTGTTGCCAATACTTTAATAGCAACGTCGCCGGGGTCAAGAAATAACGCTCTAAGCTAGCAAAGCGCATAATTGTAAAGCAAATGCCTTGTTGGTGCAAGCAATTTTGAAAGTGTTTGACTTGATGTTCGTGGAAATTTTTTAATGGGAAAGACTTCTTATTAGTCGTTTCCTTGGCTTCGAAATCTAAATAACGGCCTTGGTAGACCCCATTATAATCGGTTGTCGAAGCCTGGCGAAAGTAAGCTTCACGAATGACCGCTTTACTACGCTGTGGATAGTCAACTTTAACAATTTGAATTGGCGTTGGCTTCTTATAAATCACGGCGCGTTGTTGCTGCCGATAGTAAGTGTTCGTGTCATTGATCGTTTGTTCCAAAGTCATGCCACGACCGCCGAAGATCACATCGCTTTCTGCAGCCAGCAGTGGCCGTTTTATGTTAGACTGAGAATGATCAGTCGACAAACGATATGGTTCACCATTGGGATATTTAATCACCATTTCCTCACTCCTAATGCCAATATTATACCAGATTGTCGCAGCTTACTTCATTAGAAAGGTTGTTAGCTATGATAAAAAGACTGTGGTTGACTGGCTATCGGGCCTATGAACTTAACGTTTATCAGAAAAACGACCCGAAGTTAACAATCATTAAATATTCTTTAAAAAAAGCTTTAACGGCTTATTTAGATGACGGTTTGACTTGGCTAATTACTGGCGGTCAACTAGGTACTGAACAATGGGGCGTGACCGTAGCTACTGCTCTGAAAGAGACTTATCCTGAATTAAAAATTGCAGTCATGCTGCCATTTCAAAATTTTGGTCAGCAATGGAATGAAAATAACCAAGCTCAACTAGCCCAAATTTTAACGCAGGCTGATTTTGTCGGTTATGTTTCTAAGCAGGGCTACCAGAACCCCAGTCAACTAAGAAATTATCAAACTTTTATGGGTCAACATACTGATGGTGCTTTAATGCTGTATGATCCTGAATCTCCAGGCAAAGCCAGCTATGACTATCAATATATCACGGAGCAGCTGGCAACTACGGATTATCCCTTACAATTAATCGATTTTTATCAATTACAGGATGAAGCCGAGAATTATCAGAATGAACAAGCCGGGGATTTCTAGAAGTAGCGTTGTTTAATTCACTGTCATAAATCAAGTTCAAAAAAAACTAGTGACGATAATCAAATAGAATAGCGCCTGCCGCCATTGCGGGCTGCTTGTCGTGGAGTCAGAACCCGTTCTGCCCAACATCTTTACTGGCATTTTACGATGAATCATTAATTAATCTAAGAAATCGACTAGTTTTGGTTCTCTTTTCCGAGTTTTTTTGCTATAATTAATAAGATGCTTGACTAGTAATACGTGAGGTGTAGAATATTGGTGGCAAAATCAGATGATTCCCGCGAGTTTAAAATCAATTTTTCTCCGGAAGAAATTGTTAATAAAGATTTTAAGCAAAAATATCGTGGCTATGATGTCGCTGAGGTTGACCCATTCTTGGATCAAGTGATTCAGGATTATGAGGCCTTCCGCAGTCGCATCAAGACCTTGGAACAAGAAAATCAGCGTTTAGTTACGAAAGTCGATGAACTTTCGCGACATGGTGAATCGACACCGAACGCCAATAACTTTGTAACAACTGGTCCAAGCGTAACCGCAAATACAACGAATTATGACATTTTGCGACGGATCAGTAATTTGGAACGGCATGTCTTCGGCGAGAAGGAAGCTGCCAAAATTGCCAATAAGCCAGCTGCTAGTTCAGCAGCTCAGCCTAGTGATTATCTGAACATTAATAATAATCAGGGGTCAACAATCAATCGGTTTTAAGTGAATTAAATATTCGGTAAGTCTCAAGTAATCGCGGTCTATTTTAATAGACTGAGGAAAGTCCACGCTCGCACAAGCTGCGATGCTTGTAGTGTTCGCGCTTGGCCCAATAAGCCAAGGTACTTCTTTGAAGTAACGGCAGCTCAATGCCTAAAGTCTTTCGACCATGGCAACGAGCTTGAAAGTGCCACAGAAACGAACGATTAGTGAAAGTTAGTCGATGGAACGGGTAAACCCCACGAGCGAGCAATTCAAATTTTTTGGTAGAAGAGTCCAATGGCGGGAAATGAACCTAAAGTTGGAGCGTTAGCAGATAGATGATTACTGAAGATGGCAATGGACCTAGTTGTCATTGGAACAAAACGTGGCTTATAGAGACTTACCTTGGGTGTTGACGCAGAATTTTTAATTTTGCGTCAATTTTTTTAGACAAATTAGGAATTTTAAAATAGGAGTTCAGGATGACATATCAATTAATGGTCACAATGGCCGCAGGTTTTGAAGCAATTGTTAATAAAGAAATGCAAGCGTTGGGCTATCAAACTAAAGTCGACAACGGAAAAATTCTCTTCAAGGGTGATTTAACCGATATTATTAAAACAAATTTATGGTTGCGGACTGCTGATCGGGTCATGATTGTCATGAAGACCTTCAAATGTACAAGTTTTACTGAATTATTCGATCAAGTAGTCGCCTTACCTTGGGAACAACAATTGCCGATGGATGCTGAATTTCCAGTAACCGGCCGTTCCGTTCAATCTAAACTACACAGTGTTCCTGATGTGCAATCAATTGCCAAAAAAGCCATTGTTCAGCGTCTACAAACAGCTTATCATCGGAGCACACGCTTGCCGGAAACTGGTGCCAAGGTAAAAATTGATGTCCGCTTGCATAAAGATATCGCTGAGATTTTGATTGATACCACGGGTGATAGTTTATTTAAACGTGGTTATCGTCAAGATCATGGTGGTGCCCCGTTAAAAGAAAATTTTGCGGCCGGCTTGATTGCCTTAACGCCTTGGCGCGATAACGATCCATTCCTTGATCCGATGACTGGTTCCGGGACGATTGCGATTGAAGCTGCTTTAAAGGCACGCAATATTGCCCCGGGGATTAGTCGGCATTTTGCTTTCGAGCAATTTACCGAATTTAAGCCTGAATTGCTTAAAGAAGCTCGGGCTGCAGCTCAGGCCGCCATTAAGCAAGACCTGGAATTAACGATCATGGCTAACGATATTGATGGTAGTATGATCGATTTGGCTAAGGTCAATGCTGACCAAGCTGGTGTTTTACATGATATTCAATTCAAACAAGTTGCCGTTAAGGACTTTACCACTGACTTACAAAATGGCATTATGGTTGCCAATCCTCCTTATGGGAAACGATTGAATGACGAGGCTCAGGCACGCCAGATCTATCGTGAAATGGGCGAGATTTTCAATCCAATGACTACTTGGAGTAAATATATTTTAACTAGTGATATGGATTTTGAGCATTATTATGGCGCCAAAGCCACGAAACGCCGCAAACTTTACAACGGTTATTTACGGACAGATTTGTTCCAATTCTGGGGTAAGCCAACTTATAAGAAGCACTAGTCAATAATTAAGTAATCAAAAAGCTGTTCGACGGCTATACTCCTTCTTGGGTAGACAAGCAAATAATTAAAGCTTGTCTTCCTAGGAAGGAGTTTTTGTATGGGCCGGA
>NZ_RHOT01000018.1 GCF_003946675.1 Lapidilactobacillus gannanensis | reverse complement strand
CTCGCTCATGTTTATCTGGCTACGGTCTACATTGCCTCAATTTGCATCTTACTTAAGTAGTTTTCAGACGGACCCTAGTAACCGTCAGTGTTTTTTAATGCGCGCCATCATGATGATTTCTTGTCTGGTCTAGCTAGCCTAGTAGCCTGAGTCTCACCGCTAACTTGGTATAATGAGATTATCAATTAGTAAGTAGGTGAGCGCATGAGTAATCTAACTTTTATTGGTGATATTCATGGTGCCGCTGATGATTTGACGGTTTTATTGTCTGATCCAATCATTGCGGACAGCCAAATTATTTTTTTAGGCGATTATATTGATGGCCTTAATGAGCGTAAATTTAGTGATCACGTTGAGTATTCGGCAGTTGATCCAATTCAGACGCTAGCAATTATTCGTGAACGTGTACTTGAACACCATGATATTGCGCTTCTGGGCAATCACGAAGATTTCTGGATTCAAACGGCGCGTCGTAATGATTTCATTGCCCGGACGTGGCAAGCTAACGGTGGCTTGGCAACTTGGCCAAAACTGGGGATTACTAAAAAAGATTTGGCAACAATCGCGCACGCTTTAAATCAACCACCACTCCAACAGTACACAGATTTTTTAAGTCAGTTACCAATTATTTGGCAAATGAGTCAATTTTGGCTGTACATGTCGGTATTTGCTGGGAAAATGATCTGGCTAAACAACATCGTGATGATTTACTGTGGATTCGCAATGACTACTTTTTTGCTGATGGTCGTTGGCGCGGGACTTGGCATGAAAATGAACTTGGCCGAATAATTGTCACTGGCCATACGCCAGTTCAAACAATTGTTGGGCCTGGTTATGGTTACTTAGAAATGAAAGCCAGAGTACATGACACACCCCGTTATTTAATTGACTCAGGTAGCCGCTCGGGTGCCTATGATGGAGGCATTTTTGCGTTAAGCGGAACCGGTTGCCTTTTGAGAACACGTTTCAGCAACGAAAGTTCGTATTATTTTTTGGAGAATGGACTTATGTTCAGACTCTTTTTGTCGTTGCGCAGAATGACCTTTTACGGCCACGTTTCGATCGTTAAAGTTGTTACCGATAACATCACGTAACAAGCTTGTTGTTTGCCGACTACTTCCATAAGATAGTCATTAGCAAGGTACGCGTGAGCGCAATCATTTCGAGAAAGGATGACTAAGCTATGCAACAATGGTATGATAACGCCATTATTTATCAGGTCTATCCCCGTAGTTTTCAAGATAGTAATAATGATGGTCTTGGCGATTTAGAAGGCCTTTTACAACGACTAGATTATATTAAGAAACTTGGGGTGAATGCGATTTGGATCAATCCAGTGTTCACTTCACCGCAAGTTGATAATGGATACGATGTTTCCAATTACTTCAATATTGATCCACATTTTGGTTCGATGGCGACAATGAATGCATTAATTAAACGTGCCCATGAATTGGACATGCACATTATTTTGGATTTTGTTTTGAATCATACTTCTGATCAACATCCTTGGTTTCAGGATGCGTTAAAGAGCCCCAAGAGTTTGTTCCGTGATTATTATATTTGGGAGCAAACAAAAAATGGTCAGGTACCGAATAATTGGGGCTCGTTCTTTGGTGGTTCCGTTTGGGCGAAGCATCCCAGCGAAAAAAATACTTATTACTTCCATTTATTTGATCAACATATGCCTGATTTAAATTGGGCCAATCCTGAAGTACGTCAGGCCATGATTGAAGTAGCTAAATATTGGGTTGAAAAGGGCGTTGATGGCTTACGATTAGATGCCTTCATCCATATTGCTAAGGCCAACTTGCATCAAGATTTTCCTAGTTCGGAAAAAGGTGCTGTCATTGCGGAGCCGATGTATGCCAATCTGCCTAATGTCGTCACTTATTTACAAGAGTTCATTAATGAGTTACGCAAAATTAATCCTGATTTATTTATTTTAGGTGAAGGTGCTTCCGCCGGGCCTGAATTGGCTGCTTTATATACACGCTCTAATCGTGGCAATGCTTTGTGTGATGGGATTGTTAGTTTCCGTAATTTACCTAAAGAACGCTTAGCTGATCAAGATGCTTTGGCAATGAAACTAAAATTGCCAGCGAAAGAAAAATTGGATTTAGCACAATTACCTGAAAGCATTGTTCACTGGCAGACATCACTAGCCCAAACCACGCAACCAACTTTATATTTTAGTAATCACGACATGCCACGAATGGCGACAGCTTATGGTGATTCTGAGTACTTAGAACGTAGCTTAAAAACTTTAGCCACAATGCAATATTTACAAAAAGGTGTGCCAATTATTTATTATGGCGAGGAACTAGGGTTACAAAATGTTGAGTTGGAACGCTTTACTGCCTTTCAAGATCAAACTGTCACCGCATTAAAGACACAACTGTCTGGTCGCGAGCAAACAGCGGTGTTGCATTACTTGTCGCAAACACATAAAACCCCGGCGCGGCAGCCGATGCCTTGGGATGATACCGTTAATCAAGGCTTCTCGGAACATGAGCCTTGGCTAAGAACGGCAACGAAACAAGTAACGGTAGCCGAAGAAGAGGAAGATCCGGATAGCTTATTAAACTTTTATCGCCAATTATTGCATCTCAAACAACAAGAACTTTTCGCCAATGGTGAATTTCGTTTATTGACAGCACCAACTGGACTATTAGTTTATGAGCGTTACTTAGCAGGTAAATCAGCACTGATTGTCACTAACTTAACCAGAGAATCAGTTAGCTATAGTAATGACGATTGGACCAATGCCGATATTATTTACACTGTGGGCCAAGTGACTTTAGCAGATAACCAATGGCATCTGGCGCCATGGTCTAGCATTGTTTTGAAGCAAGATCAGTTACCATGGCTTTAGACTATTAAAAAAACAGACGAGAGAGGAAATCAATTTTATGGAAGCAGCAGCAATTTATCATCGCCCTGATAGCGAATTTGCGTATTTATATCAACCAGGTGACTTTCGGGTCCGTCTACGGACAAAACGGGATGACGTCAAAGAGGTGCAGTGTTTTTACATGGATCCTTATGATGCCGCCGATTCATATCAAACGATTAGTATGAGTAAAATCGCTGATACTGAAACCTTTGATTATTGGGAGGCATCATTAGATGTTGCCCATAAGCGTGTCCAATATGATTTTAAAGTTGTTGGGCAAGATGGCGTGGCCGTACTTTACGGTGATCGCGGGGTCTTCCCATTTGCGCCACAATTAATTGCCAGTGCAGGTAACCCATTCCGCCAACCATATTTTCATGAAATCGATCGGTTTAAAGAGCCTGATTGGGTGCGTCACACTGTTTGGTATCAAATCTTTCCAGAACGATTTGCTAATGGTGATGTGAATAATGATCCTAAGGGAATCAAACCTTGGAATAGTGAGTTAACACCAGGTCGAACTGATTATTATGGTGGCGATTTACAAGGTATTATTGATCATCTGGATTATCTACAAGAATTAGGTATTAATGGTTTATATCTTTGCCCTATTTTTAAGGCTTATTCAAATCATAAATATGATACTATCGATTATCTGGAAGTTGACCCGGACTTCGGTGATAAAGAGGTCTTCCAGAAGTTGGTAGTTGAAGCACATCGTCGCGGGATGAAAGTGATGCTTGATGCGGTGTTTAATCATATGGGTGATCGTTCTGTACAGTGGCAAGATGTTGTTGTCAATGAGCAGAAGTCGAAATTTGCGGATTGGTTCCATATTAATAAGTTTCCAGTTGCTTTCAAAGAAACAGATGATTTTGAAAAGGCTAATGAGTTAACTTATGATACTTTTGCTTATACCCCACATATGCCAAAGCTGAATACCGCTAACCCTGAAGTTCGTGATTATTTAGTTAACGTTGCGACTTATTGGATCAATGAATTTGATATTGATGCGTGGCGCTTGGATGTTGCCAATGAAGTTGATCATCGTTTCTGGCGTCATTTTGCAGATGCTTGTCACGCTGCCAAGAAGGACTTCTATATTCTTGGTGAAGTTTGGCATTCATCACAACCATGGCTAATGGGTGATCAATTCTCAGCAGTTATGAATTACGCGTTTACAGAAACTGTTGTTAATGGTTTTGTTAAAAAGACCTTGACACCACAACGAATGGTTGACGGGTTGAACTATCAACGGATGTTGTATCAACGGCAAGTTAATGAGGTTATGCTGAACACCTTGGATTCCCATGATACGGCAAGATTACTAACAGTTTGTGACGATAATAAAGATTTGTTGCGGCAAACTGTGGCCTTCACTTTCTTACAGGAAGGTGAACCATGTATTTACTATGGTAGTGAAGTTGGTATGGATGGTGGCAACGACCCTGATTGTCGGAAACCAATGAATTGGAATGAAGCAACACAGGATCATCAACTATTTGCTTTTTATCAAGACTTGATTAAGTTACGTTTAGCTAATGCTGATTTATTAACTCAAGGTGATTTAGAGTGGACAATCGTTGATGATCAACGTGGTCTGATACAAGTAACGAGAACTGGCGAAGAAAAACAGGTCATCGGCACCTTCAATCTGGGTGATGAAAGTCAGGATGTTAGCTCACTCAAACTTGATGAAAATCAACAACTTAGCCAGAGCTTTGTCGGTCAAGTACTTGGTCAACAAGGCTATGTTATTCAAGTTAAACCACGTGGTTAAATTTAAATCAAAAGAGGTTTCATGGTGAAAAAATTGAATTAGAAAAGACTCACAACGTCCGTGACTTAGGTGGTGCCTACACGGAAGACGGTCGGGAAGTCAGTTATCGAAAAATTGTTCGTTCGGCCAATTTAATTAATATTAGTTCGGCTGATAATCAGAAACTTTATGATTATGGCATACGGACAGTGATTGATTTACGCTCAGTTGATGAAGTTCAAAATGATCCCGATAATATTCAAATAGCTGGAATTAATTATGTCAATATTCCTATTTTTAAATTAAGCGAGACTGATGCCGCTCATCACAGTCAGAACCGAGTTAAATCTGGCTATCAACAGATGATGATCGAATATACGGAACTAGTTACCTCAGAGTTTTCACAGCGGGCTTATCGACAGATTTTTGATATCTTCTTAGCTAATTCAGCGGCCGGTCAAAGCGTGTTGTACCATTGTCTAGGTGGTAAAGATCGTACTGGTATTGTCTCATTGCTCTTCTTGGGGGCCTTGGGTGTGAATCAAGACCAGATTTTTGCTGATTATTATTATACGAATTTTGTTTCTTGCAAGATTATCAAGCAAGCTTTCACGGAAGCTAAGGCACATCAAGCAAGTCGCCAAGCGTTGCTGGATCTAGAATCATTTATGACGGCTAAGAAAACGTATTTTGATCGGATGATGATCTTGTCACTCAAGCTGGCGGTGCTCAGTCATATTTGATTAATCAAGTAGGGCTATCTCGGCTAGATTTACAGAAGTTACAACAATTATATTTACAAGACTAAAGTATTTTAAGCAAACGTAATGAATTATCAATATTAATAGTCTGTTGGACAATTTCTTTAGTGAGAGGAGAGACTGTCCGACAGACTTTTTTTACTGTAGAATAGTAAGCGTGTGTTACAAGTAACATGAACAATTGATTTAAAAAGACATTTATTTTTGCCAAATTAAGGGTGGATTAATTTTATTGAATGTAGTTAGGCTTGATAAATCAACAATAAGATAGAAATGGCGTTGTGTTTTCGTGAGGGCTTATTTTCGAATTGGTGATACCAGTGATATCAGAAAGTTAAATCTTGTTAGCGGTAACACGTGTTGAACGCTTGATAATGGTCTTGCAAGTTAGCATAATAAGCAATGTAAGCGAAATCAATAATTATTTTAGGAGGAATAAGTAATGAGTATGAAAAAATGGCGTGCAGTAGGAATGGTTGCATTAACAGCGACTGTTGCGTTGTCATTAGCTGCTTGTGGTAATTCAAAGAAGAGCAGTGAATCAAGTTCAAGTAGTGAGAAAACATTAACTATCTCTGTTGATAAAGGATATAAGAAATACATCAACAAGATTAAGGGCGATTTCGAAAAGAAAAACAATGTCAAGATTAAGATGGTTAACAAGGATATGCTTGATCAATTAGATGCTTTACAACTTGATGGTCCTGCAGGTAAAGCACCAGATGTGATGATGGCACCTTATGACCGTGTTGGTGGCTTAGCCCAACAAGGACAGATTGCTACTTATACTGCACCAAGTGGTCGTTATGCAACTACTGGTTCTAACGCAGTTAAATTTGAGAAAAAGGGTTACGGTGCTCCAGTGACAATTGAATCGATTGTCATGTATTACAACAAAAAATTAATTAGCAAAGCACCAACCAGCTTTAAAGAACTTGATGAAATTTCTAAAGATCCAAAATATGCGTATGAAAATGACAAAACTAAGAATGTTGGTTTCTTAGCACAATGGACTAACTTCTATGTTAGCTATGGTATGTTCAAGGGTTATGGCGGTTATGTATTTGGTGATGACAATACTAACCCTAAAAAGATTGGTTTAAACAATGCTGGTTCAGTTGAAGCAATTGATTACATGAGTAACTACTTCAAGAATATCTGGCCAAAAGGTATGCAAGATATCAAAGCTAACCAAAACTTTATTGATGATCAATTTACTAAAGGCAAAACTGCCGTTGTCATTGATGGCCCATGGAAAGCTGAAAGCTATAAAGAAGCTAAACTTGATTTCGGTGCTGCTGTCTTACCAAAATTAGACAATGGCAAGAACTATCAAGCCTTTGGTGGTGGTAAAGCTTATGTTATTTCACAATATTCTAAGAACAAGTCAGTTGCTAAGAAGTTCTTAGACTATGTTTCTAACGAAGCAAACCAAAAGACTTTCTACAAGATGACTTCTGAAATTCCAGCTAACTTGAAAGCACAAAGCTATGCTAAAGAAACTGGTAACGATTTAACAACAGCCGTTATCAATCAATTCAAGCTTGATGATCCATTAATCAACTTGCCAGAAATGTCTGAGGTTTGGGACGCTGGTCAAACAATCGTTACTAATGCCGCTTCAGGTAAGATGACTTCTAAAGTTGCTGCAGACAAAGGTGTAAAAGTTATCAAAGAAAAGATTGAACAAAAATATAGTAGTAAATAGTTAGGATTTATTTGATAAAATGTCGATGGGTTTGTAAATCCGTCGACATTTTACATAACGGAAAGGGAGGGACCAGTAATGACTGATCCGAAAGTTCAAGACCCTAAGAAAGCCAGATTACTCTCGATTATTCCAGGACTTGGTCAATTTTACAACCAACAAATATTAAAGGGAATAATCTTTCTAATTGGGTTTATCGGTTTTGCAATTGAATTTATCGTCTTTGGTTTTCAAGCAATTCATGATCTGATTACACTGGGATCACAACCAGTTGTAGATAATTCATTATTCATGATGATTGAGGGAACTTTACAAATTCTTGTCTTAGTTTTCGCGGTTATCCTCTATATTGCCAATATTTATGACGCTGGTAATATTGCTAATCAAATTAATTTAGGTAAACCAGCTTCGAAAACATTTATGGAAATGATTAAGAATATTGGTGATGGTGGCTTTCCATATCTATTCTCAATTCCTGCATATTTCTTAATGCTCTTTATTATTGTTTTCCCAGTATTAGTAACGCTGTTCATTGCCTTTTCAAATTATGATTTTCTCCATGTTCCACCTGCACATTTGTTGCATTGGGTTGGCTTCAAGAATTTCACTTCATTATTCTTTTTGAGTAGTTACCGTAAAACCTTTAATGCTGTTTTTGGTTGGACAATCATTTGGACTCTGTTAGCAACAACCTTACAATTATTCATAGGTATTTTTACGGCCGTTGTTGCTAATCAAGACTTCATTAAATTTAAACGATTCTTCGGGGTTATTTTCCTATTACCATGGGCAATCCCAGCGTTTATTTCAATCATGAGTTTCTCTAATATTTTTAATGATTCCGCTGGTGCCATTAATGTGCAAGTTATTCCTTTCTTCAATAAAATCTTGCCATTCTTGCATATGCCATTACCATCTTGGAAAACAGATCCTAACTGGACTAAAGTTGCGATTATTATGATTCAAGGTTGGTTGGGCTTTCCTTATATTTACGTCATGGTTACCGGGATTCTGCAGGCAATTCCTAACGACTTATATGAAGCTGCGACCCTTGATGGTGCAACTGCAATTCAGAAGTTTAGTCACATCACAGCACCAACAATTTTCACGGTTGCTGCACCAATCTTTATTACGCAATATACTGGTAACTTTAACAACTTCTCAATGATCTATCTGTTTAATGATGGTGGTCCTGGCGATGTTGGTGGCGGTGCTGGTGGTACCGATATCTTGATTTCTTGGATTTATAAATTAACAACTGGCCAGTCACCACAATATTCAATCGCTGCCGCGGTTACTTTACTGATTTCAGTGATTGTCATCGGTGTTTCACTAATTGTCTTTAAACGGACTGGCGCGTTTGACTTAGGAGATGACTAAAAATGGCTCGCAAACAAAAAAATATTAATGAACATTCGGCAATTAGAAAACGTCGCGTGAACCATTTCTTCACGTATCTTTATATGGTTATTCTAGCGATTATCATTATTTATCCAGTTTTAATTACAGTTAGTTCAGCCTTTAAGGCCGGCAATGTCCAATCATTTACTCTGGACTTCAATTCGAAGTGGACGTTGAATAACTTCCACCGGTTATTCGCAGAAACGCTTTATGGTACTTGGTACAAGAATACTTTGGTTATTTCGTTCTTTACCATGCTGGTACAAGTTTGTGTCATTACTTTAGCAGGTTATGTTTATAGTCGCTATCGCTTTATTGGTAAACGATTTAGTCTGATGTTCTTCGTCGTTATTCAAATGGTACCAACCATGGCGGCCTTAACCGCATTTTATGTCATGGCCAACTTACTTGGTGCTCTTGATCATTATTGGTTCTTGACCTTGATTTACATTGGTGGTGGTATTCCGATGAATACTTGGCTGATGAAAGGTTACTTTGATTCTGTACCATATGATTTGGATGAATCAGCTAAACTTGATGGTGCCGGTAACTTCCGGGTATTCTGGCAAATTGTTTTGCCATTGGTTAAACCAATGATTGCCGTTCAATCCTTGTGGGCATTTATGGGACCATTCGGCGATTACATTATGGCTAAGTTCTTGTTACGTTCGGATGAACATTTAACAGTTGCCGTTGGGTTACAGCAATTTATTACGAACGCACGCGATCAACAAGTAGTCCTGTTTGCTGCTGGGGCAATTTTAATTGCTTTACCAATTAGTATTCTGTTCTTCTATTTACAAAAGTACTTTACTAGTGGATTATTATCAGGTAGTACTAAAGGTTAATTATCTCAAAAGATTGGATTGTGAGCCATGAAAAAAGTTGCTTTTCCAGTACGTTACTTTATGTCGGCAATAACGCCAAAGGCAATGTTTAAAGGACGACGTGCGCTGAATTGGTTGCAAATGATCATTATTTTTATCTTTTTGAACGCATTAATGATTTTACCGATTCCCATGTTTTATGCCCAACAACAAACTTTTAATTTTCATGCTTTCTTGCCAACATCGACAAGTTTACTCTCACGTCCAGAATTAAAACAGGCGGCCAAGTCATTTCGATTTGATGATAATAAATTACAAAATGATCAGACCCAGATTATTTATCAAACTAAGAACACTATTATTGGTATTAATTTATCAAGTAAACAGTTACACCAAAAGAAATCAGCGCTGAACTTACAGAAGACCCAGTTCATTATTCAAGAGCAATCTCGTCAATTTCCAGCAGCTTATCAAGTAACAGATCAGGTTGATCCACAAAGACAAATCACTAAATTCTTGAAGGCCAGTTGGTATCGGTCAAATCGGGGCACAATTGTGATGTTAATGATGTTTTCTGTTGGTCTGATTGTGGTTGGTTCTAACTTGCTCCTAGTTCTTGGTGCAGCTTTCTTCATATCACTAATGAAACGTAATCCTAAGACTTCGGTTAAGGGATTCAAAGAAGCAATGAATATTACCTTAAATGCCTCATTTTATGGCATTATTGCAGCAATGTTTGTTGGCTTTATCAGATTTGATTTTACGTTAATGTTCACTATTTATTCAGTTTTTCTAGCGCTGTCAGTACTAGCGATTTATTGGCGAACGAGATTTAGTGATCAATTTATTAGTTGAGTCATTAAGACATCTAAAATGATCACATTTTAGATGTTTTTTTTAACCCAAGATCATTGATAAAAAATAACAGTTTAGTTAGGTATTCTGTTATCGATAACAGCTGGATATCCGTTGATTGGGTACTGATCTCATGAGAATATAAAGTAGAGATTTAGGAGGTTCTAACATGACAAAGCGATTATTTGAAATTGATCCTTGGGTGATCAAAACAAATCAATTAGCCATTGATGATAAACGATTACAAGAGAGTATTACGTCCATTGGTAATGGTTATATGGGGATGCGGGGTAATTTTGAAGAGGATTATTCTGGTGATACACACCAAGGCCTTTATCTTGCTGGTGTTTGGTTCCCAGATAAGACTCGGGTTGGCTGGTGGAAGAATGGTTATCCTAAATATTTTGGTAAGGCCATCAACTCACCAGACTTTCTCCGGATTCCGATTAAAGTGAATGGTGCGACTCTAGATTTAGCTAAGACTGACTTTACTGATTTTGATTTGGAATTGGATATGCATGACGGCGTATTGCGGCGTTCATTCATTGCGACTTTTGGTGATACCAAAGTTAAATTTAGTTTTTTACGTTTTATGAGTGTTGTTACCCGCGAGTTAGGCTTGATTACTGTTTCAGCTGAAGTTTTAAGTGGCCAGGCTGAGTTGGAATTTGCACCTTCGATTAATGGTAATGTGCATAATGAAGATTCTAATTACGAAGAGGCTTTTTGGCAGTTCGTTAACCAAGAGGCAACTGCTGACCATTATAGTTTAACAATGGAAACTAAGCCGAATCCTTTTGGAACACCACGTTTTTCTGTTACTGAACAGATGACCAACTTAGTTGAAAGTGATGCGCAAGTTGAGCGGACTGCTAGTGCTAGTCCCGCAAAAGTTAGCGAAACGATTAAGACAACTTTAAAGGCTGGTCAAAAAGTTATTTTACGTAAACAAATTGCTGTCGTTACTAGTCGTGATGTTAAGACGGCTGACCAAAAAGCAGCCGCTACAAAAGTTTTAGCAGCTGCCGCTGAAAAGTCACTGGCAACACACTTAGCTGAGCAAGATGCTGCATGGCGGAAACGTTGGGCTCAAGCAGATGTTGAAATTTCTGGGGATCCTGCCGCTCAGCAAGGGATTCGCTTTAATATTTTGCAATTATTTATGACTTATTATGGTGAAGATTCACGGCTTAATGTTGGTCCTAAGGGTTTCACTGGTGAGAAATATGGTGGTGCAACTTACTGGGATACTGAAGCCTTTATTGTGCCCATGTATGTTTCAGTGACTAAGCCACAAGTTACCCGGCAATTATTGGAATATCGCTATAATCAATTAGCTGGTGCTTTCCACAATGCGCGGCAACAAGGACTTAAGGGTGCCTTGTATCCAATGGTGACTTTTGACGGGATCGAATGTCATAACGAATGGGAAATCACCTTTGAAGAATTGCATCGTAATTCAGCTGTTGCTCATGCAATTTATGAATATACCGACTATACTGGAGATACAAGTTATGTTTTAACCAAGGGTATCGATGTGTTGGTTGGCATCGCTCGCTTCTGGGCTGATCGGGTTCATTTCTCCAAGCGGCATCAACAATACATGATTCACGGTGTTACTGGACCAAACGAATATGAAAATAATGTTAATAATAATTGGTACACCAATCAGATGGCCACTTGGGTCTTGCGTTATACTTTAGAAATCTTACAACAAGTTTCTTCTGAAAAAGCCACTGAGCTAGATGTTAGTGCGGCAGAACAAGATCATTGGCGTGATATTGTTACTCGGATGTATTATCCAACCGATGAAAAATTAGGTATTTTCGTCCAGAACGATGGCTATCTAGATAAGGATTTACGGCCAGTTTCAACCCTTGATCCAAGTGAGCGTCCATTGAATCAACATTGGTCATGGGATAAGATTCTTCGTTCGCCATTTATTAAGCAGGCTGATGTTTTACAAGGGATTTATTTCTTGGATGATCAATTTACTTTAGCAGAGAAGAAGCGTAATTTTGATTTTTATGAGCCAATGACTGTTCATGAATCATCGCTTTCTGCATGTATTTATGGTATTATAGCTGCTGAAATCGGTGAAGAAGATAAAGCCGTTTCATTGTATAGTCGGACGGCACGTTTGGACTTGGATAATTATAATAATGATACTGCCGATGGCTTACACATTACCTCAATGAGTGGCGGTTGGCTTTCAATTGTCCAAGGTTTTGCTGGTTTGCGGCATCATCAAGGTCAATTATCATTCAAGCCTTTCTGTCCGGAAAATTGGCAACAATATCGTTTCCAAATTAATTATCGCGATCGTTTGTTAGCTGTGACTGTTAGTCATCAAGCAACCACGTTAGAAGTATTATCTGGCGATGATTTGGTTGTTGCGGTCAATGGTAAAGAAGTCTCATTACCAACGGCTAAGGCAGTTACAATTGCTAATGAAGCACATTAATGGAAGGATTAATGAATAATGATTAAAGGTTTCGTTTTTGATTTAGATGGTGTCATTACTGACACCGCACGTTTTCATTACCAAGCATGGGCTAAAATTGCTCAAGACGATTTGGGGATTACAATCAATCCTAGTGTTAACGAGCAACTTAAAGGTGTCAGTCGGATGGACTCTTTGAACATTATTTTGAAGTTTGGCCATCGTGAAAATGATTTTACTCAGGAACAAAAAGAAGTGTTTGCCACTAAGAAAAATGATTATTATGTGGCATTGATTTCGCATATGACGCCAGCTGATATTCTACCTGGAATGAAAGAATTCCTTGATGAATTACGAGCAGAAAATTATGGTATGTCGTTAGCTTCAGCTTCAAAGAATGCACCTCGCATTTTGGCGGGCTTAGGTTTGACAACCTACTTTGATAAAATTGTTGATCCTGCAAGTTTACGTCATGGCAAGCCTGATCCCGAGATTTTTGCCAAAGGCGCGGCACTTTTGAATATTAAACCTAGTGAAGCAGTTGGGTTGGAAGATGCTTTTGCTGGTATCCAATCAATTAATGGTGCTGGTGAATTTTCTGTGGGGATTGGTGACCCTAAGATCTTGCATGAAGCTGATCTGAACTTCAATTGCACCGCTGAGGTTTCTTTAGCAAAAATAAAAGCTGCCTATGCTGATCAAAATGATCAAGATTTGGCTATTGACTAATGACGATTAGTTAAACAGCGTGTGACACATTGGCATCAAGGAATACTAGTTGCCTTTTGAAAACGCGTTTTAGCAGTTAAAATTCATCCTGACTTTACTACCAGAACTTTTGTTATCTGCTAAAGTAAATCAGTTTGAAAACAGCCTAGTTCCAACTTCTTAGTAGCCTTGGCTACTGAGACGAGTTGCTGCTAGGCTGTTTTTGTGTGCGTCAATGTTGGTCTCATTAATTTGGACTTGCAAATCGGAATCAATCATCGGCTGCCCGGGTAGCTCCATTGGACTAATAGCAAAATAAGTAATCTTTTAAAGTTGGGCCAAAGATGATAATATGAACTGGAGTTTAGGAGGGATTTTGTGGGAAAAATAAAAATTTTTGATCGCAATCAAACAGGCTTTAGTGTGAAAACTGAAATTATCGCTGGATTAACAAGTTTTTTTGCGATTTCTTATATTTTAATTGTCAATCCAATGATTTTAAAGGATGCTGGTATGCCAGTGGCAATTACTTTTTTTGCAACGGCAATTTCGTCAGCGCTAGGCTGTTTGATCATGGCCCTTTTTGCCGATGCACCAGTGGTTTTGACACCAGGTATGGGGGTTAATGCCTTCTTCACCTACACGTTGGTCACTGGGATGCATCTCACTTGGCAACAAGCACTGACAATTTCACTTTTCAGTGGGATAGTCTATGTCATTGTTGCTTTTACGAAATTAAGTCGGATCTTATCTGACAAAATCCCGCTCAATTTAAAAAAAGGAATTACCGTGGGTATCGGCTTATTCTTAGTTGAGTTAGGACTAGAGAAGGCTGAAATTATCAAGTCAGGTGGTAGTCGTTCGCTATTATCGTTTGGCTCAATTACTGATCCAGCAACAATTGTCGCTTTCATTGGGATTGTAATTTGTTTATTCTTAATGGTCAAAAGAGTTCCTGGTGATTTTCTAATTGGCATTATTATCACTACGGTTATTGCCAAATTATTGGGCGTAAAAAGTAGTAACGCTACTACTGTTTCAATTAATGATATTGGTCAGTTTACCCACGCACTTTTTCAATTTGACTTTAATCACTTTTTTAATACAAAATTTTTGATTGCGGTCTTTTCAATGTCGATGATTTTAATTTTTGAATCAATGGGTTTGTTAGAAGGTTTATTAACGGATCCTCGGAAATTTCAGAAATCATTTCAAGCAAGCTCAATGACGGCATTATTATCGGCGGGCTTATCAACGAGTCCAACAGTTGCCGCTGCCGAAAGCGCTTCGGGTATTCAGAGTGGTGGCAAAACTGGTTTGACTGCCTTAACGTCAGGGATAATGTTTGCCGTTTCAATTTTTGTGGCGCCTTTAATTGCCATGATTCCCCAAGCAGCGATTTCACCAGTGATTATTATTACTGGGGCTTTAATGATGAAAGAACTAGCCAATATTAAAATGGCGGCACTAGACGATTGGTTTCCTGCATTCTTAATCATTACGTTGATTCCACTGACTGGCAGTATTTCAACAGGATTGGAATTTGGGTTTATTGCTTATCCGCTAGTTAAAATATTTGCTAAAAAAACCGATGAGTTAAATCCGGCTATTGTAACTGTTTCAATTCTGTTCTTATTAAACCTAATTTTATCGGCAACCATTTAAGGCGAATGTGACCAGCGGCAGTTACCTTTTGAGGACACGTTTCAGCAACCAAAATTCGACCTTATTTCGTCTAAATGACTGATGTCCAGACTTTTAATGATCAAAATAGTTGCTGGGCGCCGCACCTTATTATCAAAAGCTAACAATGTGTTTAATAGCTAAAAAAATCATAAAGAAGCCTGTCAGGTAATTTCTCAAGAAAGTCAAGAAATTGTCTGACAGGCTATTTAAATTGTTCTTTTATCCAGGCAAGGCGGCGTCAATTGAGCCACGGAAGCTCGAATTAATTGTGGCCTGATACATGGTCATTAGGATTAATCGCCGCCATCAACAGATCATCTGCATAATGGTCATCAATACGAATCGCTTCACGGCGTCGACCTTCAAGTTGAAAGCCAGCGCGCTGGTAAGCCCGTTGTGCCCGAGAATTAAATGAAAAAACATCAAGCTCTAGACGGTGAAGATGTAATTGCTCAAAAGCAAAATCGCGGTTTTGCTGAATTGCCCAGGTTCCTAGACCATGTTTGCGTGCTTGTGGTTGGAAAATTGCAATTCGGTAATTGGCACAGCGATTTGCCCAGTCGATTTCGTTGATGACATTTTCACCAATAATTTGTTGTTGTTGATTGATCAATAAAAAGTCGTAACGATTGGCATCTAGACAACAATTATGAAAGAAATCAACTACCTCAGTTTCAGTAAATGATGGTGCACAGCCAGTTAGCAGTACAATCTCTTGGTCAACAGGATTGAAGTTCTGCTGATAGTAGGCACTGGCTTCGTCATAGTAGCCCAAGCGCATTGTGATGTTTGCCGGTGCGAAATACCAGTAAGGATGGTATTTTTTTGTCATAGAATTAACCTAGTTTCAGCGAATTATTTTGAAGAAACATGTTTGAAGCCACCAAAAGTAAAGATTAGACCGGTAATTAAGAAAACAATCGATAACGAATAATTGTGGTCAGTATAGGCGGCCAGTAGGGCGAATAACAATAATAAACCAACAATCAGTTCAGCTTTGTTTTGAACTTTAATTTTTTTCATGAGTACACCTCATTTCATTAGAGAAATGGAATCGTGCTGAAAATGTCAATTAATTTTTGTAGCTGCGGATCTGGTAATGAACTATTACGATAAACTAATAATAAATAAAATGGTGGTAATTGTAAATTGGGAATCGGCAATTGTTGAATCCCACCTTCACCAAGAATCGCAGTTTCAGTGATAAAACTGATGCCCTGATTTTGTTTAACTA
This sequence comes from Lapidilactobacillus gannanensis, assembly GCF_003946675.1. Lineage (GTDB taxonomy): Bacteria > Bacillota > Bacilli > Lactobacillales > Lactobacillaceae > Lapidilactobacillus > Lapidilactobacillus gannanensis. The sequence continues at coordinate 31,485 of NZ_RHOT01000018.1, read as the reverse complement.
AATCTAGCAAGAGGCGATATTCACTGGTCTGATAAATAACATTGGGGACGACTTGATATTTCTGAGTAAAGTATTGAAAAACTTGTTGATGAACAGATTGCTCATCTAATAGAATAAAATCCTCTTGGGCTAAGTCAGTGATGTTCAATGGCATTTTAAAATGATGGTCAATTGAGGCGATCAATTTAAATTGATGCGCGCGAATAATTTGATATGACAAATTAGGATCCTGCGGCAGGCTGGTACTACCCAATAAGGAAATATCCAGTTGGCCCGTTTGTAATAGTTGTTCAAGTTTGTGTGAGCCATTCACGATCGGTTCGATTGTACTTAATAACTTCTCTCGCCGCAGTGTACTAAAAACTTTTGGAAATAAATAATTAGTAATAATTGGTGGTAGGCCAACTTTGATTTGCCGAGATTTGATTCGACGCAAGTCATGACTGATCAACTGATCTTCGTGTAAAATTCGCTGAATATGTTGTTGTAATTGGGTCCCCGCTGGCGTCAACTGTAACGAATTGGCATAACTTTTACGTTCAACGAGCATGACACCATATTCAGATTCCAATCTTTTCAGCGCATAAGTGATCGTTGGTTGGCTGACCTGAAAAAATTTTGCGGTTTCCGAAAAACTTTTTTTCTCGGAAAGTTTTTGAAAGTAACGTAAGTCCTTAAAATTCATTGCTATATCAACACCTATAAATAATATTTATTAATTATAACATATTTGACTATGATTTTTATAGAGGGCTATAGTAGGCACCGTAAGTTAATTAGATCAGGAATATAATCAATCACAAATGTTTTTCGAATTTACTTGATGAGAGCAAATAAATTCCTGATGATTTGAATTTGGAGGTTGTCGACTATGACTAAGACAGGTTTAGAATTACTTCATGATCCATTCTTAAATAAAGGAACTGCATTTACTGCAGCTGAACGTCAAGCTAACAAAATTGAAGGTTTATTACCACCATTTGTTCAAACTTTGGACCAGCAAGTAGAACAAGCTTATGAACAGTACAAGATGCGGGAAACATTTTTAGCTAAACGTTTGTTCTTAATGGATATTTTCAATGAAAATCGGGTATTGTTCTATAAATTATTTAGCGAACATGTTTACGAGTTTATGCCGGTCGTTTATGACCCAACAATTGCTGACACGATTGAAAATTATAGTCGGTTGTTCTTAGATCCACAGAATGCCACTTACTTATCAATTGATGCGCAAGATGACATGGCAGCAGCTTTGAAAAATGCTGCTGGTGATCGCGATATTCGTTTAATCGTGGTTACTGATGGCGAAGGTATTCTTGGTATTGGTGACTGGGGTGTTCAAGGTGTCGACATTTCGGTTGGTAAATTGATGGTCTACACAGCTGCTGCCGGGATTGATCCAAGTATGGTTTTACCAGTTGTCTTGGATTCTGGTACGAATAATCAGAAATTATTAGATGACGAACTTTATCTTGGCAATCATCATCAACGTGTGACTGGTCAACCTTACTACAATTTTGTTGACAAATTTGTGGCATTGGCTGAAAAGTTATTCCCTGATATGTATTTACATTTTGAAGACTTTGGTCGTGATAATGCTGCTAATATTTTGAACAAATATCGCGAACATATTTTAACTTTCAATGATGATATTCAAGGTACTGGGATTATCACTTTGGCTGGTATCTTAGGCGCTTTAAATATTTCTCATGAGAAATTGACTGATCAAGTTTACATGTCATTTGGTGCTGGCACTGCCGGTGCTGGGATCGTTAAGCGGATTTACGATGCTATGGTTGAAGAAGGTTTATCTGAAGAAGAAGCTAAGCAACATTTCTATTTAGTTGACAAGCAAGGTTTGCTTTTCGATGATACTGAAGGCTTAACACCAGAACAAAAGCCATTTACACACAGTCGTAGTGAGTTTGCTAATGCTGATGAATTGACCAACTTAGCGGCAGCTGTTAAAGCTGTTCACCCGACAATCTTAGTTGGTACTTCAACTCAACCTGGCTCATTTACAGAAGAGATTGTTAAAGAAATGGCTGCTCATACACCACGGCCAATTATTTTCCCATTATCAAATCCAACTAAATTAGCTGAAGCAAAAGCTGAAGACTTATTAGCTTGGACTAATGGCAAAGCTTTAATTGCAACAGGTATCCCAGTTGATCCAATCGAATATAATGGTGTGACTTATGAAATTGGTCAGGCAAACAATGCGTTAGTCTATCCAGGTCTTGGGTTAGGTGCGCTGGCAGTTTCTGCGAAGTTATTAAGCGATGGCATGATCAACAAGGCTGCTCATTCACTTGGTGGCATTGTTGACCCAACTAAGGCTGGTGCTGCAGTTTTACCACCAGTGTCTAAATTAAATCAATTCAGTATGACTGTTGCGCTAGGTGTTGCTGAACAAGCAATTGCTGAGAAGTTGTCAGATGCGACTGATGCACAAGCTGCCGTCGAAGCTTTGAAGTGGACACCAAAATATTAATCTAATCAGTTATTACTGAATTTAGTAGTAGCGGGAGAGAAAGTTAATTTGTTTTAATAGAGCTCATTTTAATACGGGGGTAGTAAAAACATGGAAGCATTTATCACATCATTACAAAGTGTTGTTGAAATTGTCCTAGTGATTGCATTAGGCTATTGGTTACGACGTTCAGGTCATTTGGGTGACAAATTTAAAGGTGAGATTTCCTTTATCATTATGAAAGTCGCTTTGCCAGCTTCAATCTTTGTCTCAGTACTTAAATATTTGACTCGCGATAAGTTAGCAAGTTTATCTGGTGGTTTAGTTTTCGCATTTGGTAGTTTTGCTGCTAGCTACTTATTGGCTTGGATACTGACGAAAGTGCTTAAAGTTCGTAAAGGTCGTCGCGGGACATTTATTAATATGTTTGCCAATGCAAATACGATTTTCATTGGCTTACCATTAAATATGGCGTTATTTGGCACTAAAAGCTTGCCATACTTCTTGGTTTATTATGTCATGAACACTGTTTCAACTTGGGCAGTCGGTGTTTTCTTCATCTCAAATGATGATCCAACCGCAGAAAAGGGCGCTAAAAAAGATTTCAACTGGCGTAAATTGTTACCTGCACCATTGGTTGGTTTCTTAGTTTCGTTAGTCTTCTTATTGTTAGCCATTCCAGTTCCAGAATGGATCAATAAAACTTTAGATATGGTTGGCGGAATCGTGACGCCAATGTCACTCATTTATATCGGGATTATTTTGGCTGATGCTGGTTTAAAATCAATCCGATTTGACCGTGACACTGTCTGGGCTTTATTAGGCCGGTTTGTCTTTGCACCTGCATTGATGATCAGCTTCATCTTAATTGGTCGTTCAATGGGAACGACGATGCCATCCTTGGAAAGTAGCACTTTGATCATCCAAGCTGCAGCACCAGGTTTGGCCGTCTTACCTATTTTGGTTGGTCAGTCTCATGGGGATGTTGATTATGCAACCAATGTGGTCACAACTTCAACTGTCCTCTTCGTGGTCGTTGTGCCAATCTTAATGCAAGTTGTCTCACTACTATAATTAAATAAACTGTCAATCATCCAAAAACAGCGTGTGACAAAAGGCAATTAGCCGGTGATCATAACGTAAAAAGACGAGCAATTCTTCGTAGAATTGCTCGTCTTTTGGCGTTAAGCGGAACCAGCTACCTTTTAAGAACACGTTTCAGCAGTTAAAACTCGGCCTTATTTTTGTTAAATGACTGTTGTCCCAGCTGCTTTTATATCGTGCCAAAAGCTTAGTTAAGTTGATCAAACAGAATTGATGCTGACGCCAGGCTAGCTTGCTGGTTGTGGATATTTTAGAATGATCAGCGCTTAATCACGGCCAGCGTCAAGAATTTCGACACCGTCCTCACGGCCAACAACAACTTGATTGACTAAATCAAGGAACAAACCATGTTCGACAATCCCAGTTTGATGGTCCAGCCAGTCGGCCAGTGCATGTGGATCGTCAATTTGCTGGAGTTGTAAATCAATCACATAGTTTTTATTGTGGGTTAGTAATCGCTGACCGCTTTCATCAAGTCGAAATTTAGGTTTCAGGTCCCTGGCAGCTAAGCGTTGGTAGAGATGTTCGACGCCAAAAGGAATGACTTCTAGCGGCAATGGGAAAGCACCTAAGTGAGCGACTAATTTGCTGGCATCAACAATCCAAATATTCCGTTTAGAATTTAATGCCACAATTTTCTCGAGTAAATGAGCAGCACCGCCACCCTTGATCCCTTGGAAATTACGGTCGACCTCATCGGCGCCATCAATTGTCAGGTCAAGTTCAGGTGCGTCGTTTAAATCAATCATTTTAATCCCCAAAGCACTGGCTTGTTTGGCAGTTCGTGATGAGGTAGCGACACCAGTAATTTGTAAATGTTCATCGCGCACCCGGCGACCTAAGGCGTCTACCAGATAAAAAACTGTTGATCCAGTACCTAAACCAATGACCATACCATCTTCAATGAATTTAACAGCTGCTTCTGCGGCCTGCTGCTTTAACTGATTCTGATCCATGCTATTCTTGAGCTCCTTTGGGATTATGATAATAAACATCGGCGTAGTCTGCACGTTGTTCAAATTCGTGTTTGGCATAAGTACACAGCGGCATAATTTGTTTGTGATCAGCACGCGCTTTGGCAACTACAGCAGCCACTAATTGACGGGCAATTCCTTGACCACGCAGACTAGGGTCAACAAAAGTGTGGTCTAATGCATAAAACTCATGATTGGCGGCTTCTTGAAAAGTGACTTCCGCCAATAATTTCTGATCTGGTCCTAAGTGATAGAAACGTCCCGGTTCATAATTAAATTCCATGAATCATCGCTCCTTTTCTTTTCAATAACTAACCTTATTCTACCTTATTTAGTTAGCTAGCTTCAATTTAATCTGGCGTTAATTCAAAATTGGTTTCTTTTCGGCCATTTCAGTAAGTTGGGTCAAGGTCCATTTCGATTCATCAATCCACCGATTATCTGACTGTTTGCGCATATTATTTGGATTTTTTTATAATAAGTAACCAGTGCTAGTAATTAATACTTATTTAATCGCTTTTACTGACAGAGATTATTTATCAGGTTGCCGAGAAATGGTATGATATTAACTTAGATGAGCTGTTATCTTTAATTAACTTTTTGGAGGTTTGGCATAAATGGGTGTTCGTGGTTTTGAGGTTGTTTCACGTTTTAAGGATCAGGAGCTGGCTTTACCGCAGCGACAAACGAAGCATGCAGCAGGCTATGATTTTGCAGCTGCAGAGGATTTTGTGTTGCCATCAATTTGGAAGATGAATTTTGTTAAGGTCTTTCGTAAGATCAATAATGAGCACGAATTAATGAATAAAGATTATTTACAGGCTGAGGCTGCTTTACGGCCCTTATTAGTGCCCACAGGCATCAAGGTTAAAATGCCTGCTGATGAAGTATTGTTGCTGGTCAATCGTTCTAGCAGCCCTTTAAAGCGATTCTTGATCTTGCCTAATGGCGTCGGCGTGATTGATGCAGACTACTATAACAATGACAAAAATGAAGGCGAAATTTTCTTCCAGTTAGTTAATTATGGTTTACGAGATCAGGTCATCAAAAAAGGTGATCGGTTAGGTCAAGGAATTTTCGTGAAGTATTTGACCGCTGATGATGAAGAACCAATTACCCAAGAACGTCAAGGTGGTTTTGGTTCCTCAGGTCGATAAACTGATCAGGTAATTCAAAATATTTTTTTGATCACGATTGCGTATTTAATAGTAATAGGAAAATAATAAGGAGTTCATATGGCGAAAATCAAAACTCAATATGTTTGCCAGAATTGCGGCTACACCTCACCAACTAATTTTGGCCGTTGTCCTAATTGCGGGGCCTGGAATCAGATGGTCGAAGAAGAAGTTCAGCCCACACCAAGTGCTGCTGCAGCTGCTGCGCAACCTAGTCGCCAACGAAGCTTTACGGACCGACAAAAGCCGCAGTTGTTAAGTCAAGTTGATTTAACTAAGCAGCCTCGCATCAAAACTGAACTTGGTGAATTGAATCGTGTTTTAGGCGGCGGAATTGTGCCAGGCTCGTTAATTCTTATTGGTGGTGACCCTGGTATTGGTAAGTCAACGTTGTTGTTACAAGTGTGTGGACAGCTGCAGGCAACTGGGGATAAAGTGCTCTATGTTTCTGGTGAAGAAAGTTCTGGCCAAATCAAGTTGCGAGCTTCGCGTTTAGGCGTTAAAGGTGCTAAGCTATACTTATATCCAGAAACAAACATGACCGCAATTCGAGAAACTATTGCGGAACTGGATCCAAAATTTATTGTGATTGATTCGGTGCAAACGATGAATGTTCCTGAATTAAGTTCAGCTGTTGGCAGTGTTTCACAAATTCGCGAAGTAACTGCCGAATTGATGCAAATCGCCAAGACACAACAGCGGACAGTTTTTGTTGTTGGCCATGTGACTAAAGATGGCGCGATTGCTGGTCCTAAAATTCTGGAGCATATGGTCGATACTGTTCTTTATTTTGAGGGCGACCTGCATCATGCTTATCGCATTCTGCGATCAGTGAAAAATCGCTTTGGTTCGACTAATGAATTGGGAATTTTTGAAATGCACGAAGATGGTCTTCGTGAAGTGGCGAATCCTTCTGAACTTTTCCTTGAGGAACGATTAGCTGATGCGACTGGGTCAGCGGTGGTCGTTTCTTTGGAAGGCACGCGGCCAATTCTGGTAGAAATTCAGGCTTTGATTACTCCAACGATGTATGGCAATGCTAAACGAACAGCAGCCGGTCTTGATCATAATCGCGTGGCGCTAATTATGGCTGTTTTAGAGAAACGCGCTAATTTGATGTTACAAAATCAAGATGCTTATCTTAAAGCTACTGGTGGGGTAAAATTAGATGAGCCGGCAATTGATTTGTCAATTGCCTTAGCGATTGTCTCTAGTTATCGTAATAAAGAAATTCCCGCCGATGATTGTTTTATTGGCGAAATCGGACTAACTGGCGAAATTCGGCGAGTAAATCGGGTACAAGAACGGTTACGTGAGGCTGCTAAATTAGGTTTTAAACGTGCATTTGTCCCTAAAAACAATTTAGCGGATCTGGAAGCGCCAGCGGGGATCGCAGTAATTGGTGTTAAAACAATCAAGCAGGCAATTTATTTGGTTTTTCAGGATACAAATGATTAAGTATAATTTGAAGTGATTTGAAAGGAGGTGAAATTTATGAGACGGAAACAATTTATTGGTCGATTACTTTTTGTCATTGCAGGGGCTTTTGCAGGCTATTCTTTTTTACCAGCATTATGGGAAGTACTCGGCCTTGCTGATGTCCGCTGGTTAAACACGACTTTAACGAATTTACTGCTTGGCGCAATTATTCTATATCTTTTGTCGTTATTGCTGTTACCGCCATTAGCACGTTTCTTAGGTAAGAAGGAGAAACAGATATTAGCGATGAATCCAACGAAATTACTTTTTGGTTCGTTATTCTTGCTAATCGGGTTATTACTGGCGAATGTTATTGCTATTCCACTTTATCGCATTAATATTTCTCTGATTAATACTTTTCTGCCAATTCTATTGATGGTTGTTTTAGGCTATCTTGGTTTTCGTTTGGGGACGACTCAAATGGATGACTGGCGGAAGCTGTTTAGTAAACGACGCAGTGATAATAATGTCGAAAATTTGATTTATGATCGCAAGCCTGACGATAATTTCCATAAGTATAAGATTTTGGATACCAGTGTGATTATTGATGGCCGAATCCATGAGTTAGTTAAGACAGGCTTTGTAGAAGGTGTTTTACTGGTCCCCGTTTTTGTGGTTCATGAATTGCAGTTGATCTCGGATTCTGCTGATAGTTTGAAACGTGCTCGCGGTCGTCGTGGCTTAGATATTCTTAATGAGATGAAGGATGATCCTGAAGTCAAAATTGAAAATTATGATGGTGACTTTGACGATTTAACTGAAGTTGATAGTAAATTAATTAAGCTAGCTAAGTTGATTGACGGCATTGTTGTGACTAATGATTACAATTTAAACAAGGTTTCTGAATTTCAGAACGTACCTGTCTTAAATATTAATCAACTAGCCAACGCGCTGAAACCAGCTGTTTTACCTGGCGAAGCGATGACAGTCACAGTCGTTAAAGCTGGGACTGAACGACAACAAGGGGTTGCTTACTTAGAAGATGGCACCATGGTTGTTGTTGAAGATGGTCAGTACTACTTAAATAAAGAAATTCAAGTGGTCATTACCAGTGCTTTACAGACGGCAGCTGGTCGGATGATTTTTGCAAAACCGTTACATGCTCAGCACGGGATTACCGAACATGCTAGTAAAAAATAAATCGTTTTTCTGGCAACGGACTGAGAAGCAGTGTTTGATAAAAGCCACTTAGTCTGCCACCAGCTTCTTTAAATGAGAATGTGCCAAAAGGCGGTCAGTCGGTGAGCATTTTTACGTTAAGCGGAACCGGTTGCCTTTTGAGAACACGTTTCAGCAACCCAAATTTATTTTTAACAAAAGTGACACTTCAGTCCCAGCCTCAAAAAGGTTGTGATTGAAACCCGATAAATATTGACAAAACTAAAATTGAACTAAATTATGTTTTTAGTTGGGGCTCAGCCCTTGTTTTAACTCACTAAAATCGTTACACTTGTAATTGGTATTTTCAGAAAAAGGAGTATTTTGAACATGGCAAAGGATGAAATTCGAGTTCGTTACGCACCAAGTCCAACAGGACACTTACACATTGGTAACGCCCGGACTGCGTTATTTAACTACTTATTTGCACGACACAATAAAGGTAAGTTTATTATTCGGATTGAAGATACGGATACTAAACGAAACATGGTTGGTGGCGAGCAAAGCCAGTTAGAAAACCTGAAGTGGCTGGGAATGGATTGGGATGAAGGTCCTGATATTGGCGGCGATTATGGCCCATATCGTCAGTCTGAACGGATGTCAATCTATCAACCACTGATTCAACAGTTAGTTGATCGTGGCTTAGCATACGAATCTTATAAAACTGAAGACGAGTTGGAAGCCGAACGTGAAGAACAACGGGCTAACAGTGAAATGCCACATTACGTTTACGAATACGCTGGATTATCTGAGGATGAGAAGCAAGCTAAAATTGCCGCTGCTAAAGCAAAAGGTTTGGAACCAGTTATTCGTTTCCACGTTCCTGAAAATCGGACTTACAAGTTCAAAGATTTAGTTAAGGGCGACATTAGTTTTGATTCAGAAGCAGTTGGTGGTGACTTCGTCATTCAGAAGCGCGACGGCATGCCAACTTATAACTTTGCGGTTGTTGTTGATGATCATATGATGAAAATTACTCATGTTCTGCGTGGGGACGATCATATTGCTAACACACCAAAACAATTGATGATTTATGAAGCTTTTGGTTGGAATCCGCCTGTCTTTGGCCACATGACGCTGATTATTAACGCGGCCACTGGTAAGAAACTTAGCAAACGTGATGAAAGTGTTCTTCAATTTATTGAACAATATAAAGAATTAGGTTATTTACCTGATGCAATGTTTAATTTCATTGCTTTACTAGGTTGGTCACCTGTAGGCACGAACGAAGTCTTTAACCGTAAAGAACTCATTAAAGAATTTGATGAAAAACGTTTGAGTAAGTCACCAGCAGCTTTTGATGCGAAGAAGTTGGAATGGGTCAATAACCAATATGTGAAGAAGGCCGATAGCGAAGTTATCACCGACTTGTCCTTACATGCTTTGATTAAAGCAGGCCGTGTCAACAACGATCCCCAACCAATGGAGATTGAATGGGCCCGGCAGTTAATCTCCCTTTATAAGGATCAAATGAGTTATACTGCGCAAATCACAGAACTTTCTGATGTCTTCTTTGAAGAACCACAAGAACTTGATGAAGCAGCAATGAAGGAATTAGCTGATGATGATGCCTTACCAGTTTTGGAAGCTTTCAAAGCAGGAATTGACAACATTGATCACTTTACTTCTGTTCAAATTATGAAAGTTGTTAAACAAGTTCAGAAGGATACTGGCGTTCGCGGTCGTAAATTGTACATGCCAATTCGAATTGCTACTACGCGTTCAATGCATGGTCCCCAATTAGGCGAATCCCTAGAATTATTAGGCCGTGAAAAAACTGCCAAGCATATTGTTGAAACTTTGAAGCAAATGCAAGCCTAATTGTTTCGCTAAACTTGATATCAAACTAGCTTACTTTTATGCTATATTAGAGACTGGAACAATTTTGTTTCAGTCTTTTTATATTCACTTTAATTCTGAAACGATACAACTTAATGGAGGTTATTAGTCCATGCTGGAAGTTTTCAACACGTTAACTCGCGAAAAAGAACCTTTTAAATCAATTGAACCTGGTAAGGTGCGGATGTATGTTTGTGGGCCTACCGTTTATAATTATATTCATATTGGTAATGCTCGTAGTGCGGTGGCTTTTGACACTATTCGGCGTTATTTGGAATTTAGTGGCTATCAAGTTGATTATATTTCCAATTTCACTGATATTGGTGAAAAATTAGCCCGGACAGCAACAGCTGAAAAAACAACAGTCGCGGCAGTTGCAGCTAAATATATTGCTGCAGTTAATGAAGATAGTGCTGCTTTAAATATCGAACCAGCAACTTATCATCCTCGGGCAACCGAGAATATTAAAGAGATTATTGACTTGGTGACTAATCTGGTTGAACAAGGCATGGCTTATGAAGTTGCCGGGGATGTTTATTTTCGCGCTAAGAAATTTCCAGAATACGGTAAACTTTCGCATCAGCCGTTATCAGAATTAGAAGTTGGCGCTAGCCAACGAACCAACTCTGAGGAAACGGCACGTAAGGAAGATCCAATTGACTTTGCTTTATGGAAGGCAGCTAAGCCTGGCGAGGTTTTCTGGGAGTCACCATGGGGGCCTGGTTCACCAGGCTGGCATGTTGAATGTTCAGTAATGGCGATTAAATACCTGGGTAAGACGATTGATATTCATGGTGGTGGTGAAGATTTAACTTTCCCACATCATGAAAATGAAATTGCCCAAAGCGAGACTTTTACGGGCCAGAAGTTTGCTAATTATTGGTTGCATAATGGTTTTGTGACCGTAGGCACTGATGACGAAAAAATGAGTAAGTCTTTAGGTAACTTTGTGACTGCTCACGAAGCGCTCAGTCAATTTGATCCGCAAGCTATTCGATTTTTCATGGCAGCAACTCATTATCGGCGACCATTACGTTATACTGAAGCTGGTTTGGATGATGCTTTAGCGGAAATTCAGCGTTTCAAAATTGCCCGCGCTAATTTGTTATATCGGCGAAAAGATGCTGTTGCTGGTAATGATGTGGCAATTGATGGCCAGCGCCATTTATTTGTTGATCAATTCAAAACAGCCTTTGACGATGATTTTAATGTTCAAAATGGCCTTGCCGTCATTCACGAATATGTTCGTTTTATGAATAAGTACGCGCTCAATCCAGAAATTAAACTAGACACTTTAATGGCTTTAGTTCAGCAACTTGACCAATTTGTCGAGATTTATGGTGTTGATTTAAGTCAGACAGTGGGGTTAGATGCAGAAGTAGCCGATCTAATTGTCAAGCGAAATGCAGCCCGAGCAGCGAAAGACTATCAAACTAGTGACGAGATTCGTGATCAATTGACTGCTGCTGGTATTATTCTAGAGGACACAGCCCAAGGAACGAGGTGGCGTCGCGCATGAGTAATTTAGCGCAAAGCTTGAATGGTATTGCCTTAGCTTATTTAGGCGACGGCGTTTATGAAGTTTTTGTTCGGGAACACCTGCTTGAACTTGGGGTCAGTAAACCTAATCAGTTACAACGACAAGCGGTACAATTTGTATCGGCTAAGGCTCAGGCGGCATTAATTGAACAGATGCAAACTGAACAAATTCTCACGTCGGCGGAATTGGCAGTTTATCATCGTGGACGCAATGCTAAAAGCTACACCAAAGCAAAAAATACAGAAGTAATTACTTATCGGATGTCGACCGGATTTGAAGCTGTGTTTGGTTATTTAAAGTTGACCAAACAAGAGGCACGAATTGCTGAGTTGGCCCAATGGTGCCTGACAGAAGTGGAGAAAAAACGTGAAGAAACAACCAAGAAATAAAGCACCCTTTAAGCAAGATAATCGTGGCAAGAAATATCCACGGACTAATGAAGGCAAACAGCATCATCGCCGACCGGCTGTTGAGGCACCAACCACGGCGCCAATCACCGAGAGCGAAACGGATAATGCTGAATTTATTTATGGCAAGCATGCTGTTTTGGAGTATGTTAAAAGTGGTGATCCTCGCTCCGTGAATAAAATCTTCATGCAAAAGGGTTTGCACGGTGATTTAGCGACTAAAGTGGTTGAATTCAGTCAAAAAAACAAATTAGTTTTGCAAGAGGTGCCTAAGAGTCGCCTCGATGACTTAACAGCTGCTGGTAATCATCAAGGCGTCTTATTAACGCTTGCCCCATACCAATATGCAGAAGTGACCGATATTTTAGCTAAGGCAAAAGCCGCTAATGAACCACCATTGATCTTAATCCTAGACAATTTAAATGATCCGCATAATTTGGGTTCAATTTTACGAACGGCGGATGCGATTGGGGTTCATGGTGTAATCATACCTAAACGTCGTGCTGTTGGCGTGACAGCTGTTGTTGCCAAAACAGCGACTGGCGCTCTGGAACATGTTTTGGTTGCTCGGGTGACTAATTTAACAGCTACAATCAACGATTTGAAAGAGCAGGGGATCTGGGTTTTCGGGACTGCTATGGCTGGAGAAGATTATCGTATTTGGAATAGTCGGGGACCAGTCGCTTTAGTTATTGGTAATGAAGGCAAGGGGATTTCCCCGTTAGTTGCCAAAACAGTCGATGGGATGGTCACTATTCCGATGATTGGTCATGTTCAGAGTTTAAATGCCAGCGTGGCCACTTCGATTTTGCTATATCATATATTTGATCAGCGCCATCCAGTAACAGCTAGCCCTCAGCAGGCTTAATAAACTTGCTCATTAAGATATTGTGTAATTGAAGTACTTTATGATTTTTAGACAGGCTGTCTAATGATTATGAGGTATTTTTTTTACTTTCTTCACAGCGCCACTATGGTTCAGGGACCAGTGAGATGACAAGGTCGGACATCATTGTTGCAGTAAAAATAGATTGCTCAGATGAACTCATTTATTGTATTGCTTTACCATTTATGATAGCAATTAGAAATATTTTAATAACAATAACAGCTTAATATCAGTGCTCAAAAAGAATTAATTATAAAATAAACACTTGTTCGCTTACAACACAAAGTTGAATAGGTTATGCTGAGAGTACCAAAAATCGCTCATAAAGGAGCGATACTTTTATGAGCATTAATCAGAACGAATTATTACTAATTAAGGCAGTTCAAGATCATAGCGATTCCCAAGCCCTGGAATCACTGGTGAAAAAATACCAACCAATGATCTGCCGCGCTGCCCAGCAATTTTATTTTAAATTATTTGATCAAGATGATTGGCAACAAGAAGCTCGAATTGTTTGCTATGAGACTTGTTTATTATATCGAACTGATCATAACTGTCAGTTTGGTGCCTTTTTTAAACTACGCTTTCATAATCATTTGCGTAGTTTATTACGGCATGAGTTGGCTTTAAAGCGTCAAAGTAATCACCAGAGTTTGCCACTGGAGGATTATTTGGCTGAGGAAAACAGTTACGGGAGTATTTGCTATCCCACTCAGTTAAAGACACAAAGCTTTTTTGAAATGGAACAGTTTTTGAAAACACTGTCTTATTTTGAATTACAATCTTTTCGCGTGGCCTGCCAACAACAGACACTGGAAGAAACATGCCGGCACTTAGATTGTACAGAGGAACAAGTTCGACGTGGCATTGATCGTTGTCATGGTAAGATGCGTGAGTTTATTAAGGATAAAACTTAATGATGGTTGCCCAAATAAGTCATTGAAGTGATGTTACGCAGCTTGACTAGCGCGGTTTATATGCATGCAAGCAAAACGTGTTCGGAGCTGCAGCGTGCTATGGCTAACTTAAATATTTCAATGATCGGTTGACACCGCTCATCAAAATATTTGAAGTTAGCCTACGCGCGCTCTCGCAGCTCCTCACACTCTGCTGAAACGTGTTCTGGGTGCCAGACGTCTATGCCTAATTTAATTATTTGCTCGATCGGTTGCACCGCTCAATCAAATAATTGAAATTAGGCTATGTCGTCTACCCGGCACTCCTCACACTTTGGTTTAAAACGTGTTCGGAGCGACAAATGGCTAGGCCTAATTTGATAATTTGCTCGGTCACTTGCAGTGCCCAATCAAATTATCGAAATTACGCTACGCCAAAAGTACGTCGCTCCTCACACTCTTGTAATTTGGTTATGTTTATGCTAAATTTAATGTTAGTTAAAAAAGGGTGGCCAGATAGATGTCAGTTAGAAAAGTAGCCCTCGCTTGTACCGTTTGTGGATCGCGTAATTACACGATCACTGAGAACAATCAACGGACTGAACGGTTGGAAGTTCGCAAGTTTTGTAAACATTGTGGTAAACATACTTTGCATAAAGAAACGCGTTAGTTGAGGAGCAATTACAGATGAAACGATTATTTAAATTCTTTAAGAGTGTCGGTCAAGAAATGAAGTTGGTTGCTTGGCCAACAATGAAACAAACACGTCGCGATAGCTGGGTTGTTGTTTCAACATCAATTTTGTTTGCACTATACTTTGCATTATGCGATTTCGTGTTAAACAAACTTTTGACACAATTTATTTTTAAGTAGTGGATCTCTGGCGAGGCTAGACTTGTTTCTAGTCTCGCTTTTTTGTATAATGGAAGCAGTTGAGAAACTTCGTGTTGGCGGAGTTTTTTTATTTTGGTCAAATAATACCGATAGTAATCAAGAAAGGATCATTAAAAAATGGTTGAATCAATCGAAAAGAAATGGTATGTCCTTCATACTTATTCTGGTTATGAAAATAAAGTTAAAGCAAATCTAGAATCCCGGGCAACTTCAATGGGGATGGAAAACAATATTTTTCGGGTTATCGTGCCAGAAGAAACTGAAAAGGAAATTAAAAACGGTAAAGAAAAAGAAGAAATTCGCAAAACTTTTCCTGGTTATGTTTTAGTAGAAATGGTCATGACTGACCAAGCTTGGTTTATTGTTCGGAATACTCCTGGTGTCACTGGTTTTGTTGGCAGTCATGGGTCTGGTAGTAAGCCAGCCCCTTTATTAGACAGCGAAATCAAACATATTTTACATGATCTTGGTTTAAGTAGTCGTCATGCGGACTTAAAGTTTGATGTTGGTGAGACAATTAAGATTGTTGATGGTGCTTTTACTGGTCTGACTGGTAAAATCACTGAAGTTGATCCAGAAAAGCTTAAATTAAAAGTGGTTATTGATATGTTTAATCGTGAGACTAATGCGGAACTAGATTTCGATCAAGTTGACAAGTTGTAATTTATCCTGAAAATTTTCAGGTGATTAACAAAACTTTCAGATTTTTATTTCAATTAAGCCAGTAATATGCTATATTACTCTAGTGTGCTTTTATGTGGGAGGAGAAATTTCGATCTCCATTTACCACAACACGGATTAAGGAGGTTTTATCCCGTGGCAAAAAAAGTTGCGAACATCGTTAAGTTACAGATCCCTGCTGGTAAAGCGACTCCAGCACCTCCAGTTGGTCCTGCATTAGGTCAAGCCGGTATTAACATTATGGGCTTCACTAAGGATTTCAATGCACGGACTGCTGATCAAGCAGGAATGATTATTCCTGTTGTTATCACTGTCTACGAAGATCGTTCATTCGACTTCGTTACTAAGACACCACCTGCTGCTGTTCTTTTGAAGAAGGCTGCTGGTGTTGAACATGGCTCTGGCGAACCTAATACTAAGAAGGTAGCTAAGGTTTCTAAAGACCAAGTTCGTAAAATTGCTGAAACCAAAATGCAAGACCTAAACGCAGCTGACGTTGAAGCAGCTATGCGCATGGTTGAAGGTACTGCAAGAAGCATGGGCTTTGAAGTCACTGAATAGCTTATTGCTAGTCGGATAGACAATGAAAATTGTTCAATCAAGTGGGAGGACGATTGACTGTCGTTAAACGGCAAGTATAAGAACATCGTCCACTTGACCACATTTGCAAGGAGGAAAAATAATGTCAAAACATGGCAAAAAGTACATTGAAGCACTTAAGCAAGTTGACAAAAATAAAGAATACACTGCTAAAGAAGCCATCGCTCTTTTAAAGAAAGTTGATTTCGCAAAATTCGACGCTACTGTTGAAGTTGCTTACAACTTGAACGTTGACCCTAAACAAGCAGATCAACAAATCCGTGGGGCAATGGTCTTGCCTAACGGTACTGGTAAAACTCAAAAAGTCGTTGTCTTCGCTGAAGGCCCACAAGCAAAAGCTGCTGAAGAAGCAGGTGCTGACGTTGTTGGTTCTGATGACTTAGTACAACGTATCCAAGACGGTTGGTTAGATTTTGATGTTGCTGTTGCAACACCACCAATGATGGCCAAAGTTGGTCGTTTAGGCCGGGTCTTAGGTCCTAAAGGTTTAATGCCTAACCCTAAGACTGGTACCGTAACGATGGACGTTACTAAAGCCGTTGAAGAAGTTAAAGCTGGTAAAGTAACTTACCGTGTTGACAAGGCTGGTTTGATCCATGCACCTGTCGGCAAAGTAAGCTTTACTGAAGACCAATTGTTCGAAAACTTCAAGGCACTTGACGACGTCATTTTACGGGCTCGTCCAGCTGCAACTAAGGGTGTTTACATCAAGAGTTTAACTTTGACTTCAACATTCGGTCCTGGTTTAGCAATCGATACTAACTCACTCTAAACTCATTTGACAAGCACCAATTGACGTGCTATCTTATTTAAGAATAGTTTTTCTACCTAAGACTCAGGTGACGTATGTCTTAATATCCTGCCGAGGCCAGATGATGAATGCTTAATCTCTGTGTCTTCGGATACAGAGATTTTTTAATCCCGGCATGTTTGTGGTTGAAAGATAAATATTACGTGGAGGTGAAAAAAATGAGTGAAACAATTATTGCACAAAAAGCTTCTGTTGTTGAAGACGTCTACGAAAAATTTAGTAAAGCTAAATCAGTTGTCGTTGTTGACTACTTAGG
Source organism: Lapidilactobacillus gannanensis (assembly GCF_003946675.1). Classification (GTDB taxonomy): domain Bacteria; phylum Bacillota; class Bacilli; order Lactobacillales; family Lactobacillaceae; genus Lapidilactobacillus; species Lapidilactobacillus gannanensis. The sequence goes on along the minus strand of NZ_RHOT01000018.1, from coordinate 14,312 downwards.
TTTAACTGTTGCTGAAGCGACTGAATTACGTAAGGAATTACGTGAAGCAGGCGTTGAAATGAAAGTTGTTAAGAATACTTACTTGCGTCGTGCCGCTGATAAAGCTGGTTATGAAGGCTTAGATGAAACATTTACTGGCCCTACTGCCGTTGCTTTCTCTTACGATGATGTCACTGCCCCAGCTCGGGTTATGTCTAAGTTTGCTAAGAGTATCGATGCCTTGGAAATCAAGGGTGGTATCATCGAAGGTAAAGTATCTTCATTGGATGCAATTGCAGAATTGGCTACTTTGCCAGACCGCGACGGTATGCTTTCAATGTTACTTTCTGTATTAAAAGCTCCTGTTCGCAACGTCGCTTATGCTGTTAAGGCTGTTGCCGAAGCAAAAGATGACGAACCAGCTGCTTAATCTACCTGAAATTTAAAATTATTTAATTAATTGGAGGAAACAAACATGGCTTTAGATACACAAGCAATTGTTGATCAATTAAAAGATGCAACAATCTTAGAATTAAACGATTTAGTTAAAGCAATCGAAGAAGAATTTGGCGTTACTGCAGCAGCTCCTGTAGCTGCTGCTGGTGCTGCTGGCGCTGCTGCTGATGCAGAACCAACAGAAGTAAACGTTGAATTAACAGAAGTAGGTCAAGAAAAAGTTAAGGTTATCAAGGCTGTTCGTGAAATCACTGAATTAGGCTTGAAAGATGCTAAAGGCTTAGTTGACAAGGCACCTTCAATCATCAAGGAAGGTCTTGCTCCTGAAGAAGCTGACAAGATCAAAGCTAAACTTGAAGAAGTTGGCGCAACTGTTACTTACAAATAAGCTAATCACTTATTAAAGTAAATAAAAACCACCTGATTCCCAGTTATATGGGAGTCAGGTGGTTTTTTAGTGACATTGATTGATAGTTGCCAATCATGACGTTTCTGGCCGAACTAAGGAGTTGGGTTGAGCATCACTGGAACATGTTGTTGGAAAAACTAAGGTATTCCAAATGGCTTTAAAGTAAAACACTGGACTAGGTAGTATCCATGCTATAATAAATAAATTGAACAAGAAGTGAGGTTGACCAATGAGTCATCAATATTTTGAAGATAATCAGGATCTAGCTCATCAACGGGAAACATTTAGTTTTGAGCTGTTAGGTCACCAGTTGCAATTAACCACGGATGCAGGCGTTTTTTCTCGGGAACGGGTTGATTATGGGAGCGTCGTTTTGTTGAACGCTGTGGCACCTTTTTTGCCGAGTGGTCAACCATTTAAATTGCTGGATCTGGGCTGCGGGTATGGGCCAATTGGGTTGAGCATTGCCAAAGCATATCCTCAAGCGGTCGTGACTTTGGTTGATGTTAATCAACGGGCGCTGGATTTGGCTCAAGAGAATGCGACGGCCAATCAGGTAACAGATCAGGTCAATATTTTTGCCAGTGATGGATATCAAGCAATAACCGCTCAGGATTATGATTTTATTCTGACTAATCCGCCAATTCGTGCTGGTAAAACGGTGGTTCAGCGTTTGCTCAGTGAGAGTATTCAGTATTTAAAGCCACAAGGACAATTTTTCGCGGTCATGCAAAAAAAGCAGGGGGCACCCTCTGCTTTGAAATTATTACAGTCAGTTTATGATCAAGCGGAAATTGTTAAACGAGATAAGGGTTATTATATTTTACAAGGCCTTAATCTTTAAAAGCCGTAATTAATAAATAACATAAGACCAAATCATCCATTTGCTTAAGATTTAAATTGGTACTCTCGTAAAATCTTTCTAGGCGATATTGTAAGGTGTTGCGGTGTAAGAAAAGTTTCTTGGCGGCGGAACTTAAATTACCGGCACTTTGATATAAGGCAATAATAACATCCTTAATTTCATTATCCTTATTTAAAATACTATTCAGTTGTTGGGCTAATGGCGACTCACGCAATTGTGGCCGCGCGTAATAATCTAAAGCTAAGGTAGCCAAGCTACTAACGGAAGATGTTGACTTAGAAAAGACAGCCTGTTCTTCATTAAAAATAAGTGCTAATTGTTCATCTAGGGGCCAATAATTACCGATAAAAGCCTGAATTTTAACGAAGAAATCACTTTCGACGGTTTGCAGAATGCTTTCTAATTCAGGTAGCGTCAAAGTTTCCGGGCCGTTAGCTTGAACAACAATCAGTGTTTGGGTGTTTAAATAAAAATGAGAGACCAAATGGTTAAATAAGTCAGAAATGGATTGCTCTAATTCAGTCTGGTTACTTTGATCACGGAAAGTTAATTTAAATTGAATGATCCGGACTGTTTTAGTAGTGGCTGGTGGTAGAATCGTTGATTGCTGGGTTAGAAATTGATACCAAGGATTATTTTGAGCAGTAGTAGCGTAGTTTTGATCACTTAAATCTTGCAGAATCGCTTCGCTAGTACTATTGAGATTTTTACGCCGAATGGCTAACCAGTTACCATCAAAGGACCAAACTTCCTCCGCTGTTGTTGCAGCTTGCGGCCCGCTGATGATTCGTGATTTAGGGAAGGCGTTTTTTAAACGCATGACAAGATCGTTGGTTCCTGTACTCATGATTTGTAACCACCGTTTTTATTTTTAGTTTAACATGTTTTCCCGCTTAAAAGAAAGGGTGCTTGATTCGTGGATCGGTTGGTTCCGGTAGCGCTAGAACAACAGAATTATTTTATGAATGCTGCCATACAAGAAGCTGAGCAAGCAGCGGCAATTGGGGAGGTTCCGATTGGCGCAGTCATTGAGTACCATGGTCAGATTATTGGTCGTGGGTATAATCTGCGCGAGACTAGTCAAGATGCGACTGATCATGCCGAAATCTTGGCAATTCGCCAGGCTTGTCAGTCATTAGGAAGCTGGCGTTTAGAAGATTGTCGTATTTTTGTCACGTTAGAACCCTGTCCGATGTGTGCTGGTGCGATTATTAATAGTCGCATTGAACAGGTTTATTTTGGCGCGCCAGATCCCAAAGCTGGTGCTGCTGGCACATTGGTTAATTTACTAGCAGACTCACGGTTTAATCATCAACCTGGTGTTTTTCCTGATGTAGAGCGAGAAAAAACGCAAGCATTATTACAGGATTTTTTCCGAGCAATTCGTCAGCGACAGAAGGCAGCCAAAAAGCAACGCCAACAATTTTCTAAAAATCAGGAACAAGGCTAGCTTTTTAAGCGAAAATTAGTTACAATATATATTGCCGTTAAGGCTAAGGCAATGTCCTCCCTACGAATCGTGTCAGATTCGGAAGAAAGCAGCACTAAGTGGGGTAGAACATGTGCCTTATTTTTTTGACCAAAATTTCAAAGTCACTGATGTCAATTGACTATCTTTCACCAAAAAGGGGACATAAAAGTTGTTTGCGAGTGTGCCTTGCTGCGCTGTTGCAACTGGCTTTTTCAGATGATTATCTGGTGTTGTCGGTCAAGATTTTTATTTAATTGTGGATGACAGTTAGCCATTGTTTTGGTACAGTTAGTAGTAGAATTTGTGGTAACATAATAAGGAATCTGTTGGATATCAGTTCAAGAAAAGAAGGTGTCAGCATGGCGTATCAGGCGTTGTATCGGGTGTGGCGACCACAGACTTTTGGCGAAGTAGTTGGTCAGAAAATTGTCACCCAAACGCTTAAAAATTCAATTTTGACTGATCAAATTAGTCACGCTTATCTATTTGCAGGCCCACGAGGAACTGGAAAAACTTCTTGTGCAAAGATTTTTGCAAAGGCAATAAATTGTTTAACGCCAGTTGACGGAGAGCCTTGTAATCACTGTGATATTTGTCGAGCAGTGAATGAGAATCGCCTCACTGATGTTATTGAAATTGATGCGGCTTCAAATAATGGGGTCGATGAAATTCGTGACATTCGCGATAAGGTTAAATATCCGCCAACTGAAGCAAAATATAAAGTTTACATCATTGATGAAGTGCATATGTTATCAACGGGTGCCTTCAACGCACTCTTAAAAACGCTTGAAGAACCGCCAGCGCACGTGGTTTTCATTTTGGCCACCACGGAGATTCAAAAAGTACCAGCAACCATTATTTCACGGACGCAGCGCTTTAATTTTCGACGAATCACGCCGGCTGATTTAACGGAACAGATGGTCAAGATTCTTGACCAGAAACAAATCAGTTACGATGAGCCAGCCTTACAAGTGATTAGCCGCGCTGCTGATGGTGGGATGCGGGATGCCTTAAGTATTCTGGATCAGGTTCTTTCTTTCGGGCAAGATCATGTTTCTTTAGAGAATGCCCTAGAAGTTACTGGTGATGCCAGTGATCGGCAATTAGCGGCCTATTTAAGTGCTGTTTTTCAGCAGGATTTGGATCAGGCACTTCAGCAAATCACACAGTTATTCGCAAATGGACGTGCGACTACCCGGTTAATTGAAAGCATAATCGAATTATTCCGTAATTTGTTGTTACAACAGAATAGTCCAGAATTGGTAGCTAGTTTAAATTATCGTCCCTTACCGGAATCATTGAAGCCATTTGCAGCACAACTTAGTACGGCACAACTTTATCAAATGATTGGTTTTGCGAATGAGACGTTGCAACAGTTGCGTAACAGCACACATGGTGATTTGTTCCTAGAAGTTTTAACGGTCCGCTTAGTTAATCTTTTACGTGAAACGCCAGCCTCAGCTGTAGCCGATGAACAGGCCGTAGCTGTCGATCAGACGTTGGTTAATCAGTTACAAACGGAAGTGCAACAATTACAGGAACAAGTTAAACAGCTAAAACAAACTGGTATTCAGTCGCCAGCAACTGTGGCTAAACCGAAGAAGACAAGTCATCAAGCAGCACCAAAAGTTAATCGCCAAGCTATCTATCAAGTTTTGGCAGCGGCAACAAAAGAAGATCTCAGTGCTGTTCGTGAGGTTTGGCCAGACTTATTAGATAAGTTGTCGCCAGCAAAGCGAGCGATGATGAATGTGTCTGAACCAGTAGCTGCAAGTCCAGCGGCAATTGTGGTTGCCTTTGAGTATGCTTTCACTTTGAAGACGGCTAATGAGGATCAGACGTTACAAACTGATTTGAAGCAAGAGTTGAATCATTTTATGAATAATGATGCCAATATTGTTTTGGTTGAAAAGGACCAATGGCCAGCACTACGGCAGGATTATATTCAAGATTTACACAAAAAGAAACAGCAACAATTAGGTGAAGCTACGCCAACAACTGCCACTGAACCGGAACAACCGGCTGTTATTAGTCAGGCAGAGCAGCTATTTGGTAAAACAATTATTAAAGTTGAAAAAGATTAAGGAGTGGATGAATAATGATGCGTGGTAGTGGTAATATGGCTGGTATGATGAAAAAGATGCAAAAGTTACAAAAAGAAATGCAGGTAGCGCAAGCACAATTAGACGAAAAGGCTTTTGTCGGTAAATCCAGTGATGACTTAGTTCAAGTTAAGATGAATGGCAAGCGAGAAATTCAGGATTTACAAATCAATCCTAAAGTGATTGATCCTGATGATCCGGATATGTTACAAGACTTATTGATTCAAGCTTTCAATCAGGCTTTAGCGACGGTTGATCACGAGACAGAACAAACAATGGGTAAATATACTCGGGGCTTGATGTAAAGTATAGGTGGTTAAAAAATGCAGTACCCAGAAGCAATTGCCAAGCTGATCGACAGTTATATGAAATTGCCAGGAATTGGTAGTAAATCTGCAACTCGGCTGGCCTTTTATACGATTGATATGGACGAAACTACGGTTAAAGAGTTTGCTGAGAGTTTATTACAAGCAAAAAAAGATCTTCATTATTGCAGTATTTGCGGTAATATTACCGATACTGATCCTTGCGAGATTTGTCGTGATACTAGCCGTAATCAGCAAGAAATTCTTGTGGTTGAACAACCAAAAGATATTATGGCGCTGGAAAAGATGGATGACTATCATGGCCTTTATCATGTCCTACATGGTGTTTTGTCGCCGATGGATGGTAAGGGGCCAGAAGACCTGAATATTGCGCCACTGATCAAACGGTTGCAGCATAGTGATGTTAACGAAGTGATTATTGCGACTAATGCTTCACCTGAGGGCGAAGCAACAGCGATGTATTTGGCTCGTTTGATTAAGCCGGCAGGAATCAAAGTTACCCGGTTAGCGCATGGTTTATCGGTCGGCTCAGATATTGAATATGCAGATGAAATGACCTTACAACGTGCTGTTGAAGGCCGACAGGAGATGTAGTGCATGTTTTCGCGAAAAAAACAACTTTTGCGGCGACAAGGTGATGATGAGTTACGCGCAGAAATAGTGGATGTTCAAGATCAATTACTACGTTTACGACGGGTTGAATTGCAAGATGCCGAATTAGGCGGTCAATTTGCTGAAAGTGTTAAATTACAACAGGCAAAATTTAATTTACTTTATAATGAAGCACGGCATCGCGGCACTAAAGCAGCAGTCATCAGTCAAGCAATTACTCGGATTGATTAATCAGTGCAGTGTTATTAAGGATAATCAGTTAAACAAGCGTCAATCATAAGAATAATTTGATTTTAAGGTACAATGAAGGTAGAGGTTGTTATGGCAGGTTGTTTTATTTCTTTTGAAGGACCAGATGGTGCTGGCAAGTCCACGGTCATTCAAGCGATTGCTGAAGATTTACGTCAAAAAAAGCAAGCAAAAGTTTTGATTACTCGGGAGCCTGGCGGCAGTCAAATTGCTGAAAAAATTCGGCAAATTATTTTAGATGTTGAGAACTCAGCAATGGATGATTGGACCGAGGCTTTGCTCTATGCGGCATCACGGCGGCAACACCTAGTAGAGGTGGTTGAACCGGCACTGGCAGCTGGTCAAATTGTTTTGTGCGATCGTTATGTTGATAGTTCGGTTGCTTATCAAGGTGGCGGACGACAATTAGGTGCTCAAAAAGTCGCCCAATTAAATGATTTTGCCATTCAGGGTAAATTACCAGATTTAACGATTTATTTAGATTTGCCAGTTGAAATAGGCTTGCAGCGAGTGCAGAAGCTTGGTCAAGGTTTTGATCGTTTAGAAGGTCAAAAGCTTGAATTTCATCAGCGTGTTCGCCAAGCTTATCTAGACTTAGCGGCCAATAATCCGACAAGAATCAAAAAAGTTGATGCGCAACAATCGCTGACTAAAGTGATTCAAGACTGCCAGACAGTTATTACAACTTATCTCACAGCAAATATTTAGGAGGAACCAATCATGAAACTTATTCTAGCGATTGTCCAAGATAAAGATGCTAATGTGTTAAGTAATCAATTAATTGATGCCAATATTCGCGCAACGAAATTGTCGACGACTGGTGGTTTCTTACGGTCTGGTAATACGACTTTTATTGTTGGAATCGAAGATGATCGGGTTGAAGAAGTGCTCGATATTATTAAACAGACCTCTCATGCACGGCAACAATTTATGACACCACCAGTTAATTTGGACCCAATGGGTGATACGTCAATGCCATATCCAATGGAAGTTCAGGTTGGTGGCGCCACCGTCTTTGTGATGCCAGTTGATCAATTTCATCACTTCTAAAGTTAGGATTTCTTGTGGAAATAACAATTAAGCAACTAAAAACGCATTTTCAAAATTTAATTCAACAAGACGAGCTTAGTCATGCCTATCTATTTGTCGAGTCAGTGCGAGCTAATGCACTGCCACTAGCTCAATGGCTTGCCCAACGCTTGTTCTGTGATCACTTGACGACGGCAGGTTTTCCTTGTGGTCAGTGTCATGAGTGCCAGCGAATCATTGAAGGCAATAATCCTGACTATTTAGTGCTTAATAGCACGACCAAGACGATTTCCGTCGATGATACGCGACATTTGAAAGAAGAATTATCCAAAAGTGGTTATGGTAGTTGGCGGATTTTTGTTATTGAGGACGCTGACAAAATGACGATTCCGGCGGCTAATTCGTTACTGAAGTTCTTGGAAGAGCCCGTTAGTCAAGTGTTGATCATTTTAACAACAACGCAAGAAAGTCAGATTTTGCCGACCATTCGTTCACGAGTGCAAACAATGATGTTACCAGAGCCTGATTTAACTCAGCGTGTTCAAAGCTTGTCAGATTTAGGTTTCAATCAAGAGCTGAGTCAATTATTGGCACAAACAACTTTAAATCAGAGCCAGTTAGCTGAATTAGCCGAAGACGAGCAATTGAAGGAAAAAATCTCTTCCTTTGCGCAATGGTGGCCGCGGCTTGCACTGGGGGATGCGCTAGCCTTCCCACAAGTTCAGACAACGATTTTGCCGGCTTTTAAGGGAAACTTGTTACAAGACCTGTGCCAAGAAATGTTATTGATTGTCTTTAGTGACTTATTTACCGCTAAGTTCTCCTTGGCGCAACCATTAAAGTGGCCGCAGCAAGAACCAAGTTATCAACATGTGGCCGGGAAAATAACCAGTGGTCAGCTAACTGCCAGTCTGACAGAAGTTTTACAAATGAAACAATTATTACATGCCAATGTGACTTTTCAGAATGTATTAGAGCAGTTATCCTTACAATTTTTTATGATAAAAGAGGGAAATTTTAAATGAATCAGCCTGATCCTTTTACAGATTTTCAGCGTTTGTCAGCAGAAGCCGATAACCTCGCTCATGACCTTGCCAAGTTTCGGCAGGAGCTGAATAATGTTTTAGAACAAAATGCCGAACTCGTTATTGAAAATAAGCATTTAAGGGGTCGTTTAAACGATTTGGCGCCACAGTCAGAACATGGTAGTCAGAAAGATGAGATGTTGCCCTCACGGCGTAATTTGGAGAAATTATACGATGCTGGTTACCATATTTGTAATATGATGTATGGTGCTCGCCGTGAAAATAATGAACCATGTGCATTTTGTACCGCGATTATTTATGGTAGCGGTAATCGTACCAACCATTAAAAAGGAGGCCATGATTTTGCAGATTCAAAAAAGTTTTGAACCTACGAAAAAGGGCACTCTTTTTTTAGTGCCTACACCAATTGGTAATTTAGATGATATTACTGTCCGAACCTTAAAAACATTGCAGGATGTGGATTTAGTGGCTTCCGAGGATACACGCAACACGGGGAAACTATTGGCCCATTTTGAAATTAAAACGTCGCAAATCAGTTTTCATGAGCATAATACGCAGCAGCGGATTCCGGAGTTAATTGCGGAACTAGAAGCTGGTCATTCGATTGCCCAAGTGTCTGATGCGGGCCTACCCTCTATTTCTGACCCCGGTCATGAATTGGTAGTTGCGGCCATTGCCGAAGACATTCCTGTGGTGCCGTTACCTGGTGCTAGTGCCGGAATCACGGCTTTGATTGCTTCGGGATTAGCGCCACAACCATTTTATTTTTATGGTTTTTTGCCTCGTAAGAAGAAATTGTTGCGGGCGGCATTAGAACAGTTAGTCGATCATCCGGAAACGGTGATTCTTTATGAATCGCCACATCATTTACAACGAACATTAGCTGATTTAGCGACTTTTTTTGCGACTGAGCGGCAACTTGTTTTAGGGCGCGAGCTAACTAAGCTACATGAATCATTTGAACGTGGCACTTTAGCGGAGTTGCAAGCGTGGTATCAGAGCCATGAACCTCGCGGGGAGTATGTGATTTTAATTGCCGGGCAGCTTCCTAAGGTTGAAGCGGCAGCCGCTGATTTGTCTGACGTCGCATTACAGGCCGCTGTGACGGCTTTAATTGATGAGGGTATGCGACCTAATGCTGCGATTAAACAAGTTGCTAATCGCTATGATTTATCGCGTCAGGAAGTGTATCAGCGGTATCATCAGTTAGGTTAGTCGGACTTAGATTAATTTGAAAGTAGGCGTATTAATGACAGTCTCGTATTACTCAGAGAAGTTTCAAGTTCCTTTTTTTGAATGTGATGCCCAAGGAACTATGCATTTGTCGGCTTTAATGGATCATCTTGTTCTAGCATCAGAACATCAACTGCAGGAGTTTGGCGCCGGTCCGACACAATTAGCAGCTATGGCGCTAGGCTGGGTCACGACTGAATACCAGATTGAGATTGAACGTTTACCACGCCAACACGAATTTGTGACGGCTAAAACCGGCGTGCCTCAATTTAATAAATTTTTCTGTTATCGTGATTATTTCTTACTTGATGAGCACAGTCATCCGATTGTGACAGTGCACAGTATTTGGGTAATTATGAGTTTTGCAACTCGCCGGATGATCCAATTACCTGTGGCAGAATTGCATTTGGATGCTTGTTCAGACTACTCAGCTACGGTAGTGCGTTTTCCAAAATTAGTTAAACGCGATTGGACCGCTGTTGATTATCAAAAGGATTATCAAGTGCGTTATTTTGATATTGACTCTAATCGACACGTCAATAATGTGCATTATTTTGATTGGATGTTGGATAGTTTACCTGGTGATTTCTTGCGTGATCACCAAATTAGCACAATGTTGATTCGCTACGAACGTGAAACGCGTTATGGTGAAAATATTGTGAGTCAGACGCAATTGACAGAAACACCAGCTTTGACAACAGCTCATCGGATTACCCGCGGAACTGAAGTTGCTGCAGAAGCTGATGTTACTTGGCAAAAACGTTCATGATTTTAATTATTTAATTGAGCACAACTTAATTTCTTGCCTTTTAAAGTGGAATACTCTATGATTAAAAATATTCGGAGTAGGTGAGTAAGCGTTAAGTGCTGATGGAACGGAATGTGAACATCGGACGAAGAATTAATTCGCGATTTATTCACCGCATTCGCCGCTTTTTTTAGTGGCGCTCCAAAAAAGGAGTGTTCAATTATGCAGAAAACAACGCGGCGTGGCTTGGCTACGCGAAAGTTGGTCTTTTTGGCGGTCCTTATTGCAATGCAATTAGTTGTGGGCCGCTTTTCGTTTGGTACAAATTTTCTTAAGGTGTCGGCAACATTTTTAGTTAGCGCCTTAATTGGCTATTGGTATGGGCCATTTTATGCAGCCATTGCTGGTGGTGTAAGTGATTTGATCGGTGCAATTCTATTACCAATGGGTAGCTTTAACTTTGGTTTCACCTTGGTTGCCATTTTTAGTGGCTTTATCTTTGGTTGGTTGTTAGATCAACGTCACATGCCCCAACCAGTTTGGTGGCGAGTATTGGCAGTTGCGGGGATCATTAATTTAGGCAGTAATTTGTTCTTAAATACGGTATTACTACATTACATGTATGGTGCCAATTTCTGGCCGTTATTTTTGACGCGGTTGCCCAAGGAATTGATTATGATTCCCATTTACTACTTGGGTATTTATTTCTTGTTAAAAGCAGTCGCTAAACTACATTTAGAGCAACGTTTGAACGCTTAAAAGTTTGCTGTTGTCAGCTACTCAATCGTGACTAAACAGGTCATTTCGCTCATAGTTTGGCAGCGTTCAATTGTTATTAGCCTAGTTGTCGTCACTTACAACTAGGTCTTTTTATGTTAAAATAAAACTATTCATTTCAGAAAGAGGCGCAGTGCTTGTGTTGACCCTTGCTTTAGATACTTCCAATATTCCCTTAAGCGTGGCGGTGATTGCCGACCAGCAACCAATTGCCCAGATTCAAACAGCCTGTGCAAAGAATCATAGTACGACGTTAATGCCAGCAATTGATCAGGCTTTGAAATTGGCACAAACTTCAATTCAGTCAATTGATCGATTTGTGGTTACTTTAGGTCCTGGCTCCTATACTGGGGTGCGAATCGCAGTGACAACTGCCAAAACGCTGGCCTGGACACTGGCTAAGCCATTGTATGCAATTTCCAGTTTGGCGGCACTAACGACACCATGGGCACTGGCAACACAAGAACAAGTGGTGGTACCTTTGATTGATGCGCGGCGGGACTGTTTCTTCACTGGCTTTTACCAGTGGCAGCAGTCACATGTATCAGCTGTTCGACCAGATGTTTATTTAAGTGCTGCTCAAATTGTCACTGCTATTAAGCAGTTGGCTCAGGAAAAAGTGATTTTGGCTGGTAGCTTAACTAGTGAGCAGGAGGAATTTTTCCGACAGGCATTACCAACAAAACAATTACAAATCGCTAGTGGCTTAGCAGCACAACCTTTAGCGGGGAACTTTAACTTGTTAGTAGCTGAAACGAACTTAGTGTCAGATTTAAATGCCTTAGTTCCCAATTATTTAAGACCGACTGAAGCTGAAGCCAATTGGTTGAAAGCTCATCCGGACGCGCCAAAAACAAATTATGTTGAAGAAGTTTAGACAGTGGTTACCTTGGCGCTCTAAGCAGGTGTCTGCAATGAAGTACCCCTATTTATTTACCTTAGCTGGTCATGATTACTATTTGCGTCCCTTAGTTGCCGGCGATTTGGACCAAGTGTTAGTGGTCGAGCGTGAACTATATGCTGGCATGTTACCTTGGAGTCGCTGGGTCTTCCTGAACGAAATCAATCATCAAAGTCAACGATTATACTGGGGATTGTTTACGCCTGATGATCAGTTAATTGGCTATATTGGGTGCTGGTTGAAATTTCGCGAGAGTCATATTACGAACTTGGCGATAGCGAAGGATTGGCAGGGTCGTGGTCTGGGACGTTTTTTGATGAAAAAAATGATTGTTGTCGCGCAAGCACATCAATGTCAAATCGTTACCCTGGAAGCCCGTACCGATAATTTACCAGCTCTAAATTTATATCATCAATTAGGATTTATTGATCAGAAAGTGAGAGTCAATTACTATGACTACGATCATTCTGATGCTGTTTCAATGTGTTTATCATTAAATAAAAAGTAATAGCGTGGTGTCTTTTTTGAATAATCAGCGACAACTTATTTTAGCGTTTGAATCTAGTTGTGATGAAACTAGTGTGGCCGTAATCGAAAATGGTCATAAAATTTTAAGTAATATAATTGCGACTCAAATCAAAAGTCATCAACGTTTTGGTGGTGTTGTGCCTGAAGTGGCCAGTCGTCACCATGTTGAGGCGGTTTTGCATTGCACTGACCTAGCGTTATCAGAAGCACAGGTTACTTATGCTGACTTAACTGCAGTGGCAGTAACTTATGGGCCCGGCTTAGTGGGGTCGCTTCTGATTGGTATTAGTGCGGCTAAAGCAATTGCATATGCGCATCAGCTACCCTTGATTCCAGTTAATCATCTGGCTGGTCATATTTACGCTGCCCAGTTGGTTAAACCTCTGCGCTATCCGTTTATGGCGCTAGTTGTGTCTGGTGGCCATACGGAGTTAGTTTTGGTACCTAAACCTGATGAATATCATTTATTAGGTGAGACTCGTGACGATGCCGCCGGCGAAGCCTATGATAAAATAGGACGGATTCTGGGAATTAATTATCCTGCTGGTAAGGCAGTAGATCAGTTAGCACATCAAGGTCACGATACCTTTAACTTCCCACGGGCCATGCTTGACGAAGACAATTATGATTTTAGTTTCAGTGGGTTAAAGAGTGCGTTCATTAATCGCGTCCATCATGGTGACCAAATTGGCGAAGAATTAAATCGTGCTGATTTAGCTGCGAGTTTTCAGGCCAGTGTTAGCGATGTTTTAGTTGGCAAGACATTACGCGCGTTAGTGGCATATCCAGTGCAACAATTGATTATTGCCGGTGGTGTAGCTGCTAACCAAGGACTACATGAGAAAATGACTGTGGAACTCGCCAGTAAGTTTCCGGAGATCGATTTAATCGTGCCACCGTTACGTTTATGCGGTGATAATGCCGCTATGATTGGCGCCGCTGCCCAGATTAAGCTGGATAATCATGATGAATTTGCGGATTTAAGTTTAAATGCGGCCCCTGGTCTAGACCTGATCTAACTTAGATGATTGACACTTACTATTTTTTAGACTAATATTAGATTGTACTGAAAGCGATTGAATCACTTTCATTTAAACAATAAAGGAGCGCTTATATTATGGCTGAAAAAACAATTATGCTCGTATGTAGTGCTGGTATGTCTACTAGCCTTTTAGTTACAAAAATGCAAAAAGCTGCTGAAGCAAAAGGTATCGATGTTGATATCTTTGCTACAGCTGCAAGTGATGCCGACAACGAATTAGCATCAAAGAAGATTGATGTTATGTTGCTCGGACCTCAAGTACGTTTCATGTTAAGCCAATTCCAGAAGAAATTAGCTGACAAGAATATCCCAGTTGAAGTTATCGACATGCGCTCTTATGGCATGATGGATGGCGATGCCGTTTTGGCACAAGCTGAGAAATTAATGGCTTAATTAGTCATTAACCATTAAAAAAAGGTCTAGTCCAAATGAGTGTTTGCTCATTTGGCTAGGCCTTTTTGTTTCTTATGTAGAAATGCAACCACAAGTTTTACTTGTGGGGGTCAGAGAAGCTTTAGCGAAAAAAACATCCTTTCAGT
>NZ_RHOT01000017.1 GCF_003946675.1 Lapidilactobacillus gannanensis | reverse complement strand
TACCGGAATCATGCCGTAAAAGAAATTGCATAGAAACTTTAATTATTTGAACTGTCTACTTGACGCGGACCAGCGCCACTTCACGTTTTTAATTCACTTTTAAAATTAAATATTGATTAGTCTCAATAAAACACTTTATTTAGGTGTATTAGCAATAGTCCAAGTCAATGTCGAAGCGTAAGAATCAGCAGTTGCAGTTGATGGCACAGTTAAGTGTGCTTGAGTTTTAGTGTACGTGCTCGTGAATGTCCCAATGCCATTTCCTGCTGTCGCATCAAAAACCGGTGCCGCTGAACTATTAAGTTTTAATCCAGTGGAAGAAACACCATCCGTTTTGGTATCAACTGGGTCAGCATTAGCCACTGTACCAGCGTCCAAAGTTAGTTGTGCACCATTTAGAGTCTTTGACCCATCTGCATTTTTAAAATCACTTGCCGCAACGGTCACCGTCCAACCAGAAGTAAAACCTGGGTTAATTACCTTAATTGGATCAGTCGGATTGGTGTCGGCGTCATAAGTTTTCGTTGCACCAGTTAAAACTTGAGTTCCAAATTCAATTGTTGGTGCTGACTTTAAAATAATGCTACCAGTATCCCTAGGATTATCTGGATCAGTTGGATCGGTTGTTAAATTAATATTTGCTTTAGTCCCATCGGCAACTTCATTTGTTGTATCACCTGTAGCGGCCTGTGTAGCCGTAATTCCTGTTGAAAATGTGCTTAAAGCAAGTACAGCTAATAATGCCATTGTTTTATTTAATTTCATGTTTGAATCCCCCATTGTTTGTTTGAAGTGACAATTAATTACTCCCAATAATTGAACACCAAAGAACAGCGACCTGATTAACCTCCTTTTTATATCAGTAATTACTTATTCAATTATTTGTTTAGCAATAGAATAACACCATCAATAAGAAATTTCATCAAAAAAGAATCGTTTTTATGACTTTTTTGTGAATTGGGCCTTTTTATTTTTAGTTTCATAAACATTTGACTTTATTACCATTTATCAAGGAATTAATCGTGATTTTTTTAGTATATTTTATCGTCAAATAGTTTAATTAAATATTGTGTATTCTTTTATTTATTCACGAATACCATCACTATGATTCATCGGCCACACAATTTAAACCACTTTTGTCTGATCAATATTTTCAACAATCTACCTCTCCAAATGGTGCGCTGAATTAAACTATTCCTTTTAGCCAGGGACCCAGCAATTGGTGTCAATAGCAGCTGGGCTCCACTGCCTAAGAAGATTGTCAAATTGGCTTTGAATTAAACACCGTCTGTTTTTCCAAATAGTGGTAATCAGTTCTGTTAGTTTATCCTAGTGGTGGCTGGGCGATCGACAACTAGTTCTGTCAGCCCTGCCTTAGGATCGATTAAATCTAAAGTGAACCAAACTAACTCAAAACGCAGTGGAGGCCGCCGGGGTGCCAGCCGTGAAATTATCCTTGGCGCTTTAGCGTTTAGGATAAGGCTTGTATTGAAGATTGTTGCATAGCAATAAGCTTCAATCAATGCCCACCGCGTTCCGCACCCCGCCGGCCGCAACGGAGTTGTCCGCTATTCCGCCCCAAACCAACTTTAGATTTAATCATTATTAAGTCATCAAAAAACCACCTTTCATAACCCAACGAAAAGGTGGCTTCCAGTATATAGATAATTTTTATTCAGCTAATGGTTCCAATTTCAGCATCTCATATTGAGATTGATACAACTGGTAGTACAAACCATGATCATGCATCAATTCATCATGCGTGCCATGTTCCATAATCTTGCCGTTATCGACGTAGAAAATCTGGTCACAATTTTTAATTGTGGAAAGTCGATGGGCAATGATGAATGAAGTTCGGCCTTTAAGTAATGCCAATAAACCAGACTGTAATAATTCTTCGGTCTTGGTATCAATACTTGAAGTAGCTTCATCCAAAATTAAGATACGCGGATCAGCTAATAATACTCGGGCAAAAGCAACTAATTGCCGCTGTCCCGCTGATAGAGTGCTACCTCGCTCTTCAACCGTCGTTTGATAACCATCCTTCAGTTCGCTAATAAAATCATCGGCACGAACAATTTTGGCGGCAGCGACGACTTCTTCATCCGTGGCATCAAGCTTACCATAACGAATGTTGTCCATAATCGTCCCGGAGAAAATGAACGTATCTTGCAGCATCACACCCATTTGTTTCCGTAGCGAACCTAGCGTAACGTCGCGGACATCGTGCTGATCAATCAAGACTTTACCTTCATTAACATCATAAAAGCGACTGAGCAGATTAATAATCGTGGTTTTCCCAGCGCCAGTTGGACCAACCAACGCCACTGACTGACCTTGATCCACATGGAAAGAAACATCCTTCAAAATATTCTTGCCCGGTTCATAACGGAAGTTAACATGGTCAAAAGTCACATTACCTTCAATTTGTGGCAAAGGTTTCGCATTAGGATGATCTTGAATCTTTGGCACTTCATCCATGGTTTCAAAAATCCGTTCCAAGTATGCGGTGGCCGTGATCAAGGAGTTGTAGAAGTTACCAATATTAATGACTGGGTTCCAGAAGTTATTAATATAACCAATGAAGGCAATCAAGGTACCGGTACTAACATCCACTCCAATTTGACGAATCCCGACGAAATAAATCAAACACATGGTCAGGACGGCAATGTTTTGGACCCCAGGCCACAATAGAAATTGGATTTTAACGGCGTGCATCCATGAAGAACGATAAGCTTCATTATCCTCTTCAAAGATTCGGAAGTTTTCTTTTTCCCGGGCAAATGATTGCGTAACCTTGATCCCAGAAATACTTTCATGGATGTAGGCATTCAAGTTAGACTGCTTATTACTGAGAATTTGGTAAGCCTTCCGTTGCCGATCTTGAATGAACCAGACCATTAAAATCAACACTGGAATCAAAATCAAACTGTACCAAGTCAATTTTGCATTAATGGCAAACATAAAAATCAAGGTGATAATTACGTTGAAAATATCAGAAATCAAGTTGACCAAACCATTACTTAGCAAGTCACTCAAGGTGTTAATGTAGTTAACTACCCGAATCAAAATTTTGCCATGCGGGCGACTGTCAAAATAAGAGAATGACAATTTCTGCAGATGTTGGAAGATATCCAAACGCATATCTTTCAGCACATCTTGACCTAATTCAGTAATCGCGTAAATTCGGTAACGTAAACACCAACCAATGAAGAATAGAGAAGCAGTGAAAAGACCACCCATAATCCAAAGATCGCGATAATTTTTCTGAGGAATAATGGTATCAATCGTTATTTTGGTAAAGTACGGGCCTAACATCCCGGCGACGTTCGCCAAAATAATCACGATTAAAATTAAATAAATTCGTTTCATGTAAGGCTTGAGGTATTGAGCTAGACGTTGATAGTCATGCCAATTAAATTGTTTGGTTAATTCCTCATCCTGATTAGACTGATTGCGGGCCAATTTGCTCCCCCTTTTCTAAACCTAACTGCTTCTGAAAAACATCATAATACTTGCCGTGCTGTGCCATTAATTGATCATGCGTCCCATGTTCAACCACATGGCCTTTTTCCATTAACATGATCAAGTCAGCTTCACGAACTGATGAAATCCGGTTAGCAATAATAAAGGTTGTTTTCTTAGTCGTCATTTTAGCTAATTCTTGCTGAATCTTTGTTTCAGTTTCCATATCAACGGCCGAAGTAGTGTCATCCAAAATCAAAATTGACGGATCTTTTGCTAAAGCGCGGGCCAAAGAAATCCGTTGCTTCTGACCCCCGGACAAACCGACACCACGTTCACCAACGACGGTGTCATAACCATCAGGCATTTTCACGATGAAACTGTCAGCATCAGCAATCCGTGCCATTGACTGTACATATTGTTGATCCAGATTAGGTCGGCCGAAAGAAATATTGTCGGCAATTGTGTTTGAGAACAGGAACACGTCCTGCATGACCATCGAAATATTGTCGCGCAATTGCCGTATTGGGTAATCGCGGGCATTTTTATCATCAATCAACACTTCGCCACTAGTTGGATCATAGAAACGACCAATCAGGTTGACCAAAGTCGTTTTACCAGAGCCAGTTTCGCCAATAATACCAACAGTTTGCCCTGGCTCAGCGCTAAAATTAATATCTGTCAACACGGCATGTTCAGGATCATCTTCAAAGTGGAAACTAACATGATCAAAGACAACCTTGCCTTTAACCCGTAATTGATCTTGGGCGTTACGCACTTCAATTTTAGGCTTGGATGCTAACATTTGCCGAATCTTAACACAAGAAGCCAAGAAGCGTTCAACATCATTGATCAACCAACCACTCATCCGCATTGGCTGATTCAACATCCAGAGATAACCGTTGAAGACGACTAAATCACCTAAGGTCATCTCACCTTTAATAACCAAATAGCCCCCAAAAACTAAGGCAATTACGGATAAACTGTTGGCCACACCATCTTGCCAAGGTAGGAAACGTTTGGAAACATTGGCTGCATCCATGTTGCGTTGCTTATAGTCTTCATTGAAATGATTGAATTTTTGAATTTCGAAATCCTCGCGAACAAAAGCTTTAACCACCCGGTTACCGCTAATATTCTCTTCAACCATCGAGTTCAGCCGCGCGAAACTTTGCCGAATTTCAAAGAATACTGGATGTTGCGCTGACGCCATTTTCTGCGTCAAAATATAAATTAACGGGGTGACTGCGACCAATGCCAACGTCAATTTCCAATTGATCATGCTCATCACCACAATGGAAACGACAAAGTAAAAGACACACTCCAACACTTGGTAACTCACCCAAGAAACAAAGTGGCGAATCGCATCGGTATCCCCAGTCATTCGCGTCATAATATCCCCAACACGCGTATGATTAAAGAAATCAAAGTCCAACTCTTGTAGCTTACGATACATGTCTTCGCGCAGATCAAATAACGTATTTTGGCCGGTTTGTTCGAATAATAATTGGTAAATATAGCGGGTCACCGTCCGGACCAACGTCACAATAATCATGATCAACAGCAAAGGCACCAGTAAGCGTCCTTGATGATTGTCAATGACCTTATCGACAATTTGCCCCATCAAATATGGATTGACCAGAATCAAAGCGGTACTGATTAGAAAGAAAATAGTTGCAATCACTAATTTTTTGCGATTAGCTTTGACATACTGCCAAATCCACTGAAAGTTGTTCATTTGTAAGAAGCCTCCAATCTTCAAGTGTCTATTATGGCGGTTTTTAACTAGATTTAAATGGCAATTACTCGTAAAATGAATGTATTATCTTAACATTACCGAAATCGCTTTAGTCATGACTTTAGCAGTAATGAAAAGGAATACAGAATTGATTGGTTTTTCTGAAAATCAAACTTGATTTTGTGGTCTAAAACTAAAATAGTACCAAGACTTCCCCAGTTAGGGGTTGGTGGTGGCTGGGCGATTTAGAGATTGATTATCAAGTAGACTATCTTGGTTTTACTATTCAAATTTAATATCAGTCTGGGAGAGTTGATTAATTTTACAATAACAGCCTTAACCACTGGCAACGATGAAGGGCACTACCTCAACTCCAGACGTAATGGAGGGATCTTGTCGTCAGGCGCGAAATTATTGTTGGTGCTTTAGCACTTACAATAAGCCTCGAATTTGAGATTTTTCGTAGAAAAAGCTCAAATCGATGGCCGCACCGTTCCACGACAAGCAGCCCGCAATGGAGTCAGAACCAATTCCGCCCAAAACCTTTTCATTGACCAAGTTTCCATTTCTAACATTTAAGGAGTTCAAATATTTAATTATGAGTTATGCCGATGCCCGCACTTTTAATCCTGACGTTTTATACATGTTCGACACTTGGAACAAAGTCCAATCTGCCCACGAAATTCATAGTCACGATTTTCTAGAAATTAGTATTTTACTTGAGGGTCAATCCCACTATTTTGTTGACAATCATTGGACCGAAATTCACGCTGGTGAAATTTTACTTTTTAATCCTCAAGTGCGCCATGGTGAGTGCCAAAAAGTGGGCACTTATTCTCACCAACTGCATATCGGTATTAAGAATATTTCGTTGCATGGCTTGCCGCGGAATTTTTTGCCAACCAAAAAATCGCAATTGGAAATTGGTGAATATCAATATAAAATCATCGACAAAGCTTGGCAATTAGTTAGGGAGCTCGATCAACAAGACGATGGCTACCAATTGATCAGTAAGGGCATTATCATTGAGATTCTCGTATCCATTTTACGAGGGCTGACAATTCGGCAAGATAACTACATCAAGCCCTTCCTTTCTAAAACTGAGAAAAAGCAGAATCATCTCGTGGAAAACGTGATTTATTTTCTGGAGAATCACTACGCTGAAGATATTACTTTGGAAGAACTGGCGCAAGATAATTACGTCAGTCCTGCCTACCTCTCTCGAATTTTCAAAGAGGCAACTGACATGAGTCCCATTAATTATCTAATTCAAATTCGCTTGAAAAATGCCCATGCGCTGCTTAAAAATGAAGATACCACGGTAAAGGAAATTGCTTCCGCCGTAGGATACGACGATGCTTATCACTTCAGTAAGCTATTTAAGAAGTACTATGGCATTTCCCCTTCCCAAATCGAAGATAAATAGCTACTAACTTCGCGGATTGGTGCTTAATAAAATGACTTTAGGATTTAATTGGAGTGAAACTAATGGCGAATATTCTTGAACGTCCGTTAATTACCATTACAAACATTATTTGGAGTTTCAATCAAGCAACCCAACAAATTCAAGTGTTGCTGGTGAAGCGTGCGCATGATCCTTTTAAAAACAACTGGGCTTTGCCAGAGACCTTCATGCGTGCCAATGAAAGCGCCGACCATGCTGCCCTGCGTTTAATCAAGGAAAAAATTGGGCTAACTTTAGCAGAATTCCATACTGAACAATTAGCAACATTTACGAATCAACATCGGACAACTGGCGAACGGGCCTTGTCGTTAGCTTATATGACTTTTCTACCGGAAATGACGCCCTTACAAGCCGGTTATGGTGCACTTGATGTTCGCTGGTTTGCTTTCACACCGCTTGAAGCTGCTTACCAGCTGAGTAATCAGGACTGTTTATTCCAAACCACGACCACAACGGCTGATGAGTATTATCAAGATTTGCCCCAAACACCCAGTGACCAGCAGTTAGCGTTCGATCATCAGTGGATTCTTACCGTTGCTTGTCAGCGTATTTTAAATAAATTAGATTACCAACCGAATATTTTAATGATTTTGGGCCCCAGTTTTACTTTACGCGAGGCGCGGACCATTTATGCAGCTTTCCGGAAAACTTCATTGACAGCAATCGATAATTCTAATTTCAAGAAAACACACCAACATCTTTTCCTCGAAGCTGGTACCACTAGTCAATTGCGAGTCGGTCGGCCAGCTCGTTTGTATCGTCTAAAGCCCCAGAATTAACTGACAATAATTATTCTATTTTTTTCAAAAAACTAAACCGTGATGATAGCTTGTAATTACTTACCAGGTACGATATGATAGGTCTTGATTATTAAAAGTATTTTTTACTTTTTTAGCAACTTTGTTCAGATTTATTTTAGAAGCTGCTTAAATAAATTTAAGTACTTTTTACTTTAATAAAAAAATTTGTGCTGACAAAATCAAGCGTTTTGTTCAGAACACTAAAGAAGTGACTATTAAATGAAACGACGCGTATTAATTATCGGCGCTGGTTTAGCTGGGTGTTATTTAGCTACCCAATTACAAACTAGCTGCGACGTGATCATCATTACCAAAGGTACCCGCAATGATAGTGATTCCATGTTAGCCCAAGGAGGCATTGCAGCTGCTCTGGCCACTAATGATTCACCGGCACAACATGCTGAGGATACCTTAGCTGCTGGTCAGTATCATAATTCTTTAGCCGCTGTTGAGCAGCTAGTAACGACTGGTCCAAGTTTGATCAGCCAACTGATTAAGCAAGGCATGACCTTTGATCACCAAGCTAATGGGCAGTTGGACTTTGGGTTAGAAGGTGCCCATCGCCATCATCGTATTTTACATGCTAACGGCGATCAAACTGGTGCTGCTTTAACTAGTTTCGTCCAACAACAAGTGCAACAAATTCACTGGCTCACTCAAACAACCGTCCTCGAACTAATCGTCAAGGAACATCAGTGTTGCGGTGTGCTAGTACGACATTCAAATACACAGAAAACTGAAATTCTGCCAGCTGATGTAGTGGTTCTAGCAACTGGTGGTCTGGGCAATCTTTATCCTTATACGACGAATGATGCAACAGTTACTGGTGATGGCTTCGCCTTAGCACAACGCGCTCAGGTTGCGATAACTGACATGGCTTATGTGCAATTTCATCCCACACTATTAATGATCAACCACCATTGTGATGGCCTTATTACTGAAGCAATCCGTGGTGCTGGCGCGCATTTAGTTGACGAAAATAACCACCGCATTATGGCGACTTTTCCTCAGCAAGATTTAGCACCGCGTGATGTAGTAGCCCGCCAATTAACTGCTTGGCAAGCCCAGGGGCATCAACTATTCCTTGATATCAGTCCTGTCAGTAATTTTGAACAGCGTTTTATCGGCGTTACGGCTAATCTAGATCGCCGGCAAATCCCTTTTCGACAAACTCAACGAATTCCTGTCCAGCCTGGTGCACATTTCATGATGGGTGGCATTCGAACTGATTTAAATGGTCAAACTTCGCTACCAGGGCTTTTTGCCATTGGTGAAGTTGCTTGTAACGGGGTGCATGGTGCTAATCGCTTAGCCAGCAATTCATTATTGGATTGTTTAGTCAGTGCGGCTAAAGCTAGTCAAACGATTAAAGACGGTCCTAACTTATTACAGCCACTTAACTTGACGGCTTTGGCGTTACAGCCGCAAAGATCAGGTCCCATAACACAAGTATCCGTGCCAAGTTTAACGGAATTACAGAAGCGAGCTTGGCAGCAGTTAGGGATTGTTCGGCAGCCAGCAGCGCTTCATGATTTTCTAAACTGGTTAGCACCCTATCAGCTGAGTAAGTTGTGTCCAGCGCAATTAACTGATTCACAACTGACCGTCGTCAACCTCGGCCTCTGTGCACAATTAATTGCCAAGTCTGCTTTAGCAGAACCAACCAATCTCGGTGCCAATTATTTAGTAAGGGAGTCCTAAAGATGAATCCTTTTTTATTGCGCCAAGCTTTAACTATTTTTATTAATGAAGACATGGGCTTTGGTGATGCCAGTGCCAGCCTGTTTGGCGGCCAGCAAGTCCAAGGCCAATTCATTGCTAAAACTAGTGGTTATTTCTGTGGCCAGCAAATCCCTCAGACTTGTTACGACTTGCTTGGTAATGCTGACTACCAACCGTTATTACCTGATGGGGCCCCCGTCAAGCCTGGCACGATTTGCGGTCGCGCCACTGGTGACGCGGCCACCATTCTTGCTGGCGAACGCATTATTTTGAATTTGATGCAACGCTTGTCCGGCATTACGACAACAACTCAAGCGGCAGTCGCTCTCCTGGCTGACCCCACCATCAAAATTACTGACACGCGCAAAACTGCGCCAGGACTACGCTTATTCGACAAGTACGCCGTTCGTTGCGGTGGTGGGGTCAATCACCGCTTTGGTCTAGATCAGGGCCTAATGTTGAAGGACAACCACTTGGCTGCTGCTGGCGGTGTAAGCAAAGCGCTTAAATTGGCCCAAGCCACTGCTGGTCCTTTGTTACAAATTGAAGTAGAGGTTGAAACAAAAAACCAGTTACTGGCAGCAATTAAGCAACACGCACAAGTTATTATGTTTGATAATCAAAGCCCGGCCACAATCAAGGCCTGGCAGCAACTAGTGCCCGCTACCACAAGAACTGAGGCTTCTGGCGGTATTGATGCCACCAACCTGGCAAGCTATCGTCATTGCGGTGTGGATTTTATTTCTATGGGCAGTCTGACCAATGATGTTCGCCCGCTGGATCTAAGTTTTAACCTACTGGGAGTGACCAAGAAATGATTCTAACTGACTTAAAAGACAAACTGGCTTTTAATCGTTATTACGATGAACCTGCGGTGGCACAAGTTGCCCGAATCCAAAAAATCAAACAGCAATTTGGTGCAGATTTACTGATTGTTGCCCATCATTACCAGAAAGATGAAGTGATGCAATTTGCTGATGCCCGTGGTGACTCTTTGAAACTGGCGCAAATTGCTGCTGCCAACCAACAAGCTAAAACCATTGTTTTCTGCGGGGTGCATTTTATGGCAGAAACGGCGGATATTCTCACCAGTGACCAACAACAAGTCATCTTGCCTGATCCCATGGCTGGCTGTTCCATGGCAGATATGGCCAACTCGTTTCAGCTGACTCAGGCGTGGTCACTGCTAACCAGTCAATTTGATGATGACATTTTACCAATTACTTACGTGAATTCGACCGCTGCCATTAAATCGTTTGTTGGCGATCATGGGGGTGTGGTCGTCACTTCCAGCAATGCTAAAAAAATTGTCAGTTGGGCGTTACAGCGTGCAAAACGGCTGCTATTTTTACCAGATCAGCATTTAGGACGTAACACCGCGCTAGCTTTAGGTTTAACGCCAGCAAATATTGGCCTCTGGCAAGCCCGCGCTAATCGCTTGCAAGCCACCAACCCGGCCGCGTTGCGTGTCATTCTTTGGGACGGCTACTGCTCAGTCCATCAACAATTCAAGGTTGCACAAATAGCGGCTTTGCGCGCGCAATATCCCGAAATCAAAGTCATCGTCCATCCCGAATGTGCTCACGAAGTCGTCGCGGCGGCTGATGAAGTTGGTTCAACTGCTGCAATTATCGATTATGTTCAACAAGCTCCTCGTGGCGCCCGAATTGCGATTGGCACTGATAACAACCTGGTTGGTCGCCTGATTAAGCAGTATCCCGAGAAACAGCTGATGTTTCTCAACCCGTTCTCCTGTTCCTGTATTCTTATGAATCGGATTGATTTGCCACATTTAGCATGGGCGCTGGACCAATTAGCCAGTGGCCAACCAGGAAACGTGATTACCGTCAATCCCGAAATCGCCAGTGGTGCTAAAAAGGCCCTTGACCGAATGTTGTCCTTAAGCTAATTAACCCTAATTTCGAATCATAGTAGTTAAGTTGTCTTGAAAGAAGGCGTACAATGATTTATTTCGATCATGCTGCCACAACTAAAATGAGTTCGGCAGCTTTACAAGTTTATCAAGCAGTAGCCAGAAACTTTTTTGCTAATAGCGAAAGTCTCCATCAGGCCGGCAATGCTGCTGGTCAATTAATTCAAGAAGCACGCACCAAGTTGGCAGCTAGATTTCAGCTAAATCCAGAGGGGATTATTTTCACTAGCGGTGGTACTGCAGCTAATCAGCTTGGCATTGCGGCATTGGCTCAAGGCATGCGGCAGCGAGAAATTCTAGTAAGTCCCTTAGAACACGCCTCGGTTTATCAGATTTTGCCAAAATTAGCCCAACAGGAACACTACCAAATCAAAAAGTTGCCCGTTGATCAACAGGGCCAAGTGACCCCAGCAATACTGACAGCTGCCATCACCGAAAATACTGGTTTGATTGTCATTCAGGCCGTAAATCCAATTGTGGGCGTCCGGCAACCAATTGCCAGCTTACAAGCAGTGGCGGCAAATCGACAATTGCCTTTATTTGTTGACGCCGTGCAGGGAATCGGTAAAATACCATTGAACCTAAGCCAAGTCGCTGGTTTTAGTGCTAGTGCTCATAAATTTAATGGCCCTAAAAATAATGGTTTTCTTTATTTAGCACCAACTTATCCGACAACACCTGAATTTCAAAATGTTTTCCAACAGCAAGGATTCCTCCCCGGCACACTGGACACCCCCGGAATTATCAGTATGTTAACAGCGCTAACGGATAGTCTGGCCAACATGCCCCAGACATTGCAACAACTACAACTGCTGAGAAAGCGATTGTATCAAGGGCTGGCAACTAGCTGCCGTCGCATTGGCCGCGACAGTGATTATCCTGGAATCTGCGGTTTACTACTACCCCACTTAACTGGCCAAGAAGTAGCCACACGTCTTGGTCAGCAAGGGATTTGTTTATCAACAGTCAGTGCCTGTAGCATTAAGGACCCCCGCCCTGATCCTACTTTAACTGCTTTAGGATTGACCGCCGCCGAAAGTGAGCGCTACTTGCGCTTATCTTTTGGTCCAGAAAACACTTTGGCTGAGGTCGATCAAGTTGTAGCAGCACTAAATCAGTACTGTTGAGTCGGCCGACATTGATTGATGCCAATTACAGACCCAAGTTCAAAAGCACTAAAACCTAGTGAAGTTTTTGAAACTGAATTGGTTCTGACTGCATTCCGGGCTGCGGGTTGTGGAACGCGGCCGGGATTGATTTGAGCTTATTGCTACGCAACAATCTCAAATACAACCCTTTGTCTAACTGCTAAAGCAGTAAGACAAATTTGGCTACTACTCGCAAGCTCGTGCGCAAATAAAAACCATTGGCTGACAACCCGGTCCCTCCATTCCGTCTGGAGTTGAGTTAGTGATTTTCACTGTTGTTAGTGGTTAAGGCAGTGTTAGTAGGATTGATCAACTTAATTCACTCAGCAATAATAGTTGAATAGTTAGACAAAAAACGCCTGTATGATATCTTTCGGTTTTGTCTCGAAAGATTGTCACACAGGCTTTGTTGGTCACTGCAAGCTGGTTTTCTTACATTGGTGCTCAGTTCTGTTAGTTTTATCTGTTGGTTGCTGGGCGATTGGCGTCAGGTAAGGGGCTTTCTTTGCGTACGAGCGATTTTGCGAGAAGCAGTGAAATTATTCTTAACGGTTTACCGTTTAGAATAAGGCTTGTATTTAAGATTTTTCGTAGAAAAAGCTTAAATCGACGCCCACGCCGTTCCACGCCCTAAAAATCGCCCAGCAACCACCTCCACAAATTGAGGAAGACTTGGCACTATTTACGTTCCACAACCCGCCGGCCGCAACGGAGTTGTCTGTTATTTTGCCCCAAACTAACTTTAGATTTAATCCGCTAATTCCATCTAAAACTAAATTTAAATCAACAAACTTGACCGTCATCAAGTTGCTTATTTCTAAAAAAATATAAACTATTTTTATTGTCCATTAACACGCAAGCAAGAATTTTGCCAGCAAGTAGAGAGCGCTGTCATAATAATAACCACGGCACCTGTCTAGACCGCAATCATTGTAAGTTCTGATCATGATAAGAATTATTTTCGTTTGCGAACGTTTAGCAGGTAAAAAACTACAAGTTGTAGGTTGACTAATGATAGTTGTTGTAATATAATTTCTCAACGTAGTCAGAAAGTGGCACATGGGATTTGAAGGTGGGTGATAACAATATGGGTAAACAGCACGATCTAAGTAAAGAGAAAATTATGGCCACAGCTCAAGAAATCATCGGCAATCAAGGCTTTCCCCAACTAACTTTTGGTAGTTTGGCTAAGGCGTTGGATGTCCGTTCACAGTCGCTCTATAACTATTATGCGAATGTTGATGCCGTGATTGAAGATATTGGGACTAACTTTATGAAGACCTTGTATTTGAAAATGGCCGAGAGTTTAACTGGCATTTCTGGCAAAGAAGCTTTGCGTGGCTATGCCGATATCGCTCATGCTTATTTCGAATCAAAGGGTCAATTAGTTCAGCTGATTTATTACGTCCATCGTTATCCCGAGGATAGTCCTTTCGTTTTGGAAACTGGCCGTGTTTTAAACCTGTTACGTCGGGTGACACAACACATCAAGCTCAAGAAGATGACCAATGATGCTTACGAAGAAGCTTTCATTAGCAGTGTTCTAGGCTATACAGTTTTGGAAATTATGGGCTTTTTGACCAAGGTTCAAGCCAAGCAACAACAATCGTTCCAGCAATTGGTCGATTTATATTTAGGCGAAGTTTTAGATTAAAGTAATTAGTAATTGAGGGAAGTGTTAGGTTTTATGATTAAGGACGAATTCGGTTTTATTAAGAAAAACAAACTTATTTTGTTATCTGTTTTGGTTATTATGATTATCCCGTTCCTATATTCGATTTTCTTCTTAAAATCAGTTTGGGATCCTTATGGTGATACACAAGATCTGCCAGTTGCAGTTGTTAACGAAGATAAGGCCGTTACTTATAACGGTACTTCAATGAATGTCGGTCAACAAACCGTCGATAAACTAAAGAAAAACAAACAATTAGGTTGGAAATTCGTCAGTGCTAAGAAAGCCGCTGATGGCTTGAAGAGCAACGAATATTACACCGTTGTCACGATTCCTAAGGATTTTTCTAAGAATGCAGCTACTGTCTTAAGTTCTCATCCTAAGAAAATGCAATTGACTTACAAGACCAACGATTCATTGAACTACTTAAGTCAAGTTATCTCCGGAATCGGGGTTGACACATTAGATAAAGAAATTCGTGCTAATGTGACTAACGCTTATGCCAGCGCTTTGTTCGAACAAGTAAAAGTCGTTGGTAAAGGTATGAAGACTGCTGGTAAAGGTGCGACTCAAATCAATAATGGTTTAGTTACCTTGGATGATGGGATCAACACTTATACTGTCGGCGTTTCAACAGTTCATGATGGTATCCAAACGATGAGCTTAAAGGTTAGCCCACTATCAAGTGGTGTGCAACAATTAACCACTGGTGCCAACCAGTTGAGCAGTGGCGTTAGTACTTATGTTGCCGGGACTAACCAAGTTGCTTCTGGGATCAGTACTTTGAACGGTTCTGTCGGCACCTTGCAAAGTGGTGTTAGCACTTATACTGGTCGCGTTTCCCAATTGGCTGCAGGAATTAATAAGATGAGTACTCAAGCGGGTGCCTTACCAGACGGAGTGCAGCAACTAGTTGATGGTAGTAAAAAATTGAGTGACAATTTACCAACTTATACTGCTGGATTCAATCAAATTGCGGGTGCCATTGATAAACTTGCTCCAGGAGCACAAGCCGTGCCAACCAACGTTGCAAAAGTTGCTAAGGCTGGTACCGAGATTTCTGGTGGTATCGCTCAGATTAAAGCAGGAATCAATCAATCAACTTCCGATGCACAAAGTAAGGTTGACAGCTTTACTAAACACGCCCAAGATGCGGGCACAGCTCTTGCAACATCAGGACTTGATAAAAATTCTTCTGAATATCTTGCTTTAGCAACAAATATTAGTGGAATGTCAACGGATTTCCAGGATATCATGACTGATCAAAGTAATAGCTCTAAAGTATTGCTGAGTTATCTAGATGAATTAGATGCTGGCGCCAAAAAATTAACAACAGATTCAAACGCGCAGATGACTAGTGCGCAACTGCTTGCTGGTACATTAGCTAAGCTCAACTCAACTATCAAAGAGAATAAGATGGTTGCCGGCGGAAATGCTATGGCTACTGGATCACAAGATTTATACGCTGGCCTTACTAAATTAAACACTAACGTACCTGCTCTTCTTGATGGCGTTAGCCAACTTCAATCAGGTGCCAACCAATTAACTGCTAACAACGCTTCATTAAACAACGGTACGGCACAATTAGTTTCTGGTGTTAGTCAATTAAATGCTGGTGGTCAGCAATTAGCTGCTAATGGTAGTGCGTTAACTAGTGGTGCTAGCCAAGTTGCTGGTGGTTTGACAACCATGAACAGTCAATTACCTGCCTTAACTAGTGGTGTCCAACAATTACTTGATGGGACGACGCAGTTAACTGATAACAACAAGGAATTAACTGGTGGTGCTAGCAAGCTTAAGGGCGGTTCTAAGACGTTAGCGAAATCATTAGTTAGTGGTGCTAAAGAAGTTAACGGCATCAAATTAACTAGTGCGACTGCTGATATGTTTGCTGCTCCTACTAAGACAAAGCACACTTATTACAGTAAAGTAACCAATTATGGTCATGCTTTAGCTCCTTACGTCTTGTCATTAGCATTGTATGTCGGTGCTTTGGTCTTCAACTTTGCTTATCCAATTCGTAAAGTTTCTCGTCGCGATGGCACACCAACACAATGGTTCTTCAGTAAGATTACTATTGGTGCGATTGTTGCCACTGGGATGGCTGTTGTAGAAGCAACCTTGATCATGGTCGGCGGTTTGCATGTTGAACATGTGGCCCTCTTCTACTTCATCGCTTGGTTGTTCGCGATGACCTCGATGTATCTCGTCATGTTCTTGTCAATGTGGCTGGATAACCCAGGTCGTTTCATCGCCATGGTACTCTTGATGTTGCAATTAGGTGGTTCTGGTGGTACCTTCCCAATGGAAATTACCAACCACTTCTACAATGTCATTCATCCATTCTTACCAATGACGCATTCAATCCTTGGTTTCCGTCAGGCAATTACTAGTGGGATTGCTAGTGGTACTGTTGGTTATGGTATCTTCTACATGATTCTTGTTGCCGTAATTTTCTTAGGCTTACTCTGGTTAGTCATGCATCGTTTGCAAAAGAAGGGACTTATGGGTATCTCCCAATTAGACGACAATCAAAAATTACAAGCTGTTGAAAAATAGTTTTTAAACGAAAACGACCTCACAAAATGAGGTCGTTTTTTTGCAGCTCGCTTTTGACTAAAAAATAGAGCTTTATTAACTTGTCTAAATTAGTTAAACTGAAAGTAACATCGAGGGAGAGGAACCAAAAAATTGAAGAAATCTAGACTACTACTAATACTCAGTCTTAGCACTTTAATGATTCTGAGCGGTTGCCAGTCACCGAAAAAGCCAACCGTCCAAGGATCAGCTAATGTGAGCTCGACCACTAGTACGCAAAAATCCAAAAAAACAACGGCAACAACTAGTAGTGAGTCCAGTTCAGGCAACAGCGCAACTAGTAGCAGTCAGGCAACAGCTGCTAGCAGTTCCAGCACTGATGTTGATGCGCAAACCCAAGACAATTCACCAACAAACGTTACTGAAAATCGCGCGGCTACCAATCATATTGTCAGTGCGGATAGTTATGCTTATTCAGCCGCCGAGGTGCAAACGGCGATGACTGGCCAACCCACAACGATTACCCAACCGACTGTTTTCTTAACGTTCGATGATGGCGTTAATCAAACGATGACGCCGCGAGTTCTGCAAACCCTAGCTGAACAACAAGTCCACGCCACCTTCTTCGTAGTTGGCAACACGCTGACCAACGCTGCCAATCAGAATATGCTGCAGCAGGAGTATCAGGCTGGTCACGGAATTGCCGTTCATAGCTATGATCATAATTACAACCTGCTCTATCCTAATCGCGTTGCTAACGCCGCCGCAATCGTTCGAGAGTATCAACAAACTAATACGCTCATGACCCAGATTCTCGGCAATGACTTCACGACAAAAGTTTGGCGGTATCCTGGTGGTCACATGTCTTGGCGGAATCTGGCACCAGCTGACGCCCAACTCAAACAATTAGGTGTTACTTGGATGGATTGGAATGGCGCCGTTGGTGATGCGCTCGGTAATAGCGGCCCTAAGACAGTCGCGGCAATGTTACAATATCACGCTAACTCGCTGACTGCTTTTCCTACTAGCCCAGTTAAGGTCATCTTGATGCACGATGCAATTGATAAAGAGTTAACGCTGCAAGCACTACCTGAAGTAATCACCTATTATAAGACTCATGGTTATCAGTTTGGCATTTTGTCATAAATAACAAACTAAGTCGACTCAAAAAGCTCGTGTCACAATCGCTAGTTTTACCTAGACAGATTGTGACACGAGTTTTTTAGTTAACGGTACTTTGATTTACCAGCCAATCTTTTTTGGTCGGCGACTTAATCTTGGCAGATAGTCAGCGCAACTAGGACCTAACTGCACGCTAACTTTCTTATCTTTGGTATGAACCAATTTTGATTAAGCAACCTGTTAATCTTGTTCCGATAACAAATAAAAGCCGTTTTAGCATCTAGACCAAAACCAGTTAAGTTGGTCTATCATTTCTATACTTTGTTCATGCAACCAATCGTTATAACACCGTTGTAACTGCGTAAATGACTGGTAATATTGACAATGTACTTTTTCACCAAATAATTAAATACCTTTAAAAATTTCATTGTTTCTTGCTGAATTACCCGTTAGACTATAGGCGATTGATAGCGGTTACAGACTGCTGATCACAACTAATTTCATCTAGGGGGAACCAAACATGAAGAAAAAAGGGTTACTCGGCCTAATTGCTTTCTGCGGGCTGTTAGGGTTATTAATGGGCAAGCCACAAACTGTCCATGGGCAAACAACTGCGCCACAACAGGTCAACAAGAATTTCATGGTCTACTATCGTGCCTGGCGTGACAAAACGATGCAAGGTGTGAACACTAGCATCACTGATCCCAACTGGTTGACCATGGACGATATTCCTTATGGGGTTAATATCGTTAACGTGTTTAGCTATGTGCCTAAGGAACAAGAAGAGCTTGCCAAACCATACTTTGATAAACTTAAGGGTGAGTATGCTGATAATTTACATGCTCGTGGTGTGAAGTTGGTTCGTGGATTTGACTATAGTAAATTACTACAGATTGAATACGCTGGCGATTTCCCGACTGACGCTGAATTTGATGCCTACGCTCAAGCGTTGATTGAAGAATTAATGACACCTTGGAAGCTTGATGGTTTGGATATTGACATGGAGTCACAGCCAACCGCCGCGCAAGTTAAAATCTCCGATGGTGTTATCAAGGCGCTCTCAAAATATATCGGTCCTAAAGCCAATAATGGTACGCTTTTCTTATATGACAGCAACGCTTCTTATATGGCACCATTTGAAAATGTTGTTGATCTTTTTGACAAGGATGAAGGAAACTATGTAGTTCTCTTCGTACAAGATGACCCTACTGTAGCGGATGTTGTCATTACCAATATTGATTTCAGTACGATAAAAACTCACACTTACGAAATTGATCTTGTTGCTAATGATAATGCTGAATTAGATTTCACGACCACACCACGATTAGTTGGGCAGGATGCCGATGAAATGAATCTTCCAGACTCTTATTCTGGAAATCCGCTACAAATTAATTTCACTAGCGGAGAAATTACTGCTAAGGCGCATGACATTGATTATGGTGTCCAGAATTATTCTCAAGTTGGGATACCCATCACGGGAACGGTCACCTCTGATAATGGCACTGATGCCTTACTTGAGATTCAGGATCATCGCCGTGATAAACCTGCTATTCAAGTTTTATTGTCGCAGGTGACAAGTTTTTCTTCTGGTAACCAAATTTTGCATGCGCAATTTCGTTACGATAACGACGATCAGGAAGCGGTGATTTCTGAGCAACCCATTAGTATTCTCACCGTCGCTACTGGCCAGACAGTGCCCTCAATTCCTGGTAAAAATCTTAAACTCTACATTTATAACGGTGCGATTGACTACGGTCAATATACGACTGTTCTAAATTGGGATATTGTTCAAGCACCACAAAAAAACCACTTCTGGGCAGGAAGTGGTTTTTTAATTCATTTTAAAGGGAGGAGTAAAATGAAGAAAACTAGCAATTTTTAGGGTATTTAGGTTTTGTTAGAAAAGTCATCGTGTCAGCGACCAACCGCGTGGGCACACGTTCAATCGACTTCTGTTGAAGCAGCCTGACGATTAACTTTCTATACTTAATACTATAACTTCTGTCTATGAACTAATCGTGTCGCAAAAATGGCGCTTTAAAGAATTAAATGTGACGAAATTGTGAAGTTTGCTAATTTTAATGACCGTGAGCCAGCAATAATGCCAGTCCAATTCCCACCGGTAACATTTACTAGTCAGCTTCACTTATCACCCACCAGCCAGTGTGGGCGATTAATATCAGTGAATTTAACCGAGGCGCTTAGGAAAAATGCTGACAAGGCCAAACTCAGCAAATAGAACAATTCAGCGACGATTAACTTCATAATAACATTGTCAGTATACGGCGGTAACACAGGAATTAGCAGGCACAACAACGCTACAGGCAAACACAAATCAATCATTCGTGTGCGAAAAACAATCACCATTAAAACCAGCATATAAATGACGCCCACAGCTAGCAAAATCAATACTAATGGATCTTTAATATGCAGCGGATCACCACGTAGTTGATACTCACCAATTCTCGTGGGATCAAACTTCAAGTTATCAGCCAAGCTTAAATCAGGACCACTGCTGACAATATGCGAATTATCACGCACGAAAATTATCGTTGCCACAATCAAGACCAGTGCATGAACAAGTGGTAGCCACAAGATAACCAGCTTACGTTTCATCATTACCGCTCCTCGGGTACACCGCTGCCGAAACCATCTGATAAGTGAAGTTTAATCTCAATCATTTAACACCGTCAAGTAATATCGCTCGTTAGTCAATAGCTAACAGAGAACGTTTATTTTTGTAATTATTGATGCCAAAAGTGCGGCGACCTCACAACTTGGTCTGAATCGTGCTCGGGGCGATAGACTGCTAGGCCTAATTTAAATAACTGCCCGATCGGTTTCACCGCTCAGGCAGTTATTTGAAATTACGCTACGCAGTCTGACCATCGCCCCGAGCAACTATAAAAAAGAGGCCTGCAGTTGGAGTCTGCAGGTCTCATTGGGTTAGTTGACAAAAGTTTCCACTCTTTTGTCACTACATAGGTTGGATGATTGATGTGAATCTGTATCACTAAAACTTTAAATTTTAGACTTTACGAACCAATCGTGTTGTTCAATCATAAAGTTCAGCGCAAAAACTGCGCAAAAGACATAGAGTACACCGAGAACAATATTATTCATGTTTGGGAAGATCGACTTAGGAATAATAATCACTAAGAAGGAAGCAACCGCCCAAATCCAACGATTAATTTTGATCCCTTTACCTTTCAGCCACGCGAGTAATCGGTTGCTGGCATAAAACAATATGATAAAAGCGACAAAAACAATTAGCCAATAAAGCATGATACACCTCGTTTAATTATGCGTTCGTAGTAGCAACGTCAGCGGCGCCATCTTTAGTATCGTCACCATTTTGTTCCACGTCAAGCATATGTTTGTCGTATGCTTTAACGAATGGGAAGTAAATGATTGTCGCAACAGCTAAGTTGACTAAGATCAAGATGATCATCCGCCAATCGTTACCAGCTGATAAGTAACCACCAATTGGTGCTGGTAAAGTCCAAGCTTGTAATGAAGTGAAGCCATTGACTAAACCAAGTTTAACGGCAAAGTAACTAATAGTTGTTAAGACTAATGGGACAACGTTGAATGGAATGAACATGTATGGGTTTAACATCATTGGCGCACCGAAAATCATTGGTTCGTTAATGTTGAAAATCCCAGGAACGATTGAGAACCGGCCGACTTCTTTTAAGAATTTCGACTTGCAGACAATCAAGAACAATGCGGCAACAACAACGGTTGCACCGGCACCACCAATAGTAACTGTCCATTGGTAGAATTGTTCTGGTGCGATATAAGGTAATTTAGTAGCAGCAGTACCTGAAGCTAATGCCTTGGCATTGTCGTCTAACATGATCAACCAAATAGGACGAACAACAGAACCGACAATACTCATACCATGGATACCAAATGACCATAAGATATGAATCAATAACATTGGTAACAAAGCACCTAATAAGTTATTCCCTAAGATGTTCGTTAATGGGTGGAATAAGTCGAGTAACAATGAGTTAACATCGATTTTAGCCACGTCACGGATCAACCAGAACAAGGTCATGATAACGGCGGATGGAATCAAGGCCTCGAAACTACGAGCAACTGCAGGGGGAACTTGGTCAGGCATTTTAATCGTGATGTTATGTGACTGGAAGAAACGATAAATTTCAACGGCCACGATCATTGATAAAATACCAGTAAACATACCAGAAGCACCTAATGAGCTCATTGGTAAAACATAACCCATTGGGGCTTTCTTTGGTGTCAAAATATTAGTTGGCATTTGTAACATGAAGAATGCACCTAATGAAAGGATACCACCAGTTACACCATCTAATTTGTAAGACTTCGCCAAATCAGAACCCATTACGAAAGTTGCGTAGATTGCCATCAAACCTAAAGTAACCCGGTATGGCATAACAATCATTTCGGTATATGGTGCTAATGCTGCCTTCCAAGCTGGAATAGGCAAGTTAACGAAGACCATGAAGAAAGTACCGATTAAAATTAGTGACAATGTGGAAACAACACCATTACGAATGGCTAATAAATGACGTTGGTTCCCGATTTTTGCCATTGGTGGGACAAGTTTGTCTTCGACCCACTTCATAAACTTATTCATGGAAAAATCACTCCTCCTAAAAAATGTTAATAAATAATAGCTAAAAAAATAATAACCTTTGAAGTTTGTATCCGCCTTCAAAAGTTATTATAGCACCATGAAATTATATTTCAATATATTCCGTGAAAAATATTTAATTTTGGCATTATTTTTTACAGTGAGCCAATGACCCACCTTTTTTACTATAGACCAATCTTAAATTAATGCCACAATTTAGCCTTGTAATCATGAATCACTTCATGAGATAAGTCTAATGAGTTAGCGCTTTCCTCGAAGTTACGACTAACAAAATAGTAGAAAATAATATCAATCAACATAAACTGGGCCAATAAAGAGTTCGTCGCCGCAATTCGATTCGGACTTTCCTTGGGTTGTGAAGTATGAACAGCAATATCAGATAATTTAGCCAAACTATTATTGCCGAAACGGGTTAGTGAAGCCACCTTGATCCCGGCTTGTTTCGCCGTTTCTGCTGCCACTAAAACCTCCGGCGATTCTCCCGAGTTGGAAATGATCCACAAGATATCATTCTCATGAGCATTCACCACTTTTGGTAGTAACGCATTCAAATCATTATCGGCAACAGTCGGATAGCCAATTCGATTCCATTTCTGGCAAATATTTTCAACAGCCAAATAAGAAGCCCCAATTCCAAACAGAAACAACTGTTTCGAGTCAGTGATTGCCTTAGCTAATTTCTGTACTTCATCCTCATTGACTTGGTCAGTTGTTTCCCGAATCGATTGCAAAGCACTCGTCAGCAGTTTTTCTTTGATCGAGCCAATTTGCTCGTTGGGAAGAATGTCATCGTGGACTTTAGGATCAGCTTGATTTTTAGTCAAATCTGATGACAACAAAATTTTCAGCGTCGTAAAACTACCAATATCCAAACGCTTCGTTAGCCGAATCACCGAGGCTGGACTGGAACCGGCAGCCTTGGCCAACTGCGTCACTGTCATCTTGATCACTGTTTGCGGATTCTCCAAGACGTAATCCGCGATTTTAACCTCGGCAGCTGATAATTCCGATTTAGCATTTAAAATACGACCCTTAACTGACATTTTCCTAGCTCCTTACTTGCTCACCATTATTCTCTTTAATTCTACCAGTTTTGCCATCAAAAAAAGTACTGTCCCGCGAAATATTCAAATTGTGGATTAAAATGCAAAGTTCAAAACCAAAAATTCAAAACCATTAAAACCCTGATGACGGTGTTGAAACGGAATTGGTTTTGACTCCATTGCGGGCTTGCTGGTTGTGGAACGCTGCCGACGCTGATTGAAGCCTTTGCTTTGCAAAGTCTCCAATACAGGTCTTCTCGTAAGTGCTGAAGCACTAACGAGAATTTGGCGGCTGACAACCACGCCCTCCATTCCGTCTGGAGTTGAGTGAGCACATTTCACCGTTGTTAGATTTTAAGGCAATTGTTGTGGGATTAATCGACTTGATTTGAATTATGGTAACAACTGAATAGTGCGCGTTTAATGATTATTTAGCATGATTTCGATCTTAGTTAAGCCAGATTTCAAGCAGCTTTGTTAGGTACTACAATCTGTTTTCTAGCAGTGGTACTGCATTCTGTTAGTTTATACTGGTAGTTGCTGAGCCACGCTAACTTTGCTAGTACTGCCGCTTAATCTGTCCAATCTAAAATAGACTAACTCAACTCAAAACGCAGTGTAGGCCGCCGGGGTGTCAGGCGCCAAATTATGCTAGAGTGTGAGGAGCAGCGGGCTTTAGGCGTAGAGTAACTGCAAATAATTGCTTGAGCTGGTGCAACCAGATCGAGCAATTATTTCAGTTAATCATAGCCGTTTGCTGCTTTGAACACGTTTTGGTGCTTCAGCACTTAGAACAAGACCTGTATTTAAGACTTTGTGCAACAAAGGCTTAAATCAGCGTCGGCACCGTTCCACACCCCGCCGGCCGGAACGGAGTTGTCCGCCATGCTGCCTAAAACCAATTTAGATTAAGAAGCACCAACTACAGTACCCACAATGTCATCATCGCCCAGTAGCCACCACTTCAACTGAGAAAACCGCAGCACCGCGCCGTTAAAAAAAGAGATAGTCTTCGCCAATTGGCAAAAACCATCCCCCTGATGATTAGCGTAATGCTTGCAGACTTGCCGCAATAAAACCATGATTTTCTCGTAAAACTTTTTCAGCAGTGGCATAATCGACGTCACCATTGATCATCACGATTGCTACCTTAGGCTGATGTTGGGCAGCTTCGTAGAACTTAGCGGCTTCTGCCATTGAGACGCCAGTTGCTTCATGAATGATTCGTTTAGCACGATCAACCAATTTGATATTAGTTGGTTTAACGTCAACCATTAAGTTGCCATAAACCTTGCCTAATTTAATCATAGTAGTAGTAGAAATCATGTTTAGAATCAATTTCTCGGCAGTGCCAGCCTTCATCCGCGTGGAACCAGTTACGACTTCCGGACCAACAACCGCTTCAATCGCCACTTCAGCATGCTGGCCGATCAATGAATTTTCGTTGCAACTTAAAGCACCGGTATGAGCACCGACTTTAGTGGCGTAATCCAAGCCGCCGATCACATATGGTGTGGTGCCGCTAGCGGCAATGCCCAAAACAAAATCGTTAGCTGTCAAATGGCGGTCTTGCAAATCTTTGGCGCCTAATTCCGCAGAATCCTCAGCACCTTCTACGGCTTCAGTAACGGCTTTAGCACCGCCGGCAATCAGGCCCTGAACTAATTCGGGATCAGTGCCATAAGTTGGAACACATTCAGCAGCGTCCAAAATCCCCAGCCGACCACTAGTGCCAGCGCCCATGTAAAATAATCGGCCACCTTGCTTAATGCCGGAGACGATGGTGTCAACAACTTGGGTAATTGCGGCAATCACTGGTGCCTTGCTGATCGCAATTGGTACTTGTTGATCTTGTTGATTGATAGTTTGCAAAATTTCAGTCGTCGACATAGTGTCAATATGAGTCGTGGCGTCATTGCGTTTTTCTGTCATTCGTTCCATTATTTATTGTGCCCCTTTTGTTGTTCCAACGGTAACCACCGTAGAACTTGCTCGATTTGTTGATTCCAATAAGTCCAGTCATGGTTACCAGCACCAGTGTGATAGGTCACGTGGAGTCCTAAGTCACTGGTTAAAAATTGATTAAACTGATCATTTGGTTGTTTCATAAAGTCATCGTCACCAATCGCGTGATACCATTGGAGTTGTTGCAGCTTGCCCAAATCCGCTTGCTGTGCTAAAACCCATAATTGATTGGCTGGCGCCGTAATGCCTTCCGCATCAAAAACTGCCTGGTAATCAGGCATAATGCTGGGCACCACACTCAAATCAACCACTGGTGAAATTGCCGCGACAGCTCGAAATTTTTCTGGATAAGTGAACGCTAATTTCAGCGCACCATAACCACCCATTGAATTACCAACGAGATAATTATCTTGCGGTGCTGCACTTAATGGTAAATAGTGACGCATTTGTGGCATTAACTCCTCAGTTAGATAATCCCAGTAAGCCCCACCATAAGCCATGTTCGTGTAAAAGCTACGGGCCATATCTGGCATGATCACTGCCAGACGTTGCTGCCCAACTAGCTGTTCAATATTTGTTTTCCGTTGCCAAGTCGTGCCATTGTCACCCAGCCCATGAAATAACCAAATCACTGGTAATTTCTCATCAGCTTGAATTTGATCGGGTAAAATAGCTTGCACACCAATTTGGTTAGCCAGTTTTTGCGATGATCGATACAAATTTAAAAATGCCATCTTTTATCCTCTTATTATCATTCATCTATCCTAGTTATATTTATAAAACAAAAATTCACTTTTTTCAATTATTTATTGAAAATTTTTTCCAAAACTTTATAATTAACTTTGTGGGATTCCTTTTATTATCGGAATCAGACCGAATTACAATTATTTTTCTTTTTAAAAGTCAGCAATTTTTTAGAAATTTTATTTCATTTCTGCAAGGGAGACTTTAATTATGACCTATGTCATTGGCGTCGATAGCGGTGGCACCCACATTGTCGGGCAAGCGCTCACATTGGCCGGTGAAATCCTCGCGCAAACGCAAAGTGGTCCAGGTAATATTTTCCTCGACCAACCACAAACAATTAGTAATTTGACCACCGTCGTTACCACCCTACTGCAAAAATTAGGGCGCGACGATTGTCAATACATTTTAATGGGCATTGCTGGCGTTGAAACGACTGGTAATGGCGCCCAAGTTGCTGCTGATTTTACAGCCAAGTGGCAACTTCCTACCTATGTCATCAGTGACGCGCAGTTAGCATTGCTCAATGGTCTGGAAGGCCACGATGGTACCTTAGTGATTGCTGGGACTGGTTCAGTTGTTTACGGCCGCCAAAATCAGCAAATGTGGCGTTATGGCGGTTGGGGTCAACTGCTCGGTGACACTGGCAGTGCTTACCAAATCGTCGCTGAAGCCATGAAAATGCTGCTAAAGGATTACGATTTAGGCCGCGACAGCGAATTAGCTGCAATTTTATTGCCAGCTTTTAGCGCCACTGATCCTAAACAGGCCGTGAAACATTATTACCAACTTAGCCGTAAGGAAATTGCGGCCGTCGCAGTTAAAATCGCCCAAGCAGCCGCGGCTGGCAATCAAGCCGCCACTAATGCTTTGGTTACGCAAGCCAATGCGTTAGCTGATGAAGTGCTCGGTTTAATTTCTCGTTACCAACAGCCAATTCCGGAAAAAATCGCTTTTTCTGGCTCGGTTTTGGTGCATAATTCATTTTACCGCGAAACTTTGCTAAAGAAATTGCAAAATGTTCATTCTAAGCTTGAACCAATCGTCGTTTCGACTAATAATGGACGTGGGGCAATCTTTTGGTCTCGCTGGCATCAAGTTAATGCTTAGATTCAAAAAATATTAAAGGAGCGTGTCATTTATGACAATGCGGCAATTAGGTTTATCAATTTATCCTGACCACAGTGACTTTGAGGCAAATAAAGAATACCTCGAATTAGGTCACAAATATGGTTTTACTCGGATTTTCATGAGTATGCTTGAGGTTCAAGATTCGGTAGAAGCAACGAAAGCCAAATATCAAAAGATTGTTGATGTTGGTAATGCTTTAGGCTACCAAACAATCATTGATGTTTCCCCACGGATTTTTGATCAATTAGGAATCAGCTATGATGATCTTGAATTCTTCCACGATTTACATGTGGCTGGGATTCGTTTGGATCAAGGATTCGACGGTGCCACTGAGGCCATGCTTTCTTATAACAAATATGGCTTGATCATTGAATTAAACATGAGTAACAACGTTGATTATTTAAACAATATTATTAGCTACCAAGCAAACACACCATTTATTTATGGTTGCCACAACTTCTATCCCCAAGTTGGGACGGCTTTGCCATATGATTTCTTCATGAAATGTAGCAAACGT
Organism: Lapidilactobacillus gannanensis; assembly: GCF_003946675.1. Lineage (GTDB taxonomy): Bacteria > Bacillota > Bacilli > Lactobacillales > Lactobacillaceae > Lapidilactobacillus > Lapidilactobacillus gannanensis. The sequence goes on along the minus strand of NZ_RHOT01000017.1, from coordinate 20,528 downwards.
TTCCGTGACTTTGGCATTCACACGGCTGCTTTCGTTGCTAGCCAAGTTGGGAACATGGGTCCTTGGAACGTGAACGATGGCTTACCTACTTTGGAAATGGATCGCCGTTTACCAATCGAAGTTCAAACGAAACATTTATTTGCAACCGGCATGATCGACGATGTGATTATCGGCAATGCTTATGCTTCTGAAGCTGAATTAGCGGCCATGGCTGCCTTGAACCGTTACCAAGTTCAATTCCATATCGACTTCGTACCAGAAGTGAATGATATTGAAAAGACCATTGCGCTGACACCACAACATTTCCGTCGTGGCGATATGAACACTTTGGTTATTCGCTCAACGATGCCACGGGTCACTTACAAGGCTGTTCCTAACAAGCCTCATGACAACACCCACGAATTCAAACGTGGTGATGTGGTCATTGGCAACGATGATTTCGGCATCTACAAGAACGAATTGCAATTAGTTCTGGAACCTCATGCTGATACTCGTAAGAACAAGATCGGTAGCATTAGCAAAGACGAATTGATCTTACTCGACTTCATCAAGCCTTGGAGCAAGTTCAAGTTCTTGGACTAGATTAGTTACGCCTAGCCATTTGTTGGTCGGAGCACGATTAAACTAAATAATTTATTGTTAAAAGTCAGCAGTGATGCTGGCTTTTTTGTTGGGAACAAGTTTATTAAAGACTATAGGTAAAAATCAAAGAACTCGTTTTGTAAATTCTCTTTTCATTCAAGGCCACTAAGCATGAATTACCTGAACATTTTACAAATAAAAAACACATCTACCGAAGTAAATGTGTTCCATATGTCAAGGGCGGTGATAAAATGCAGGTTTATGGCGGTTTAAAAATGTAGGTTTTGGGCGGTCAACCGACGCCTTTTAGTCGATAAGACTTTCCGGTAATCTTGACGACATGGACATGATGAACTAGGCGGTCAAGAATCGCCGCCGTTACGGTCGGATTTTGAAAGATTTCTACCCAGCCAGATAAATCACTATTACTAGTAATAATGGTCGAATGACGCTCATATCGTGCGTTGATAAGCTGGAAGAATAGGTTAGCTTCATCGTGATCAATGGGTAGGTAACCAATCTCATCAATGACCAAAAGGTCATAACGAGCATAACGGTTAATGCAGCGCTCTAAGGTGCCCTTCTCGTTAGCTGTTCGCAACCTAAGGAGAAGCTCATGACAGTTGATGAAGAGCGTTCTTTTTCCTTGGCGACAGGCTTCAATTCCAATACTAATGGCTAAATGGGTCTTACCGACCCCTGGACTACCAATAAAAATCAAGTTCTCGTTCTTTTCTAAAAACGCCAAATCTTGAAACCCAACTACTTCCTGCTGGTTAATGCTGGGTTGAAAGTTAAAATCAAATCCCTTTAGTGTCTTTTTCTGCGGAAAGTGTGCCCGCTTTACGATTCGTTCTATCGATTGTTCTTGATTCCATTCAAGCTCAGTGCTCGTCAGTGTAAGCATTGCCTCAGTAAACGATAGTTGTTGTTGATTAATTTGGTCAACATATTCTGGTAGATACGCAACCATTTTGGTGAGTCCTAGGGACTCTAAGTTAGTTAGTAGCTCCTGAAATTTACTAGTCATTATCATCACCTAAACCTGGTCATATTCGCTAAGATGCTCTGCGATGTATGCCTGTATATCCTGCTCACTTTGTCCCTTTAAGAGGTCGGACCCCAATATGCGGACACGATCTTGCTTATCGTAATTAAATTGATTGGTCGTTATATTGTGCGAACGGATCATTTCTCCGTTATAATAAATTTGGATACGCTGCTCATTATCGGTCAGCTCGATATCGACTGTGCGACCAATGTAGCGTGGATCAACGGAGTACTTACATTTACGAAAGTTAACCATCGATTCTTTAGAGACGATACGGGTAATATCTTCCTCAAAGAATGGATTTAACAGGTTGGCTGGCTGTTCATGTAGGTACTCTTTTTCTTCGTTCTGCCACTTATCCATTGGAACCTGGTTGGTGGCTTGCGAAACCTCATAATTTAAATCTTCACAGAGATCATTGACCAGACCAATGAGTTCTACACCGTCTTCAAACTCATAATTGTACGGGCGAAGTCGCTCCATTGTTCTTGCTAATGCTTCGACGACACCCTTAGTCTGTGGACGAAATACTCGACAAGCAATTGGATTATAGCCAGCATCGTGGCTAAATTGGCGAAAACGCTCGTTAAATATCGCTTTGCCAAAGCTTGATTTGGTATGATCAACAACTTGCTTCATGTTGTCAAACCAAATTTCGGAAGGAACACCACCAGTTGCCTCAAACGCGTCATTTAAGCATTGAAACAACGTATCTTGACTGCGTTCAAAGACCAAAGTGACATATTTCAATTTAGAAAAGGGTAAGACGTAAAGAAAAATGTTGAAACGGTGCGGCTGCCCATTCCTGTCGTATAAAGTCATTTCTTCTTTCCAATCGACTTGGGCCGATAGGCCCGGCGTATGTTCAACACGAATAGTTGCTTTATGAGTTCGTTCCTTACGAATACTGGCACAGTATTCTCGAACGATAGTGTACTTTCCCTGAAAGCCCCGTTTCTGAATGAATTTGTAAATGGCCTTGGCAGAACAATGTAGCTCTAGTTTTTCCTCGATAATGCTTCTATAGCCATCCAGTAAGCTAGGCCGTTTATATTTGATCAAGGGCAGGGTCATACTCCCTTGGGCCTCCTCATATGCTCTCTTAGCTGTACGATAATCTACCCAAACTGTCTTCCAAGAGCCGTAAAATTAGGCTTGATATCATTATTCACGTACTGTTTCACTCCTTCGCGGACATCATGTCTCACATTGAAAACCTCCTAAAGTCAATGTGATTCATAATATCAAAAAATGTAGGAAAACCGACATTTTTACGCCGCCATTTTCCTACATTTTATAACCGCCATGCACACATATTATCTTCACCAATACGACTTGACAAAGACCCCCTTATTTATCACTTAGTACTTGTTGTTTGATTTGATACGCAGCCCCGATAAGCCCCGCATCATTGTGCAACTTCGCAGTTTCCAGCCTTCCAAGAGCATCATTTTTGATACGATTCAGACTTTCATGGCGACGAATAAATTCATCCACTGACGCTTGCAAAATATTCATAAATTGTGGATTCGAACTTATGCCACCACCAATTAAGATTTTATCTGGATCAAAATTCGCAAATAAGTTAATAATCAACAGCGTTGCATCCTCTACGAATTCAGAAACAACCCTTTTGGCTACAGAATTACCGGTTAGAGCTAAATCAAAAATAATTCGAGCATCTTTTATATCATCATGACTGTCATCAAATTGTTTTTGGCTTTCATTGAACCGGCGGACTAAGCCATTAACAACGGAGGCTCGCCAATTCAGAGAATAGCTTTCAAGACTACGAGTCAAATCAGGCTGAGTAATAATATTCCACCCAAATTCTCCTGCCATACCATGCGCACCACGGTATACTTGACCATTTATTACAATTCCACCGCCTATTCCGGTACCCAGCACAATCGTAAGATAATTATCAATATTTTGGGCAGCGCCAAGCCAACTTTCTGCAATTGCCGCAGCATTCGCATCATTGTCAACTGTGACTTTTAACTTGGCCTTGTCGCTCAGAACCTTCGCTAGATGATAATTATTTAAACTGGAAATTGAACCACCAGTTATCATATAGCCATCCTTTCGAATAATCCCTGGTGCTGAAATACCTATACCACTAATTTGATGTCTCTTTTTAAATTGATTAATTACCTCAAGCATTTGCTTTATTAAGACGGAAGCATCATCAACTGTCCTAAATGACGACTTTTCAAAAATCTGCCCCGTATCATTTACCATTGCATATTTAATCGTTGTGCCACCAATATCAAAACTTACATATTCATTCAAAGTACTACCACCAAATTATTATTTGACGAAGTACATCTTCAATCTGATTTAGCTATTGAGGTTGATTCCCGAATAATTAATTTACCTGGCAGAATTTCTTTTTTACCACCGTCGACGCCATGAATCATATCTATCAGTTCATGAACAGCCATAACACCCTGACGTTCAATTGAATTACGAACCGTCGTCAGAGAAGGACGGAAGTATTGAGCTAACTCGATATCATCAAAACCAATAACACTGAAGTCATCTGGCACCTGATAGCCTGATGATTGGATAGCCTTTATGATGCCTAGCGCCATTTGATCGTTGCTAGCAATAAATGCTGTTACCAATTGTCCCTTAGTCTGATATAAATACATTTTAACGGCATTGTACGCTATTTCTTCTTCATACATTCCGTGTAGAATTGGCATATCATTAATATCAAGCCCTGCTTCATTAATAGCCTGTCGAAATCCGGCTTTACGCATATTACTATCATAATTATTACTAAAACCGTCAACATATCCAATTCTTTTATGACCAAGGTTTAGTAAATACTTGGTAGCATCATGTCCCATCTTCATCGAATCAAATGTAATACTACTCATCTTCTTACCAGAGTCAACTCGATCAATTAGAACTGTTGGCAGACCATGATTCTTTATTTGGGTAATATCCATTTGCCCAATTCGATGCTCAAACATAATGGCACCATCGACGATTCCACCTAAAACGGAATCCATCACTGCATTATGGCTATTCGTCACAATTACATGCATCCCATAGCCTAATCTATCCACTTCATTAGCAATTGCACCAATCAGCGTATTAAAGTATGGTCCACTAATACTGTCGGTAAATATTCCCAACATCTTAGTTTCACCAGATCGAAGTTGCCTTCCCATTAAATTAGGTATATAACCTAATTCTTGAGCCGCTCGTACGACTTTTTCACGAGTTTCAGGTTTCACTATTTCTGCATTATTCAAAGTATTTGAGACAGTTGCAATAGAAACTTGGGCTCGTTTAGCAACATCTTTAATCGTTATTTTTCTATTTAAATTATTCACTAAACATCACTCATTCTGTATAATATCCTACTATTCATGACCCTTATTTTTTGGATCCGAAAGTAACCAATAAATATAGAAAATGACAGCCAATAGGCCGTCATCCACCTATTAATACTACCATTCGCTAACCGTCAATTCCACCATTCGGCAAACCAACCACCAACTTATAGTAATTATCGCCAACAGAATATAGTTTCCTACATAATCTCTTTCACAAATATACTTTCACTAAAATAATGATCGAAACTTTAGTAAAAGCTCTATATAATTCAAGGTTGAATTATATAGAGCTTTCAACATTCATAATTATTATCAGATTCAATACGTATTAAAAATTATTCATTACGATATACTTAAATATTTTACTAAGGGCTTCTTAATAAGTTGAAAATAGATTGCCAAGAACGCCGCAAATATAATAACGATAATAAACTCTCCAAGATATTTGACCATCAGCCATGCAGCAATTGTGATCAATGCCGGATACAAAATCGTTCTCATTAGAGTTAGCGCAGTAAAAACGAAACTAGTTCTTAAAAGTTGGTACACATATCTCGTCTTTAGATAGCTTTGAATAATATAAACATTCAAGTTATAGCAAATTAGGAAGCTGATAAAAATCATCCGCATTAAATTAAAAAAATTACTTTGTTGCGTGGTAGAGTGATAAAGTAAAATTGCAAAAATAATAGACATCAAGGTAAATCCAAATGGTAGCAACGTTTTGGCAAAGGACTCTCTAAATGATTCAATAAATAATCGAATAAATCCTCGTGCCTGATCAGCAGATAAGACCGTATAGAATGCACTCAACGAAGCACCGATTGTTATAACAGGTAAACTAAAAACTATAACTAGCACATTTAGAACTAGTAACCGATAAATTGCGACCATCCCATTATAAAATTTACTGTCTATTCGCAACATACTAATACCTCTACTTAATTCTTATTTTAATTTTTTAATGTTCTTTGCAACTTGATCATTACGCGTTTGAACAATTTTATCCCAGTTATTATTCTTGCGACGGGTTAAATACTCTTTCCAAATTTTTTGACCTTCCTTGTCATCAGAAGCCTTTAAGACCTTAACCATTGTTTGAACCCGATCCGTGTTAAGTGCCGTTAAATTACGTGCTAAAGATGTCCCTGGTGTTGGATCAATATTTTCAATTTCAAAACGTGGTGCTAGTTTATCACTTGACCATTGAACCATTTGTAAAATCGTATTTGCTGGCGTTTCACCCTTTGAAATTGCATAAGGATCGTTAGAAACTTCCCAATAACTACCCATACCTTGTTTCTTATCATAAGTAGCAACATCAGTATTTCGTAATTTTTCAATATCTTCAGTAAATTGAGCCTTACCATTATTCATTTCATAAGTCTTGCCTTCAACACCAAATGTAGTGACCATTGTGCCATATTTTGATGCAAGGTATGTTAATAATTCCATTGCTTTTTGTGGTTCCTTGGTATTCTTAGTAATAAATGTATTCGTCCAACCACTAATAGAACCACCGGCGAATTTTGGATCTTGGCCTTTGCTGTTCTTAGGCCCATCAACAGCAATATATGTTTCTTTGGCATTACGCGTGTTATTATCACCCATAAATTCATTCAAGCCTTTAACATTTGAGTGTAGATAGGCGAAATATGTTCCTTGGCTTAATTTTTCTTTCATCGTATTGTCATTATCTGCAAACTGACCGTTAGACATTAATCCTTCTTTATATGCTTGCCGGAATATATTTAACCAAGCTATATACTGTGGATCAGAATCGCGATCATACCATTTACCATTCTTTGTGACTGGAATATTCAAAAAGTCTTGTAGCGTATTCCCAAAAGCACCATCACCGCCATTTTGAATATCTAAGGCCGTTGCTGCAAACTGTACGACCGCAGTCCCATTATCAGTTTTTGGTGAAACTTCCTTTGCTTGACGAAGTGCATCTAAGAAGCCCTCAGGTGTAGTCATATCTGGCTTGCCGATCTTTTCATAAATATCTTTACGAACGATAAATGCCTGATCTCCCACAACATTTCCTGCCTTGTAGTCAGCCGCATCCGTTGAAAAGCTTGGATATCCATAAATATTACCATCTGATTCCGTATACCATTTTAGCGTTCCTGGTTTTGCAGCACTCTTCTCAAAATATGGATCATATCTATCTGATAATTTGTTCAATGGTAGCGCAAATTTCTTAGCATCTTTGGCAACAGCTAAATTACGATCAAAAGTCATCAAATCAGGTAATTTCCCAGATGCCATCATTGTGTTTAGTTTGTCATCGTTACCCACAACAAACTTAACATCGATATTCATATCCTTTTTTATCTGCGCAGAAACCGTATCTTTTCCCCATTCCGCACGTTTGTACCAATCAAAATTGACGTACCAAGTCAATGATGCAGGATGCTTTTTATCTTTCTTCCAGCTAGGTGTTTTGGGATCTGCTTTAAATCTCGCTTTAGGCAGATTATCTCCTGAACCCGACTCATTACTCTTGCCACATGCCGTTAATACTGTAACACCCATTAATGCAGCAATGCTGGCAACCAAAATCTTCTTCATTTTCATTTGTCTCTGCTCCCTTAAACTGCTTATTTTTTATTCTTTTACTGCTCCTAAAGTCAAACCACTAACAAAGTATTTCTGGAGGAACGGATATACGGCAACGACAGGAATTGTGGTGATTACCATAGTGGCAAGCTGCATAGACTGCGATGTCGTATCGCGAACAACTGCTGTGCCGGTGGCTACTGTCGGTGATAAGTTTTCGGAAACAATCTTAAACAATAATTGTTGTAACGGAAATAGTTTTTCATTGTTTACGTAAATATTGGCCGTCATATAATCGTTCCATTGATAAACACCATGATATAACGCGATTGTAGCAATAACCGGTAAAGATAATGGAATAATGATTTTAGCAAAAATTACAAATGGTGTTGCACCATCAATTTCGGCCGACTCTTCTAATGATCGTGGAATACCGCGGAAGAAATTCATCATAATAATAACGTCATAAAAACTAAATAATACCGGTAAAATATAAACCCAAAAATTATTTAACAAACCATATGATTTATAAACAAGAAATGTTGGAATCATTCCACCGCTGACGAACATTGTTAAAATGCCCATAACCTCAAAGAATTTACGACCTATCAAATCCTCGCGAGTTAGTGCATATGCCGTAATAGCAGTAATAAAAGTGTGTAACAAAACGCCCACAATCGTCTTACCAATAGATACTGCAAATGCAAGATAGATTGCATGATTCTCTAAAACTGTTCGATAACTCTCGAAAGTAAATTTCCTGGGCCAAAGAAAAATGCCACCTTTTAAAGCATCCATAGGGTCATTAAAAGACAGTGCCACAATGTTAATCAATGGGAATGCAATAATAACCGTAAAGAAAACCATAAAAACCAAATTGATAATATTAAAAACCTTTTCCTCTTTTGTTTTTCTCACTTAGGTGCATCCCCTTTCTAAAAGACACTTTTATCGGAAATTTTACGTGTACCCCAACGACTTAAAAGAACTAATAATAATGAAATAATCGAAACAAAGATTCCTACCGCTGTTGCATATGAAAAGTTTCCCTGTTTGATACCCATTTTATAGACATACGAATTCAATACTTCACTGGATGAATAATTTAGTGAGTTTTGTAATACTAAGGTTTGATCAAGATTCGATCCTAATAATCCGCCAATTGACAAAATTAGGTTCAATGAAATCATCTGTCGAATACCTGGAATCGTAATATGGATAACCTGCTGAAACTTTGTTGCGCCGTCCATCTTAGCGGCTTCATACAGTGATGGGTCAATAGCAGTCATAGACGCCAAATACAAGATTGTACCCCAGCCAACTTCCTTCCAAAAGTCTGAGAGCACCGCAATTCCCCAGTATTTATGAGTGTCGGCCATAAATTCAATAGGTTTACTGATTAAATTTAAATCCATCAGTAAACTATTAATGAACCCTGAATCCGATAACCAAGTAATTACCATGCCACCCAAGATTACCCATGAAAGAAAATGCGGTAAATAAGAAATCGTTTGAACAAATTTTTTGAAATGTGCATTGGCAACTTCATTGATTAAAATTGCGAGAATAATAGCACCGGGAAAACCAATCAGTAACTTCCAAAAGGCAATCCCAACAGTATTTTTCATCACGCTCCAAAATAAGGGATCTTTGAAAAACTCCTTAAAATAGCTAAGTCCTACCCACGGTGCACCACCAATTGTGTCTAACACTGTATAATCCTTAAAGGCAATAATCAGGCCATACATCGGTATAAAATTAAATAGGATCATTAAAATTACTGCTGGCCAAATCATTGATTGGTAGAATATTTGGTCGTGTAATCTTTTAAAAAGGCTTTTTTTCATTGGCTGTTCTTCTAACGGGAAATTTTCCATTTAACTCACTCCTCTATACAAATTCGACACCTTTATTTCAGTTAGCGATAAACCAATGAAAGTTCTTGATAATTAGTAGCGCTACTTCCTATTCTGACGATAAATGCTCCTTTGTCGGCCTCTCGGTTTAAATCACTATGAACATATGCCAAATCGTCGGAACTAATCGTAAAAGTGATTTTTTTAGTACTACCAGCGGGTATTTCAACTTGTTGCCAATGTTTCAGCTCGACCTCTGGGCGAACAATCTCAGTGATTGACGATCCAGCGTAACATTGAATCGTTTCAATTGATCCATACATTGAGGTGTTGTTAAGCGCTATTTCAATTTTAATATCACGATTATCCGTTAACACTTTATTATCAATTGTTGGAGTACCATAATGAACATCCCCATAACCCAAGCCGTAGCCAAAAGAAAATAGAGGTGCATTTTCACAATCAACATATCGAGACGTAAATTTTGAAGGGTTTTGATCATTAGCTGGTGAGCCATTTCTTGGCGTATTATAGTAAATTGGAACTTGCCCACTTGCTCTCGGAAAAGTCATTGGCAATCTTCCTTGTGGTAAACTTACTCCACTAATCAAATCAGCCAATGCATTACCACCTTCAGTTCCTGGAAACCAAGCATATAATATTGCATCTAGTAAACCAACAACATTAGTCAGAACTAGTGGCCGGCCAGCAAAAATGACGCCCACAATAGTTTTTCCTGTATGTTGTAATCTTTTCAGGAGGACTACTTGATCCTCTGGTAATTCAATATTTGTTTTACAAGCTGATTCACCGGTATCATCCTCGCGTTCACCAAGACCAGCTACAATGACATCAATATTCGCATAATCTGCAGGATCACTTGAAGTTGGCAGTGGAATTAGTTCTACATGATCAAATTGCTTTTGCAACCCAGTCGCTAGTGAAACTGCATCACTATGCTTTCCAAGAGAACTCCAGGCACCAAGAATTTTTTGAGAATCTCCTAACGGCCCAGTAACACCAATTCGTATTTTAGTATCCAAAGGCAAAACGTTTTTATTTTTCAGAAGCACAATACTTTTAGTTGCTACTTTGCGTGCATTGGCTCGTATTTTCTCTCCAAAAACTTCATTGGTAGCATGATTTTCACCAAACTGCCGGTAGGGATCCTCGAACAGGCCCAAATCATTCTTTAATTCCAGCATTCGATAAACTGCTGTGTCTATGTCAGCTACATCAACTGCGCCCTCTGCAACGGCTTGTTTTAGCCCACGAACAAAAGCCCCGGACATCATATCCATATCAAGACCTGCATTAAGAGCCAGTTCAGATGCTCTCTGTTGATTGCCAGCAATATGCATGGTAATGAATTTATCAACAGATCCCCAATCAGAGATTGTTGCACCGTCAAATTTCAAATATTCACGTAAAACTTCTTTAAGTAAATACTTACTAGCAGTTGCAGGAACACCTTCAAACAAAGTGAATGCTGGCATCACTAACTTTGCTCCAGCCTCAATCGCAGATTGAAATGCAGGTAGATAGTCTTGATAGAGCGTTATTCTTGAAAAATCAACAGTACTATAATCCCGGCCTGCTAAAACGGCTCCATATCCAGCATAATGCTTGACACAGGCTGCAATTCTAGATGGATCATGCGCTAAAATTCCAGGTTGTCCTTGGTAGCCCTTGACCATGGAAGCTGACATTTTGGCATTTAAAAAGGAGTCCTCACCAGTACCCTCCATAACGCGTCCCCATCGAGCATCACGAGACAAGTCCGCCATTGGCGAAAAGGTAACCTGTACACCCTCACTAGCAGCTTCTGATCCGGATTGATGAGCCATTTCCTCAATCAAATCAGGATCAAACGTCGCACCCAATCCCAAAGGAATTGGAAAAATAGTTCGGTACCCATGAATAATATCTCTCATGAAAACCAAGGGGATTTTTAAGCGATCATGTTTAAGATGTTCCCGTTGAATTTCAACCATATCTTCAAAACTATCCGCATTTAAAATAGATCCTAAACTATCTAAATAAACTTGTTCGACCTCAAAATCGCCTAAAACCCCAGTCAATTCGCCGTTTTCTCTTCCTAAATACTGAGGAGTAAACTGAGTTAACTGCCCAATTTTTTCTTCCAGCGACATTTGAACGAGTAATTGGTTCAGCTTGCTTTTATCCAAACATATTCTCCTTTAGTTATTTATTAAAACGTTTTAATTATTTTCAAAAAAAACATCCATCACTACGGAATGTATGATAATAGCGCAAAAATACATATTATGACGTCAAAAAATTTATCCAGGAAGCGCTTTCCAAAACAAATAATATCATCCATTAGCTTAATTAGCAACAATAAAAATAAAAAAAATATAAAATGAAAGAATTTATTCCTCATCATTGCCTTTAAAATGACAATTAATACGTTTAAATTATTATAAAAAAACAGTTTATAGCATAATTAATACATAACTCCACACAGATGACACTTCTCCTATGCGTGCTACTTCTCGAATTTAAACTTATTAGATTCTGACCAACAACCAAAAGTCGATTTACTATTTGAAACCATCAATTTTATGACTGAAACCAATCCTTTACTAGGAAAGACTAAGTGAATTTAAATTACCAGATTCGATAGGCGCAATTAATTGATTATGATACAATCGAATGAATATCAATTTAATTTTTGCTGGGAGGCTGCTCATGAATTATTCTGCTCTATTATTTGACCTTGATAAAACGCTATTTGACACTGAATTGAACGCCAAAGTGGCCTTAACTAAGTTACCGGTGAATTTTGAGTTTGCCTTTACTGATCAGCAAATTAATTATTGGCACCAATTAAACAACGAAATGTGGGAAGAGCTGGAAAACAAACAGATTACCACTGAAGAATTATTGGCTAATCGCTTCCGCTTATACTTTGCCCACTATGGCATCACCACTGACAATGCGCTGTATGCCGATCCCTTTGAAGTGTTATTTGCCAAGGAGCACGCCTTATTGCCTCACGCCCAGGAAGTTCTAGCAGCATTGGCTCCCAATTATCGACTCTTCGTGGTTTCCAATGGTTCGCGTTTCAAACAATTCCAACAATTGGCCGGCTCCCACTTAACACCCTATTTTGAACATGTCTTTTTGTCCGAAGACATCGGCCATAGTAAACCTGATCCGTTATTTTTTAATGCGGTTAAACAAACGTTGCCGGAAGTTGACCCGGCAGAAATGTTAGTGATTGGCGATTCCTTGACTGCCGATATTCGCGGCGCCAATTTATCGCATCTGGACAGTTTGTGGTTAAACGCGGAACATCAGAGCAACCACTCGGCCTACCAACCGACTTATGAGGTCAATTCACTGGACCAGCTGCCACGTTTGTTAAACAAATAATGTTCGTGATTTAATAAATTGGTCGCTTAGACTCACAAAAGCTCGTTGACATTTTTTATTATGTCAACGAGCTTTTTGCTTGGTATTGATAGTGTTTAGCAATTATTTATGAATCAACTGAATTCTCCTGCAATAGTACTGTTTAACTTTTTCTTCATTAATTTCAGAACAAAAAATCATCATTAGAATAAATAGTTCGTTTATCGTGTTGATTATTTTCTTTTTCTTCGTTAGAATAAGTCTATCATTTGAAAAAGGGGAACATTATTCATGGAAAGCTTTTTTAAGTTACGGGAAAACCGAACGAAAGTTAGCACCGAAATCATGGCTGGGGTCACGACATTTTTTGCAATGTCATATATTCTATTTGTTAATCCGCAAATTCTGTCGTTGACGGGCATGCCGAGCCAGGCAGTTTTTCTAGCGACAATTATTGCTGCAAGTATTGGGACTTTGGTGATGGGGCTCTTCGCTAACGTACCTTATGCGTTGGCGCCAGGTATGGGCCTGAACGCCTTCTTTACTTACACGGTTTGTTTTGCTTTAGGCTTTACTTGGCAGGAAGGTTTAGCCTTAGTCTTCATTTGTGGCTTGATCAATATTTTGATTACGATTACTCGGGTGCGAAAATTGATTATCACCGCAATTCCTGAATCGTTGCAACATGCCATGGGTGGCGGGATCGGCGTTTTTATTGCCTACATTGGTATTAAGAACGCTGGTTTTCTGCAATTTACTAGTGATGCCAACAGTATTACTAGCGTTAATGGGCAGGCTTTTAATGCGGCGCAAACCACTTACAAAGGTGGCATTCAAAGCATCGTTTCTGGCGGTGGGATCGTTCCGGCGCTGGTTAACTTTTCGCAATCAGGTGCTTTATTGGCGCTCATTGGTTTAGCCTTAATTATTGTCCTCCTCGTCAAAAAAGTGCCCGGTGCCGTTTTGATCAGTATTTTTGCGATTACTTTATTAGGCATTCCTTTCGGCATTACTAATTTAAAAATCAGTTCGGCCGATTCATTGGCCCACTCATTCCAACAACTTGGCGTGACTTTTGGCGCGGCTTTCAGTAGTAAGGGCATGGGTTCACTCTTCAGTAGTTTGGACCGCTTGCCATTAGTTTTAATGACCATTTTTGCTTTTAGTTTTTCTGACACTTTTGACACGCTGGGTACTTTCATTGGAACTGGCCGCCGCACTGGCATTTTCTCCGATGCCGATGAGCAAGCTCTGGAAAACGGCCATGGTTTTTCTTCAAAAATGGATAAAGCTTTGTTCGCTGATTCGATTGCCACTTCGATCGGCGCGATTGTCGGTACTAGTAACACCACGACTTATGTGGAAAGTACCGCTGGGATTGGTGCCGGTGGTCGGACTGGTTTGACCAGTGTCGTCACTGCTATCTTGTTCTTACTCAGCAGTTTGTTTGCGCCATTGATTGCCATTGTCCCAACTCAGGCGATTGCGCCAGCCTTGATTGCGGTGGGGATTATGATGATGGGTGCGTTCAAAAATATTGACTGGGACGATTTGGCCGAAGCAATTCCGGCGTTCATGGCGTCGATTTTTATGGGGCTTTGCTACAACATTTCTTACGGCATTGCTGCTGGTTTTATCACTTATTGTTTGATCAAGTTAGTGACGGGCAAGCGCAAAGAAGTTCATCCAATTCTGTGGATTGTTTCGTTGCTGTTTGTGGTCAACTTTGTCCTGTTGGCTTTGCTGTAAATTTCTGATCTTAAAATTAAGTTCAAAGCCGTTAAAAACTAGTGATGGTATTGAAACAGAATTGGTTCTGACGCCATTGCGGGCTTGCTGGTTGTGGAACGCTGCCGACATCAATTTGAACTAATTGAAAGCTGAAAAGTTCAAAACCCATTAAAATCTGGTGAAGACGTTGAAACGGAATTGGTTTTGACTCCATTGCGGGCTTGCTGGTTGTGGAACGCTGCCGGCGTCGATTTGAACCAATTGAAAACCGCAATTGTTTCAAATACGAGCCTTTGTCTAATTGCTAAAGCAATAAGACAAATTTGGCGGCTGACAACCACGCCCTCCATTCCGTCTGGAGTTGAGTTTGTGCACTTCATCATTGTTAGATGTTGACGCCATTACAGTGAGACTAATCAACTTAATTCGAATCGTCGTAACAGCTAAATAGAGCACAAAAATAAGCCTACTTGGCATTTTCCAGATAAAATGCTAAGTAGGCTTTGTTAGTTCCTACGATTTGTTTTTCCAAATAGTGATACTGAGTTTTGTTAGTTTCATCAGTCGGTTGCTGGGCGATAACTAACTTTGCCAGCACTGCCGTTTAATCTACCTAATCTAAATCGCACTATCCTAACTCAAAACGCAGTGTAGGCCGCCGGGGTGTCAGGCGTGAAATTATCCTTGGCGATTTATCGCTTAGGATAAGGCTTGTATTTGAGATCGTTGCGTTAGCAATGAGCTCAAATCAACGCCCACACCGTTCCACACCCCGCCGGCCGTAACGGAGTTGTTCGCCATACTGCCTAAAGCCAATTCAGATAAAGATTCATAAAACTGCTGTACTTGCAACTTAAAATCGCCCAGTAGCAACCACTCTAATCAGGGTAGTCTGAGTACAATTTCAAAATAGCTGCTAACTCAGCCAGTAACTAAATGTGGAAACCATTAATTCGCTCCACAAATTTAGGATCGCGATGATCTTCGAAAACCGTTTTTTCTTCGTCAAGGGCTTGAATTTTGACCATATCGTTAGTGCTTAATTCAAAGTCCCAAATCGCCAAGTTCTCGGCCATGCGGTCTTGGTGCACGGATTTCGGAATGACCACAATACCACTTTGAACTAAGAAACGCAGTGCTACTTGGGCCGCCGTCTTGCGGTATTGTTGGCCGATTTTGGTCAGGGTTGGATTGGTGAACAGGCCGTGCTCCCCTTCTGCAAAAGGACTCCACGCTTCCAACTGAGTACCATATTTATGCAACCATTCCCGCGCCACCGTTTACCGTTTGCTGATAGAAGACGTGAGTTTCCAACTGATTCACTGCGGGCATGATTTCCACATTCTTGACCAAATCCACATAGCGATCTGGCAAGAAGTTTGACACACCGATGGCCCGAATGACCCCCTCATGATACAGCTGCTCCAAGGCGCGGTAAGTCCCATAATAGTCACCATAAGGCTGATGGATCAGCACCAAATCCAAATAATCAGTTTGCAAGTTTTGCAAAGACTTCATGACTGAAGCGCGCGCCTTTTCCTCGCCCGCATTTGATAGCCAAACCTTCGTCGTCAGGAAAACATCCTCACGGGCCACTGGACTTTTTAAAATCGCCTGTCCAACAGCTGTTTCGTTCTGATAAAATTGGGCAGTGTCAATTGAGCGATAGCCCAGAGCCAAAGCTTCGCTGACCGACTTTTCAGCCAAGGCCAAGTCAGTTACTTGATAAACGCCAAAACCTTCCATTGGCATTAACACACCATTATTTAACTTCACGTTTTTAATTGCCGTCATGATTATCCCCCCAGAAATCATTACAATTTAAGATCGTTTAGTTCTTCGACAAAGGCTGGATCACGATGATCATTGAAGAAAGTTTGATCTTCATCCATATTCTCAATCTTCTCCATGTCTTCGTCACTTAATTCAAAATCCCAGATAGCTAAATTTTCCGCCATGCGCTTCGGATGCACAGATTTAGGAATCACAATAATATCTTCTTGAATCAAGAAGCGTAACGCCACTTGCGCAGCCGATTTGCCATAAGTTTCGCCAATTTTGGTCAGGGTTTGGTTGGTGAAGAACTCATGTTTACCTTCCGCAAATGGTCCCCAGGCCTCGATTTGCGTGCCATATTTTTGCAGCCATTTTCGGGCAAACTTCTGCTGGTTGAAGACATGTGTTTCGACTTGATTAATTGCTGGCGTCACGCCGACGTGTTTCACGAAATCCACATAGCGATCCGGGGCAAAGTTGGAAACGCCAATCGCGCGAATTTTATGTTCGTGATACAACGTCTCTAGAGCGCGATAAGTGCCATAGTAATCATCATAAGGTTGATGGATCAACACCAAATCCAGATAATCTGTCTGCAAATTTTTCAATGACTGAAGCACTGAAGCATAGGCACGCTTCTCGCCAGCATTGGAAATCCACACTTTGGTAGTCAGAAAAATATCTTCCCGCGGAATCCCACTGGCCTTAACCGCTGCCCCCACAGCCGTTTCATTGCCATAAACTTGGGCGGTATCAATTGAACGGTAGCCTAATTTCAAGGCCGATTGCACCGCGTCTTGAGCTTTAGCCAAGTCCTTAATTTGGTACACGCCGAAACCTTCCATTGGCATTAACACACCGTTATTCAATTTAATATTTTTAATTGTCGTCATGCGAGTCCCTCCATTTTGTCGATCAACGACGCCACAAAAAAACAAGTGACGCCGAACCCAATAACTGGTTCATTATCACTTGTAATTTACAAAAATATTCACGAATTGTCACGAGATTTGTTTAAGCTTACTGGAAGTATGTGTTTTATGCAATTACCAGCCACCACTGAAGCCACCGCCGCCGGTACTACCACCACCAAAACCGCTACCAAAGTTACTACTGCTGCTAGAACTGGAACCACTATTCAGCGTGGCGTCATGATAAGTCGTCCACCAAACTGGTAGTAACATTAAATCAGCCTGATCTTTAACCGGCTTCAATTGGCCGTTTTGATCGACATAACGGTCCATTTTAGCAAACAAGGTTAAAGCCTCATCATCAGTAACCGTCTCAAAGTAATCCACATTAGCAGTCAAAATTGCCCATAATTGTTGTTGACGTTTAGCAGAGAGCTTTTTTTGCTGGCTATAAATTTCAAAGGCCCGTTGATAGCGCAACATCATCGGTTTGATCTGCCGAATTTTTGGATTTAGTAGTGTCACTAATTTAGTCAGCGTTTTGGCAGTATATAACGGTCGATCGGTCACGGCTTTAATTGCTACTTGATAATCGGCCGCCGGATATTCTAAGGCCACTGGATTGGCGGCCAAGATTTCGCTAATATGTTCGCGCAAATAAGGTATAAAAACTAGCTGTAGTAATTGAACGTCAGTAAATTTTGTTGGTAATGATGTGGTCTTGACTAATTTCACTCGTTCCGGCCACGGCATGAAACGAACCAAAGGATGTTTTTGTAAAAAGTGTTCATCCTGCAAGGTTGTTAAAGCATAGGCTTGCCACCGCCGCTTCTGACGAATATAAGCAACAATGCCCACCACCACTAAAATAATCAAGAGTATTAAGCCAATAAAGACACCTATCTTAATACGCTGGTCACGTTGTCGTTTTTCTTGAATGGCAGCTGGGGTGCGAATAGCGGCTTCTTGGGTCACAACTCGACGACTGATTTTTTCAATCATGTGTCGAATAGCGGCGTCATAACGCCCATCTTTCAGCTCAGCTTTAATTTTAGCTGTGACGATCATTTGCTTACTGCCATCAGGAATCACTGCTTCTAAGCCATACCCAACTGTTAAGCGATATTTATGGTCTGCGATTGCCACAGTTAGTAACAGGCCATTGTCCCAGTCGCGACGGCCAACTTGGTACTTCTCAAACATCGCGACCCCATAATCGTCGATGTCTTGGTTATCAGGCAAATGGTCCACCGTTATCACTGCCAACTGCGGCTGGCCCTTAACCTTAGCAAAAGTCTCCTGATTGATTTGGTCAATTTCAGCGACTGTCCGTTGTGACAAAACCTTAGCTTGATCATTGACCCAAGCCGTCTGATTCGCCGCCGCCACTGGTTGGGGTGCCAACCACAACCAGCAACCAACTAGACCCAATAACAGCACCAACCAGTTAATTTTCCGTCTAACTAACATAGCTACTCCCCCTTATCACGCAGATACTTGCTACCCATATTATCGCCTGGAAAATCTGTTAAGACAACTGATACCCGCAAAAAATGTCCTTTCCTTTACGATTGCAGTACAAAGTTCAAAACCAGTAGAGATGTAAAAACAGAATTGGTTCTGACTGCATTTCGGGCTTGCTGGTTGTGGAACGCTGCCGGCATTGATTTGAACCAATTGAAAACCGCAGTTCAAAACCGTTAAACCCTTGGGGAAGGCGTCGAAACAGAATTGGTTCTGACGCCATTGCGGGCTTGTTGGTTGTGAAACGCGGCCGGCATCGATTTGAACCAATTGAAAACCGCAATTGTTTCAAATACGAGCCTTTGTCTAACCGCTAAAGCGGCAAGTCAAATTTGACTGCTTCTCGCAAGCTCCTACGCAAATAAAACCCGATTGGCTGACAACCACGCCCTCCATTCCGTCTGGAGTTGAGTTAGTGCTTTTCATCATTGCTAGATGTTAAGGCAATTATTATGGGTTAAATCAACTAAATTCGAATTGTGGCGACAACTAAACAGTGCACAAAAATAAGCTTGCTTGACAGTCTCTGAATTAACCAGAAATTTTGTCAAACAAGCTTAGTCAGTTTCTACAATCTATTTCTCTGATAATGGTACTGAATTTGTCAATTTCCACAGTTGGTTGCTGGGCAACACTAACTTTGCTAGTCCTGCCGTTTAATCGAACTAATCTAAATTGAACCAGTTTAGCTCAAAACGTAGTGCAGGCCCGCCGGGGTGTCAGGCGTGAAATTATTGTTGGTGCTTTAGCACTTACAATAAGGCTTGTATTTGAGATTGTTGCGCGAGCAATAAGCTCAAATCAACGCCCACACCGTTCCACACCCCGCCGGCCGAAACGAAGTTATCTGCCATTCCGCCTAAAACCAATTCAAATTTTAATCGCCCAGCAAATGCCAAGACTGTTTGGACACTCCATCAGCTAGAATTTATTTATTTTTCAGGAAATACTGGGTAATCCGTTCTTGGTCGTGGTTTGATAACAAGAAATTCGTACTTGGCCGATGATTTTTCTGCCAATTCTTCCAGAAATCAAACCCTTGAACAAAATCTTGTAAATAAGCTAAAGGATTATTTTTAACTAGCACATAAGCCATCGTCGCTAAGCTCTTATTAACTCGCAATTCTTGCTGTTGATAAGCAGCCAAGACTTTCTTCTCGAAACCTTCCGGATCGGCGCGATAAGCATCCCGATAACCTAAGATTTGTGGCTGATTCAAAAGTGGTTCTAAAGTGAAGCCAGTGAAATCACTGGCAATGCCATCATTTTTAGCCAATAATTCATATAAATATAAAAAGAATGATAGTCGATCAGTTTCAGCTAGCATTTCTGGATCTTCTTTTGCTAGCCAACCAGTGACGGCTAATTTAGGATCTGTATCAAGCATCATAACAACCTCCTCAGTATTTGGTACCGTTTCCCGCACTTTCATTTTACCGCAACTAGGCCAAAATTAATGGTTTCCAGTTCAAAAACTTTTACTTTTTGTTAGTTAAACATTCGAAATTGCTAAAATTTAGTATGGGTGTTGAAACGAAACTGGTTCTGACGCCATTGCGGGCTTGCTGGTTGTGGAACGCTGCCGGCATTGATTTGAACCAATTGAAAACCGAAAAATTCAAAACCTTTAAAACCCTGGTGAAGGTGTTGAAACAGAACTGGTTGCTATAGTCCCTTTAAGGTTGACAATTGAAATAATATAATTCATTTGTCAATTTTAAGGGGATTTTTTATGCCTAGAACTAAATATACGGCCGCACAGAAATTAGATATTATTCTGGGCCTAGCAAAAACTGATTTATCT